>DATJKH010000037.1:0-85723 GCA_035491715.1 Vicinamibacterales bacterium | reverse complement strand
CCTTCATCGTGCAGCTGACGTAGCCGTGCTGGTAAGGATCGAATTCATTTTCGCCGAGGTAGGGATAGTCGGGCACGATGCAGACATAGCCGCGCTCGGCCAATTCTTTGGCGTAATGCAGATTCGCGTTGCCTTCCGGGCCCACGGGCTCGTCCTTGCCTATCTTGATCGTCTGATGAAGGCAGACCATCGCGGGCGCGCGTCGTTTCAGGGGTTGCGGTATGAGCAGATAGGCGGGGACGTCGTCACCCCGCTCACTGACGTATGTGATCTTTCTTCGGGTGAAGACGGGCTTCTCTTCGCTTTCCAGCGTCACGATTCCCAGTGCCAGCTCTGTCGTTTTAGGACGTTCACCCATCACGAGCTGCATCCCGGCGAGTATCCGTCTCGCTGCACCCTCCAACCATCGCGATTGCGAATAGCGGACAGATCTATCCCGTTTTGTGCGAACGACCGTGACGGGTAGACGGCGGCTCCGGCAATCGCGCTTGTTACCTCGATCAGAAAATCCCGCCTGTTCATGATGCGCAATTCTAGTGTCGAAACACGAGCTTGGTCCCGATGACGCTCTGAATTACGAACGGGTTCCGGCGGCGGCGTGCAAGATTTTCGGGTCCATTCGTTCTGACAGTTACAAGGCGCAGGTGGCCGGAACATCGTCCCTGCCGCGGTGTCTTGATGTGTCGGCATCCAGAGCCGTCGCACTTTACCGTGTGACGCCACGGGAGGAGTTCGCACCGGCTCGGCGTGTCGTGCCCCGTGACAGCCACTGACGCGAGGGCATCGTCCAAAAGAAGGACTGGAAGCGAAAGGAGAGGGTATGAGACTCCTGGCAGTTGTTATGTCGGTGGCTGTGGTCGGGGGCGCGGCAATCTGGGCGCAGACTCAGCACACCACGCCCGAACCGAAACTTGCGGCGGCGTCGCCGCGGGTATCGGCTGCGGTCGCCAAAGGGGCCCGATGGCTGGCGTCGGTGCAGGGCGCCGACGGCGGGTGGGGTCAGGACGGAGGCGAGGATTCCTCGGCGCGGCCGGGAGAGCGGCTGGAATCGAGCGGCAACGACGTCGCCAACACGGCGGTGGCGGCCCTTGCGCTCCTGCAGGCCGGCAGCCAGTACAACCCGCAGGTGGAGCGCGCACTCGCATTTGTCCTGCAGCAAATCGAGGCGAGTCCAACCGACGGCCTGGCAATCACCAATCGGCAGGGCACGCAGATCCAGCGAAAGCTGGGCCCGTGCATCGACACCTTTCTCTCGTCGATGCTGATGTCGCAGCTTGACGGACGCGCATCAACACCGGCGCTGAACGCTCGCGTCCGGAAGGCGCTGCAGAAGACGGTCGCGAAGATCGAGAAGCATCAGCAGTCGGACGGAAGCTGGAACATTGCTGGCGGCTGGGCGCCAGTGCTCGGCACATCGATGGCCTCGCGCAGCCTCTTCGAGGCTCAAAACCGAGGCGTCGCGGTGGATGCCGCCGTCTTGAAGCGTGCCGAGGACTACACGGTGATCGCCCTCAGCGCCCCGCCGCCGCCCGCGGCTCCAGTCGCGGCTGGTGGAGTGTCCGCCGGCAGGATGGGTGGTGCCGCGTCGGCGGCGCCCGTTGAAGCCGCAGGCGTCGCGCTCTATCAAAGTGCGCAGGCACTGGAGCAGTTGAGCCGAACGACGGCGGACAGAGTGCAGAACGCCAAGCAGATCAGCGCGATTCAGGGTCAGCTTTCCAATGCAGCCTTCGTCGGTGGATTCGGGTCGATGGGCGGCGAGGAGTTCTTCTCCTATCTCAACATCAGCGACAGCATGAAGCGCATCGGCGGCGACGCCTGGTCGAAATGGCATGCGGACATCACACAGAAGATTCTCGGCCTTCAGAACAGCGATGGCACGTGGGCCGGTCACCACTGCATCACTGGAAGGGTCGCGATGACCAGCGCGGCGATTCTGAACCTCACGGTCGATCGTGCGCGTTGACCGCCGCATCTTCTTGTTGACGGCGGCGGCCGCCGCCGGGTGTTCCTGGAAACGTGAGCGCAGCTCGCTTGCGCGGGCTGCGCAATATCTCTGGGCACAGCAGGCAGCCGACGGAGGCTTCCACAGCTCTACCTACGGACTGCTTCGTTCCGGCCAATCGTTGACGCCCTTCGTACTCGGTGCGCTGCTGCGCGTTCCAGTTGCCATAGCGCCTGCCCCCGCTGGCGCTGTCGATCGTGCGATCGCGTTCATCAGAAGGCATACGAGCGTCGACGGCACCCTGGGCATCACAGGCGACAATGCGGATTATCCGAACTACGCCACGGCGTTGGCCGTCGATGCCCTGGTGGCGGCGCAGCGCGGTTCGTGGACGGCGGATATCGCGCCGATGGTGGCGCAACTCAGAGCGCAGCAGTTCAGCGACGCTAACGGCTGGACACCGGAACACCCGGCGTACGGCGGCTGGGGAATGGGAGGCACTATTCGTCGTCCGCCCGACGCCGGCCATGTGGACCTGTCGATGACGCGGTTCGTGCTCGAGGCGCTGCGCGTCTCCGGCGTCGACAGCTCGGATCCGGCGATGACTCGAGCGCGTGTGTTTCTCGAGCGGTCACAAAATCACGACGGCGGATTCTTCTTCTCACCCGTGACGCCAGCGCTCAATAAGGCGGGCCAGAGCGGCGAAGGGTTCGTCAGCTACGGTACGACCACGGCCGATGGAGTGCTGGCACTCAGGGCGTCTGGAGTTCCAGACAGCGACGACCGAATTGCCAGAGGGATCGCATGGCTCGACAGAAATCACCAGTCCGACCGCGTGCCGGGCTTCGACGAGGGTGAGAGTCCGCAGGCTTCGTGGAGCGCGGGACTGCGCTTCTACTACGCTGCCGCGATCGCACGCGCGCGGCCTCAGCAGCGCGTTCGACTGCCTGAGCCGGCAGACGATGGCAGTTTTCGCAACGTCAACGGCCGCGTCAAGGAGGACGATCCACTGATTGCGACGACGTTCGCCATCCAGATGATCACCCGGGCGGGAAAGTAACGGTGCGATCGGAAGCACGTGGATCGGCGTCTGTGCAGGTGAGGCTGTTCGTTCAGCGGTCAGTACATCACCAGGTAGCTGCGTCGACACAGGCGTCGCCTCCAGCCAGCCGCGATAATCGAATCGATCTATTATTCCGTTACGCATCACACCAATGCCGACGCGTATGAGCCCGCGGGTCGCTGTGGGATTCGGAATTCTTCTGGCGGCCGCGACAGCGTGCGGCCGCCAGCCCCTGCCTCCCGCCAGTCCCGGAAATGGCGGGCTAGTCCTGCCCGATGGTTTCGAAGCTGCGATACTGCACGACGGTGTCGGCCGGGCGCGTCACCTTGCGGTGTCCGACGATGGAATTGTCTATGTCAAGCTGCGCGCGCCCAATCCAAAAGGGTTAATCGCTCTCCGTGATACGCGCGGCGATGGTCTCGCCGACGAGGTCGAGGTTTTCGGCGATTACGACGACACCGGCGAGTACGGCACTGGCATGCGCATCCACAACGGCTACCTCTATTTCAGTACCGCCGGCGAAGTGTATCGACAGAAGATTGCTCGGCGCCACCTCGTTCCCACCAGTTCCGTCGAGCTCATTCTGAAACACAACTACAAGAGCGATCGCACGTCGTACGAGCACATCGCCAAGCCGCTGGCATTCGACGATAGCGGCCACATGTACGTGCCGTTCGGCGCACCCGGTGATTCGTGCCAGGAAGCCAACCGGCGGCCGGGAGCGCCGGGACAGGATCCGTGTCGAGAGCTAGAGTGGCACGGCGGCATCTGGCAATTCGATGCGAATCGTCCGGGACAAACCGAGCGTGACGGCCGCCGCTACGCGACCGGCATCCGCAGCATCGTCGCCATGACCTGGAACCGTCAGGTCGGCCATCTGTACGTACTGCAACACGGACGCGACGATTTCTACCGGTCGTGGTCCCCGTTCTATTCACGATGGCACAGCGCGGTTCTGCCGTCGGAGGAGTTCTTCAAAGTCACCGACGGGTTCGATGGCGGTTGGCCCTACTACTACTTCGACTGGATGCAGGGAAGGAAGCTGCTCAATCCCGAATACGGCGGCAACGGAGTCAACGTCGGCAAGGGAGGTGATCTCGAGAAGCCGCTCATCGGCTTTCCCGGTCATTTCGCGCCGAACGACCTGTTCTTTTACGAGGGGGATCAATTTCCAGAGCGCTACCGGCACGGCGCGTTCATAGCTTTCCATGGCTCAACGATTCGCATGCCGTACTCGCAGGCGGGTTACTTCGTCGCCTTCGTTCCGTTCTCGGGCGGCACACCGTCCGGGCCGTGGGAGGTATTTGCCGACGGCTTCGCCGGCGTGGATCCGATCGTCAACACGAACGATGCGGCAGCGCGGCCGGTCGGCCTCGCGCAGGGGCCTGACGGGTCGCTCTATATCAGCGACAGCGTCAAGGGAAAGATCTGGCGCGTGATGTTCAAAGGCGACGGCGCCGCGTTCGGCGCCGCACAGCTCGCGGGCATGGAGGTGCGCAAGCAACAGCAGGCACACATCCGCCAGCCGGACGAAGAAAAGGATCTGCTCGGGCGAGAGATGGTCGAAGCCGGTGGGACGTTGTATGAAAAGGTCTGTGCCGTGTGTCACCAGCGTGATGGCAAGGGCGACGGCAGCCGCTTTCCGTCTTTGGTCTCGACCGACTGGGTGATGGGCCGCAAATCGCGGCTGATCGCACTCGTCCTAAATGGGCTGCAGGGGGAGATCGAGCTCGATGGCTCGAAGTTCAACGGCGTTATGCCGTCGCACGCTTTCCTGAACGACGAGCAGGTGGCGCAGCTACTGACGTTCCTCAGGCAGAACTTCGGGAATCATGCGGACACGGTCTCGGCGGCGGATGTGGCGGATGTGCGCGCCAAGCGCGAGGCGGCAATCAGCCCGCCGGTGGCGCGGTGAGATCGAGCTGCCGCGGATGATTGCCTAACCATCCGCGCGCCTCCGCCGTCCAACGGCTGACGCAACCGGTTCGGAGAGTACATGCCCGACCTGCGCGATGCGGTGCGCTCGCTGAGATCCACGCCTGTCGTGTCGCTGATGGCGATCCTGTCACTGGCGCTCGGCATCGGGGCGAACACGGCCATCTTCTCGGTTTTCGACAGCCTGTTCCTGCGCACACTGCCGGTCAGAGACCCGCACCAGCTCGTCATGCTCCGCGATGCTGCAGGTCGCCGGACGTTCTGGTCCAATCCCATGTGGGAACAGATCCGCGAGCGCGACCACCTCTTCGACGGCGTGTTCGCATGGGCGGGCGCGCGCCTCAATCTGGCGCGCAGTGGACAGACCGAGATCGTCGATGGCCTGTGGGTCAGCGGACGGATGTTCGACCTGCTGGGCGTCCCCGCCGTCCTCGGCCGTCCGATCACCGACGCTGACGACCGCCCCGGTGGCGGGCCGGACGGGCCGGTCGCGGTCATCAGCTACGGCTTCTGGCAGCGTCGCTTCGACGGCGCCGCCGACGCGATCGGCCGGACGCTGACCGTGGAACGCGTGCCGTTCACGATCATTGGCGTCACGCCGCCGCGGTTCTTCGGCGTCGACGTCGGCCGCACGTTCGACGTCGCCATCCCGATCGGTACCGAGCTGTTGTTGTACGGTGGCGCCTCCAAGCTGGATGGCCGCTCGAGCGGCTGGCTCAACATGATGGTCCGCTTGAAGCCGTCCCAGACCGCGCAGGCGGGCGAAGCGGCGCTGCGAGGTGTACTCCCGCAGATTCGTGAAGCGACGACGCCGCAGGAGCTGAGCCAGCGGGAGCGGGACAGCTTCCTCGGAGAAGGGTTCGCCCTCGTGCCGGCGGCCACCGGCGGCTCCGGACTTCGCGAGCGCTATCGGCAGCCGTTGGCGGCGATCATGGTGGTGGTGGCGCTGGTACTGCTCATTGCCTGCGCGAACATCGCCAACCTGTTGCTCGCTCGCGCCACCGCGCGACGGCAGGAGCTGAGCATCCGCGTGGCGCTCGGCGCGTCACGGCTGCGAATCGCGCGCCATCTCCTCGCCGAGAGCCTCCTCCTCTCGGCGACCGGTGCGATCCTCGGCCTGGCGTTCGCGCAGTGGGGAAGCCGCCTGCTGGTGCGTCAACTCTCGACCTCCGTCAACAACGTCTTCCTCACGCTGTCGATCGACTGGCGGATCCTCGGGTTCACGGCGGCCGTCGCGATCGCCACCGCGGTGTTGTTCGGGATGGCCCCTGCTCTGCGCGGCACCCGCGTCCAGCCGAACGACGCGCTCAAGGCGCGAGGACGAGGCATTGCTGGCGAGACCCGCTTCGGCCTGGGCAGCCTGCTCGTTGTCGGTCAGGTCGCGCTCTCGCTGGTGCTCGTCGTCGCTGCCGGCCTGTTCGTGCGGACGTTCGCCTCGCTCGCGACGCGCGATCTCGGCTTCGAGCGCAACCCGGTGCTCATCGCCAGTATCAACCCGCTGCCAGCGCGTCTGGAGTCGGCCGCGCGCTTCGAGCTGTTCCGGCGGGCGCTCGACACCGCCGCCGCCGTGCCGGGCGTGGAGAGTGCCGCGCTGTCGGCCGTGACGCCAGTCAGCGGGAGCGCCGCCAGCACGCGCATCGAAGTGCCGGATGGTCCGCCGCTGTCCGAGGCAGACCGCATCGCCTCCTTCCACCGGGTGAGCGCCGGCTGGTTCCGCACGTACGGCACGCCGATGCTGGCCGGCCGCGACTTCATGAGCGCCGACACCGCCGACTCGCCGCCCGTCGCCATCGTCAACGAAACCTTCGCGCGCAGGCTGCTCGGTGGCAGAAATCCAATCGGCGCACGCGTCCGCCAGGCGCAGTCCGGCCGTCCGTTCGTCGAACGCGAGATCGTGGGCTACGTCAAGGACGCGACGTATCGCGATCTACGCGAGCCCATTCCGCCGACGATCTACATCCCGTACGTGCAGCAGGATGCACCGTCGATCATGTCCCTGAGCGTGCGCACGGCGAGCGCGTCGCCGGTCCTCCTGACCAGACCACTCGCGGCTGCGCTGACGCCCATCCATGGCGACGTCACGGTGACGTTTAGGTCGCTCGCCGAGCAGGTGAACGCGTCGCTCGTCCAGGAACGGATCGTGGCATGGCTCTCCGGGTTCTTCGGCGCCCTCGCGCTGCTGCTCGCGGGGCTCGGCCTCTACGGCATCACCTCCTATACCGTGAGCCGTCGCCGGACCGAGATCGGCATTCGGATGGCCCTCGGCGCGGCGCCTGAACGGGTTGTCGCGCTCGTGCTCGGGCGAGTGGCCATCCTGGTCGGCCTGGGCACGATCGCGGGCGTGGCCGCGAGCCTGTGGGCGACGCAGTTCGTGTCGACCTTGTTGTACGGCCTGCAGCCTCGCGATCCCGTCACGCTCGCGACCGCCATCGTCATCCTCACCGTGATCGGCGCGGTAGCAGGATGGCTGCCGGCCCGACGCGCCTCGCGCATCGATCCCGCGCGCGTACTGCACGACGGCTAGCGCGACCCTTTAGAGTCCCGAGACTCTCAAGCGGTGGCGGATCCTTAGGTGCCAGATCCACATGATCGCCGCCGTCACCCACCAGGTAATCCCGATGAGCGGCGCGTCCCGGATCATGAAGCACGGGCTATAATCGCGCTGCGATCGGAAACTATCCCGCACCCGGACTTCAATGACGTTTCGAATCAAGTCGAGCGCACGGTTGATCTCTCCGCGGCAGCGGCTGCTCCTGATCTTCGTCGCTGTATGGCTGGTCACAAGTGTCGGCCTGGCATGGCCCGGCGGAGGTCAGTCGAGTCCCTCCGCCACTACGTGGTACAAGGGAAACACGCACACGCACACGCTCAACAGCGACGGCGACAGCACGCCAGACGAGGTCGTACGCTGGTACCGATCGCACGGTTATCGGTTCCTTGTTCTTACGGATCACAACTTCCTCACGAGCGTCGACGGCCTGAACGCGCTCCACGGCGCAGACGAGCGGTTTCTCGTCGTGCGTGGTGAGGAAGTCACGGACGCCTTCGACGGCAAACCGCTGCACGTCAACGGCCTCAACCTCGCCCGCCAGGTCGAGCCGCAGCACGGCACGTCGATACTCGACACCCTGCAGCGCACCATTGATGCGATTCGCGCGGCCGACGCGGTCCCTCACGTCAATCATCCCAACTTCAGGTGGGCCATCACGCCGGAGGAACTCCGGCAGATCCATGGCAACAAGCTCCTCGAGATCTTCAACGGTCATCCGGAGGTCAACAATCTCGGCGGCGGCGGCGTCCTCGGCCTCGAGGCCGTCTGGGACACTGTCCTCACCGCGGGCACGCTCGTGTACGGAATCGCGGTGGACGACGCCCACGTGTTCAAGGATCCGGGGAACCCGGCGGTCGCCGGTCCAGGGCGCGGTTGGGTGATGGTGCGTGCGCCGCGTCTCGAGGCGCGCGCGCTGGTGGACGCCCTCGAACGCGGCGATTTCTATGCATCGACCGGCGTGACGCTCGCCGACTACCAGGTCACCGCCCAGGCGATGACCGTCAAAGTCGCGGCGACAACCTTTGCGAAGTACCGGATTCAGTTCATCGGATCCGGAGGCCGGCTGTTGCGTGAAGTCGCCGATGCGTCGGCTGAGTACTCGTTCACGGGCAGCGAAGGCTACGTGCGCGCCAAGGTCCTCGAAAGTAACGGGCTCGTCGCGTGGTGCCAGCCGGCGCTCGTGCCGCGACGATAGAGCCGCCTCCGGCGGTCATCTCCCAGGATCCGGAATCGGGCGATAGTTCACATCGAGCGCGTGATCTTTCGATTGGTAGTAATCGAAATACGTGTGGCTCGTCCGCGTCATTACGCCATCGCAGTTAAAAGCAGAGCGCCTCCGTTTCCGTCCAATGCATCGCAATGGACATCAGGCGATGAGACTCGCCTTTTTTCAAAAGTGGCGACATCGACGTGGATATCATGAATTGACTATGGCCAAGGTCCTGCAACCTTTTCGGCTCTTCAACGCGACTGTAATTCTTCCCGATCGCCTGATTCCAGGCGGCGCTCTCGATGTCGAAGACGGCCGGCTGACAGCCGTCGGTCGTCTCGACGATCTTCCCCGGTGGTCGGGCGCGACGATCGATGCGAACGAAGGCTTCGTGGCGCCCGGTTTCGTCGACCTCCACGTGCACGGCGGCGACAACGCGGATTTCATGGACGGCACCGTCGACGCGTTCGAGGCGGTGGTGCGCGCGCACACGCGGCACGGGACGACGAGCATCGTCGCCACGAGTACGGTCGGCCGCCACGATCAGACGCTGACGTTTCTGGAGAATACGCGCACACTTCAGCGCCGTGGCGCCGAGCCCGCGCGCGGGCTGGCGCGCCTGGTCGGTGCGCATCTCTACGGTCCCTACTTCAACGAAGAAAAGGTCGGATGTCATCCAAAGGATCCTGCTCGGCCTCCAACACCGGACGAGTACGAGCAATATCTCGAGTTTGCCGACGTGATGCTGACCGCCACGTGCGCGCCGGAACTGCCGGGCGCCGCCGGCTTCTATCGGGCGGCGTCGGCCAGGGGGATTCGTCTGAACGCCGGCCATTCGAACGCAACTTGGGCCGAGATGACGGCCGCGCATGCACTCGGCGTGCGGCATGTCGATCACTTCTACTGCGCGATGAGCAGCGTCTCGTCTCTGCGCGAGCGCTGTGGAACACCGATGCAGGCGAGTATGCTCGAGTTCGTGCTCGACCACGACGACATGACGACCGAGGTGATCGCGGACGGCCGTCATCTGTCGCCGGAGCTCCTGCGATTCGTCGTCAAGTGGAAGGGCGCGGGCAGGACCGCGCTCGTGACCGATTGCAGCCGGGCGCTCGATCAACCGCCGGGCCTCTACACGTTTGGGCCGCTCGACGGGGGCGAGACGTTCTACAACGACGGCGGCGTCGGACTGCTGCCGGACTCAGAAAACCTTGCAAGCAGCGTTCGCGGAATGGATTTCATGGTGCGGCACATGCACCAGCGCGCCGGAGTTGATCTCTTCACAGCCGTGCGCATGGCGTCGCTGACTCCTGCGACGATTCTCGGACGACAGGGCGACGTTGGCAGCCTCGAAGCCGGTAAGCACGCGGACTTTCTGATTCTCAACGATCAGCTCGAGATCCGGCGTGTGTTCGTGGGCGGCGAGGAAGTTTCGGTGTCGTGACTGCGGCAACCTTTCGGCTTTCCTAATCGTCTTAGGAGAGCATGGGAAACGCGGAACTCCTGCCGGGCACGCTCGACCTGCTCATCCTCAAGGCCGTATCCCTCGGCCCGCTGCATGGATACGGGGTGCTTCTTCGCATCCAGCAGATCACAGAAGGGGCCCTGACCATCGAGCAGGGCGCACTCTATCCCGCGCTCTATCGTCTCGAGAAACAGGGACTTCTCGACGCCGACTGGGGCGTCTCCGACAACAATCGGCGCGCGCGGTTCTACCGGGTGACGACGGCCGGCCGAAAACGGCTGCGAGATCACACCGAAACATGGAATCGGACCGTGTCGGCGATGACCGCGGCGCTGAACGCAAAAGCGGAGGAGATCTGAAATGACACGGCTTCGCGTGCTGTTGAAAAACCTCTTCCGGCGCGGTGCGTTCGAAGATCAGATGACCGAGGAGATCCAGTTCCACATCGACTCTCGCGCGGCCGATTTGATCCGGTCGGGCATGCGACCGCATGAAGCCGCGCGTCGGGCACGACTCGAATTCGGCGGATCGGAGGGGTGGAAGGAACGGATGCGTAAGGCCGGCGGCCTCGGGTGGATCGACGCGGTGCGAATCGATCTGCGATACGCGGTGAGAACGTTGAGGAAAAGCCCGGTCTTCGCGTCGGTCGCCATCCTCTCCCTCGCACTCGGCATCGGCGCCAACACCGCCGTCTTTCATCTCGTCAATGTCGTCCGGCTGCGCGCGCTGCCGGTTCCTCATCCGACGCAGCTCGCCGGCGTCCGCGTCAAGGATTCACATGGCGGCATGGGCGTCAACGGCTTTCCCGCCGATATGACCTACCCGCTGTTCGAGCAGGTCCGCGATCATCAGCAGGCGCTCGCTGGTTTGTTCGCATGGGGGCACGGCTCGGCGGCGATCGGCGACGGCGCGGACATGCGGCCGGTACGACTGCTGTGGGTGAGCGGCGAGATGTTCAGCACGCTGGGCATCGCCGCCGAGCGGGGCCGACTGCTGACACCGGACGACGATCGCCGAGGGTGCGCGCGAGCAACCGCCGTCCTGAGCCACTCGCTGTGGCAAAGTCAATTTGGCGGACGCGAGGACATCGTCGGCAAAACAGTGACGATTTTCATGCTCCAGGCTGATGTGGTCGGCGTGACGCCGCCTTCCTTCTTCGGCATCGAAGTCGGTCGTGCCTTCGACATCGCCCTGCCGCTGTGCGCGCGCGGCCCCTCGCTTGATGCTCGCCACGTGTGGTGGCTTTCCGTGCTCGGCCGCTTGAAGCCGGGCTGGACGGTCGAGCGCGCCACCGCCCACCTGGACGCCATCAGTCCAGGCATTTTCGAAGCGACCGTGCCGAGCGATTACGCCGAGTCGAGTACCAGCAAGTACAAGAACCTGCGTCTCGAAGCGCTGCCGGCGGCGAACGGGATCAGCGCGCTCCGCCAGTCGTATGACACGTCGCTCTGGCTGCTGCTCGCCATGACCGGCGCCGTGCTGCTGGTCGCGTGCGCGAATCTTGCCAACCTCACGCTCGCGCGTGCAAATGCGCGCGCGCGAGAGTTCGCGGTGCGGCTGGCGCTTGGCGCGTCACGCGGACGTCTCGCTCGCCAGCTGCTGACCGAAGGCTTGCTGCTGTCGGCGATCGGCACTCTGGTTGGACTCGCTCTCGCACGAACGCTCGCCGGAGTGATTATCGACTTTCTTCGAACCTCCAACGATCCGGTTCCGCTCGATCTGAGCATGGACTGGCGCGTGTTCGCGTTCGCGGCTGCGCTCGGGATGGTGACATGCGTGTTGTTCGGCTTCACCGCGGCTCGCCGCTCGGCTTACACCAGTCCCGGCGTTGCGCTGAAGGCCGACTCCCGAGCCGGGTCTGGCCGGGAGCGTCTTTCGTTTCAGCGCGTTCTCGTGACCCTGCAGATCGCGGCGTCGCTCGTGCTCATCGTCGGCGCCATGCTTCTGGTTCAAACCTTCCGGAATCTGGTCACGCTGGATCCCGGTTTTCATACCGAAGGTGTGCTCACGGGGTTCGTCAACTTTGCGCGGCTTGGATTGCCGTCGGAACGCTGGCAGCCGTTCGTGCAGGACTTCCTCGACCGGCTGGAGGCGCTTCCAGAAGTGGAGTCGGCGGCCACGACCACCAACATTCCCTTGTTCGGCAGCAGCTGGACGATGGGTGTGCACATCGCCGGCGCGCCAGCGGAACGCCGCGGCTCGTCCAAAATCACATTCATCAGTCCTGCGTACTTCCGCACAATGCGGATCCCAATGCTGCGAGGACGCGAATTCACAATCAAGGACGACAAGGCGTCTGTCGGTGTGGCGATCGTCAACCAGACGTTCGTTCAGCAGTTCCTGAACGGCGGGGACCCAATCGGGCAAGCGTTTCAGACCGGGCAGGAGCCGGGTTACCCGGCCGCGTCTTATGAAATCGTCGGCGTGGTCGCCGACACGAAGTACAGCCGGCTTCGCGAGGACATTCGCCCGATTGCCTTCGTCCCCGCGGCGCAGCACCCGTCACCGCAGGTCGGGGCGGCGCTCGTCATCCGTGCGGCGGGCGCGACGGCAGCCGTGCCTGAAGCCGTTCGGCGCCTGGCTGCTGATGTCGATTCCCGGCTCGCGGTCGCCGGTATCAGCGACTACGAGACGCAAATCCGCGAGACGCTGGTTCAGGAGCGGCTCATGGCGGCGCTGTCGGGATTCTTCGGTCAACTCGCGATGGTGATCGCGGCCATCGGCTTGTACGGTCTCGTCTCGTACATCGTCTCGACGCGTCAGCACGAACTCGGTATCCGCGTCGCCCTCGGCGCCACCCGGGCGAGCGTGCTGGGTCTGGTGCTTCGACAGAGCCTCACGCTGGTCGCGTACGGTCTCGTCATCGGAGTGCCAGCGGCATTGCTGCTGACTCGTTGGATGACCGCGCTCGTCTTCGATGTCAGTCCACGGGACATTCGAACCATTGTGGCCGCAGTCGTGATGCTGGCCGTCGTTGCGATCGGCGCCGCGTTGATTCCCGCGCGGCGGGCGGCGTCGATCGACCCGATAGTCGCGCTGCGTGTGGATTAATCTTTCTCGCGGAGAGCGCAGGTGCGTCGCTTTACGACATCGAGGACGAAAGCGCGGATCCCTGGGGCCACATGCCGCAAAGCTGATCGATCTACGCCTTCAGGAGTTTGAACGCGTGCGTCCAGCTGTTGTTGCGAAATCCGGGAATGCACCACAGCATGCACAGGGGCTCAATAGCCCGCGCTGCCTCCGCCGCGCCCATGTCCGCAACCTCGAATCCGAACTGGTCGAGAATGGCCGCGACGTCGCGCTTGGCCACGTCGTGATTGCCGCAGATGAACATCGTCGGTCTGCCGCCTTTGAAATCAGGATTGACCATGAGCGCGTTACCGACGCAGCTGAACGCCTTGACAAAGTGTGCATCGGGGACCAGTCTCTGAATTCGCTCCATCAGCGATTCGTCGAGCGACGTGAAGAACCGCAGAACTCCGTTCACCGGAGGCGCATCGGCAATCGGGTTGGTCGTGTCGATGACGGTCTTGCCCTGCAAATTGTCGAGCCCTGCCACCTTCAATGCAGTCTCAGCTGCCGTTCCCTTGACCGCGAGCACGACGATATCGCCGAATTTCGCCGTCTCCTCGAACGAGCCGACAGCAGCCTTGCCGTTTGTTTTCGCTGTGAGCGCGTCGCGCTTTTTTGAATCGTTGCTTCCGATGGTGACGTCGTAACCGTGCTCGAGGAATCCATTGGCGAGCGTCAGGCCGACGACGCCGGATCCGATAACGCCGATCTTTTGTCCCATAGCATTCGCTCCGATGCAGACCGATGCCCCAACCGGGACGCGCGCATCTCTCGCTCATCGTAGCGTGACATCGCCATTCGCGTCACGTTGGTCACTTCGCATCGCGGAACATTAGCAGTGGTGTGTTCGGCCACGCCGACCCCGAGCCGGTCGCGATGTTTGTTCTCATTGCGTGTCTCGGCGATGTCGTTGTCAACAGTGTTTTTCAGACCGAGCGTCGCGTGGCGGCAGTCGGCCGCGAACTGGAAACGGCCCGACAGATCCAACGGTCAATCCTTCCGAAGGCTCCGCCGGCAATCAAAGGATTGTCGGTTGCTGCGCACTACCAGTCGATGGCGGAAGTGGCCGGCGATTTCTACGACTTCGTCGTAACACCGTCCGGTCAGTTGGGTGTGCTCGTCGCCGATGTCTCAGGCCACGGCGTACCTGCCGCGCTGGTGGCGTCGATGGTCAAGATCGCCCTGGCAGTCCAGGAAAGGGAAATCGAGGATCCAGGCCTGGTGCTGACGCGAATGAATCGACCTCTCGAGGCGATGGTGAATTCTTCGGCGATCGACAATTTAGAGAGACGCTGACCGTCGGCCTCTCTCAGTCCGCGGATCGATTCCTGCCGACATTAATCGACCGCGCACGCCGTTGGACCGGCGCCGACTTTGCAGACGACGTCACGGTCGTTGTGGTCGACTGGGTCGGTCATCCAGCGATAAGCTGAATTCATGTCAGACACAATCGTCGTCATTACCGGCGCAAGCGGGGGAATTGGCGCGGCGCTGGCGGAACTGATCAGCCGGGACGGGATGTCCGTCACCCTCGCTGCGCGACGCAAGGACGCGCTCGAGGCGGTTGCCGCCAGGTGCGGCAGCCGCGCGTTGCCTGTCGTCGCAGACGTGACCCAACGCGCCAACGTGCATCGGATCGTTGACGAAACTCTGTCGCGCTTTGGTCGAATCGACGTCTGGATCAACAACGCCGGGATCGGCATCACGCGTCCGCCGTCGCAGCTGACCGATCAGGATATCGACGCCATGATCCAGGCGAACGTGAAGTCGGCTCTCTACGGCGTGCAGGAGGTGCTGCCGCATTTCAAGGAGCGCAACGCGGGACACATCATCAACGTGTCCTCGTTGCTCGGGCGCATTCCGTTTGCGATGATCCGATCCGCCTACAGCGGAGCGAAGCATTTTCTTAACGCGCTCACGGCGATGTTACGAGAGGAGCTGCGGGAGTCGCACCCTGGTATTCAGGTCTCTCTCGTGTCGCCCGGTGTGGTGCGGACGGATTTCGGCCTCAACGCGATGCACGGTGGGCCCGATTCGCGGCAGTTTCCAGGTTCGCAGAGCGCCGAGGAGGTTGCCGCAGTGATTGCGCAGGTCATTGCAACACGCGCTCCTGACGTCTACACACTGCCAGGCGCGCGCGAGCGGGTCGCCGCGTATTACGCGTCGATCGGCACCGACGCGTCCTGACGTGGGGAACTGGTATCTGAAGACAGCCCGGAGGGCGAACTCATACCCTCAGCGGCGCCAGCCGCGTGCGGCCGGCCAACAATCCGTGCACGATGCGATCGAGCCCGGCGACGAGACCACTTCGCGTCAGCAGAATCACTGCGAGTGCGCAGAGTTCGACGAGGTTCTTGTTCACGATGAGATAGGTGCCCTCGGTGGGAATCGTATAGAAGTAGCCCACAAACGGCGGGTTGCACAGGTAGAAGAGCAGGATGAACGCGATGCCGCCGATCGCTGCCAGCCGCGTCAGCAAGCCGAGCATGAGCAGGACCCCGACAATCGCGAGCCCGTACATCGTGATCAGGTTCGCGTTGTCGAGCATCTGCGGATTATTCGCGATCGACTTGAACAACGCCGCGAAGGGGCCGCGCGACGCCCGCATATATCCCACGGCGGACCACGATGGGGACGTCAGCTTTGCGATGCCTTCGTAGAGGAAGTGCCAGCCGATCACGATGCGCAACAAAACGATCGCGATCATTGCTGATCGCGAGAGCTTCGCTTCTTCCATGTCCTCGCTCCCGCACACTTAGCCGTGTTTATCCGTTTTTATCCGTGTTTATCCGTGTTCATCCGTGTTGATCCGTGTTTATCCGTGGCTTGAAGTCCTCGGGCTTGAACGCCAGACGGGTCCTTGCCTCGATCGCTTCGTTCACTTTCAGTACCGCCACCGCAGTCTGGTATGCCTCGTCGGCCGGGCAATTGAGTTTCGCCTTCCCGCGTACGGCGTCGAAAAAGTTCTGCAAATGCGGCTGATGATAGGGATCGCGGAGCGTCACGGGCACGGTATGCTGATCGGGGGCGACCGACTCGCGGACGTCAGCGATCGCGGTTGATTCGTTCTTCGCCTTCGTTTCCTGTTCCTTCGGCGCGCTCACGTACCCCTTCTGAACCCACTCGTCCCACGCCGGCGCATTGGGATCTCGATACAGCTGGCCCGCGTAATTCACCTCGGACTCCGAGATGAGAAGCGTGCCTTGATCACCCATGAAGTTCTCGAAATACCCCTGACTACCGTTGGTCGTCTGTGTCGAGTAATAGCCCTTGGCGGGACCGAGCGGCGTATCGTAGTCAAAGACCGCCAGGACGGTGTCGTACCACTCGTGGGTCTTGGGGTCGTAATAAAGGTTGCCGCCGCTGGCCATCACCCCCGAGGGGTTCGCGCCGAGGAACCAGCCATAGATATCGATTTGATGTGATCCGAGATCGACGATGGGGCCGCCTCCCTTGCCTCTATACCAACGCCAGTTTCGAAACTGATGCATGTCCTTGAAGCCGTACTGCTTCAGCCGCGCGTCGGGGATGACGTAGCGTTCCGGTGCACCCAGGTCGGGCGTCACGCCGCGGTTCCACTGGCCGTAGACCGTGACGATGCGGCCAAGCATCTTCGCTTCCTGCAGGATTTTGTTGTAGCAGTGCAGGTAGCGGGGGTTCGAGCGCCGCTGGTGGCCGATCTGAAGAAGCTTGCCGGTTTCGCGCTGTGCCGCCACCATGCTCCTCGCGCCTTCGAGCGTGGTCGACATCTCCTTCTCGCAGTACACGTGCTTACCGGCCTTGAGGCAGTCAATCGTGTGTTGTGCATGCCAGAAGTCGGGCGTCGCGATAATCACCGCGTCGAGCTCTTTCTCCTTGTCGAGCATCTCGCGGTAGTCCTCGTACGCGTTGGGCTCGTGTTTGAACCGCTTGAGGCTGTTGACGACGCGCTTCTGGTTGTATTCGGTCCAGATGTCGCAGACGGCTCGAAACCGCAGCCCGGTGATGCGCAGCATCGAGTCGGTGAGCACCTGTCCCTGCGCGCCCGCACCGAGGAGCGCAACGTTGATGACCTGCAGATCCGCCGGCGCCTGTGCCGAGGCCGCGACCTCTTCCGCTTTCGCCTGTTGATACTCGCGTTGTTTTTTCCACGCGTAACCGAACAGGCCAAGTGCCGGGACCGTCGACAGTCCCTTCAACACGTCGCGGCGATCAAGTTTTCTTGGTTCACGCGACGCGCCGTCCGCATTCGGATGGCCCTTGTCGTCATGATCGGTTGCCATGCTCGTCTCCGTCTTCTCTCACTGCAAGGCGCTGAGCTTAAAAGTGCACGAGTTCGGTGTCCTCGAGGATCCATGCCTCGAGTCCAGGAGTGGCGCTACATAGCGCTTCGATTTCGTCGAGACTCAACAGCATGCACGCGGTCGTCAACGCGTCAGTCACCGTGGCTGCGGCAGCCCGGTGGTGCTGATCGGAGCCACCGCGCGCGGATTCCGGCGGACGCGGAACTGCCACCCACGCCGCCCGCCGTCCGCGGACTGGATCGTGCGTGCGCGGGTCGACGATGTGATCGCCTTTACGCACGCCCGACGCGCCCAACGCCGTCTGGCGCGACGAGAGACGCGCGAGCACTCGAGAGGATGCGCCCGGGTCGCTCAATGTCAGCGGCCAGCCATCGTGATCGGGCGGGGGATCGAGCGCGAGGACCGAACTGAACCCGCCGTGCACGAGCGACCTGTGAACGCCCCACTCCTCGAGCAGTTCCGCCATCAAATCAACCGCGTACCCTTTGCCAATACCACCTAAATCGACCCGGACGCCGCGCGTCGTCGCGCCGACGATCGAATTCTCCACATCGAGGTCGAGCGAAGGGAGTCCGCTTCCAATCGATACGTCGAATGCGCCGCCGGTCAGATCGAACATGTGTCGCGCGATCGCGAGGCACTCCAGTGTCGACGGACTCACACGCGTACTCTCACCGGGCTCGAGGTGGTTGATCCGCGTGATGTCACTGTTTGGCAGAAACCGACTCAGCTCGCGCTCGAGACGATCGACAAGATCGAACGTGGCTTGCGCGGCCTGCGCCGAATACCCGGCGTCCGCATGTGCCGAGTAGACCTCGTACACGGTCGCCATCGCCTCGTGAGAAAAGCGGCGGACGTCGCGGAGACCGCGCGGCTCGTCGATGCCAACGCCGCCGGCGGAATGTTCAATGTTCAATGTTCGATGCTCAATGCTCAATGCTCAATGTTCACCATTCATCATTGAACATTGGACATTGAGCATTGATTTGCGCTACGGCAGTGTCCAGCCGGTGCGGTAGTTGTGCCCGACGTACTGGTTGGCCTCGAGTACGTTGGTGACCTTCATGTTTGGCCCATCCCACATAAGGCGCGTGCCCGGGAAACGCAAGGCGACGTTGCCGAGAAGCACGACTTCGGTGAACGGACCCGCGTAATCGAAGTTTGAAACCGCCTGCCCCTTCTGCCGAATCGCGTCGAGCCAGTTCTTTTCATGTCCTGGCCGTCCGCCGGGAACCCGCGGCAGTGTCTTCGCCGGCCGCTCGATGAATGCGGTCATCGCCGATTCGGGAATCAGGCGCGGACTCTCAGAGTAGGTCTCGCACCACATCTTGCCTTTGTCGCCGACGAAGATTGTTCCGGATTCCGGTAGGTTCCGCTCCGGCTCGAGGTCCTCAGGCCGTTCTGGGAGAAGACCGCCATCGTACCAGTGCAGCTTGACCGGCGGCATGGTACCTCGCGCGGGGAAGGCCAAGTGGATGACGGAGGACGGCGGATAGCTGTCGTCGTAGGCGACGCGCTTTCCGAAACCGCGCTCGCCCGGTGCCGGCGGCAGGAAGTTGTACGACAGCGTCGCAATGACGCTCTCCGGAGCACCGAGTTTCAACACCGTGTATGACGCGTCCATAACGTGGCACGCCATATCGCCCATCGCACCGGCACCGAAGTCCTGCCACGCGCGCCAGCCGAACGGGTGATACGTCCTGTGGAAAGGCCGCATCGGCGCCGGGCCGATCCAAAGATCCCAATCCAGTCCCTGCGGAACGGCCTGCGTTTCGGTCGGGCGTGGCATGCCTTGCGGCCAGATCGGTCGGTTCGTCCAGCAGTGCACCTCACGCACCTGGCCGATCGTGCCGGCGTTGAACCATTCCTGCATCAGGCGCAGTCCTTCTTCGGAGTGCCCCTGATTGCCCATTTGCGTCACCACTTTGTATTTCCGCGCCGCCTCCGCGAGTGCCCGTGCCTCGCTGATTGTGCGGGTCAGCGGCTTCTGGACATACACGTGTTTCCCGAGCTGCATTGCCGAGAGTGCGATGACGGCGTGATTGTGATCGGGCGTAGCCACGACCACCGCGTCGATGTTCTTCTGCTTGTCGAGCATCTGCCGGAAATCTTTGTACTGCACCGCCTTCGGAAACTTCTCTGGGACTTGCTTCGCGATCGTCGCCGCTTTCGCTGCCTCGCTCTCGTCGCAGTCACACAGCGCAACGACGTTGTCGCTCAGGGCGACATTCATCAGGTTGCTCGTGCCCATTCCGTGCTTGTAGCCGACCACGGCGACGTTGACCGTGTCGCTCGGTGCCTGGAACCCCCGGCCCAGCACGTGGCGAGGAACAATCGTGAGACCGGCAGCAGCGGCCGCCGTGCCCATGAACTTGCGGCGAGACACTCCGGTCGGTGGATCTTTCTCAGTGCTCATGGTGTGCTCTCCTGATGGGCGTGCAGCGTCCATCCAATCATGCCGTCACGGTTTCTGGAAAACGGGCGCCCGAGCGTCGTCACGAGACCCGTGCGCGACGCGCTGACGCCAAATGTACCCGACATCGACGATTGCACGGACGAAGTCGTACCAACGCAGCTTCGAGCCTGGCTTGTCGTGCCACACCGGCAGCACCAGCTCATAGAGGCGATCGCGCCGCGCCGCGTCGCCGGGTGCCACCGGCAGTCGCAGGTACCGAGCGATCAGTTCGACGTCGAAAATCCAGCGGCTGCGGAACGGCGTCGCAAACAGGCTGGCCGTCGCGGCGTTCACGCGGAGCATCTTAGCGCCACATTGGGTGTCATAGACAGGAAGATCTAGCGCAAGAGACACGGCCGTAGCGAATACCCGTCCGAGGTAGTGACGCACCGCTCTGCGCCTCACGTCCCGTCCCATGAGCAGCACGCGAGAGCCGAGGACGAATTCGACGTCGGGACGCGTGCGCAGGAGGGCCAGAAAATCATCGATTGCGCGCAATGGCGTCGAAAGATCGGCATCGAAGAATCCCACGATTGCCGGCTTCTCGGCGATCGCCGCGACGATTCCGGCGCGCACGGCTTCAGCCTTCCCGCGATTTACCGCATGGTGGATCGCCGTCACTGTTGCAGGCGCTGCCTCGCGCATGCGCGCCAGTAGTTCCCACGTGCCATCCTCGCTCCCGTCGTCGACCATCACTAATTGCACGCCCGGGTGAGTCGCGAGGAAATGCAGGAACGCTGCCGGGTCGAGGCGAGCCGCCTCGTTGTAGCAAGGCACGACAAGCGCAAGGTCGGAAGCCATTAATGCGTCGTCGTCAGAAACCGCGCCCACAATCCACGGTCGATGTAGAGCGCCAGCGGCACTTCCGGGCGCAGGCCGTAGAACTCCGATATGTATCGGTCTCCAAGCACCGTGTCCAGAACCGAAGTGTGTTCGATCGAGCTGACGATGACCGGCGCCTGGAACGCGAGGGGATCACCGGGGGCGGTCCAGTAGCCAACGTTTGGCATCGTGCGGAGATACCACGGAAGCGGCCACTGTTCGTAGGGTGACGTAATGACCGAGACCTGCATGCGCGTGCCCTCTGGATGGAGCGCCGCAAGATCAAGGACGCGCCTCGCCATTCGGACCGCATCCGGCACTGTTTGCGCGTATACGTAGGGATTGCGAGGATCGGCGGCGTAGGTCACTGCCGCGAGCCACGCCTGGGATGCGAGATTGAAACACGCCACCGTGAACGCTGCTACCAGCAGGCTGCGCATCGCCCGTGAACGCGCCATCTCGAAGAGCGACGCGAACCCGATACCGGCGAGCGGGAAGGTGACCACGTAGAACGCGAGTGCATTCCACGGTGTCTTATAGGGAATCACCGAGAAGATCGTCGCCGCTATCGCGACGTCGCATGCCAGATAGCGAGTCCAAAAAACTCGGTCGAGATTGGCTCCGTTGTACTGCCGCGACGCCAATGCTGCGCCAACGATTGCCAGTGCGGCAACGAGACCCTCGCTCCACTTCACTCCGCCTGACGATGTGTAGGTGAGCAGTCGCAGATAGTAATGCCACGGATGCGCATGGTCGGCGGGATCGATCCCGCGCGCCAGGTATGTGCCGATGCCGCGGAACGGCTCGACAACGCCCGCGGGCGAAGCGAAAAACGATGAATAGAAGACGATGGCAACAGCTGCCGCAGCCGCGCCGCTGATGACGATCGGCGCCCACCAGCGGCCGGTCGTCAATGCGTCAGACGGCCGCCGCCGCGATCCAAGGGACCACCAGGCGATCGCGCAGGCGAGCATCGCGGCTGGCACCACGATCACCGACGTCTCTTTCGTCGCAGCTGCCAGGCCCGCGGCGATCCCGGCCAGTATCCACCACATGCGACCTCCGGTGGTCGCGATCCGTCCGAGGGCAATCACGAAGGCGAGTACGAAGCAGGCGAACAGTGTTTCCTGGATGAACATCCGCGAGTAAAAAACCATCGCGGGCGACAACGCCATGAGGATGGCGGCGACGGCCACGGCCGTCCGGCCAATTCCCGCCGAGAGCACGGGGAGGAGCAGGATTGTCGCCAGACCGAAGGCAGCCGGTACGCGACGCAGCGTCATTTCGTCGAGCGACGCCAGCGTATGGCGTCCGGCGAGCCAGGCGGACGGCAGCGTCAGATAGTAGAGGGTGGGACCATGGTGATCGCGAAAATCGTAGCGGTAGTCGCCGCGTTCGAGCAGATCGCCAAACTTGATCGCCTGGTTCGCCTCGTCGTGGTGCATCGGTCGCACATCCAGCCGCGCGCCGCGCAGCGCGAGCGCAGACGTCAGCGCGAGCGCGACAAGGGCACCGGCGACCGCGCGGCTCATTTCGGCAAGCCGTAGACCTCGACTTCGACGTAGTGGTTCAGATCGTTGGTCGTGTTCCCTTTCGACGAAAGCCGCACGTAGCGGCCTTTCGCGCCGTTCGCATCGAACAGCTTGCCTTCAGCGACCTCGATGTATTCCTTATCCTTGCCCTGTCCGAGCCTTGACGAGTTGTCGTGATCGTTGTTGAAAACCGTCGTCACCCCGGTCTTGAACGACGGATCGTCCGAGACCTGGACGATCACGTCACGATAAATCCGTGCCTGGCTGTGGTAGTGCCACGTGAGAATCGCGTAGAGCGGGTACGATGCACCGAGATCGATTTGGACCCACTGAACTCCGGGGCCGAGCTCGATGAAGTACCCGTCGCCACCCGATTTCTCGCCGTCAGTGATCATGTCGAGTTCGCCGATCACCGGGTTCATCTCGCTCGAAGTGACTTTCTTCTTTCCCGACAAGAGCACCGTGCCCTTCGGCACATAAAAGGGGGCGCGCGATTTCCCGGTGACGACTTCGAGATTCGGGCTTTTCAGGTTCGTCGGCGTGCCAATGAACATCGGCTTTGGGAGCTTTAGTTTCAGCTCTTCCTTGCCGGCCGCGGGCTGTGCCCTGACGCTGACAAGTGTCGCGATCAGCACGAGCGAGACCGCGAGCAGGGTCCTTTTCATAACGTCCTCACGAAACGAATGCGTCCGTGGCTATCGAATGTGCGTAATGGCTGTGATTGTACACCCTGCGTCACGACCTGCTTTTGTCTCGACATTCCGGTCGGTGATCGACCGCCTCTGCGACGGCGATTCGCCAGCGAGGTGACGGAAACCCGACATCGCGGATCCTTTTGCGCGCCAGGTGCCGCTCGATCCTCGGCACGATCGTTGCCCATCTCGATTAGCCAGGGGCACCATCATGCGACGCACAATCTCGCGCGGGTTTTTGATTCTCCTCGGCTGTGGGATTAGCGCCGTCGTGAGCCTCATCGCCGCCAGCCCAGACGGTGTGCTGTCCGGACAGGGGGAGCAATCCACCAGATCCACCGACGCTGTCGTGACCGCAGTCACCGGGCCGAGCTGGTTGAACCACCTCGGTCTTGCGTACCGTGGCACTAGTCTCGGTCGCGGTTCCGGACGGTACGGCCCGAATCCCAATGAACACGCGCCTCTCCACGAACCGCTCGCGCTGCCCGCGGGCCGATCGGCGGAGGTGACGGGTGCAGACTTATACCGGCAGAACTGTCAAGCCTGCCATGCGGCCGAAGGCACGGGCACGCCGCCCGACGTCCGCTCGCTGCTGCCCACGGTGCAGGGATCCTCGATTCAGATGATGCAGGAGAAGTTGCGCCCCGAAGGACGCGGTGCAGACATGGCTGCAGCGCGAAGGCAGGCGATTCAGACGAAGCACGACCTCTACGCGCGCATCAGACACGGCGGCGAAAAAATGCCGCCCCGCGCCCACCTCGACGACGCTGACATCGACATGTTGTACGCATACCTCACCGAATTGGCCCGCACACCCGATGCCAAGCCCCTCACGCGAAGGACCATCAGCTGGGAGCGTCTGGGTGAGAACGTCGTCAAGGGAACATGTCACATCTGTCACGATGCCGTTGGCTCCAGGCCGACCGGACAGGCGTTGATCAATGGTGAGATTCCACCACTCTCGACACTGCGCGCCGACAAGTCGATCGTGGACTTCGTGAACAAAGTTCGCAGCGGAGCGGCGACGACCATGGGCGATCTACCCTTCCATTATCGAGGGCGGATGCCAGTGTTCTTCTACCTCAAGGATTATGAAATCGCGGCGGCGTACTTGTTCTTGAACGATTTCCCGCCACAGGCCAAATGAGAAGCCGGTAGTCTACGTCTCGGTCTCACTCAGGTGGCGCCGCTCTCGCCTTCACCGCGCGGAACTTTGCCGCTGATGGTGCGTAGCAATTGGCATGCTTATAACCACGACGTCTGTTCTCGACGGCAAGCCGGTCAGTCGCTATCTAGGAGTGGTGACCGGGGAAGCGATCATCGGCGCCAACGTCTTTCGCGATTTGCTGGCATCGGTTCGCGACATCGTTGGCGGCCGCTCGGCCACTTATGAAAGGGCGTTGGCCGAAGCGCGCGAGGTTGCGCTGGCGGAGATGCAGCAGCGGGCACAGGAACTCGGCGGGAACGCCGTAATCGGCGTCGATCTCGACTATGAAGTCCTCGGTCAGAACAACGGCATGCTGATGGTTTCGTGCAGCGGCACGGCCGTGGTCTGCTGATCGGCGTACTGCGCCCTACACGCCAGCTCACCTACCGCGATGCGTCCGCTCGTGATCCGCTCCACGCGCGTCATTTTGCCAACCGGCGTTTCGCCGGCCGCCCTCCATTGCCAAGACGAACGCATTGATCGGATCGCCGACTACGACGCTGCCGTGCCGTCCGATGCCGACCTGCACGACGTCGGCGCGCTGGTCGTCATGCCGGGCATCGTTGACTCGCACGTCCACCTCAACGATCCCGGCCGTGCCGACTGGGAAGGTTTCGATACCGGCACGCACGCGGCAGCAGCCGGAGGTGTGACGACGCTCATCGACATGCCGCTCAACAGCATTCCGGCCACGACGACGGTTTCGGCGCTGGAGAGCAAACGTGCGGCGGCGCGTGGACAGACGTTCGTCGATGTGGGCTTCTGGGGCGGCGTCGTCCCCGGAAACGACAAGGACATCTCGGATCTCTGGGATGAAGGCGTCTGCGGCTTCAAGTGCTTTCTCGTCCCGTCTGGCGTCGACGAATTTCCCGAGATAGACGCCGACGATCTTCGAAAGATCCTGCCGACGCTTGCCGAATGCGGTGTCCCACTCCTGGCGCACGCTGAAGTGCCTTCCGGTCTGGTTCCCATTCCGGACGACGCGAATCCGGCTGACTACTTCACGTGGCTGCGATCGCGTCCTCCTGCAGCGGAAATCGAAGCCATCCGGCTCTTGATTCACTTGTGTCGCGAGTATGGAGCGAAGCTGCACATCGTCCATCTGTCCGCGGCGGAGGCGCTGCCGCTGATCCACGCCGCGAAAAAAGAGGGCCTGCCGATCACCGTGGAAACCTGTCCCCACTATTTGACCTTCTGCGCCGAGGAGATCCCAGCCGGGGCGACCACTTACAAGTGCGCGCCGCCGATTCGTGGCCGCGATAACCGAGACGCGCTCTGGCGCGCGCTGATCGAGGGGGCGATCGACTTGGTCGCGACCGACCACTCGCCGAGTCCGCCATCGATGAAGCCGGCCGGTGACTTCGTCGGCGCGTGGGGCGGGATCCCATCTCTCGAGCTGAGCCTGCCTGCTCTCTGGACCGAGGCGTCGAGCCGTCATGTGCCGCTGCCACGGTTGACGCAGTGGTTGTGCGCAGGCCCCGCGGCGCTCGCCGGACTTTCGCGTCGCAAGGGCGTGCTCGCGAAGGGGTTCGATGCCGACATCGTCATCTGGGATCCGGAGGACGAGTTCGTTGTCGAGGCCGAACGCCTGCATCATCGCCACAAGCCGACGCCCTACGCTGGCCGACGGCTCCGCGGCCGCGTTCGTGAAACCTACGTTCGCGGTCACCTCGTGTATCGTGATGGGGACGTGAAGGGCTCGCCGGCCGGTATGTTGATCCGCCGCGTGTGAGCGCCGGTTGCGAAGATGGCCGTCATGGCGAAAAGTTTCCACCTGATCGATCTCGCTGCGAGCCGGCTCGGTGGCAAGGTCCTGGCGGCGAACGACGAGTTCTTCGCGCCGAAGGAGAACCTCCTCAAGCCCGAAGCTCCAATCTTCATTCCCGGCAAGTACACCGATCGCGGCAAGTGGATGGACGGGTGGGAAACGCGGCGGCGGCGCGCGCCGGGCCACGACTGGTGCATCGTCGCACTCGGGTTGCCCGGTGTGATCCGATCGATCGTCGTCGACACGGCGTTCTTTCGCGGAAACTTCCCGTCGCACTGTTCGATCGAGGGCTGCGGCGTGGCCGGTGACGCCGACGCGTCGCTTCTGACGTCGGCCGACGCGCTTTGGGAGCCGGTGGTCGACTACAGCGAGCTGAGCGGCGATGCACAGATTTCATTTGCCATCGATAATCCGCACCGCTTCACGCACGTGCGGCTGAACATCTTCCCTGACGGCGGTGTCGCGCGATTGCGCGTGCTCGGCGAGGGGCTGCCCGACTGGCGACACATCCTCGCCGCAGGCAAGGAGATCGATCTAGCGTCGGTCGTGCACGGCGCGCACGTCGTTGACACCAGCGATCGGTTCTTCGGCGAGCCTGCGAACATGCTGATGCCGTATCCGGCAGCCGACATGGGCGACGGATGGGAAACGAAGCGTCGTCGGGGACCCGGTCACGACTGGGTCGTCATCCGGCTCGGCACCGAAGGAACGATCACGCGGGTGGAGCTGGATACCGACCGCTACAAAGGCAACTATCCCGAGAACGCCTCGCTCGAGGTCGCGGCCGTCGAGGAGATCGCCGGCACGGTGTCTGCCGATTTGAGGTCCATCGTGATCGGCCATTGGAAACCGCTGCTCGAGCAGTCGCCGTTGCAGCCCGATCACCTGCACGTCTTCGAAGCTGAACTGGCCGCCGGCACAACCGCAACGCACGTCAGGCTCAACATCTTTCCGGATGGTGGTGTCAGCCGTTTGCGGCTCTTCGGCCTGCCAACTGTCGAGGGGCGCCGGCGCGCGGTGATTCAGTTGGTGAACGCCATGACCGACACCGAGCTGCACGCCGCGCTCGCCGACTACTGCGCGGCGCCGGGATGGATCGCGCGGATGGTGGGTGCGCGGCCGTACTCGAGCGCTGCTGCGCTGCTCGCAGCGGCCGACAAAGCAGCCGAGGCGATCTCGCCTGACGACTGGCTCGAGGCATTCCGGCATCACCCGCGGATCGGCGAACGCAGCGCAGAACGGGGGCAGTCCCGACTGGCCGAGACGGCATCCGCGGGCGAGCAGGCAGCTGTCAGCATGGCGGATCAACACGAGCTCGAGTCGTTGGCATCCGACAACCGCGTTTACGAGGATCGGTTCGGCTATGTCTTCATCATCTCCGCGGCAGGGAAGACGGCACCGGAGATCCGCGCCGCGCTCACGGCGCGCCTCAAGAACGACGCCGCGACGGAGCTTCCGATCGCGGCAGCGGAACAGCGACGCATCATGCGCCTGCGGTTGGAGAAGCTTCTCGGATGATCTCGACTCACGTCCTCGACACGTCTATCGGCCGTCCAGCGGCGGGCGTCCGTGTGGTGCTCGCTCGGCAGGACAGCGGGACGTGGCGCGAGATCGCCACCGCGACGACGGACGCGAACGGCCGGATCGCGGCGTTCCCGGCAAACGAGCCGGCGCCGTCGACAGGATCCTACCGGCTCGCGTTCGATGTCGGCAGTTATTTTGGCGGCCGTCAGGTCGATTCGTTCTTCACGATCGTGACGGTGGAATTCATCGTCCGTGACAGCGCATTCCACCATCACATTCCGCTGCTCGTGAGTCCGTACGGCTACTCGACGTACCGAGGAAGCTGACTCTTGTCCTACACCATTTCTGAATGGCTCAATCTGATCTTCAGGTGGGCGCACGTCTTCGCAGCCATCCTGTGGGTCGGCGCGACCTACTATTTCACCTGGCTCGACGGCCAATTGCGGAAGGCGCCCGCCACGAGTGGCGTATGGATGGTCCACAGTGGTGGCTTCTACTCGGTCCTCAAGCAGAACACACTGGGGGTGGACCCTGGAGAGGTGCACTGGTTTAGATTCGAAGCGCTGGCGACGTGGGTGACTGGCTTGGCGCTGTTGTGGGTGGTGTATTACGACGGAGGATTGTTGCTCGAGGCGGACGCGACCCTCTCCCATGGCGTCGCGGTCGGAGCGGCGCTTGGGTTTCTGGTCGTCGGCTGGATTGTCTACGACCTCCTGGTGAGGACGCCCCTCGTGCGAAACGATGTTGCGTTTGCCGCGACGTGTTTTGCTCTCGTCATTGCCGGAGCGTATGGCCTCGGCCAGATTCTGAGCACGCGTGCGACCTACATCCACGTCGGCGCCCTCTTCGGCACCATCATGACCGCCAATGTGTGGATGCGTATTCTGCCGCCGCAGCGCCGGATGATTGCCGCGATGGAGCGAGGCCAGGCGGTCGATCCAACGCTAGGCGCTGGCGCGAAAGAGCGGTCGAAGCACAACACATTCATGGTTGTGCCGACCATAGCCATCATGATCAGCAATCACTTTCCAACTGCGACGTACGGCAATGAGCACGCGTTGACGGTCCTGGGAATGCTGATTCTGGTGGGCTGGTGTGCGGCGGCAGCGATCAGGCGAGGCTAGCCGCCGACGAGCAGTTTGAACGCGTGTGTCCAGCTATATCCCTTCGAGGACGGAGCCATGAAACCAGACCTACGTGCCGCATTCATCGCGTTGTTCGTCCTTCTCTTACTTCCATCGGTGCGAACCGATGAGAAAACCGGCAAATGGTGGTATGACAATCTTGCCGGACCTGCCAGCTCAAACTACTCCGATCTCGATCAGATTAAGAAGTCGAATGTCGACGAGATGGAAGTCGCCTGGACCTACCCGCATGCAGCCGGAGGATTCAACCCGATCGTGGTCAACGACACCGTGTACGTCTCGGGGCGCAACGGATCGCTGATCGCACTGGATGCGTCCACGGGAAGGGAGATCTGGATCCACGAGGGGCTGAACGGGATGACCAGCCGCGGCATCAATTACTGGCAGAGCGAAGATGGCAAGGAACGCCGGCTGCTGTTCTCGATCAACAACTTCCTCCAAGCCATTGACGCGCGCACCGGAATGTCGATTCCCACCTTCGGCCTCGACGGGACCGTCGACCTGCGGAGCGAACTTCCGCGCGGCGAGAAGATGGGCTGGAACAACAACAGTCCCGGCAAGATCTGGAAGAATCTTTTGATCCTGGGATCGACGACCGGCGAAGCCTTCATCTCCCCGCCGGGCGACATCCGCGCGTACGACGTAATGACCGGCAAGAAAGTCTGGGAATTCCACACCGTTCCGAGGCCGGGAGAGTTCGGATACGACACGTGGCCAAAGGATGCCCACAAATACGTCGGCGGCGCCAACAACTGGGGATCGATGTCGATCGACGACGAGCGCGGGATCGTGTTCGTGCCGACAGGATCCGCGACCTACGACTTCTATGGAGCCGATCGCCTCGGACAAAACCTCTTCGCAAATTGCCTCCTCGCGCTCGACGCACGTACGGGAAAGCGGCTGTGGCACTTCCAGACGGTGCATCACGACTTGTGGGACTACGACAATGTGTCGGCGCCGCAGCTGGTCACCGTACGGCACAACAGCAAGCGCGTGGACGCGGTCGCTTTCGCCGGGAAGACTGGATTTCTCTACGTCTTCGATCGCGTGACCGGCGTGCCGCTCTGGCCGATTGAAGAACGGCCGGTACCGAAGAGCGACGTGCCCGGCGAACAGGCATGGCCGACACAGCCTTTCCCCACACGACCCGCGCCGTTTGCGCGACTCACGTTCACCGTGGACGATGTCAACCCGTGGCTGGGCACGCCGGAGGAATACGCGGCGATGAAAGAACGGGTCGCAAAGGCACGCAACCTCGGCCTGTTCACGCCGCCTGCGCTCGTCGACACGATCTCGATGCCCGGCAATCAGGGAGGATCGAACTGGGCCACGACCGCTGCGGATCCCCAGAAGGGATTGGTGTTCGTCGTCAACGTCAATCAGGTTGCGATCCTGCGTCTTGAAGATGTCAAGACCCGCACCGTGCCGGCGGGCCGAGGCGGCGGCAGTCCGCTACAGCTGGGATTCACTGCGTATCAGCAGCACTGCAGTAGTTGCCACGGCGCGAATCTGCAAGGCGGCGTCGCGCCGGGCGCCGCGTCGCTGGTCGGTGTGACCGATCGAATGGGTGAAGACGCGATCAAGGCCATCATCACCGGCGGGCGCGGCTTGATGCGGCCCGTGCCCGCGATTACCGACAGCGAAGTGCCCGCGCTGATCGCGTACCTGGCGACGACAGGTGTGAACCGCCCCGGTCGAGGCGCCGCCCCTCCACCGCCAGTGTTTCCTCCGGGACCGGTGGTCGCACGCGGAGGCGCACCGCTGCCGCCGGCTCCGCCGCGCAGCCTCGGGCCGTTCTATCCCGGGCTCGGTGGTAACGCGGGTAGTTATCTCTATCCGGAAGAAGTCATAGGTGTGCCCTCCACGAGATACATGAGTGACTACGGCGTTCTCGCCTCGTGGACCAAGCCGCCGTATACGACCATCACGGCCTACGATCTCAATACCGGAGAGATCAGTTGGCAGGTCCCGAACGGCGATCATCCGCCGACGATGGCCGCTGGCGGTCCGTCGAACACCGGGGGGCTCGGAGCTCGGAGCGGCGTGATCGTCACCCGGGGTGGGCTCGTCTTCCAGGCTGGTGGCGATGGGAAGTTCCGCGCTTACGACGAGGATACGGGAAGAGTGCTGTGGTTCGCGCCGTTCGTCGGGAGCGCCCCGGGCGTGCCCGTGTCGTACGAGTCAAAGGGACGTCAATACATCGCGATGATCGCAAGTCATGGCGGCGGTGCCGCGCCCGGCACAGAAACAACCCCCGCGAGCGGAATGGTGGCGTTCGCGCTGAAGCGGCGCTGAGGAGACGGTCGCACCCATATAATCCACAAGGTTTGGCCTTCGCCCCCGGCACCCGACTCGGCGTCTACGAAACCGTCGCTCAGATTGGCGAGGGCGGAATGGGGGTCGTTTACCGCGCGCGCGACACGAAACTGAATCGTGACGTCGCGCTCAAGGTCCTGCCAGATTTGTTCGCCAGCGACACCGACCGACTGGCCAGATTCACCCGCGAAGCACAGACGCTCGCCTCCTTGAATCACCCAAACATCGCGCACATCCACGGCCTGGAAGAATCCGGCGGTGTTCGGGCCTTGGTGATGGAACTGGTCGAAGGCGATGACCTGTCGCAGCGCGTTGCACGTGGAGCGATTCCGATCGACGAAGCGCTGCCGATCGCGAAACAGATCGCCGAAGCGCTTGACGCCGCACACCAGCAGGGCATCATCCATCGCGATCTGAAGCCCGCAAATATCAAGCTGCGCCCCGACGGAACCGTGAAGGTGTTGGACTTCGGGCTTGCCAAGGCGCTGGCACCCGAACAGGGCTCGGCGAGTCCCACGCCAAAGTCGCAGTCGCCAACCATCACGAGCCCCGCAATGCTGACCGGCTTGGGCATCGTCCTCGGAACCGCCGCCTACATGGCGCCGGAGCAGGCGAAAGGGCGAGCGGCGGACAAGCGCAGCGACATCTGGGCGTTCGGCTGCGTCTTGTACGAGATGTTGGCGGGGCGACGCCCCTTTGATGGCGAAGACATGACGGACGTGCTTGGCGCAGTCGTCCGCCTCGAGCCAGACTGGGAGGCAGTCCCGTCCAATGTCCCCGCGCCCGTGCGGACGCTGCTCAAGCAGTGCCTGGTCAAGGACAGCCGCCGACGCGTCGGCGACATGGCGGCCGTCCTCTTCGTCCTCGAACATCAGACAGGTGTCGCTCCGACCGTGGCGATACCGTCGCGATCGCCCCGCATCGCGTGGTTCGTCGCTGCGCTCTCGACCATCACGATGATCGTCACAGCCCTCGTCGCCCTGCGAATGTGGCGCGTCACACCTCCGGCGCCGGAGCCGGTCCAATTCAGCATCACCGCTCCTGAGAAGATGGCCTTTGGCGGCCCCGCCGCGGGAGGCACAGGCCGCGCTGCACAACTTGCGATTTCTCCTGATGGCCGGAATATCGTGTTCGTGGCCGGGGCTCAATCCGCGTTCCAACTGTGGCTGCGACCACTCGCCAGCGGAGAGTCGCGCCCGATCCAAGGCACCGAGGACAGCGCGTTTCCGTTCTGGTCACCCGACAGCCAATTTGTCGGGTTCTTCGCCGGGGGCAAGCTGAAGAAGGTTGCGATCGCCGGCGGACCGCCGGTGGAGCTGGCCGACGCGCCAGCGGGACGCGGCGGGAGCTGGGGACCGGACAATGTAATCGTGTTCGATCGAGCGTTGGGTTCCGGGTTGTTTCGTGTGTCGAGCGGCGGCGGCGCGCCGACAGCGATCACGAAGCTCGCCGACGGCGAGGATGCCCATCGGTGGCCGCATTTTCTTCCCGACGGGAGGCATTTCTTCTACACCGCCGTGACCGGAACCTGCTGCCCTCCGGCCACTCCGGGCACGATCAAGATTGGATCGCTCGATCAGAACGCGGCTCCCGCGTCGTTGCTTCGGGCCGATTCGGCGGCTCTCTACGCGTTCAACCGGATGCTGTTCGCGCGGGACCAGACGTTAATGGCAATGCCGTTCGATCCCGATCTCGGTCAACCGGTCGGCGATGCAGTTCCAGTGATCGCCCGTGTCAGCACAGAGGGCAGTCGTTATGTCAGCGCATCTGTGTCGGAGAACGGGACGCTCGTGTACGCATCGGGCGGCGCGCTGAATACGCAATTGACGTGGTTCGATCGAGCCGGCAACATCCTCAGTACGCTCGGCGATGGCTGGGTGGACGTCAACCTTTCACTCTCCCCAGACGAACGCCAAATCGCACTCGCGCTACGGAGCGGGAGTGCTCAGAATCTCGACGTCTGGACGATCGACCTCGCTCGCAACCTGCGGAACCGTGTCACAACCGGTCCGCGACCGGAGGGATGGCCCGTGTGGTCGCCGAAGGGCACGACGATCGTGTTCGGAAGCCCCTTGCGCGGCTTGGGGGGACCGCCCGAGAAAGCGCGACTAGTTCAGACTTCCGGCGACGGGACGGGGGCGCAGGAAGTGCTCCTGGAGGCCGAAGGGACACCCTCACGACCCTGTGGCATGCTGCAGTGCCTGGTCGCGCCGACCGACTGGTCCGCAGACGGACGCTTCGTGCTTTACACGTTGTCCGGAACGTTTCCATCGACATCGGACATCTGGGCCCTTCCACTCTTTGGCGAGCGCAAACCGTTTCCAGTGATACACACTGAGTTCATCGAGGGACAAGGAGTGTTGTCCCCGGACGGCCGATGGATCGCGTATACGACCGATGAAACCGGACAGCCCAATGTCCACATTCAGCCGTTTCTTCGCGCGGGCGCGAAGCATCGGATCTCACCGAATGGAGGACGAAATCCGCGCTGGCGGGCTGATAGCCGAGAGTTGTTCTATCTCGACGCGGCTGGGGCGATGACCGCCGTGCCGATCGATCTCACCGCTGGTTCTCCCGCCGGGTTGCCGAAGAGGTTGTTTTCCGCTGGCGCGGTCAGCACCAACAACATGTACGCGGTGACGAAGGATGGACAGCGGTTCCTCGTCAATAGACCGGAGAGTGCTGCCGCCACGCCGCTGACGGTCATCGTCAATTGGATCTCGACTCTCCGGAAATAGCGCAATTGTGACGCGGATCCTATCGGGAGCGCCGCGCCGGCGACAGACACCATCGCTTTCGAGGAGAACAATTCGATGAAACGATCTTCCCGTTTGCTATATCTCGTCCTGACCGTCTTCGCCACGCTGCCAGCGCTGACAGGATGGGCGCAAAGCCAGGCGCCTGCGGCGCCGACTGCGACGCCACAGGAGCCAGCCGCGCGTGGACGCGGACGCGGACCGCAGACGCCTCCACCGCCGCCGCTGACCTGCACATCAAAAGCGACCGAGACTGACAACAAGGTGCCGGCCGCGCTCGCAAAAGAGGGCTTCACCGCCATTTTCAACGGAAAGGACCTGACCGGCTGGCAAGCGTTGATCGACATCGGCACGCTCAAGTTCGGTGCAGGGCTGAATCCTGCGGACTTGTTGACGTTGTCCCCGTCCGAGAAAGCGGCCAAGCAGAAGGAGTCGAACGAGATCTATTTGAAACACTGGTCGGTGGTGGACGGCATCCTCGTGTTCGACGGCGTGCAGGCGGACAAGCTCACTCCGCACGTCGAGAAGGGCGGACAGAACCTGCAGACCGCCAAGGAATACGGCGACGTCGAGTTGTACGTCGACTGGTGCATCGAGGAAGGGGCCGACAGCGGCGTCTATCTCAAGAATGCGCCGCAGATTCAGATCTGGTCGAGCCCGCTCGGCTCAGGCGGGCTCTTCAACAACAAGGCTGGAGCGCGAAACCCGCTCGTCGTCGCCGACCATCCGGCGGACCACTGGAACACATTCCACATTATTCAGCGTGACAACGATATGACGACGGTATGGCTGAACGGTCAACTCGTCGTCGACCACGTGAAAATGGAGAACTACTGGGATTACTCCAAGCCGCTGCCGGCGAAGGGCAATATCGAACTTCAGTACCACGGCCACAAGTTGTACTGGAAGAACATCTACGCGCGCGATTTGAAATAACGCGCTCGAGAGACAGATCCTGATTCTGCCCGACAATAGCGTCGGAGTTATGCCGGCGACATTCCTGCGCGTCACCGGGCGCCTACTCGCCGCGAAGCGCCGTGATCGGCTGCACGCGAGTGGCTCTCACCGCCGGGATCCCACTCGCCGCGGCCGCGACAATCACCATGAGCGCCGCCGCCGCGGCGAACGCGACGGGATCGCGAGGCTCGACTTCGAACAAGAGCGATCCCATCAGTCGCGACAACAGCCACGCTACCGGCCATCCGACGGCGAGGCCGAGCGCGGCGAGCGTTAGGCCTTCACGCAGGATCATCGCCAGCAACGTTTGTGGCCGCGCGCCGAGTGCGAGCCGCACGCCGAGCTCGTGCGTGCGGCGGGACACCGACGTCGCCAGCACACCGGCAAGGCCGATACCGGCGAGCAGGAGCGCCAGCAGCGCGAAGGCGCCGACGAGCAGCGTGTTGAATCGCGGCGTTGCCGCCGACGTCCGGACGACATCTGCCATTGTCTGGACGGCGGTCACCGGCAAAGCAGGATCGACCGCGCGCACTTGCTTGAGAATCGTTGACGTCATCGCGGTTGGTTCGAGCGGTGTCTTGACGACGAGACGCAGCGAGCGGAAGATGCCGACGACGTTGTCGCCGAGCATCCGATCGTCAAGCTGCGACCAGGCAGTGTAAACCTGCGGGACCGTTTCAGTATCGAGGGGGCCCTGCTTCACATCCCCGACCACACCGATGATCCTCATCCATCGGCCGTGCTGTACACGGTTTCCCCACGCGAGGCGCTGCCCCACCGGGTCGTCGTCGCTCCAGAAACGCCGCGCCAATGTTTCGTTGATCACGACGACCGGCTCCGCGCCGCTGTCGTCCTGCGTCGTGAATACGCGGCCGCGCTTGAGCGGGATGCCGAGAGCGTCAAAGTACTGGCCGATCACCCATTCGTTCGCCACCGCGTGTGACAGCTCGCGCGTCGCGTCGCGCTCGTTCTCGATCGTCGACGCGCGGCGCTCGCGAACGCTGAGAGGCAGATCGGTCGAGGCGCCTGCGGCGGCGACCCCTGGAATCGCGGCGAGACGTTCGATCAATCGCGTGTAGAACGCGCGCACTTCGGCGCCAGTTCGATACGCGGCAACCGGCAGGCTTGTCGCAAGCGTCAGCGTGCGGTCGCCGCGAAAGCCGGGGTCGACGGCCATCAATCGTGAAAAGCTCCGGAACAGAAGAGCACCGCCTACGAGCAGCACGACGGCAAGGGCAACCTGCAGCGACACAAGCGCCCCGAACATCCGGCGCTGACGCCGGCCGGGTGAGCTGGTGCGACCCCCTTCTTTAAGCGCATCCGTGGCCGCGGCTCGGGAGAGCTCGAGGGCGGGGATCAGGCCGCACAGCAGCGCGGTCAACAACGACACGCCCGCGCTGAATGCGAGGATGCGGCCGTCGATCGTGATGTCATCGAGCCGCGGGATCGACGGCGGTGCCATTGACACCAGCACGCGTGCGAGCGCCTGCGCGAGCCCGAGACCGAGAACACCACCGAGGAACGCGAGGACGCTCGATTCGACGAGAAGCTGCATGACGACGCGGAGGCGGCCTGCGCCGAGCGCCGCCCGCACGGCCATTTCGCGCTGACGCGACAAGGCACGCGTCAGCATCAGACTGGCGATGTCGGCGCACGCAATCAGCAACACCAGGGCGACCGCCGCAAATGCGACGAGCAGAAGCGTGCGCGCGTGGCCGACAACCTCGTCGCGGAGCGGCGTCGCCGATGCGCTGATGACGCTGCCGAGTCCGTCGAGGCTCGCCGGATACAGCTCGACCGCGTTTGCGTGCACGAGTTCGCGAGCTTCGGCATCGGCCCGCTCACTGGTGACGCCCTGCTTCAACCGGCCGACGACGCCGTTGTTGTAATTGCTGCCGAACGCTTGGCGCTCGCCAGGCGTGAAGCTGATCGGGAGATAGACGTCAGCGGGCACGTTGTTCAGGAGCGGACCACGGCTGGGAAAAATGAACGTCTCGGGCATGACGCCAATGACGGTGTAGGGTTGGCGGTCCAGCATCACGGCCCGGCCGATGACCTTCGCATCGCGGCCGAAGGCCCGCGCCCAAAGCCGATTCGATAGGACTGCGACTTGCGTCGATCCCTCATCTTCTGCCTGCGTGAACGTGCGCCCGATGACCGGGCTGATGCCGAGGGCATCGAACAGCGAAGCCGAGGCGCGCAGTCCGATAATCCGCTCGGGCGCCTCCACGCCGGACAGTTCGTACTCGCGATTCCGGTAGACGGCGATCGACTCGACACTGGTCATACGGTCGCGGAAGGCGAAGTAGTCCGGAGGAGAGAAGCCGGCGCGAGGCATCTTTCCGATCTGCTCGTAGAACAGCACGAGGCCTCCCGGATCTCGGTAGGGAAGCGATCGCAGCAGAACACCGTTGACGATCGTGAAGACCGCGGTCGTTGCGCCGATGGCGAGTCCGAGGGTCAAGACGACGATCGTGCTGAACAGCGGCGCACGTCTGAAGCTCCGAATCGCATAGCGAATGTCCTGCGACAGGCGGTTCATGGTTCCATCCTTAGGTATGGTGGTGAACGTGTGCTGGCGGGCAATCCGCCGCGCGCGGCGGGCATCGCAGCGCATCTGTACTGAGGTCACAACGGTGTCGAGTACGAGGCATGCCCACGCGTACGCAACGCCGACAGGACCGTGGCGCTCCCGCTCGCGCGCGACGCAGTACACGACAGCCGCCTCGAGATCCTTGCCGAGTCGCCGGCGGACGTCGGCCGGATACAAGAGCAGGAGTGCGCGACAGAGCGAGCGGGACGGCTGCATGCATTCAGGCCTTCAACAGCTTCTTCTGCCGCGCCACTTCGACGAAGCCTGCGAGCCGTCGCGCCTCGGCGGCGCACGCGCGCCGTCCTGCCGGTGTGATGCGGAAATATCTCGGACGGCCGCCGCCCGGCGCGGCGGAGGGCGGCGGGTCGATCTCCACGACCATCTCCTCGGTCACAAGGCGCTCGAGGTTGCGATAAAGCATGCCTGGCCACAGCCGCATATGTCCGCCAGTGCGTTCCAGGACCTCGTGCATCACTCCGAGGCCGTGCAGATCGCGATCGGCAAGCGCGAGCAGGATCTGGAACCAGTGCGGTGGCAGCGGCGGCGGCTCGGGACGGGCTCGAAGCATCAATCCTCCGAGGTGTATACCTGCAGGTATATACCTCGGCACTCAGACGGTCGGACGGCGGAAAAGGTTGCTATCGCCGGGATTGGGGATCGGTAAGGAAGCTGGTCTTATTGTCGAATTTCACGCCGAGTTGGTTGCGCCAAGCCGAACGAAGTTTGAAGCCGTGCCGGGGGGTAGGCCTCTATTGTTGCCTGGTCACGCGGATCGATCTGACGCAATCATTGAAACTGCCGTCGCACGGTCCTGGCAGGTCGCGAAGGTTCGGTGCGTCAGCGTCGAGGGTGATGCTCCTCCCTTTGAAGTCCTCGTCACGGTAAAGCGTCGCGGACCAACCAGGAAACACGCGGACCGATGAGACGCACTTTCGCCAGGTCGGCGCTTCTCCCTCCGCGCCGCCGGAACATGGCCCCTCGGTCTTGGCGAGATCGTGGACGTCGACATTCACGCCCTGCGACGAGCCGGCGTAATTCGCGTGAACGAAGATGACGATGCCCTGATCGGGTGGTGTGGGACCCAGGACGGACAAATCGGAGGCGCAGCCACCGACCATCAATGAAACGATGACGACTGCCAAGGCTCTTCCTGTGTGCGCCATGACGCACCTGCCAATCTGGCGTGTTACTGCAGTTCGCGAATTCTGATATTGCGGAGCGCCAGCGTACCGGGATGGTCGCCCTGGATGCCGAGATAGCCGTTCGGCGCTCTCCCGAACTTCGGATACTTCTCGGCGCTGAACTTGCTGGCCTTGACGGCTGTCTCCCAGTCGGCGTTGCCGACGTCGTACGACGCGACCTTCTTGCCGTTCAGCCAGTGCTCGACGTGGTTCCCCTTGGCGACGATGCGCGTCTGGTTCCACTCGTTGGCGGGCCGGGCGGCATCTTTGGGAGCGGCGTAGAGGTCGTATACCGATCCGGCGAGGTGATTGTCTTTCTTGTTGTCGGCGGCGTTGACGTTGTCGAGCAACTGGTACTCGGGCGCGCTCCAGTAAATCTGGTTGAACTCATCGGTGCCGCGGTAGAACACACCGCTGTTGCTCGCGTCACCGATCTTCCATTCCAGTTCGAACTCGAAATCGCCGAACTGCTCCTTTGACGCGATGTCGTTCGCGTGACCGTCCTTCTGCAGCACTCCGTTGACGATCTCCCAACAGTCTTTCGCGCCCGGCGTCTCACACATCTTCGGCGCGTTGTCGGTCTTGAAGATGCGCCACGCGCTCATGCTCTTGCCGTCGAAGAGCGATTTCCAGGGGCCGGCCTTCGGCGCGGCGGACTGAAACAAGAGCGCGAAGAGCAGAAGGGAGATTGTCCGAGTCATAATCGGAAGATATATCACGATCGGTGCGCTACTGGTGTCCCTTCCTCCCGAGCATTCGATCAAGCGAGTCTAACGACCGAAAATCAGCGGTATGCTGTGGACATCGATCCGCTGCGATCTGGAGGCCATCATGTGGTCGCGTCGAGAGTTTCTGAGTACCGTTGGCGCCGGACTTGCCCTGCCTGCTGGCACGCGCGCGTGGCTCGCGCCCCAGGAAGAAATCAAGACGGGACTGAACGGACCCGTCGGTCTGCAGATGTGGAGTCTGCGCGAGTACCTACCCAACGATCTGCCCGGCACGCTCGCCAAGGTGCGCGCGATGGGCTTCCGCGAAGTCGAAGGGGCCGGACTCTGGAAGCGCCCCGTTGCCGAGTTGAAGGCTGCGCTCGACACTGCAGGACTGCGGTGCCAGTCGGCCCACATGGGGTTCGAACGGTTGCGCGACGACGCGCCTGGCGCGTTTGCCGAGGCGAAAGCCCTCGGGGCGACCTGGGTGGTCTGCCCGTGGATCACGCACGACAAGGAATTCACACGCGACGACGCGTTGAAGGCTGCCGACACCTTCAACAAGGTCGGGTCGGCCGCGGACGGCGCGGGGCTGCGCTTCGCGTATCACTGTCACGGTTACGAAATGCTGCCATCACCCGAAGGCACCCGCTTCGACACGCTGGCTCAGAACACTGATCCGAAACGGGTGTTATTTCAGGTCGACGTGTTTCATGCATTGCACGGCGGTGGAAACCCTGTCGACCTGATCAATCGCTACGCCAGCCGCGTCAAGAGTCTTCATCTTAAAGATCTGAAAAAGGGAGTCGCCATCACGAAAGGGACCGGGACGGCGACACCAGACGTTGATGTACCGCTAGGGACAGGACAGGTCGACTGGCCTGCCGTGCTTCGCGCGGCGGTGAAAGCAGGCGCATCGCTTTACTACGTCGAGGACGAAAGCGCCGATCCGTGGGGTCACATCCCGCAAAGCCTGCAGTACTTGAAGAGTGTGAAACTCTGAAGTCGTCGCCGTGATTAGCCGCTGTTTGTCGCTGATCCTTCTTCTGTGTCTAGTCCACTGGCCGACTCGAATGGGCGCGCAGTCGAACAGCGCTCTGTCGGCAGCGCCGACGCCCAATGATGTCAAACCGGGCAGCATCAACTGCGAGGAGTGTCCCTACCCCTATCCGAGCAAGTATCTCGGCATCCAGGTCTACACACAGGATGTCCGCATTGCCTACATGGACGTCGCGCCGAAGGGCACAGCCAATGGCCACACCGTCGTGCTGTTACATGGCAACAACTTCGGTGGCTTCTACTTCGCGTCAATCATCGATGCGCTCACCAAGGAAGGCTTCCGCGTCATCGTCCCCGACCAGATCGGCTACGGCAAGTCGTCGAAGCCGATTGCGCCGTACAACTTCAACTCGCAGGCTCGAAACACATTTCTGGTCCTGCAGAAGGAAAAGATCGAACGCGTCATGGTCGTCGGGCACTCGATGGGTGGCATGCTGGCGGCACGACTGGCGACCCAGTATCCGAAAGTCGTCGAGCGGCTGGTGCTCTACAACCCGATCGGCCTCGTCGACAGCCGCTTCGATCGGCCGATGTCGCCGATCGAAGACTCTTACCAGCAGACGCTGAAGAGCGACTATCAGAGCATTCGAGCGAGTCTGGTCCGATATGTGGCGCACAACCCCAACGCCTGGAACGCGGAGTTCGAGAGATACACTCGGATCCGTTATTCGTGGACGCTGAGCGCCGATTGGCCGCGACTGGCGATGGTGCAGGCATTGACCAGCCAGATGCTCTACGCCGACCCCGTCGTCTACGATTGGGCACACATTCAGGTGCCGACACTCGCGTTCGGCGGCGCCGAGGACGAGCTGCTCGGGCCGGCCGCGCGTTTTCAGGACCGGATGCAGAATCTCGCCAAGACGATTCCTAACGGCAACGGCAGCGTGATGCTGCTCGACGGTCTGGGGCACGTCCCACACGTCGAAGCGCCGGAGAAGGCGATTCCGCCGCTCGTCGAGTATCTCAAGCAGGGGCTGTCAGTGAAGTAGCGTCGGATGGACGGCAACCTTTGCCACCCCTTCGCGTGCTGATGAAGGACCTCGGCGCATTCGTCAACGCGCTCGTTGCCGGCGAGCGACACATCGTCGCGCTCGACGTCGAGGCGACCTGCTGGAAGAAAGGAGTGTTCAGCCGGAAAAAGGAGACGATTGAAATCGGCGCCGTGCTGGTGCAGCTCGATCGTGCTGAATCGAAGTGGCCTGAGTTCCAGACGTTCGTCCGGCCGCAGCGACTGCCTCGCCTCTCGAGCTTCTGTCGCGAGCTCACGGGCATCACACAGGAGAATGTTGATGCCGCTCCCACGTTCCCGGAAGCGCTGCGATTGTTCCTGGAGTGGTCAGAGCCGCTGGAGCGAATTGTCCTGGCGAGCTGGAGCCGATACGACCTATGGCAGCTCGAGCTGGATCTGGAGGCGCACGGCCTGCCGAAGCTCGCTGTCCCTTTCCTCGACGTCAAGAAGCTCGCAGCGCGGACCGTTGGTGGCAGGAGCTTTGACGCGACTGCACGCGAGCTGGCTCCCGATACTGCGGCGATGCCGAGCCATCGTGCTGTTCCCGATGCGCGTCGCACTGCACGAATCCTGAAACGCCTGCTTCGTCCGATTGTCCGACCGTCTACTGCCGCCGGAGATCGAGACAGATAAGCGAGTTCTCATTGCGGACGTAGAGGAAGCCGTCCGCCAGTGCAGGGTAGGGGCGGACAACGCCGTTCAGGATCTTCGCGCGAGCGATCGGATGAAACGCCTGTGGTGAGGCCGGCGCGAGGATCATCTCACCGGCCTCGCGAATGATGAGGAGCTTGTCGCCGGCGAGCAGCACGCTGCCGGCACGAAATTGATCTTCGCTCCACTTGACTGTGCCGGTCTTGAACTCCACGGCGCGGAAGCTTGGGCCGTACTCCTGTCGCCCGTGATACCCGTAGAGGTATCCGTCGCGATAGACGCTCGTGGCGTAGTGATTCGACAGTGTGTCATCTGACGTCCAGACATCGACCAGTTTGCCACCTTCAACGCGAAGGACGCCGGCACCGGGACCGTACTCCGCTGACACGAAGATGAGATCGCCGATCACGAGTGGTGTGGCGGCATTAACCGAGGCGGCGACGCGTGCTCTCCATCGACGTTGAAACTGAATCGTGCCGGTCGCGGGATCGAGACCGGTCAGGGAATCGCGCGTGAGGAAGACCGCGGTTCGTTTGCCACCAATCGTCGCCGCAACACCTGATGAATAGCTCGCGTCGTCGTCGGTCGCCTTCCAGAGGACGCTGCCGGTTTTGGCATCGAACGCGACGATACCCGCGGCGTCTCCGCCGATGTTCGCGATCACACGGTCACCTTCGACGAGCGGAGAGCCGCCGGCTCCGAAGAATGCCTTCGGCACGTTGAACCGCTTCATCGTGTCGTCACTCCAGACACGGGTACCCTTATTGAGATCGACAGCGTGCAATTGCCCCTGTGCTCCGAAGGTGTAGACGAGGCCGTTGGCGACGACGGGGACTGCGCGCGGGCCCTCGTCGAAGCCGAAATCGTCGCGATAGGTGGTCGGATACGCGTAGCGCCATATCGACGTGCCAGTCTTCGCGTCGAGCGATTCGAGCACCTCTTCATTGGCGACGCGATGAAAGAGAAGGACCTGACCGTGGACGACCGCCGGGCCTGCGAAGCCCTGGCCCACTTGTTTGCGCCACACGACCTTCGGACCGGAGGGTCCCCACGTGTCCGAGAGTGGAGGACCGGTGTAGGTGCCGTTGCGGTCCGGCCCAAGGAACTGAGGCCAATCGAATGCGGCAACACGAGCACCGATGCTCGAACAGACGACAACCGCCAGGGCGAGGAGCTGACGCATACGACGACTCATTCTTCCTATCGTTCTTGTCCCCGCGTCCATTGACGCCGCTATGGTATCGCGTCAGGGCGTTGTAATGTTGCGTAGGCAGTACGCCATGCCGAAGTGGGGAACTGAATGACTACGCGTGCCACGCCCTTGATCGCTGTCGCATTGATCGGCGCCATGACGCTGGCGCACGCCCAGGAACCGGCGTCGTCCCCGTTGCTATTCGAGCTGAATGAAATCGCGCAGCGGCAGCTGCGTGACCGCGCGAAGGATGTCGCGGCCATTCGCGATACGCCAGCCGCAGAAGCCCGTCAGAAGCAGGTGCGCCAGCGCATCCTGTCGCTGATTGGCGGTCTGCCCGATTACCGGGGCCCACTCAACCCGCGCGTTACAAAGACGACGCGGCGCGACGGGTTCGTCATCGATCACGTGTTGTTCGAGAGCCTGCCGCACTTTTACGTGACGGCAAACCTGTATCGTCCGGAGAGCCCGGGACGGCATCCGGCGATCCTCATGTCGATGGGGCACTGGGATTCGGGGAAGGCGGCCGGACAGCTGTTGTCGTCGAACCTGGCGCGCAAAGGATTCGTCGTCCTTGCCTACGATCCCGTGGGCCAGGGCGAGCGGCAGCAGACGTACGACAAGCGAACCGGACGTTCGCTCATTGGCGGGCCGACCGAGCAGCATTTCTCAAATGGTGCTGCCGCCATCCTCCTTGGGCAGTCCGTGGGCCGGTATTTCATTCACGACGGCATGCGGGCCATCGACTACCTCGTTTCCCGACCGGAGGTGGACGCGGAACGAATCGGCGCGATGGGGTGTTCTGGCGGCGGCACGCAAACGACCTACATCGCGGCCCTCGATCCACGCGTCAAGGTTGCCGCGGTCGCTTGCTACATGAACTCGTTTCAGACCCTGTTTGGCGGATCGATCGGAGACTCGGAGCAGAGTGTTCCCGGGTTTCTCGCTGCGGGACTCGACCAGACCGACTACGTTGAGCTGTTCGCACCCAAGCCCTGGTTGATCACATCGACCGAACAGGACTTCTTCACTCCGGCAGGCGCGAAGCAAGTCTTCGACGAAGCGCAGGGCTGGTACAAATTGTTCGATGCGTCCGATCGCGTGAAATGGGTCGTCGGGCCCGGAGGGCATGGAACGCCACTCGTCGTCCGTGAGGCAATCTACGACTGGATGATCCGCTGGCTCGCGAAGGGGAGCGGCAGTGCGCGCGAGGAAACGGTCACGCTTCTGCCGGATCACCAGCTGTGGGTCACTCCGAGCGGTCAGGTCGAGGGACGGGAGTTATTTGAAATCATCCGAGAGACAGCGCGGGCGAAAGGGACGCGCGAGGAACTGCAGCGATTTGTCAGCGATCTGGTCAACCGTAACTCGTCAGGTGTGCGCAGCGTGAGCCTCTTGCCAGCCGCCACAGGCGCGGGTAAAAAGGCGGCCCTTGTCATGGTGCAGGACAACCTCATCGCCGGCGACGATGTCGCGAAGGAACTCGCCGACGGCCATGTCGTCGCACTGGTGGCACTGAGCGGTGCGGACGTGGATGCGTCGCGTCCGCGCTCCGGCAACTGGTTGAATAACACACGCGCGTGGCTCGTCGGCCGCAACTTGCCGGCGACTCGCGCGGCGGAGATCAATGCAGCGGTTGCGGAACTTGCCAGGCGTTCGGATGTGGACGGGTCGCGGATCACGGCACGTGCGTCGGGAGTCGCAGGCATCGCGCTGTTGATGGCCGCCGCGGTCAATCCGCAGATCGCATCCGTCTCACTCGACCGCACGCCGCACAGTCTGCGCGCGGCAATCGATGCGCCGATCCACACGAATTTGCATGACGCCGTGATTCCCGGGTTTGCGCTGAAGTGGGACCTCTCGGATCTTCGAGACTTGCTGCGACCGGGATCGGTGATCTGGAGAGACCCGACCGACTGGATGGGAAACGTGGTGGCACTCGAGGGCAGCTATACGTATACCTCGAGTGATCCGAATGTTCCCCGCAGGTAATGTTCGACTCGCCGACGACTAGGGTCGCGCGTACAGCGTTTTCAATCTCGTGACATCACCCGACGAGAGACCCGATACCTTCGCGATGTCCGGACGCGAGCGGAGCTGCGAGCGGTAGCGGTCGAAGTATTTCGGAATGTCCCCACCGTAACCGAAAAAATACATGATGTCCTGATAGTCGCTCGTGTGCCGCAGCCCCAACGCGTGCCCGACTTCGTGGACGCAGGTCAGATACACGATGCTTTCGCGGAGGAGTGGGTCGCGAGCGGCACGGTCAGCGATGTCAGGGCCGAGCGACGCCATGTCGGGACGGATGTGAACGGCGGCGCCGAGCCGCCCGTCGACGACGATTCTTTCCATCTCGCCATACTGACCTTCGGACGGTTCCTCCCAATAGAGCCGCACGAGCGCCGATGATTCTGGGGCGGGTTCGAACCGAATCGCCTGGCCTGATGACCGCTGCCAGTCCTGGAGCGCCCACCGCGCGAGCTCTGTGTCAGTGGTCCGGAAGCCCGTCTTACCCTTCCCGTCAGCGATGAAATAGGGGACCGTGTGCGAAATGTCGAGGGGAGCCAGGATCGCTTGCGCCGACGCCGCCATCACGCCGACACTTGTCGCCAGACTGACAATCAGGAACCGCCATAGGTCGAGCATCGGCTTCTCGTCCTCATCTTGTCACGGACCCGCCTCCGGTTTCAGGCCCCGACGATTTACGTAAAAGGTGGCTGGCACCTTTCAGGGAAAGGTGCCAGCCACCTTTTACGTTCGGCGTCGCAGGTCGGCCGTTTCGGCGAGTGACAGTAACGTCCGGCGACGTTACGATTTTCAGTCAACGCGGAGGACGAATGAGTACATCGCTGGTGGTAACCGTGATCGGCAACGACAGGCCGGGCATTGTCGAGCGGCTGTCGGAAGTCGTGCTCACGGCTGGAGCCAACTGGGAAGAAAGCCGGATGGCGCGGCTGGCCGGCAAGTTTGCCGGGATCCTGCGCGTCAGCGTCGCGGCGGCGAACGCCGAAGCGCTGGCGTCGGGGTTGCGCGCGCTCACGAATGACGGACTCACCGTCGTTGTCGAGAGCAGCGGCGACGCCCCGGCGGAAACGTTTCGTACCGTCCGGCTCGAGCTGGTCGGCAACGACCACCCTGGGATCATCCGTGACATTTCGAAGGTGCTGGCGCAGCACCAGGTGAACATCGAAGAGCTGGAAACCAGTGTGTCGGGCGCGCCGATGACCGGCGAGCAACTGTTCCGCGCGGCCGTGCAACTCAGATTGCCGGCAGCCGTGACGACCGAGTGGCTGCGCGGTCGGCTCGAGGCGCTCGCCGGCGAGCTGATGGTCGACGTGACGCTCGACGAGCATAGCGAATGAGGAACGGGCGGCCGGACGTACTGCATGAGTCGTGCAGAGCGCGCTCGTCAGAGAATCAGTCGGCGTTTCGAGATCTCTTGACAGACTTTTGGGATGCGACCAGCGCGCGGCCACATCTGCTCACCACGTCGGCTTCAGGAGTGACGACGATTTGTTCGTGCGAACACATTTCGCGGCGAGGCGTGTGACCTCGCCAATCAGATTGAGCCCGACAGGCGGGTTGGTTGTCCTGGAAACTGCGGAGAGCTAGCCACTTGTTAATGGATCCTCGGCTTCCGATTCGCCCGCAGCCGTTTCACGATTAGGTCGGCGACGTACTCCGGGTCCATTCGATAGTCCGGTTTCTCGCGCTTGAAAACAGACAAGTAGCCGTCGATTCCGAGGATTCCCTTAATCGGAGTGTCGTCGAGCCGCACCGGCATGATCGCATCGGCCTGCCTATCGGTGATCAGGCTGCGAATTGCTCGCCATTCCAACCCACCGGTCCACCTCTTTTGTTCGTAGCCGGCGCTGAGGAACACGACTACGAGTTCCGACTTCTCGCCATAAACATCGAGCAGATACAAATCGAGATCGGGACGGCTCAGGATATCGGGGTGGTATTTGTCATAGAAAATGTTTTCCCTGTCCAGGCCGGTAGCATCGCGGAACGCCTGAACGACGCTGTACACGTAATCGCGCTGCTCGCCAATGTACGACACCGCCAGCGTGTACGGCTTTGCCCCTGCCTCGAGTCCACCCGACACCGGCTTGTTGTCGACGACAATCTGCGCCGACCTGCTGTTTGCCACTGCGGCGGAATCTTGCGCAGGGTCCTGTGCGTCGTGGACTTCCGCAGTATCTCCAAGCGCTCTGCTCAGATTCAAGAGGCCATGCCCTTGAAACTCACGCGCTCGTCCGAGGTCAGTGGCAGAAGAAAGAATGAGTTTTTTCACTTCTTCCGGATGACCGATCAAGTCCGGACGTGCCGACAATAGCACTGCGGCGGCTCCCGCGACATGCGCGGCCGCCATGCTCGTGCCATCGAGCTGTCCGTATGTTGCCAAATGTCTTTTCACCAGCTTCTGTTTGTCGGTCCCACCTTCCGAGGCTGGCGACGACGGAATTGAGGACCAAATCCGCTCACCGGGTGCGAGAAGGTCGGGCTTAATGCGGCCATCGAGCGTCGGGCCGCGGCTGGAGAAGAAAGATGAACCGTACCATCTTGGAACAACCGGATGCGTTGCGCCGACAGTGATAGCGCGTTCGGCGTTGCCTGGATCGGTGATGCTTGCCAGCCGAACCAGCTCGATCTTCTCGCCATTCTTCGCCAGCTCGACGTACCCCAAATTTCCGGCCGCGCAGACGACGACAACGCCGGTTTCGACGAGGCGATTGACGGCATCACAGAGCGGAGTGTGTCCGCACGCGTAGTTTTGCACATTATGAGGAAAACTCAGCGGCGTCAGTACGATGTGTATGGCAAGCCGGCCTGTTTTCGCGTTGAGCAGCCGCACCAGGTCCAGTGCGATCAGTGCATACCATTCGTTTCCGATGTCCTTCTTACCGAGAACATCCAAGATCAGCAGTTTGCACCGTGGTGCGACACCGCGCATCACGGGTTCGTGAGCGTCCCACTCAATTCCCTGATCACTTTGTTCAGCGTATCCGGCGACGATTCCAGCGACATGGGTGCTAAACGATCGATGGCCGATCAACGCTTCATCATTCAGCAGTTTGTTACCGATCTTCCCCAGATAGGTCAGCAGCAGATCGTCGGCGGCATTCTCGTCGTAGCGGGCGATGTTGAACGCCGTTCTTGATTTACCCGCCAACAATGTAAGGTCGTAATGCTGCAGCGGCGGCGGCAGGACGAGATTCGCGTGCCGCGCGAAATGCGGGTGCTTGCCGTCGATGCCGGTACCGACGATGGCGACCACGATCCCCTCGCCTTCGGCGCCAAGCCGCGCAGCAACACCTCCGGGATCGATCGTCTGGAGAGATCGGAGCGTCATGTTCGCAAACTATACCTACTTGGGTCTGGAATGCCGGCGCAGCGCTCGATTCTAGCGGATGTCGGCTTAGAATCCATTTCATGCGCCTTAAATCGTCGATCCCCTCCGTGCCATGCCGGCTGGCAGTCTTTGCCGCGCTGACAACGCTCGCCCTGACCAGCGTGGCGGCGCAGGACGGCGCGCAGCGTCCCTTCGGCACGCTTCGCGAACAGGCGGCGCTTCAGCAGCAGTGGCTCCGCAAGCGTGTTGACACATTCCTGCCAGCCCTCTTGCGCAAGCACGGCATCGACATGTGGGTCGTGCCGATGCGCGAATACAACGAGGACCCGGTCTTTTCAGCGCTGGTCGCGCCGGAGACGTTCGCCGCTCGCCGCCGGACGATTTACGTCTTTTTCGATAAGTGCGCATCGACTGGCGCGGCGCCATCGGCCGGATGCGTCGAACGGATCGCGCTCGGTGGAACGTCGCAGGGGGGCGTGTACGAGGCGCGCCGATCGACGAAGAACGCCGCATCGAATGTTGGCCGCGGGCAGCAGGCCGAGCTGTGGGGGGACGAACAGTGGCTCGCGCTCAAAGAAGTCGTCGAGCAACGGAATCCGCGCACGATTGGCATCGATCGATCGACGGTGTTTGCGTTTGCCGACGGGCTGTCGAGCGGCGAGCTCAAAGGGATGACCGCGGCGCTCGGTGAGAAGTGGGCAGCGAGATTCCGCGACGCTGAAAGCCTTCCGCTCGAGATGATTGCCGTGCGACTGCCCGAGGAAGAGGCGTTCTTCGCCCGGATGCAGGAACTCGTCTGGTCGCTGACCGAGGAAATGTTCTCGTCGCGAACGATCAAGCCTGGAACGACGCGGACAAGTGATCTCGCATGGTGGTGGCGGCAGCGGGTGAATGATCTCGGTCTTGGCACCTGGTTTCAGCCGACAGTCGACATCCAGCGCAAAGGCGTCACTGAAGAGAGTCTCGGCGACGACCCGGTGATTGAACGCGGTGACGTGCTGCACTGCGATGTCGGGATCACGGTGGCCCGGCTCAATACCGACACGCAGCACCTGGCGTACGTGCTGCGCGAAGGAGAAGTCGATGCCCCCGAGGGCGTGCGAAAGGCGCTCGCCAATGCCAACGCGCTGCAGGACATCACCATGGCCGAGATCCGTCCGGGGCGAACCGGCAACGAGATTCTGACCGCAGCGCTCGAGCGCATGAAGGCGCGCGGAATACAGGGCAGCCTGTATTCACATCCGATTGGGCTCCACGGCCACGGTGCCGGTCCGCTCATCGGACTGTGGGACTATCAGGACCTCGTCGTGGGCAGAGGCGATGCGAAGGTGATTCCAAGCATGTGGTTCTCGATCGAATTGCAGGCGACGACGCCGGTCCCGGAGTGGGGCGGACAACCGGTGCGCATGGCGCAAGAGGAAGATGCCATGGTCAGCGCCGATGGCAAGATTCGATGGGCGCTCCGTCGGCAGGATCGATTGTTCCTGGTGAAGTAAGAGAAACTTGGCAACCGCACCATCTTCTGGCATAGAGTAACCATTCTTCACATTCGGTTCTTCCTCGTCCTCGCCCTTCTAAGTGTGTGCGTCGTTCCGGTCCTCGGTCAGGAGCCGGAATCGCCTGCGCTCGGTCTCACATCTGGCGAGGCGATCTTCAATGCCGGTTGCGCCGGTTGCCATGGTCCACGAGGTGCCGGAGCCGACGACACCACGATTGGATTTGAGAAGCCGTCAACCTATCCCGACTTCACCGATTGCGCGACCACAACGCCTGAGCGCGACGTCGACTGGAGGGCGATCATTACCAAAGGTGGTCATGGCCGCGGTTTCTCGCGGATCATGCCGTCGTTTGTCGACGCACTGACGGCTGAACAAATCGACGCAGTCATCGCTTACCTGCGCGGCCAGTGCGTTGACAACCGATGGGCCCGCGGAGAGTTGAATCTGCCACGCCCGCTGCGCACAGAGAAAGCATTTCCGGAGAGCGAAACGGTTCTGACGGTGGGCGCGACGACGGATCATGGGCCCGACTGGGAGAGTGAGCTGGCGTACGAAAGACGGCTCGCGGTGCGCGACCAGCTCGAGGTTGCGATTCCGTTCGCCAGCATCCAGACGACCGACACCGAGCGCGCCAGCGGTATCGGCGATGTTGCTGTCGGCTTGAAACATGTGTTCTTGACGAGCCGCAACACGATCGTGAGTGGATTCGGCGAGATCGTCTTTCCCACCGGCAACAGCGCTCGTGATCTCGGCAGTGGCACAACCACGCTCGGCTTCTTCGGCGCGGTGGGTCAGATTCTTCCCGGCGAGTCGTTCGTGCAAGCACAAATTGGAACCGATCAACCAACATCGACGGAGAAATCGCCGCGGACGTTCTACTGGCGCCTCGCGGGAGGCCGAACCTGGCGCCAGGAAAACGGTCTCGGCCGGCAGTGGTCGCCAATGCTCGAAGTCGTCAGCGAGCGCGACTTCGAGGACGGAGCACGCGCGAACATCGACCTTGTACCTCAGTTCCAGGTGTCGCTGAATCGCCGACAGCATGTGCGCGTCAACGTCGGCTTGCAATGGCCAGCGACCAATACGGCCGGACGCTCGAAACAACTTGTCTTTTATTTAATGTGGGACTGGTTCGACGGCGGCTTCCGTGAGGGATGGAAATGAACACGACGCGTGTGGTGCTCGCGTGCGCCGCGCTGGCGCTCTTGGCGGCCATCGTCGCGACGACGATCCGCGCAGCCGACGCAAAGCCCGCCGTCGAGTTCCACACGTCGGACCGCTGCGTCGCGTGTCATAACGGCATGCGTTCGGCGTCGGGTGAAGACGTGTCGATCGGGTTCGATTGGCGCGCGAGCATGATGGCCAACTCGTCGCGCGATCCGTACTGGCAGGCGAGCGTCCGCCGCGAAACCATCGATCACCCAAACGCGGCGGCCGACATCGAAGACGAGTGCGCGGTGTGCCACATGCCGATTGTGCGGTATGAAGCCAAGGTGCGAGGTCAGCGTGCCCGGATCTTTGCGCACCTTCCGTTCGACCGCGGCGACGACGATCGAATGAAGGCCGCTGACGGGGTGTCGTGCTCGGTGTGCCATCAGATCAGCACCGAGAAACTGGGGACCGCAGACAGTTTCAATGGTGGATTCGTCGTACAACCGCCGTCCGATCCGGCGGCGCGACCCGAGTACGGTCCCTATCAAGTCGATAAGGGGCACCGCCGCATCATGCTCAGCTCGACAGAGGGGTATCAGCCGACGCAATCGGATCACGTACGCCAATCGGAAATGTGCGCGACGTGCCACACCTTGTTCACCACCGCGCTCGGCCCCGATGGTCGGGAGATCGGACGACTGCCCGAACAGGTGCCGTATCAGGAATGGCTGCACAGCGAGTTTCGCAATGTCCAGAGCTGCCAGTCCTGCCACATGCCGAAGGTCAGCGAACCGGTACCGATCACGCGTGTGTTCGGGCGCCCGCGTGAAGGTGTATCGCGGCATCTGTTCGTTGCGGCGAACTTCTTCATGCAGCGGATGCTGAACCGCTACCGAGAGACGCTTGATGTGGCCGCGCTCCCGCAGGAACTCACCGCCGCCGCCGAGCGGACGGTCGAGTATCTCGGGTCGCACGCTGCCACCGTTCGGCTCACCGACGTTCGAATCGAAGATGGCCGCGTCCGCGCCGACGTGGCGATCGAAAATCTCGGCGGTCACAAATTGCCGACGGCGTATCCGTCGCGGCGGGCGTGGCTGCATCTGGTCGTTCGCGACAGCGCCGGCCGCAGTGTCTTCGAGTCCGGTGCCCTGAACCAGGACGGATCGATCCAGGGCAACGATAACGACGCCGACGCGAAAAAATTTGAGCCGCACTACACCGAGATCGGCAGCAGCGATCAAGTGCAAATCTACGAAAGCATTCTCGGCGATCCGAGCGGCGGTGTGACGACGGGTCTGCTGACGGCGGTTGACTATCTCAAAGACAACCGGCTGCTGCCTCGCGGCTTCGACAAACGAACGGCGGAGCGAGATATTGCGGTTCGCGGCAGTGCGCTCGAGGATCCGGACTTTACTGGCGGCACCGATCGAGTTCGCTATTCAGTCCCAATCGCGGTGACGGCCGGACCGTTCACCGTGAGCGTCGAGCTTCTGTATCAGCCGATCGGATACCGGTGGGCGAACAATCTGAAGACCTATAACAGCGCTCCCGAGCCGCAGCGTTTCACCAGCTATTACGACGCGATGGCCACTGGATCTGCCGCGACACTGGCCAGGGCAGAATCAAGAATTCCTTAGCGCCCTGACCGGGTCGACCCGCATGGCGCGCCGGGCGGGGACGGCGCAGGCCAAAACGCCCACGATCATCAGTGCAGTCGACACGGCAATCCACGTCAGCGGGTCGGTGGGCTCGACACCGAACAGAAGACTCCTGACGAAGCGCACGGCGACGAAGGCGCCGGCAAGCCCGAATGCTCCTCCGGCCGCCACGAGCCGCAGCCCGCGCAGCACGATCATGTTGAGAATCGATGCCGGTTTCGCGCCCAGCGCAAGCCTGACGCCGATTTCAGTAGTTCGCTGTCGCGTCGCGTACGACATCGCACCGTAGAGCCCGACCGCTGCAAGGACCAGGGCGATACCACTCAGCCCGCCGACGAACTTCACCATCGTCCGTTCTTCGAGGAGTGAACGGCTGAACTCCTCCTCCAGGCGGCGCGGTCGCACCAGTGCGACTCGGGAATCGATCTCGCCGACGATCCGCCGTATTGCCGGCAGCAACGTCATCGGATCGTCTTCGGTCCGCACGTGCAAAGTCACCGAGGCCTCGTAGTTTTGCGACAGCGGCAGATAGTAGACCGGGAGCACCTGCCGGTCTGTCGCCCTGCGATACACCGTGTCGGGCACAACGCCGACGACGAGCAGCGGGCCTGACGAGAGAAGCGTTTTGCCGACCGGGTCCTCGTGTGGCCAGAGCCGGTTGGCCAGCGCTCGACTCACAACCGCGACGCGTGTGCCGGTCGGGAGATCGCTCCTCTGAAAGTTGCGACCCATGACGAGGGGGATGCCCATCGTATCGAGATACCGATCGCTCACGACGTTCACCCGCACAGGGATGGCATTGCTTCGATCGGGTTGTACTGGGCGGCCGTCGACACTGACCGCGACCGTTCGCGATGCACCGCTCAGCACGGTGACGCGTGCCGCCCCCGCGGCGACGACTCCAGGCAGACCGTTCACTCGGTCCAGCACGTCTGCGTAAAACGCTTGCGCTGCTGCGGGCTGGTAGCGATCCCCTGGCTCGATCGCGGCGAGGAGCATCCGGTCGACGTTGTAACCAAGGTCAACGGCATATGCCTGTTGCAATGTGCGCAGAAATAGGCCGGCACCTACGAGCAGCACGAGACTGAGCGCCACCTGCAGGATGACGAAGGCGCTGCGAGCGCGTGTGGCCCGTATCCCGCTCGCAACAGCCCCCCCTTCATCCCGCAGCGCCGTGAGTGCCTCGGGTTGCAGCAACTGGATAACAGGTGCCAGGCCGAAGATCACGCCAGCCATCGCACCAATCGCGATCGTGAACATCAACACGCGGAGATTGATGTTGACGTCGATTCCCTGGGGAATGATCGCCCCGTACAAAATCGGAATCCCCCAATAGGCGACAAGCAGTCCACCTAACGATCCAATCAAGCCCAGGAGAATCGACTCGGTCAGCCATTGACTCACGAGCTGACGCCGGCCGGCGCCAATAGCAATTCGCACTGCCACCTCGCGCCGGCGTGTGACCGCACGTGCAAGCAGAAGGCTGGCGACGTTTGCGCAGGCGATCAACAACACCAGCGTCACCGCGACAGCAAGTAGTCGCAGCAGCGGCTGTGCCTCCTGGCGCAAGCCGGGACCTGAGCCGAGCGGCAGCGCGGTCGCGCTGAGATCGCCGTTGGACTCCGGATAGGCGGCCTGCAGCCGCCGACCGACGACGTCGAGAGCTGCAGCGGCTTCAGTTGCCGACGTCCCTTGACGCAGCCTTCCGATCATGGCCAGCCAGCGCACGTCCCGGGCCTCCAGTAACCGCATGTCCGCGAACCGCTGCCGAAGTGCGCCTGCCGATGGCGGTCGCACTTCCGGTTGCACCGCCATCGGCACCCACACCTCCGCTGCATCACCGAGGAGGGGACCGGCGAAACCGCGGCGAGCCACTCCAATCACCATGTAGGCATTTCCGTTGAGCGAGAGCGACCGACCGATCACTCTTGGATCACCGCCGAACCGGCGCTGCCATGTGCCGTACGAGAGAACGGCCACACGAACCGGCGATCCAAGCCGGTCATCGTCCATGTTCAACGTGCGGCCGATTGCCGCTGGCACGCCAAGCACCTCGAAGAAGTTGCCGGTGACCAGTTGGCCGGGGATCCGCTGAGGCTCGCCGTCGAGATCGACGGTGACTTCTACACCGGTGAAGGCCGCAAGTCCGTGCAGGACATGGCTGTCTCGCAAGTCCACGTAATCTAGATACGACGCGCCGCCGACTTGATTGCCGGCGGCTGGATTGGTGGTCGCGCGTGCGGCGTAGAGCATGTACGCGCTCACGACGCGATCCGGATCCGTGATGGGAGGTCGTCGTAACACGATGGCGTCGATGGCGCTGTAGGCCACCGCGGTTCCACCGATCCCGAGTGCGAGTGTGATGACGACCACGGCGGTGAAGCCTGGTTCGCCGAGCATCGTTCGAAGCGCATAGCGGAGATCGCGGCGAAACGAGGTGAGCATGGGGCCTCCGAAGCGACGAGGGGGTTCGTCCAGGTGGGCGCGCACGATATCGTGTGCGCGGCCGGCCGGCGAGCGGCTCGAGGTGCGGATGGCGGCGGCAAGCTCTTCGGCCGCTTTCGGCAGCGCCGCGGTCGCTCGCGCCCATGCGGCATCGTGGTCGAGACCCGATCCCACCCCGTCCTGGTAGAGATCTTCGAGATGCTGTGAGAGTTCCTCGACAATCTCCTCTTCACGAACGACGTTGAGAGCCGGAAGGTGCTCGCGAACGTAGCTCCGGAAGTCCATGAACAATCACCTGCCGGTTTCGAGACCGGCGACCTGTTGCAACGCGTTCAGGAGTTCGCGCCAGGTGCTGCGCTGGTCGGCAAGCACCTTCCGCCCGGCGCCGGTGAGCCGGTAGTACCGTCGCTTACGCTGGCCGGCCTTTTCGATCCACTTTCCGTCGATCCAGCCACGCCGTTCCATCCGGTACAGCATCGGGTAGAGGGATGCGACGTGGAACCGCAGCACGCCACTCGATCGATCGTCAATCAACTTGGCGATTTCATAGCCGTGGCGGGCGCGGTGCTCGAGGGCCGCGAGGACCATCAGCTCGGCGCTGCCGCGTTTGATGTCAGTGTGTGGAGCCATATGTGGCCGCACAATATATCACGAATGTGCGGCCGTCGATCGCACTGTGGAATTCACCTCCGTTCCCACACCGTCCGCATCGTGAACGGGCGCAGCTGAGAGTCGAACCCCGAGGTACTCGCCGTCATCGTCTTTCCATCGGCGGCGACCTGATAGGTGCCCTTGCCAGCAATCGACCCGTCTTCGCGTCGCACTTCCGCCCGGATTGTGTTGGGATCCGGACGCGTCGTCGTGCAATTCAGCCCGGGCAAAAGGTCGACGGGGTAGGGCTTACCGTCCGGGATCAGTTTCTGCGGCTTCTCCGTACAACGCTGCCCTTTCTCATTCGTTCCTTCCGCCAGTAGCAGGTAGCCGCCGTCGCCGTCGATCTGCCACGTCATCGTCGCTTCGCTGGGCCTGTGGTTGGGCGTAAGCTCCGAGCGAGCCGGGTTCAGCGACCAGGGACCGACAAATGGATCGTGCATGATGTCCTCCTTACCGAAACAGAAATAAGCTCCTGAGGACGCTGAAATCCTGAAGCAACGCTTAAGATTTGCCTAAGCATGACGAGCCCGCACGAGGTCTACGAATTCGGCGAGTACGTTCTCGACGTGGCCGAACGGCGGCTGTTGAAATCAGGCGCCGCTGTACCGCTTGCACCGAAAGCGCAGGACGTACTCGTCGCGCTCGTGCGGCGCGCCGGGAACCTGATCACCAAACGTGAACTCCTCGATCTCGTATGGGCCGACGTGGCGGTAGAGGAGGGAGTACTTGCGGTCTACGTTTCCGCACTACGAAAGGCGCTCGGTCCGGACGAGTACATCGAAACCGTCGCTCGCGCGGGGTATCGGTTCGCTGCCGAGGTCGAGCGCAGAACCACCCACGCTGAGCCGCTGTCAATGAAATGGCCCGTCGGTGTACTGCCTGCAAACCCGGAAGTGTCTGAATTGATCGGCCGCGGCCGTTCGCACTTGATGGCGGCGTCGAGAGCGGATGTTCCGCGTGCCGTCGAAGCGTTTCGTGCTGCCGTCGCGCGTGATCCCAATTACGCGGCGGCACACGCCGGCCTGGCGGTCGCGCATTGCGCTGAAGCCGAGTTGCGAATCGCGCCGCCATCGCAAGCCTACGCCGAGGCCCGGACATCGGCGCTTCGAGCCCTGGCGATGGAATCTGCCAATGCGGATGCGCAGGTGGCGCTCGGCACAGTGCTGTTCCTCAGTGATTGGAACTGGAACGGCGCGCGTCGGAGCCTCGAGCGCGCGCTCGAACTGAACGCCGATCACACCGAAGGATGGTTGTTATACGGGCGGCTGCTCGAAGCACTCGGACAGCTCCCGGAAGGACTGGCGGCCAAACAGAAAGCACTCGAACGCAATCCATCATCGGCAGCCGTGCACCTGCAGATCGCCCTCGCATATTGGAACCAGCGGCGCTACGACGACATGATCGCGTGGGCGAACCGCTCGCTCGACCTCGATCCCTCGCACTTGCTGGCGCGCGAGTACCTTGCCGGGGCGTACCTGATGAAGGGAGAGATCGATCGTCACATGACGGAGTCTCTGGCGCACGCGCGCGCTGCCGGTGCCCCTGCGCCGCTCGTCGAAGAACTGGAGAATCTCTACCGGCGTGGCGGCCGTCCAGCAATCGTGCGCTATGCGCTTCAGTTGAACGCCAAGGGGCCGCCGATGCAGCTCGCGCTGCTCTTCGCCGAGGTCGGCACTCTCGACGAGGCGTTTCGCTACCTGGACGCAGCGATAGAAGGACGCGATCCTGCGCTCGTCCATCTTGCCGTGGCTCCGCAGTGGGATTACTTTCGCGTCGACGGCCGGTTCAACGAGCGATTGAAGTCCGTTGGGTTGTTCGAGGCCGCTCAACGTGCGCGTGAGCACGTGTTCGGCAAGGGACCGGCCCGTCGTCTTCGGTGAAGGAGGGCACATGCTCAGTTTCGGTTCGTCCACCACGATCGAAGTCGAAACGACCGCGCCTACGACCGAGCGGTGGAGTCGAATGACGCGCGTCGCCTTCCGTTTCTGCTTCGTCTACTTCGGTCTTTACGCGCTGACGACGCAGATGCTCGGGGGGTTTATTCCGAGCTCGGATATGCCTTCACTCGAAGAGCTGCCTCCATTCAAGAACCTGGTGACCTGGACCGCGGTCCACGTGTTTGGGATCACTCGTCCTCTCGTGATTACCGGCAGTGGCAGCGGAGACAAGACGTTCAACTGGATTGCCGCGTTGTGCCTGCTCGTGATCGCGACAGCGGCGACGGTCGGCTGGTCAGTGCTCGATCGGGAGCGCACACAGTACGTCACGCTGAACAAATGGTTCCGGCTGTTCCTGCGGTTCGCGACCGGATCGACGATGCTGGTGTATGGAATGGTCAAGGCGATCCCGTTGCAGATGCCGGCGCCATCGCTGACGCGGCTGGTCGAACCGTTCGGGTATTTCTCACCGATGGGCGTGTTGTGGGCCTCGATTGGCGCCTCATCGGCGTACGAGCGGTTCGCCGGCGTCGCAGAACTGTCGGCCGCCGTGTGCCTGTTCATTCCGCGATTGTCACTTGTCGGCGCCCTGATTCTGCTCGCGGATTCGATTCAGATTTTCGTCCTGAACATGACCTACGACGTCCCGGTGAAGCTTTTCTCGTTTCACCTGATCCTGATGTCCCTCGTCCTCCTTGCGCCCGACGCTCGGCGTCTGTTGAACGTCCTGGTTCTCGACCGGCCGGCGCTTCCATCAACCCAGCCGCCGTTGTTTGTCGGATTCAGGCCGCGGCGAATCATGACGGCGGGGCAGATTGTGTTCGCCGCGTACCTCATTGGGATGAATGTGGTGTCGGCGCGAAAGAGCTGGTTCACGTACGGCGGTGGCGCGCCGAAGCCGGCGCTGTACGGGATCTGGGATGTGGAGACGATGACGATTGATGGTGTTGAGCGCGCGTCACTCGTCACCGACTACGACCGCTGGAGGCGAGTGATCGTTCAGAACGCAAACGTGCTCGTGTTCCAACGAATGGACAGCACGTTCGTGTTCTATCCGGCGAAGACCGATGACGGTGCCAAAGTGATCACGTTGACCAGACCCGCGAATCAAACGTGGCACTCGCGGCTGTTGTTCGATCGTCGCGACGCGCAAACGCTCTCACTGGACGGCGAGATGGATGGCCACAAGATCCGCATGTCATTGCAGTTGTTGGACCACACCAAGCTGCCGATCGTCGGCCGCCGATTCAAGTGGATCCAGGAATACCCGTTCAACCGTTGAAGTGACGCCCAACGAAGCGCCGCCGCTTACTTGGTTTTGGTGGCGGTGAACTCGCCGCTGACGTTCATCGGCTGGACGTTGATGGTGCCGGTGATTTTTTCCGCCGATTGCGGTGTGCCGCTGTAGTAGACCGTGAGCGTTTGTCCTTCGTACTGGGTGTCGAACTGCCAGCTCACCGTCTTGCTGTCGACCTTCCCGCTGATCGTCACCGTGCCGCGATCGCTGGTGCAGTTGCCGGTCAAGTCAGCGTCCTTCTGCGTGAACGTGCAGGTGGATTCGCTCTGGTTGCCGGACACATCCGCGCGCACCGTCCAACTGCCGGCGACTGAAGCCGGTGCCGGCTGTCCCGGGGACGCGGTCCGGGCCGCGGCGCTGATGGCGATGACGAGTCCGAAGACGATCAGGCCTTTCACGATTCGGTCCTTTCTCAATTCGACACTTCGCGTAGCTTATATGACACCTAATGCCAAAGTCAACACAATGTGACAATAGTGACGTATTCAGCCTACAATGGCGCCATGACAGCCAGGTCGCCGACCGCCCGCCTCAGCCCGCTCCACACGCGCAAGCAGGACTTCGTTCGCAGCGCCATCTGGGATGCCGCTGTGGATCTGTTCGCCGCGACGAGCTTCGAGGAAACCACGGTCGACGACATCGCGCGGGCCGCGGGTGTGTCGACGCGAACCTTCTTTCGCTATTTCGCGTCGAAGGCGGACTTGATGGGGCAGGGCATGATTCGGTACCGCGATTTGCTGACCGAGGCGATTCATCATGCGCCGACGACCTTCTCGCCGCTGCAGGTCGTCCGTCACACTGTGCAGCGGGTGGCCGCGGAAGCCGCGGCACAACGCCGCACCCGGCAAATCGTGAAGATCGCGAGCAGCAGCGTCGCGGCGCGCGAGGCTCAGCTCTCGCGGCGCGCCGACGTCGAGGACGCGGTCACCGGGGCGTTTGCCGCCCGGTATCGAAGCGGCGGTGAGATCACCGCAAGACTGCTCACCGGTCTGACGCTGTCGATCATGGACGTGACGTTCAGGGTCTGGTCGAACCGGCAGGACGACGACGTCGCCCCGATCACTGATGAAGTGTTCGACTCGCTGACAGGCATTGTCTCGCGCACACCGCACACAAGGCGAAAGCCATCCCGCTAGGATTCAGATCGACGATTTGCGTCGATCACCGGAGTGATCTATGCTCAGTCTGCTTACTAAGAAATCTATGTATGGCACGAAGTGACGCACTGCAAGGCGCCCTCCCGATGCAAGTCCTTCAGCGGATCTGATCGAGCGTATCGGAGGCAGACATGTCCTGGTGGTCCCGATTCAGGAACGTCGTGCGGCCGGATCCTCTCCACGACGAGCTCGACGACGAGCAGCAGTTCCACATCGAGGCGCGCGCCGCGGAACTCGAGGCGGCCGGCCTGTCGCACGACGCGGCGCTCGCCCGGGCCGCCGTGCAGTTCGGTAATCGGCTCGCGCTGCGAGACCAAAGCCGCGACGTGAAACTCCTGGGGTGGCTCGATTCGGTGTGGCGCGATCTGCGGCTTGGCGCGCGCCTGCTGCGCAAGGATGCCGCGGTCTCGTCGGCGGCGATTGTGTCGCTCAGTCTCGCCATTGGCGCATGCACGGCGGCGTTCTCGCTGATTGATGCGTTGATCCTCCGCCAATTGCCCGTCCGCGATCCCAACCGCCTGGTCTACTTGAGTCGGGCGAGCAACAACGCCGATCTGCGGTTCACGGCACTCTTCAGCTATCCGTTACTCGATCGGATACAGCAGACCGTTGCGCCGCGCGCGGAAGTCTTCAGTATGAGTTACCAGTCCCTCCGACAGGCGATCTTGCCCGACGGTGGCGGCGTCGAGGAAAAGCTCCGGACGCAGTTCGTCTCGGGGAACGCCTTCAACGCGCTTGGCGTGACCGCGATGATCGGCCGGGTGCTTCAGCCCGCGGATGATCTGACTCCTGGCGCGCACCCGGTCGCGGTCGTGAGCCATGCCTTCTGGTCGAGACGCCTTCACGCCGATCCACACGTGGTCGGTTCGTGGATTCAACTCGAACAACGGTCGTACCAGATTGTCGGCGTCGCACAACCGGGATTCAGTGGCGCGCAGCCGGGCGTGCTGACCGACGTCTGGATCCCGAACATGATGTTCAATCGAGAGTCATTGCAGTCGTCCACCTGGAACTGGTTGCAGGTGTGGGGACGGCTGGCCGGCAACGAAACGCCCGAGGCGGCGCAGGCGATCGCGCAAACGGCGTTCGCCAATTTCGAGGATGACGAGTTTGTCGGCAAGGACGGCCGCCGCGCGCCCGGATCGCGACTGGAGTTTCGCACCGCAGCCAGCGGTTACTCTCAGGTGCGAGAGGACTTCGCGCGTCCGCTCCTGATCCTTGGCGCGATCATTGGACTCGTGTTGCTGATCGCGTGCTCCAACGTCGCCAATCTCTTGCTCGCCCGCGGTGCGGCGCGCACGCGCGAGATGGCATTGCGGGCATCGATTGGCGCCGGACGGGGCCGCTTGCTGCAGCAGATCCTGATGGAATCGGGCGTCATCACCCTCGCCGCGACCGCATTGGGCGTGCTCGCGTCTCGTACCGCGGTCCCGGTGATCGTGGGGATGCTGACGACCAATGAGAATCCCGTCTACCTCGACGTGCGGCTTGATTGGCGAGTCCTCGCATTCGTGTCGGCGCTCGGCTGTCTCACCACGGTTCTTTTCGGTATCGCGCCGGCACTTCGAGCGTCGGCTGGCGGGCCCGGTGAGATCGTCGCTCTCGGGCAGCGCGGTTCCACGATCAGAACTGGCATGGCGCGGTCGCTCGTAACGGCTCAAGTCGCGTTCAGTCTGATGATCGTGTTCGTCGCTGCCCTCCTGATGCGATCGTTCGATCGCTTGCTGGCCGTGGATCTTGGCTTCAAGCCGGAACGCCTGGTGCTGTTGACGGTCGAGACACGCGATCGACTGGGACCGCAGCAGGCACGGGACGTCAAACGCCAGCTGCTCGAGCGGGTGCAGGCGCTCCCTGCGGTCGAAAGCGCGAGCCTCTCCGGCTGGGCGTTGTTCAGGGGTTTTTCCAATGGCAATAACGTCGGGCTTCCCGATGGCGGTCGCGCGCAGACGTTCCGGCTCGATGTCTCGTCTCAGTTTTTTCAAACCATGGGCACCGCGGTCCTCGACGGTCGTGAATTCCAGCCAACGGACAGTGATGCGACCGATCCGATGCCGGTCATGGTCAACGACGTGTTCGTGCGCAAGTATTTTCGCGGAGAGCCTGCGGTCGGACAGCGCCTGACATCCTCGAGATCCGGTCGGCCGATCACTTATGAAGTTGTCGGTGTGGTCGCCGGCACTCGTGACGGTTCCGTGCGTGGAGAGATGAGCCCGTTCCTTTTTACGCCGATCGCAGATCCAGGAGCCACGATCCAGATCCGTTCGATGGTCGATCCCAGGACGCTGGCCGATCGTGTGCGCCAGGAACTGCCGCAGGTTCATCCTTCGCTGCGACTGGTCGACGTCACGCTTCAGACAGCGCTCATCGAGAACACGCTGCTGCGGGAACGTCTGCTCGCCGTCCTCTCAGGTTTCTTTGCCGCTTTGGGACTCGTGCTCGCCGCAGTCGGACTCTACGGCGTACTGAGTTATGCCGTCGTGCGGCGGACTCGCGAGATCGGTATTCGACTCGCGCTTGGGGCGCAGCCGGCCGCGGTTGTGAAGGCGGTCGCCGGCCGTGTGGCAATCGCGTTGATTGTCGGCGTGGCGCTGGGCCTGGCCGGCGGCGTGTATTTCGCGAGATTCGTCCAGACGATTCTCTTCGGCATCGAACCTGTCAGCCCGGGGAGTTTCGGGCTGCCGGTCGTCTGCCTGATGACCGTGTCTCTACTGGCAACCTGGGCGCCGCTGCGACGCGCGATTCGCGTCGATCCCGCTGAAGCGCTCCGGACCGAATAGATGCGCGCCTAAGCGGGCGACGTAATGCTGACTGGCGGGTGCCAGGCGACATGACCCACCGATCTACCCGGACAAGAGGATCACGGATGCAGCACGATGAACACGGATCGACACGGACAAAAGGGGCCACGGATGAACACGGATCGACACGGACAAAAGGGGCCACGGATGAACACGGATTGACCCGGATAAAACGGGCCACGGATGAACACGGATCAACACGGACAAAAGGAGCCACGGATGAACACGGATCAACACGGACAAAAGGTGGCCACGGATGAACACGGATCAACACGGAGATCACTGAATTAAGACATGAGAGTGTCAGGAATTCTGTGTGTGAGGCATAGCATGAGGAGAGCCTATGCCGCCCCGGAAACGAAAGAGCCTGGCGCCTGATGCGCCGCTGCCTCCTGTTCCCTCGGAGATTCTCGATCAGTTTGTGGGGCAAGGGCCCCTTGTCCGTCGAGGAGCTCGATGAGCTGGCGGTCCTGCCGAACGGGACTCGCGACGTCCTTGGCCGCTGGATCGAGCAGACCGAAGGCGCGAAATTCTGGATGAAGGTCTTCACGGATCTCAAAGTCCGCGGCTGCCAGGACATCCTCATCGCCGTCACCGATGGCCTCAAGGGCCCTCGACGTGTGGCGACCAAACTGATCTGGCTCGCACTACGCAACATCACGGCACGCTGGGGCGGCAAGGCGGGCAACCACTGGCACCTCGCGATGCAGCAGTTTGCGATTCTCTTCGACGCTCGCTTTACCACCCCCGCGTCGTAGAATGAACTCGCGCATGGACGGCTGCCGGGCCCCTGGACGCCAACGCCCACACGCCCTCTCGTTTTCATGGTGAAGACGAGATCAACCGCCCCGCACACGAAATTTCTGCACTCCCATCAACACGGAGATCACTGAAATAAGAAATCCGTGTTCATCCGTGTTTTTCCGTGGCTCGTTATTCCCGTGCGTTTCGGTGGTTCCACCCGGACAAGAGAAACCACGGATGAACACGGATCAACACGGAGATAACTGGATTAAGCAAATCCGTGTTAGTCCGTGTCCTTCCGTGGTTCGTTATTCCCCTACGTTTCCGTGGTTTTCGTCGTCCACCCGGACAAGAGAAACCACGGATGAACGCGGATCAACACGGACAAAAGGTGAGCCACGGATGGATCAACACGGAGACAACTGAATTAAGAAATCCGTGTTCGTCCGTGTCCTTCCGTGGTTCGTTATTCCCCTACGTTTCCGTGGTTTTAGTCGTCCACCCGGACAAAAAGGGACCGCGGATGAACACGGATCAACGCGGAGATAACTGAATTAGGAAATCCGTGTTAATCCGTGTTTTTCCGTGGCTCGTTATTCCGGTGCGTTTCCGTGGTTTTCGTCGTCCACCCGGACAAGAGAAACCACGGATGAACACGGATCAACACGGACAAAAGGTGAGCCACGGATGGATCAACACGGAGAACAACTGAATTAAGAAACCCGTGTTCGTCCGTGTCCCTTCCGTGGGTTCGTTACTCCCCAAGAGAAACCACGGATGAACACGGATCAACACAGCGATAACTGAAATTAGGAAATCCGTGTTGATCCGTGTTTTTCCGTGGCTCGTTATTCCCGTGCGGTTCCGTGGTCTAGTTGTCCGGCGCAAACACGCACGACGCCCTCTCCCGCGGCGACCGGTCCACAAACCGCTACCTTCTTAGGCGGCACGTGCCGGGTCCTGCGGTCCGCTTGTCGAGTGCTCAGCCGCTGCGTATGATTGCCTCCTGCTGTGAGGACCAAGCGAATGCATATTGTGAGGACAGGCGTTGTCTTCCTGCTCTGTTCAACCGCGACAATCGGCGCCGTCGACTTTCTGACCGAAGGCGTCGACAACGGACGAACGGGTTGGGTGCGCGACGAGAAGATATTTACTCCCGCCAACGTCGGGAGCATGAAGCTGCAGTGGAAGTTGAAGCTCGAAAGCACACCGCGCGCGATGCACAACCTGTTTGCTCCGCTCGTGGCCGAGCGGGTGACAACACCGCAGGGCACCCGCGAACTCGCGGTTGTGGCGGGCGTGTCCGACGATCTGTATGGCATCGACGTCGCCACTGGCCGTCAGATCTGGCACCGTCACTTTGACAGCACGCTGGCGAATCCGGGCGGGACCAACGATACGTTGTGTCCTGGTGGACAGACCGCGGTGCCGACCATGGCGGAAGCGTCACCGGGAAAGTACACCGTGTATGCGGTCTCGTGGGACGGGCGGCTGCGGCAGATTAACCTGGTCGACGGTCAGGATGTCGTGCCGGCGGAGAAGTTCATTCCTGGCGGCGGCAAGCCGTACGCGCTCAACCTGCACAACGGGGTGATCTACACGGCCACCGCTCAGGGGTGCGGCGGACTGACGAATGCGTTCTATTCGTACGATCTGGCGTCGCGGCGCGGGAGTGCATTCATTCCGGCAGGTGGCGGTCTCTGGGGCCGCCGCGGCGCGTCGATCGCGTCGGACGGGACGGTGTATCTCGGCACCGGCGATGCGCAGTTCGATCCGGTGAACAAGCGCCTCGGCAACGGCATCGTCGGCGTCAAACTGGACGCGAAGAAACAACTGCAACTCGCCGACTACTTCGCGGCACCGAACGCGAACTGGTTGTGGCGCCGCGATCTGGACGTCAACACGACGCCAGTCGCGTTCGACTATCGAAATCGCAAGTTTCTCGTCGGCACGAGCAAGGAATGCCGGTTGTGGCTACTGGATCGTGAGGCGCTCGGCGGCGAAGACCATCGGAGCACCCTGCACACGACTCCCTTGGTCTGTAACGACGCACAGGCATTTGACGCACGCGGCGTATGGGGTGCACTCAGCGCCTGGCAGGATGAAAAGGGCGCGCAATGGGTTCTCATGCCGTTCTGGGGTCCCGTGAGCACGCAGTTCAAGGCGCCGATCGAACAGGCGCGCCCGAAAGGCGGCGGCGTCGCGGCATTCAAACTCGAGGAGCGTGCCGGCAAGTGGCAGCTGACGCCGGCCTGGCTGTCGCGCGACATGGATCTCGCCGAAGAAGCCGTCATCGCCAACGGCGTCGTGTTCGCGTACGCAGCCGGCGAAGACGCCTCGCAAGTGATGCCCGATCGCGCCTGGGACGAATCAGGCGGCTCGGTGTATGGCGGCGGCCTCAGCTCAGGCCCTGCGCGCAGGATTCCGACGTCACGTCGCGCCGCGCTCTACGCCCTCGACGGCCAGACAGGAAAGGAACTCTGGTCGAGCGGCAGTCAAATCGAATCGTGGAACCACTTCAGTGGACTCACAGTCGCGAACGGGCGTGCCTATATTGCCACGTTTGACGGCACGCTTTATTGCTTCGGGGTTGCCAAATGACAAGGCGCGCAGTGCTCGCAATCGTCGCCACCGTTCTCGCTGGCGGTGTCGTGTTCAGTCAACCGGGTCGCGGCGGCTCGCAGTGGCTCACCGCGTTTGCCGATGCGCAGCGCACGTCGTGGGTCCGTGTCGACGACAAGCTGTCGGTCGCCGCGATGTCGAAGCCGGGGTTCGAGCTTCAGTGGAAATCGAAGCTCGAGAACCAGCCGCGCGGCTTGAACGGTCTCGCGCAGGGCGTCAGCGCAGCAGGCGTGACGTTATTCGTGCCGATGACCATTGTTGCCGGCAGCTCGAACAATGTGTATGCGATCGATAACGACACTGGCTATGTCGTGTGGCAGCGGCATTTCGATGCCGCGATGCCAGCCGCGACGCCGCAATGTCCGGGCGGCATCACCTCCGCGGCAACTCGCATCGTCCGATTGGACGCCTCGGCAACCGCCGGCGCCGCAGGACTGAGCTTCGGTCGTGGTGCGGTCGGATACCGAAGTTTGCTTGGAGAGCCTGGTGAAGGCGTGCCGCTCGAGGGGCGCGCAGCGGGTCCCGGACGCGCGGGTGGCGACGCCGGGGGAGGCGCGCGGGGCGCGGGTGCTGCACCCGGCGCCGCTCGCGGCGGTGGTGCACCACCACCGCCGGGCGCCGGCCGTGGTGGCCAACAACCTGATCGGATCCCGGGTGCACCGCCGGTCGAACAAGGTGGCGCATTCGGCATGCTGTTTCGACCATCCGGTGTTGCCTACGTGATTGCCAGCGACGGCATGTTGCACGTCGTCGGTCTCCCATCGGGGAAAGACATTCAACGGCCTGCTCCGTTCCTTCCTGCGAACGCGCGGTGGTCGGCGCCCGTCGGCGTCGGCACCATGTTGTATGCGGCGACGTTGGGAGAGTGTGGCGGTGCGCCAAGCGGCGTCTGGGCCATCGATCTCGATAGCGATGCGAAACACGTAGTCTCATGGAAGACAAACGGCGGCCCGGTCGTCGGCGCCGTAGCCTTCACTTCTGACAACACCCTCATCGCGTCGATCGGAGCAGGCCGGACGAGCGGAGAGGGTAAAGCCAATGCGATCGTCGCCCTTGATCCGAAGACGCTGACCGTGAAGGACTGGTTCACGCAGCCGGGCACTGAGTTTGTCACCGGGCCGACGATCATCAGCCACAACGGCAAGCAGATCGTTGCCGCTGCCACGAAAGACGGGACGGTCGTGCTGCTCGACGTGACATCGCTTGGTGGACAGAATCATTCAACGCCGTTGTTCGTGTCGAAGCCGCTCGTGGCGAGAGGGGGTTCGGTCAGCGCCGATGCGTTGGCGGCCTGGCAGCAATCGGCAGCGTCCGAGGCGCCGGCAGCACCCGCGGGCGCGACAGCCACGACATCGCCGGCAGGATCGACATGGCTCCTGGTTCCAGTGGCAGGAGCACTTGCGGCAGGAGTCTCGCCGACCAACGGTGCGGTTTCGGCCGGCGCAGTGGTCGCGATGAAACTGGCCGATGCCGGCAGTGCCCTATCGCTCGAACCAGGGTGGGTCTCTCACAACCTTTCGGCCGCGGCGACGCCACTCATTGTTAATGGCGTCGTGTTCACGCTCGCATCCGGCGCGCCGACGACTGCGACGGGGCGAGGCACCCCGGCGGTGCTTCATGCGTACGATGGCGGAACGGGCAAGCGTTTATGGAACAGCGGCACGGGGATGACGGCCTTCGCGTCGCCGCGAAGTTTTTGGAGCAACGGCGGCCAGGTGTACGTTGGAACTCACGACGGAACGCTGTACGCCTTCGGGTTCAACGACGAGCGCCGTCCGACGACGAGCCAGTGAGCGAGGCGGCGGACGTGACACGTGTCGACCCTGCCTGATGTTTTCAACGCGACCACGTATTTCGTTGACCGGCATCTCGACGAAGGCCGAGGGGATGCGATTGCGATTGCGTGTGGCGATCGACGCATCTCCTACTCGGCACTGCAGGAAAACGTCAATCGGGTAGGTTCTGCTCTCCGGCACGAACTAGGGGTTCGTCCCGAAGAGCGCGTCGTGCTGTTGATGCTGGATTCGCCGGAGATGGTGTACAGCTTCTTCGGCGCGATCAAGATCGGCGCTGTCCCAATTCCAACCAATACCCTGTGGACCACAGCGGATTACGAGTACGTCCTGAACGATTCACGCGCACGCGTAATCGTCGTCAGCGCATCGCTGCGCCCGCGTGTGGCCGACGCCTTGCCGCGATGTCCGTCGGTCCAACACGTCGTTGTCGCCGACGCAGGTGACGACGAGAAGGGGATCGCTTTCGACAGTCTCATCAAGATGGCGTCGCCAGAGCTCACCGCGGAGCCGACGAGCCGCGACGCACCCGCCTTCTGGCTGTATTCATCGGGCAGCACTGGCAGACCGAAGGCTTGCGTTCACCTGCAGCACGACATGGTGGTATGTGCGGGCAATTACGCGCGTGGCGTGCTCGGCATCAGATCCATGGATCGCTGCTTCAGCGTTGCCAGACTGTTCTTCGCTTACGGCCTGGGCAACGCGATGTACTTTCCATTCTCCGTCGGAGCGACGAGCATCCTCTCGCCCGGGCCTACGAATCCACAGGCCGTCTATGACGCGATCGAGCGGTATCGTCCGACGCTGTTCTTTTCCGTTCCGACCCACTACGCGATGATGCTGGCGCACCATGGCGGCGATCGAGAGTTCGATCTGTCGAGTATTCGAGTCGCCGTGTCGGCCGGCGAAGCCCTTCCTGCGGCGGTGTTCAAGCGCTTCAAAGAACGATTTGGGCTGGAGATCCTCGATGGGATTGGATCGACCGAGGTGCTGCACATCTTCATTTCAAACACGCCGCGTGCGATTCGCCCCGGCTCGAGCGGCGTACTGGTACCAGGTTATGAAGCCAGGCTGGTTGACGAGAATGCCGTGGCGGTGGCAAACGGCGAGATTGGCAACTTGCTCATTCGCGGTGATTCAACCTGCGCGTATTACTGGAATCGTCACGAACAAACGAAGGACACAATCGCCGGACACTGGATTCGCACCGGCGATCATTATTACCAGGACCAGGATGGGTTCTTCTGGTTCGCCGGGCGTTCCGACGACATGTTGAAAGTCGGTGGGATCTGGGTCAGCCCGATCGAACTGGAGCACACGCTGCTCGAGCACCCCTCCGTTCAGGCCTGCGGAGTGACCGGCCGCGCCGACCGGGATGGTTTGATCAAGCCGATCGCGTTTGTCGTGGCGAAGGGGCGGGATCCTGGTGTCGAGCTCGCGGCGGAACTGCAACAGTTCGCCACCGAACGGCTGGCCATATACAAGCGGCCTCGCTGGGTCGAGTTCGTCGACTTGCTGCCGACAACGGCAACGGGGAAGCTGCAACGGTACAAGTTGCGGGAGCTGGCTGTAGGGCGCGATCGCTAGACCGCGCCGAATCAACAATCACCGAATGATCCGCAATCCCGACGGCGCGGTTGGGGCAATCGCTGTTGATGGATACAGGGCGAGGACACCGGCAATGTCATCCGCATCGAGTGACCGCGCCTGCTGACTGCACGTCGAGATCGACGGGTACATCGTCGCGCCGGTGACCGTCGAGTGCGCAAGTCCGAGCGCATGTCCGAACTCGTGGGTCGCGATGTCTTCGATGTAAAAGCCGCCCGAGCAGCCACTCGATCCGGTGAAGAACTGAAAACCGAGGTCCCAGAACACCATGTCGGCCTCGATCATTCGTGTCCCGGAGTACCACGTATAGGTTGTCGCCAGGGCGGATCCGCTCGACGCATTCCGGAACATGACGAGATTGACGCCGTCGTTGGTATTGGTCGTTTGCGTGCTGTAACCCGCAAAGGTGAAGAGGAACGATGCGCCGGACTGCTGCGGCCAGGCGCTGGCGCCGGCTCGGATCGCGGGCTCGATCGCGGACGTTGCCACGTCCATGTTCGTGGGATTGATGTAGTACTGCACGGTCGGCGACGCCCAACTGTAGCCGAGGAGACCGTAGGCGCCGACGCCGTTGCTTGTGATCGTCGGAATCGCTACGAGTGCCGCGATTGTTGCCAGAAGCGGTTTCAGCTTCATGGCTGGCGCGCCGCTCCTGCGCGAACTTCACGACGGATCTGCTCGAGCGTCACGCCGCTGCCGTATACACGCCCGGCGTTATCAAGCTTCTGCAGCCCGAGTCCGCGTCGATGCGGAATCAGTGCACCCCGCCGATTGCGTTGGACATAGAAGACGGCGCGATCGCCAGGGGCAAACGTCTCGAGGTCCGAGACGCGAAGCGTGAGACCACCGATAGTGCCGCCTTCGACCTCGACGTCAATTGCCGACTGGGACGATCCTTTCAACGTTTCATCAACCATCACGTGGACGGTGGAAACGATCAAGCGATCGCCGAAGTCATTCTGCCGCCACGACGCTGTCACGGACGTGACGCGGCCAACGACGACGTGTTCGGCGCCGCGGGCGCGGTCCGCCAGCGGTACCTGTGGCTGCGCCGTCGCGACCGTCGGCGCCAGTGCAAAACTGAGAAGAGCCCCCATCGCAGCGCGAAGGCAGCTCGGAACCTGACCTGAGGGCATTTCTGGTGTGACGGTCAATATCAATGCCGCCCGGGCCAAGCCGGCTGCAGTTTATAAACGCCTGAATAGACGCGAGTTGTCGCGCCGGTCGCCGGTCAAGTGTGAAGGCCGCGCGCCGGTCGCCGTAGCAGCTTTAGACGGAGGCTTACAATTTTTTCCTGATCGCGGGGGAGGGACGGTTTTTAGAATTGCTCCGGTCGGGTCACTCCCAGCTTCGCCATCCGTGTCTCGAGCGTCGTCGGCTTCAGGCCGAGGCGTTCGGCTGCGCCGCCGGCGCCGCGGATCCGCCAGTTCGTACTCTGGAGCGTTGCACGAATGTGCTCGATTTGCACGGTCCTCAACGTCAACGAGGGCTGCAGCTTCGGCGACGCGATCGGTTGCGGTGTCGTGATCGTCAACTCCGAACTCTTCGCGAGGATGACAGCACGTTCGATCACGTTTCGCAGCTCGCGCACGTTCCCGGGCCAGTGATACTGCTCCAGCTGCCGGATCGACTCGACAGATATCGACTCAATTGACTTGCCCAGCGATTTCGAGAACTCGCGGATGAACTGCCACGCCAGTGGACCAATGTCTTCGACCCGATCGCGTAAGGGTGGGATCTCAATCGGGAATACGTTCAACCGGTAGTACAAGTCCTCCCTGAACTTTCCTTCGGCGACCGCTCTTTCGAGATTGCGATTGGTGGCCGCGACGATCCGCACGTCGACCTTGACCGGCTGCGTGCTCCCGAGCCGTTCAATGACGTGATCCTGGAGGACTCGAAGCAACTTGATCTGTACGTCGGCCGGCAGCTCACCGATCTCGTCGAGGAACAGGGTCGAGTGGTTCGCCGTTTCAAATCGTCCGAATTGCCGGCCCACGGCGCCCGTGTAGGCGCCACGTTCATGCCCGAACAGTTCACTTTCGATGAGGGTACTCGGAATGGCCGCGCAGCTGACACGCACCATCGGCCGGTGACGCCGCGGACTCAACTCATGGATCGTGTTCGCCAGAACCTCTTTTCCTACACCCGTGTCTCCGAGCAAGAGCACCGTTGAGGGCAGCGGGGCAACCTGTTCGGCCTGCCGGAGGGCCAGTCGAATCGCCGGAGATTCCCAAATCATTTCACCCGGCTCGTCGGCGCCACGCCGCAGGTTCGTGTTCCGCTGCCGGGTATCGCGAAGACCGTCAAACGCGTGAACGGATGCGCTCCACGGTAGACGGTCGGACCGATCATTCACCCTGAGTTCGCTACCGCGTGCAAACATCGGCGTCCCCTTGTCTCTGTGCGATGGTCTGAGCGGATTTCCGTGTCGCGCTTCGCAGCGTCTCTGACGGGACTTCTCCAAATGCCTCCTTGTAGGTTGCCGCGAACCGTCCCAGTTCAAAAAATCCGTACCTCGTCGCCGCCCCAGTGACGCTGATGGCCGTCGAGTCGGTGTCGCTCAACATGCTGTGAACCTGTTTCAGCCTTTCAGCGACCATCCATTGCTTGGGACTCATGCCGTGGACGCAGTAGAAAGCGTCGCGGAGGCCGCGTTCGCTGAGACCGGCGATGCGACTGAGTGTGGAAACGCGCGTCGGAAAATCGATGTGCGCGCGAAGGTACGCTTCGACTCGCTCCACGGTCTCACGGCGCGATTTCGTCGCCCCCGAAGGGTGGAGCATCGTTCTCGCTTCGGATTCCATGGCTGAATACCGTACGCCTCAGCGACAGCTCCGGAAACTGACGACTCTGACAGGTTGGACTGGCAAAATTGACAGGTCAGCTCCGAATCTTTACTAGGGAGTCGCAATCTGAGAAGATCAACGCCCACCGCATAGGTTTGTCAGAGAAGGAGTTAACTTGAAGGGGTTGGTGGTCGTGGCCTTGTTAGCGGGCGGCCCGACGGCGGCAGCCGCTCAGCCCGCAATCGCCGGCTTGGTACGAAACCCCGCCGGAGACGTGTTGGCTGGCGTGCTCGTCGAAGCGAGGAGCCCGGCGCTCATCGAGACCACGCGTTCGGCACTCACCGACGGGAACGGCCGGTATCGCATCGAAGATCTCCGACCAGGCACGTACCAGGTGCGTTTCACGCTCGCCGGATGGACTCCTTTTGAACAGAACGGCATCGAGCTCAGCGGGTCACTCACTGCTACCGTGAATGCGCAGCTCGGTCTTCCCGGCCTGACCGACACCATCACCGTTACCGCAGAGACTCCGATCGTTGACGTGCGCGCGGCCTGGAACGAGGTGACCCTGAGCGGCGAGGTCGTCAAGTCGGTTCCTACGATTCGCACCTACAACGCGCTCGTCGGGCTCATTCCGGGAGTGGTGACGAATGCTAACGATGTCGTGACGGCGACGACGACGACGTCATTCCCAATTCACGGCGGCCGGACCAATGAGGGGCGTCTTCTCCTCGATGGACTGAATGTCGGGAGCCCGCCGTCCGGGAATTCGGCGACCAGCTATGTCGTGGACGTAGGGGATGCGCAGGAAGTGACGTTCGCCGCTGGTGGTCTTGGCGAAGTGGAGACCGCCGGTCTCCTGATGAACGTTATTCCCAAGGCCGGAGGAAACACAACGAGCGGATCGTTCTTCGCCAGCGGCACGGGGGAACGTTTACAGTCGAACAATTTGACGCCCGACCTCGAGCGTCAAGGACTCGTCGCCACCCCCCTCAGGAAGGTCTACGACTTCTCGGGTACGCTCGGCGGTCCGATCGCACGCAGCCGCGCGTGGTACTTCGTCAACGCGCACACCGGCGGCAATACGAAACCAAGTGCGAACGTTCATTACAACCTGAATGCCGGCGACCCCGCGAAATGGCTTTACATGCCGGATTCGACACGGCGCGAGTACTCCGATCGAACGTTTGAAAATGCCAGCGCGCGCCTGACGTGGCAGGTGACACCGCGGAACAAGCTTGGCGCCTTCTGGGATGCGCAGGCACTGTGCCGCACGTGCAGTGGCGCCACGCCCGGTTTGTCGGAGCCGCCGCGAGTGACCCCCGAAGCCGTCGGGGTCCTGGGCCGGCCGTTGCACGTGACACAGGCGACGTGGGTCTCGCCGGTGAGCAACACGCTGCTTGTCGAGGCGGCATTTGGCGGGACTTACTTTGGTGTCGGAAACTTCGAACGCACTCCCAACCCGACACGGGATCTCATTCGCGTGGCCGAGCAATGCGCGAATGGATGCGCGCTGAATGGCAACATCCCGGGCCTGGTCTATCGATCCCAGGATTTCAGCGTCGCACATACCGGTTCGTATTTGTGGAAAGGGTCGGCGTCGTATGTGACCGGCACGCACAGTTTGAAAATTGGTTATCAGCACACGTTCATGACCGATGATCGGACGTGGATGACAAACAATCAGAACCTCACCTACCGCCTCAACAACGGTCAGCCGAACCAGTTGACGCAGTCGATTTCTCCATGGATCAACAACGCCCGCGCCGCCTGGGACGGCCTCTTCGTTCAGGAGCAGTGGATCCACGATCGCGTTACGCTGCAAGGGGCCCTGCGTTTCGATCGCGCTCGTAGCTGGTTCCCGGCACAGACAGAAGGTCCCTCGCGGTTTCTCCCGACGCCGATCCTGATTGCCGAAACGCGCGGCGTCGACAGCTACAAAGACATCACGCCCAGACTGGGCGCGGCAGTGGATCTCTTCGGCAGCGGCAGGACTGCGCTGAAGATCAACTTCGGCAAGTATCTTGAAGGCGTTGGTATCTCGGGTAATTACGCCAACACCAATCCTTCACTCCGGATGCCGCAGACGACTGGTGTGTTCGGCACGGCAGGTGTGACGCGATCGTGGCTCGACGCCAACAGTAACTTCGCGCCCGACTGCGATCTGATGAATCCTGCAGCGCAGGATCTGCGATCGAGCGGTGGAGATCTTTGCGGCGTGATGTCCAATACCAGCTTCGGCAGGAACATTCTGACCAATGCCTTCGATCCGGCAGTTCTCAACGGCTGGGGAGTGCGGCCGTCGGATTGGACACTTGCCGTATCGCTCGCGCATCAGATCATTTCTCGCGCGTCGGTCAGCCTGACCTACAGCCGCCGCTCGTTTCATCAGTTCTTCGCCGTCGACAACCTGCTTTTGACAGCGGCCGATTTCACCACCTTCAGTGTGACGGCGCCGCTCGATCCGCGGTTGCCGGGCGGAGGAGGTTACAGAATCGACGGCTTGTACGATGTCGTTCCGGAGAAGGCGGGACAGGTCAGTAATCTGGTGACCGATTCGGCGAACTATGGGAGATGGGCCCAGTATTTCAATGGAATTGATGCCGGCTTCAACGTGCGGGCCGATCGTTTTACCATTGCCGCCGGGGTCAGCACCGGTCAGACGGTCGCGGACAATTGCAACGTCCGGACGCATTTGCCGGAACTCTCGACGACGACGACGGGAACGAGCACGTTCGGTGCGGGCCTCAACAACTCTGGGGTGACTCCGCTCAGCCCGTACTGTCACGTGGCATACGGTGTCCTGACGCAGTTCAAGGGGCTCTCCTCTTACCTCGTGCCGAAGATCGACCTTCAACTCGCCGCAACCTTCCAGAGCAGGCCGGGAGTCATGGTCGCGGCGAACTATGCCATCCCAAACGACGTTGTGGCCCCCTCGCTCGGGCGAAATCTGTCGGGCGACGCGCAGAACGTGACTGTCAATCTCGTGCCCGCCGGTACGATGTACGGCGACCGGCTCAACGAGCTCGATGTGCGCCTTGCGAAAGTGCTCCGGATCGGCGGCCCCCGTTCAACCATCGGCCTCGAGCTCTACAACGCGCTCAACTCGAGCGCCGTGCTCGCGCATAACACCGCGTATGTTCCAAACGGTCCCTGGCTGCAGCCGATGGCGGTCATGACGCCGCGTCTGTTCAAGTTCACACTCGGCATCGACTTCTAAATGAGCGGATCGAGCCGACGACTTCCAATCGCGCGTGCGCTGCTTCTCGCCACTGCGATGCAGGCGGTCGGGCTGGTCGCAGTCGCCGCGGCCGACGAGCGCCAGAAACAAGTGCTCGTCCTTTATTCGACCAGACGAGACACTCAGATCGCGGTGCTCGGGGAACGAGACCTGCCACGACTGCTCGACGCGGGGGTGCCGGAGGGTGTGGACTATTACTCCGAGTACATCGATCAGGTGAGGTTCACACAGGCTGACTACCAGTCTGCCTTCCGAGATTTCTTGAAACGCAAGTACCAGCCACAACGCTTCGATCTCGTGATCGCGATGGGCGATGTTCCGCTCGAATTCGTCGACCGGAACCGCGACATTCTGTTCACCGAATCACCGGTCGTCTTTTATTCGAATGGACCGCTGCCTCATCGCGTGAGAAACGCCACGGGGATCATCGTTCGATTGAACTTCGCGGACACGTTGTCGCTGGTCACTCAACTGCAGCCGGACGTTCGCCAGGTGTTCGTCGTCGTCGGCGCGGGAGATGGTGACAGGATGTACGAGAAGGCGGCGCGATCGCAGTTCCAGGCGTTCGAGCCGCATCTGTCATTCACCTACCTGGCTGGTTTGCCGACGAGAGATCTCGAGACCCGGCTCGCCTCTCTTCCGAAACATTCAATCGTCTACTACCTGGTCGTCAACCGCGACGGCGCGGGCGAGAATTTCCATCCGCTCGAGTACGCGGAACGCGTGTCGATGACGGCCAGCGCGCCGACCTATTCATGGGTCGATTCAACGATAAACCGCGGTGTGGTCGGGGGACACCTCAAGGATCTGCAGCGGCAGACGCACGCGGTCGGGGAACTTGCGGTGCGCGTCCTTCGCGGAGAACGAGCCGACAGTATTCCCGCCTCGGTGCCAGACTTGAACGAAGTCGAGATCGACTGGCGCCAGTTACGCCGCTGGGGACTCAGCGAAGCCCGTCTTCCGAAGGGAACCATCATCAGGTTCCGGGAACCCACCGTCTGGGACCGTTACAGGTTCTACATCGTGGGTGCCGCGGCAGTCCTCCTCGCACAGACCGTCTTGATTGTTGGTTTGCTGGTGCAACGCGTGCGGCGACGGCAGGCCGAAGAGCAACTGCGTGCCAGCCAGACAGAGCTGCAAACAAGTTACGGCCGAATCCGGGATCTCGGCGCGCGACTGCTCGATGCGCAGGACGGCGAACGCGCACGAATTGCGCGTGAGCTGCACGACGATGTGAGTCAGCAAATGGCGCTTCTCGAGATCGATCTCGAGTTGCTCGGACAGGCGGTTCCGATGTCCGAGGAAGATCTCGCCGAGGAAACATTGCGCCGGGCGCGTGATGTCGCAAAGAGCGTTCACGATCTTTCGCATCGGTTGCATCCCGCCAAGCTGCGCCTGATCGGTCTTGTCGCCGCGGTCAACGGATTGCAGCGAGAGTTGTCGCAGTCCGACCTTGACATCACCGTCACCCACAACAACGTTCCAGCGACGATTTCTCAGGATGTCACGTTGTGCGCCTTCAGGGTCGTGCAAGAGGCTCTACAGAACGCGGTCAAGTACAGTCGCGCCCGCCGCGTTTCGGTGAACGTGGAGGGAAGTCCAACTGGCCTCATCGTCACCATCTCCGATGACGGGGTAGGATTTGACGTCGAAAAAGCCTGGGGTAAGGGGCTTGGTCTGATCAGCATGGCGGAACGACTGGAAGCGATCGGAGGGGTGTTCCAGATCCGCTCCGCCCCTGGTCGCGGCACGCAACTCGAAGTCATCATTCCGGCGCGTCCCGCGGATACCGCTGAGACGGTTGCCGTTTAATCGCACCCCGCCTGCCGTTTCTGCATAGCCTGCCGGTTATCCCACCTGTATTTTTGCTGTGTCGGCCGACCCGCGACGGCGAGCTCACGTTTTGGCCAGCTCGGAACAGGAGTACATTAAGTCGCCGTTATGGGAAAGCCTCGCGTGCTCCTGGCCGACGATCACGCGCTCATTCTTGGCGCGTTCGAGAAGTTGCTCGCCGGGGAGTGCGACATCGTCGGTCAGGTTGGTGACGGACGCGCGCTCGTCGCTGCGGTCGAGACGTTGAACCCTGACGTGGTCGTCCTCGACATCTCGATGCCGCTGCTCAATGGGCTCGAGGCCGGACGACAGATCAAACAAAAGTCGCGCCACGTGAAGCTGGTGTACCTGACGATGAACGAGGATCCGGATTTGGCGGCAGAGGCGTTTCGAGCCGGCGCATCGGGATATCTCCTCAAGAGTTCGGCCGCCTCCGAGTTGACGACCGCAATTCGTGAAGTGGCGCAGGGACGGTCCTACATTACGCCGCTGGTCGCCGGAGGCCTTGTCGAGGCGCTTCAGCACACATCCGATCGAAAGCCTGGTGACGACCTCACACCGCGACAACGCGAGGTGTTGCAACTTCTGGCCGAGGGACGGTCGATGAAAGAGGTCGCGGCATTGCTGAATCTGACGCCGCGGACGGTTGCCTTTCACAAGTATCAAATGATGGAACAGCTCAAAGTGAAGTCGACCGCCGAGCTCATTCAATATGCCGTCAAGCACCACATCGTCTGAGCCGGCTCGCGTTCTCCTGGTTGATGACAACGAGGCAATGCTGGCGCGCGCCGCCGCCGCGCTGAAGTACTCGTGTCTCGTCGTCGGATCGGTGAAAGACAGTCGCCAGGCGCTCGAAGCTGCGCTGTCTTTGAAGCCCGACGTCATCGTCCTGGACATCTCCATGCCTGGAATGAGCGGCCTCGAGGTGGCATCGCGTCTCCGTGAAGCCGGATCGAACGCGGCGCTGGTGTTCCTCACCGTTCATGATGAGGACGACATCATCCTGGCGGCGAAAGCCGCAGGCGCGATGGGGTACGTGGTGAAGCCGCGCCTGGGTTCCGACCTGACTCTTGCTGTCCAGGAAGCACGCGCCGGCCGTCCATTTGTGTCCCCCCTCCGTTAAACGATCTCCAGTAGTTCCTGGCAGGTCAGGCGCAGGACTTCAACGACGCTTGCAGGCACGTCCGTGATCACAGCATCCTGCCCCTGACAGACACACGCCGTGAGGAGAACCTTCGACACGGCGAACCACTTGCCTCCGGATTCGACACTGGCCAGGAACCGTCCTTCTTTTCGATCGCTCAGAATCTGGCTTCGCGGAAAGGCGGTCGAACCCGTCGCCAGTGCACGTTTCAGATCCGACATCACGCAGTGTTCCTGGGCGCGGATCGTTTGCGGACGCTCGCCGACGCCTCGCCCGGCCTGCGCCGCGTGGCCTTCCTCGATCACACATAACCGCGCGCTGTGAAGACCCGATGCGTTGGGCAAGCCGTCATGTGTTGCGCGCGCGTCGAGCGCGCTCGTGAGTCGAGCGAATACGTCCGTCGCCCAATCCTTCGAATGCTCGAAACGGGCACGTGCCGCGCGGTGACGGGGAAGCGCCTCCCACTCGCGTGCCTTCGAGAGTTTGCTCTCGAGTGAACCGTCGCTCGAAAACATGTCTTCCAGGGTCAGACCAGAGGTGTCTTGTGAAAGCAATTGACCGACGGCCATGTTCGACAGGATGTCGCTACAGAATCCGTACACAATTCCAAAGGGAGAGTAGGTGGTGTGCGAAGGGTCCAGGCGAGACGCATCCTCTTTCAATGGCATCGCGAGCGCGTTGATCAAGCTACGATACCTGGACAGCGCGCAGAGATGGCTACTGCCAAACGCCGTGTATGTTGCGCGGCCATCTTTGTCCTCGATGAACACATCCTCGATCATCGTCGCCGGTCCGACGACATCCAAACGAGTGAGCAGCAACTCCGGGTCAGCGGAGAGACCCTGCAGGATTGCATCCGACAGCCTGCGCCGATCGTCGTTGTATCCCGCCGCGCACGCGCGCTCGTAGGCTTCGAGAAGCGGCACGAGATCACGGATTAATAGCGCGACGTCCATCGAATTGGAATTCCGCGTGACCGACCGAACGTCCGGGTCGTCGACTGGACGCTGAGACTCGCGCGCCCGATAGCAAAGCTGCGATCGCAGATGGCCGCCGGCCAATAGCGCACCGGCGCGGTGAATCTCGAGCTCTTCGTGCTGTTCGAATGAACCGGCAATACGCTCGGCGACCGCGAAATAGGGCTTCAGCTGCCGGGTCAACGGACCCTGTGCTGTTTGTAGCAGCCAGGTCGCAGTACGCACGAACGCGCCGGGCATCGAATTGAGCCGGTCGAGCAGACGCTGGATGTCCTGCAGCGCCGAACTGGCACACTTCTCCGCGTCCCAGATCCTCAGGCTCAGATGCTCGAGGTGACGCAGGATGACTGCGCCATAGATCGTTTGTGCATAGCGAAGGCGAACGTTCCGTCCCGGCCATCTGGAATTGGTCCAGTATGCGTAAGCCATCGTGACGACGTGCGGCGGATCGAAATCGTGGATGCCGCCATCGAGTTGAACGGGATCGAATCCATCGGCACGGTGAACGGTAAACAACTCGTCTTTCAGTTGACCGAGATCATGGGGTAGCGATAAATCGAAGAAGCAGGAGCTGAGAATCTGCCCGATGTTTCGACGATCTCCCGCACGGGCGACGTCTTTCCCCTGGACGTTCAGAAGCCGGCGTTCGATTTCTTCGACGATGTCCTGCCGGCGATCGAGAAACCGGTCGAGCAGCGTCACATGGGCAGGAAAAGAGAATTCCATTCGCGTCCTGTTGAATGAAGCGGTACAGCGGGCCCTGAATTACGTAAAATGACACGTTGATTCCGCCCGGGTGGTGCAAAGCCGAGCGAAGGAGCCAGTATGTCCCGTCCTTCTTATTCTGTATTGACCGCGGCAGTGATTCTCACCACCGCGCTACTGACGCAAGTCGTTCAGGGTGATGACCAGGCGGCCTCTCAGGCAGTCAGGCCCGCAACGGCATCCACCTCTATTACCCCCGAGCAGGCCGCTCCTTTCGTCGGCAACTGGCTGGTGACGCTGTCCATGGGAGCGAACAATGTTTCGGTCGCGGTCGCGGTGACCGCAGATGCGGGGAAGGTGGCGGCGATCGTGACGTCCGACGCGCAGCAGACCACCAACGTGACTGATATTTCTCTGGCGGGCAAGAGCCTTGTCCTGAAGTACGTCACAAGCATGCAGGGCACGCCTCTCTCGAACGTCATGACGCTCACTCCAGACGCCGCAGGGATGAGGGCGAACCTGGCGGTCATGGATGGCCAGTACGAAATGCCTGGAACGGCGGCGAAACAGGCGCCTGGCGCGGCGGCGGCCCCGACCGGTTTCGGCGGCGGCGGGCGTGGCGCGATGACGAGCGATGCGACCGACTTCACGCCGAAGCCCGCCTACACCGCCAGAACGCCGGAAGAAGAAGGGAAAGGCTTCATGCTGCCGGCCGGATACCGGATGGAACTGGTTGCTGCCGATCCCGACGTGATCAGTCCTACGCTCATCGAGTTCGATGGCAACGGCCGCATGTATGTCGGCGAAATGATCAGTTACATGATGGACGCCAGCGCGAGGCGCGAGCACGATCCGATCAGCCGGATCAGCCGCTGGGAAAGCACCAAGGGGGACGGCCGTTACGACAAGCGCACGGTGTTTGTCGATCACCTGGTCGCGCCGCGCATGATCCTGCCGCTTCAGGACGGCGTCATCCTGACCAGCGAAACGGACTCGGACGATCTCGTGAAATGGTCCGACACCAACGACGACGGCGTTGCCGACAAACGTGAAGTCGTCTTCAGCGGCATTGGCCAGAGCGGCGATGCGAATATCGAGCATCAGAAAGCCGGCCTGCTCTGGAACATGGACAACTGGATCTACACGACTTACAACCCCTTCCGGATTCGGTGGACGCCGGCCGGTTTTCTCCGCGAGCCGACTGGAGCCAACGGCGGCCAGTGGGGCCTCGCCTCCGATGACGATGGAAAACCGTGGTTCGTGGATGCAGGTGGCGAGCGCGGTCCGATGAACTTTCAGTATCCCATCCACTACGGGTCATTCACGCCGTGTCCGGCAGCCGGGCGCGGCGGCCGCGCCGGTGGTGCCGCACCGGCACCGGCACCTACGCCCGATCCGAACTGCCCGCCGGGAATGGAGAACGGATTCGAAAAAGACTTTGCCGTGGTCTGGCCTGCGCCCGGAATTGGCGACATGCAGGGTGGCATCGGTCGTACGAGAATGCCGGCGCAGAACCTGAACCACTTTACGGCGACAACCGGCCCGGCGATCTTCCGCGGCGATCGGCTGCCCGAGGATTTGAAGGGGCACCTGCTTTTTACCGAGCCGGTCGGTCGTCTGGTCCGTCGCGCTGCCGTCGACAACCTCGAGGGCGTGACGCAACTTCGCAACGTGTATCCAGGATCTGAGTTCATCAACAGCCAGGATCAACTGTTCCGCCCCGTGAATATCAGCAACGCGCCCGACGGGACCCTCTACATCGCCGACATGTATCACGGCATCATTCAGGAACTGCAGTGGTCCGGACCTGGTTCGTATCTGCGCGCGAAGATTGAGCAATATCAGCTCGACAAAGTCGCGCAGCACGGGCGTATCTGGCGGCTGCGCTATGACGGCAGACCCGCCGTCGCTGCCACGACGACCAACATCGGTCAGGCGGCGATTCCCGGAATCACACCGAATTTCGCGCCGCCGCGGATGTACAGCGAGACACCGGCGCAACTCATCGCGCATTTTTCGCATCCAAGCGGCTGGTGGCGCGACACCGCGCAGCGGCTGATCATTTTGAAGCAGGACACATCCGTGGTGCCGGCACTGCAGCAGCTCGTGCGTTCATCGGATAACGTCGTTGCGCGCTTCCACGCCCTATGGACGCTCGAAGGACTCGGCGCACTCGATGCCGCGCTCGTCCGTGCGGCCATGGAAGACAAGAATCCGCGCATGCGCGTCCAGGCGATCCGCGCGAGCGAGACGTTGTACAAAGCCGGCGACAAGACGCTGGCGGGCGACTATCGCGCCCTGACGAAGGACTCCGACACCAACGTCGTCATTCAGGCCATGCTGACGGCAAATCTTTTCAAGCTGCCTGATGTTGCTGATCTCATCAAAGCCGCGAAGGCCGTCAACCCCGCGAAAGGGGTCGCCCTCGTTGGCGATCGCCTGCTCATGCCCGTCCCGAATGCTGCCGGCACGCGTCGAGGTGGCCCGTTGAGTCCGGATGAGGAGAAACGGCTTCAGCAGGGAAGTGATGTGTTCAACGCGGTTTGCTTCCAGTGTCACGGATCGGATGCGATGGGTGCGGCGCTCGAGGGAGCACCGCCGGGAACGACGATGGCGCCGCCGCTGGCGGGTTCGCCACGCGTCCAGGGGCATCGTGATTACATCATCAAAGTCTTGCTCAAGGGATTGAGTGGACCAATCGATGGCAAGACTTACCGCGACGTCATGGTTCCGATGCCGGGCACTGACGAGTGGGTCGCGGGGATCGCATCGTACGTCCGCAGCAGCTTCGGCAACACCGGAGGCATGGTGACACCGGCCGACGTCGCGCGCGTGCGCGCCGCAACAGAATCGCGAAATGCGCCGTGGACGATCGCCGAACTCGAAGCCTCGTTGCCGCGTCCGCTCGACGCACAGCAATTCAAGCTGGCGGCGAGTCATGCGCCGGAGACGGTCGCTGGGGCGGCGACGCTTCGCGGGTGGAACACCGGTTCTCCGCAGGCGCCGGGGATGTGGCTCTCGGTTGAACTGCCGCAGCCCGTGATGGTGACTGAGATACAGTTTGAATCGACGACGCAAATGGCCGGTGGGCGCGGCGGGCGTGGCGCGGCCGGCGCTCGCGGCGGTGGGCCCGGCGGTGGAGGTACACCGATAGTCACCTATCCGCGTGGTTACAGCGTGCAGGTTTCTACCGACGGAAAGACCTGGAGCAATCCGGTGGCGCAGGGCAAAGGCGAGAGCACGCGGACGACCATCACGTTCCCTCCAACTCGCGCGAAGTTCGTTCGAATCACGCAAACGGAGACAGTAGCGGATGCGCCGTCGTGGTCGGTCAGGAATCTGCGGATCTTGGAAATGCCTGGCGGCGCAAAATGACGACGTAGCGGCGCAAGATGCCGACGTAGGGCGGGGTATTTAGACCCCGCCTTTACTTTTAGAATCCACCCGGCCTGTCGCCGGCGACGGCCGCCGCGCGCTCCAACGCCAGCCCGGCGCGCGCGATTGTGCCCTCATCAAACAACCGGCCGATCAATGTCACTCCGTGCGGGACGCGACGTGGCGGCGAGAATTTCGGCAGCGGATTCTTCGGATCGGGTGCCCAGTCGCTGCGCGCTTCTGAGACCTCGACGAAACCGGTCCGCAACGTCAGCGACGGATGACCGGTAAAGTTTGAAATGGTCAGCATCTCGTCGCGCAACGACGGAACCAGCAGCACATCCACCTGCGAAAAGACGCGCGCCATCTCTTCGGCCACCTTCCGTCGAAAACGATCGGCCTGGACGAAGTCGACGGCGGAAAGGAAACGTGCCTGACGAAACAGATTTGGCCACGCATCGGGGACCTGAACCTTCAATGTGTTCAATCCGCCGCTCAAGGTCAGGTCTTCGAACGCCGCCGCTGCCTCACTGAACAGCACCGGCATCAACGAACCGTACGGCCAGTCTGGCAACGTGACTTCCACCGGCACCATACCGAGTTTGCGCGCCGTCTCGAGTGCCGCGCGATCGACATCCGTAGCCGGGTTCTCCTTCATCCAGGCAGGGAAGTAGCCGACGCGCAAACCGGTCGCCGATGCGGTCGCGTCGAATTCCAGGTGACTCGCCACGCTCGACACGTCGCCGGGATCGGGGCCGCCAATCGTGTTCAGGACGAGCATGGCGTCTTCGACGGTTCGCGTCATGGGTCCGAGTTTGTCGAGCGACCAGCACAACGTCATCGCGCCGGTGCGCGCGACGCGGCCGAAAGTGGGGCGAAGGCCGGTGATCCCGCATCGCATTGCCGGCGCGACGATGCTGCCGCCGGTTTCGCTTCCGATTGAAAACGCGACCATCGCCGCCGCGGTTGCCGCGCCCGGTCCGGCGCTCGATCCCGAGGCACCCTCCTCGAGCAGCCAGGGATTCATGGTCTGTCCGCCGAACCAGATGTCGTTGAGCGCCAGGGCACCAAGACTGAGTTTGGCGACAAGCACCGCACCGGCATCGTTCAATCGCCGGACGACCGCAGAATCCGCGCTCGGGACACGATCACGGAATGGCTCCGCACCATACGTCGTCGCAATACCCGCCGTGTCCAGGAGATCCTTGACGCCATACGGGATCCCGTGCAGCGGACCGCGATACTTACCGGATGCGATCTCCGTATCGGCGCGTTTCGCCTGTGAGATCGCGACGTCCCGGGTCAGTGTGATGACGGCGCGCAGCTTCGCGTCGAACTGCTCGATTCGCTTCAGGTAAATGTTGGTCAGACGTTCGGAGGTGAGCGCCTTCTGTTCGATCCACCGCGACAGCCGGGTGACCGGCGAAAAGGCGATATCGGCATCGTTTGTCGGCAGCGCGATCGATTCAGCGGCACTTCGCACGAACCTGATCGAAGTCGGCACGGCGTATCCGACGGCCAGCGCCGGACTCCATCGCGTTGCCGGAGCCACACGTGATTGGATCGCGACCTTGCGTGGCCCTGTTCGTCGTTCGAGCAGCGGTGCCATCGATCGCGGCCAGCTCGCTGCCGCCACCTGGCGCTCGGACGACGTCATGCTGACGCGCGCGAGCTTCTCTGCCTCTTCGAACGTTGACACCGATACCGGAGGGCCCGATACGGGACCGGTGCCGAAGGTCGGCGGGGCGCCTGCTGTCGTTGGAGGCGCAGCCGTCGACCCGCTCTCTTGTCCGCCACGGCACGCGACGGCCGCGGCAATCGCCCCGATTGGCGCAGTGATCAGAAACTTGCGGCGTGT
>DATJKH010000036.1:0-12126 GCA_035491715.1 Vicinamibacterales bacterium | reverse complement strand
GGCGGTGTCGGCGCGGAAGCGTTGGTACGCTTCCCACGAGAACAGCGTCCAGTCGTTCTCCGCCGCGTGGTTGCTCTGCGTGTATCCGGTCGAATAGCAGCACGTGACGGCGTCGCCGATGCGCCACAGCTGCTCCGGCTTCGCGACCGCCAGCGATCGCAGCATGACCTGCTGAATCAGGGTGAAGATCGCGGCCGTCGCGCCGATGCCGAGTGCCAACGTCACGACAGCAGTTGCGGTAAAGCCCGGTGATTTGTTGAATCGCCGCAGCGCGTACTTCACATCGGCCAGCATGTCGACGAGGGCATTCATCTGCCGCAATTGGACCATTGGGATAGTGAGGCTATGCCCATCGTCCGGGACAGGTCAACTCGTGTCATCGGGAACGACAAACGCCGCAGATACAGTGATCTTCAGGCTCCGGCCGCGAGTTCGCACGACGCCATTTCGTCAACGGGTCACGATCCGTTTTTGACGCCTTCGAGCTAGGCCTCGCTAGGGTTGCCGTCGCACGCGAACTGCCTGTCGCCGGGCGACTCGAGTGGAGCCAGGATGGCACTTCGGTCAGAATGTGTCCGGCCGCCGCTCTTGGCGCGCACGACACCCGCTGCTGCACATGGACTTTTCTCATCCCACCTACCTCCAGATCTTCCTCACCGCAAGCCTGCCCATCATGGGTCTGGCGTATGCACTGGTCGGCGGGTTGAAGCTCTCGCTGGTCGATCGACTGCAGATCGATGAAGGCAAGGTCGGGCGTCTCGTCGGCGGGTTCGGAACGATGTTCGGCCCGACCATCGTGCTGTGCGGATTCCTGACCGACGCGGTAGGCCGCAAGGGCGTCTGGCTCGCGGGGTCCGCCGCTGTAGCGGTCTCCATCCTGATGCTTGCGCGCACGCGCACCTACCGTGGCGCGCTGGTTGCCGTGGTCCTGTTGGGAATCGGATGGGCGGCGCAGGTGAACGTGAGCAACGTCCTCATGCGGGTGGCAGTTCCCGCCGACCGCCCGCGCGAACAACTCGTGTGGGCGACGAATTTCTTCGACTTCGCCTTCGGATTTGGCGCCTTCGTCACGCCGATGGTGCTGGCGCTGATCCTGCGACGGCTCGGACATGCGAAAGGGCTCGTGCTGCTGGCGATGCTGGCCACGACGCCCGTGGTGTTGGGCGCGTTCGCCGAGATGCACCCTCCATCGGTGGCGTCGCAGGGTTTGACCGCTGCCGGCCCGGGCGCGCAATCGGCACCGACAAGCGGAGCCGCGGCTCTCCTGTCGAGCCCGGTCTTCTGGGTACTTGGATTCGCCTTCCTGTTCTTCGTGCCTCTGGAAACGTCCACGGCTGGCTGGGCCACTACGCTCGTCCTTCGACAAACTCGATCGGATATTCCAGACGCACGCGGGAAGCAATTTGCCGCGCTGACGCTCTCCGGCTTCTGGCTTGGTTTCACCGGCAGCCGCTTGATTGCGTCCATCCTCGGAGCCACTGGCGTCCTGACCCGGGTTCTTGGCGGGAGCAACGAGCAGGCGCTGCTCGTGACGTTAGGCGTCGCCTGCGTGGTGCTGATGCTCGCGCTGGCGTTTGTGAGGGGCCGTGCGGCGACTTCCGTGACGATCCTGCTCGCCGGGCTGGCCTGCGGACCCGTGTTCCCCACGATGATGGCGGTCGTCCTGCTGAGCGTGCAGCCCGACACCATGGGTCGCGCCGTGGGCTTCTTCTTCTTCTTCGCGTCCGTCGGCTGGACGGTGGTTCCGATGATCATCGGCGTCGTCGCGCGGAAAACCAACATCCAGTCAGGTTTTCTCGTCGCCGCCGCCTCCGGCGCGGTATTCCTGACGTTGATCGTGATCAAAGGAATGATGATCCGGTGACCTTCGCTCGGTCAGCTCCGTGTTTGCCGTCGGCGGGTACGGTCTGCCGGATTTGACGAAACCTAGCGGTAGGTTTACGATCTCGGGGTGACCTGGGCCGAGGTGATCCGCAAGCCGAAGGCTGCGGGGTTCGTCGAGGTCCGGTCAGGAAAGGGCAGCCATCCGCTGCTGAAGCATCCCGCGACCGGCAAGGAAGTGTGGGTGGCCGTGCACACGAAGACAGATGCCGGACGGCTCGGCGATCGCATCCTGCGCGAGGCTTGTGTCGAATGACAATGCTCTACCCAGTTGTCCTCGAAACCGAAGAGAGCGGCGCCGTGAGCGCGTACGTGCCGGGGCTGCCCGTGTATGCCGCGGCTGATTCGCACGCGACGGCCGAACGCGTGATTCGCGCGGTTCTGGCGGAATACCTAGACGCCCATCCGGCGAGCCGGCCGGATGCACGAGTTCGCGTGGCACGCGTCTCCGACACGGGCAAGCGGAAGGTCGAAATCGTCGGCGCCGCGGCTCTGGTGGGCGCAAAGCGCAGCGCGGCGAAGGCGCGCGCATCGAGATCCAACGGCCGACTGGGTGGACGTCCGCGCAAAGGCGCGAGCACCCGAGTGACTCGATCGAAGGCGTCGCGCTGACGCGGCGGCGGAACGCACACCGCCCATCAGACTCTTAGCCATCGGCTTGACGAGGGGGCAAACACATGGTCGGACGGCTCTCGGTTCGTACGCTCCCGGCCGTATGGCTGTGCGCCTTGCTTGCTGTGGGCGCCGCGCAACGTGGAAGTGCCCCGACGTCGGTCGACGAGTTCAAGCTCCCGCCGAAAACCGTCTTCGATCGGGCGATGCCCCGCTACCCGAACGTGTGGTTCCACGTTGACATGGCGCTCGCCTCGTCGCACGAGGCGGCAGTGAGGCTCGTCACCGATGCCCTGCGCGAAGCGATGCAACTCCGCGAGTACTTTCCCCCGTTCGACAACCCTGAGGGCTGCGACTTCGAGGCGCGTCTCGAGCACCTGCAGCCGTGGCAGGATGGCAGCGCGAAGCCACTGCAGCACGCGCACGCCTTTCACATGCGTTACTACTACACCGCGCTGGTGGGGCGCGAACTCGGTATCGTCATGCTCGATGTCGACGGTCAACAGCGTCGGTTCTACCGGTTCGCCGCGAGCGTCCACTACGAAGTCGAACACACCAATCCAAACCACGCGGACGTAGAGGTGTGCCCGATCTGCGGGCGGACTGGTGATTACGGCAGCCAGCGCGGCAACCTCGTCGAGCTCGTGCACGATCCTCTCGGCCTGGAGCTGCTGTTGAGCGGCACGATTCGTGGAGAACGTGTCCGGTTCGAGTACTACGGCCAGCGCGAGGTCGGCTCGATCCAGGCGCTCGGAGACCGGTTCAACGTGCGCTCTTTCTCCTTTCCCGGTCTGACCGGGGATCGGAATACGCTGCGGATTGGGGTGGTGGTCATCAGCGGCCGCAGTTCGAAGCGGCGCTAGCCGCGTCACCGCGTCGACGAGGACCCTCGAACACTTTGACGTTCTACATATTGATGTGTAGAGTGTCATAGTATGGCCGCCGAGACACCGAAGTCCGACCTGCTTCAGGGCACGCTCGACATGCTGATCCTGAAAGTTGTCGCGCTCGGACCGATCCACGGCTACGCGATCGCACAACGCCTTCAACAGATGTCCCGTGACGTTCTCCAAGTGCAGCAGGGATCGCTATACCCGGCGCTGCATCGGCTCGAGAAGCGCCGATGGCTCCGCGCCGAATGGGCCGCCACAGAGACCGGACGGGAAGCGCGCTTCTACACGCTGACGCCACTGGGGCGGAAGCAGCTGGGAGAGCAGCGCGCTAACTGGGATCGCCTTTCCACTGCCATTTCAGTAATCCTCAGTACCGCGGAGTAGGCGTATGTGGTTCAACCGACGACGCGATCCTCGTGTCCGCGATGAAATCCAGTTCCACCGGGACCACTTGGTCGATGACTACATGGCTGGCGGGATGAGCCGAATCGACGCGGAGCGACGTGCGTTCCGGGAATTCGGCAACATCGCGCAGATCGAAGAACACATCAAAGATGTCCGCGGGCGCTGGCTCGAGGACCTCGGCAGGGACACTCGCTACGCCCTTCGGACGCTCGGCCATAGCCGTGGTTTCACTGCGGCGGCCGTGCTTACACTTGCGTTGGGCATTGGAGCAAATGCCGCGATCTTCAGCGTTGTCGAGGCCGTACTCCTTCGGACGCTCCCCGTGCATGACCCGGCATCACTGGTCATCGTCCGGGCGCTCACACGTCAGGGCACCCGCGATTCGTTCTCTCATACCGACTACAAGTGGTTGAGAGACCACGCCAGTGCTGCGTTCACTGACCTCGCGGCCTCTGCGATGTGGACGCTGAATCTGGACGTGGGTGATCACAAGGAGCGGGTGACCGGCGAACTCGTCTCGGGCAACTACTTTTCCCTGCTGGGTGTCGAACCTGCCGCTGGCCGCGTGATCGCGAACGAGGACGAGCAGCAGAGCCGTCTCGTCTCCGTCCTCAGCTACGGTTACTGGCAACGCGCCTTCGGAGGGCGTGACGATGTCATAGGTCGAGAGCTGAGGCTCGAAACGATCTCGCTCACCATTGTTGGTGTTGCGCCACGAGCGTTTCACGGCGAATACGTTGGCACGGCGCCCGATTTCTGGTTGCCGTTGTCCCTACAGCCCGCGCTCTCCAGACCCGAGCGCTCGCAACTGCACACGCGGAACGTGAGTTGGCTGAGCGTCATCGGCCGCCTGCAACGTGGGAGGAACGCCTCACAAGCGCAGTCCGGAATGCAGCCGCTCCTCGAGTCCCTGCGTGCGGATCTCCGCGTCGACGGGCAGAACGACTATCTGGGATCAATCGCCGTTGAGCCAGGGGGCGGAGGACTGTCGAACCTGCGTGACGCGTATGCGCGACCGTTGGGAGTGCTGATGGTGCTGGTGGCCGTGGTGCTGTTGATTGCCTGCGCGAATGTGGCGAACCTGCTGCTGGCGCGATCGGCGGCGCGCCGCCGTGAATTCGCAGTCCGGCTTGCGATCGGCGCGGGCCGCGCACGATTGGTCCGACAGCTCCTTGCGGAATCCTTTCTGTTGGCAGCCATGGCGTGCCTGATCGGTCTGGCGATCGCCAGCGGCACAGTCAGCGTGTTGCTTGCAGCATCGGACTTCAGCGGCTTGGACGTCCACCTGAACGTGAAAGTGCTTGCCTTCACCATGACCGTATCGTGCGCAGCAGCGATCCTGTTTGGCCTGGCGCCGGCCTTACAAGGCACTCGCGTGGAACCGTGGACGACGCTCAAGGAGGGAACAGCCCGCGGTGGGTATCGGCGGAGGTTCAATCCGTCGAGCCTGCTGGTCGTTGCGCAAACGGCGCTCTCACTGGTGCTGCTGATCGCCTCGGGGCTCCTGCTTCGAACGTTCCTCAATCTGAAAGCCGTCAGTCCGGGTTTCGACGAAGAGGTTTTGCAGGCGAGTCTGGACATGTCGGCGGTGCCGGACGACGGCATCACACTGGGCGATGAGCTGGTCGGACGGCTCTCGGCGGTTCCTGGAGTGGAGGCCGTGAGCTTTTCGCAATTTGGTTTTGGACAGGGGACGTCACGCATTTGCTGCATTTCGCTGGAGGGGTACCGGCCACACACCAACGAGGACAAGACCGTACGAATCCAGCCGGTCAGTCCAAGCTACTTCCGGACCTTGGGCATCCCATTGATGGTCGGGCGTCCGTTCTCACCTGAGGACAGGGATTCGGCTCCCCGCGTCGCAATCATCAACCAGACAATGGCGCGCTACTACTTCGGTGAGATCGATCCGGTGGGCAAACGGTTCTCATGGGCGGCGGCGGCGCCGAAGAACATCGAGATCGTCGGCGTCGTCAAGGATGCGAAGTACGACAACGTTCGGCAGGACACGCCCCGCCTGGTGTATCTCCCGGCCGCACAACAAGGCACCAGTCCTCGCTACGTCCAGGTTCGAGGCCGGCTCGACTCGAGGCGGCCACTGACCGCGATCATCTCCGATTGTGGCGCAGTGATCCGCACCGTAAACCGAAACGTCCGAATCGCCGGTTTCGAGCCGCTGGGCGCCGCCGTAGAGCGTACGTTGGCGTTTGATCGGCTCGTGAGCGGCCTCACGTTGGGATTCGGGATGCTCGCCACATTCCTGACGGCTGTCGGCTTGTACGGCGTCCTCGCCTATGACGTCGCCAGGCGGACGTCCGAGCTCGGCATTCGCATGGCGCTCGGAGCCAGTCGGCCGACGATTCTGCAGATGATCATGAAAGAAGCTCTGTTGCTCGTGGGGGGCGGTCTCGCGCTAGGACTGCTCACCGCCGCATCACTCGGCCACTTGATGGCGAAGCTGCTGTTCGGCGTTCCTCCGCACGATGTGCCGTCGTTTATGGCCGCCGCCGCAACGCTGGCAGCCGTAGCGGCTGCCGCGAGCTATGTCCCCGCACATCGCGCCACCGCAGTCCAGCCTCTCACTGCACTGCGAGAGGGATAGGCAACATCGGTAGCGTCATCCGCATGTCGCTCCTGTTGACATTCCACATAAGCTGAGCGATCCTTCATGTGGAATCTCGACAGGAGTCACGTGCAAACCAAACTCGACATTCTCCAGGGCACGCTCGATCTGATGGTGCTGCGCACGTTGTTCACCTTGGGATCGCTCCATGGGTATGGCATCGCTCGCCGGATCGAGCAGGTCAGTGGGGACCGGGTGATTTTGAATCAGGGGACGATCTACACCTCGCTGGTGCGGCTCGAGCAGCGAGGCTGGATACGGTCGAAATGGGGCGTGTCAGAGAACAACCGCCGTGCGAGGTTCTATTCCATCACCAAAGCGGGAGAGAAACAGCTGGTGGCGGAGACGGAGAACTGGGAGAGGCTCGCGGCGGTGATGGGACGCGTCCTGGCGAGTGGAGCACCCGATCGATGACGCACTGGCTCCGCGCAATCTGGGGACGCTCGTTGGCTGCGGTAAGGAAGGACCGCCTGGACCGCGAGTTCGACGAAGAGTTGACCACGCATCTGGAGCTGCTGATCGACGAAGGCCGCCGCAGAGGCATGTCGTACACCGACGCGCGGCGGGAGGCACTCCGCAGACTCGGCGGACTTGAGTCGATCCGCGAGGTGCACCGCGAGCAGCGAGGCATGCCCGTGCTGGACGCGCTCGCACAGGATCTACGGTATGCCCTCCGCATGCTGTGGAAGAGTCCCGCATTTACCTGCATCGTCACCCTCTCGCTCGCCCTCGGCATCGGCGCCAATGTCGCCCTGTTCAGTCTCGTAGACGACCTGCTGCTTCGCTCATTGCCGCTGCGCGAACCGGACGGCCTCGTTCAGGTCCGGCAAACGGTGACGGTTCTTGGAATCACGAAGGTCGCCACCGCATTCCCAAGAGAGGCGTTCGACTACGTCAGAACGCACAATCAGGTTTTTTCCGACATCGCAGGTTTCAACACGCTGGATCGACCGGTCGTGATGGTCGACGGCATTGCGGAACCACCACGTCAGGTCGAGCAGGTATCGGAGAACTTCTTCCGTGACCTTGGGGTGCCGATAGCGTTAGGCAGAACCCCGACTTCCTCCGATGGGCCAGTCGCCGTCATCAGCTACCGCCTGTGGCGCGCCCGTTTCGACGGCAGTTCAAGTGCTGTGGGCCGGTCCGTGACGATTGATGACCAGTCTTATTCGGTGATCGGCGTTGCTGCACCGCAGTTCCTGGGCCTGTCTCTCGAGGGCTCACCAGATGTGTGGATTTCGTCTGCTCGTGTTAGTGCGGCCGCACCCCAGCAGATGATTGCCCACTTGAAGCGTGGCGTCGGGGTCGCACAGGCGCAAGCGGCGTTGGACGTGCTCTTCAGTCAATTGGCCCAGGAACAGCCGGCAGTCGTGGCCGGGAGCCATCCCGGCCAACCACCAGCGCATGTCGCACTGCTCGCCGCGGGCAAAGGGCTTTCTGCCTTGCGTGCGCAGTATGAGCGTCCACTGCTGGCGCTCACGGGATTAGTCATACTGGTGCTGCTGATTACCTGCACGAATGTCGGCAACCTGCTCATGGTGCGAAATAGTGCGCGGCGGCGTGAGCTGGCGGTACGTGCCGCGATCGGCGCACGTCGGTCGCGACTGGTTCTGCAGTACCTGGTCGAGAGCGCCCTGTTGGCCGCGTTGGGCGGCATCCTGGCACTGATGTTCGCGCGATGGGGAGTGTCGACCATCCTTTCGATGCTGCCCGTGTCGGTGATGCCTGAAAGCCTGGCGTTCCGGGTCGACGCGCGCATCCTGGGCTTTGCCGCCGGAGTGTCGATGTTGAGTGCGCTGCTGTTCGGGCTGGCTCCCGCATGGCGTGCTGCACAGGTCGATCTCACCGCCGCCCTGAGATCGAGCCAAGGAAGCAGCTCGACGAAACACACCCGCCGCCTCGGTCGCACGTTAGTTGCCACCCAAGTTGGCTTGTCGGTGCTCCTGTTGGTGGTCGCTGGATTATTCGTCCAGACGCTACGGAACTTGGTGGTCCTGGACGTGGGCTTCAATCCTGAAAGCCTGTTGCAGGTCTCGCTGGACACCCGCGGCAGCGGTTACCGTGAGGGGCAGGTCGGCGGACTGTACCGCCTGCTGCTCGAGCGTGTGTCTGCCATACCGGGTGTCCTTTCGGTGAGCGGCATTCGGAATGACGTAATGAGAGGGAATTTCAGTCGAGGCATGATGGCCATCCCCGGCCGCTCACTCGATCGCGGTGAGGCTTGGAGCTTGGCCTCAGTGGGTCCCTCGTTCTTCGAGACGATGAATATTCCCGTGGTACGTGGGCGCGCGTTCACCGCCGCCGACTTCGCGCATGAGCGGCGGTGCGTGATCATCAGCGAGGCATTTGCCAGACGTTACTTCCCGAATGACGATGCGGTCGGCAAGCGGATCGGTGACCCACCCGACACCGAGATCATCGGCGTGGTTCGGGATGCCAGGCTCACCGCTGTGCGCACAGAAAACGGACCGATGATGTATTTCATGGCGCCGCGAGAACCGGATCGCATCGGGGCGCTGGAAGTCCGCACGGCGGGAGACACGGCCGCGATCGCACGCGCCGCTCGAGAGGAAGTTCAGCGCGTCAACCGGCGGCTGGTGGTGGATATCAGGACCATGCGGCAGGAGATCGACCGGAACATCGCGAAGGAACGATTGGTCGCCGCGACTAGCGCGTTCTTCAGCCTTCTTGGATTGCTGCTCGTATCGATCGGGATTTTCGGCGTGGCCTCGTTCACGGTCGCCCAGCGGACCAGTGAACTGGGGATCCGGACGGCGTTGGGGGCCAGCCGGTGGTCGGTGATTCGCGAGTCTTTGCGGGACACGATGCAGGTGTTTGGTACCGGCCTGACCGCCGGCATCATCCTGGCCATTGTCGTCGTCCGGCTGACCGCCAGCTTCATTTCCGACTTGCTGTTCGGGCTGACAGCGGCTGACGTGGCAAACATCGTGGCGGCGGTGCTCGTGATGGTCGCCGTGGCGCTTGCGGCGTGCATCCTGCCGGCGCGTCGTGCAACCAGAATCGACGTTCTCACCGCAATTCGCAACGAGTAATTCAGCCTCTTCGGAAGCGCGGTTAGGCACGGAAGGGGGGCGGGTCCGCGTGGTGAGGTCAGAAGGCCTGGCGAGGCGAGCGTGGTAGCGAGAGAGTAGCATGTGCGTGTGCGTTGGATCGTCCGAGGGGACTTCGACGGGTTCTTCGGCCTCGCCCTCGACAATCTCGTTCAACTGCTGCTGATCGATACGCTCTGCCGCACCGTCCTCGGGTTCCCGCCCGGGCTCCTCTACGGCCAGGTGCTGCCAGCGGCAGCGATCTCTATCCTCGTCGGCAACGTGGCGTACGCGTTCCAGGCGCGCGCGCTGGCCGCCCGCACGGGACGTACGGACGTGTGCGCGCTGCCGTACGGCATCAACACGGTGTCGCTGTTTGCCCACGTCTTCCTGGTGATGCTACCGGCGAAGACGCTGGCCGAAAGGGTCGGCGCGGTCGACCCCGTGCGAGTCGCGTGGCAGGCGGGTCTGCTGGCGACGTTCGCCACCGGCGTGATCGAGCTTGGGTGTGCCTTCATCGCCGAGCGCGTGCGCAAGGCGACCCCGCGGGCGGCGCTCCTCTCGACCCTCGCGGGCATCGCCCTGGGATTCATCTCGCTCGGCTTTCTCTTCCGCACCTTCGCGTATCCGGTCGTGGGGATGACAACGCTGGCGATCGTGATGCTGACCTACTTCGGTCGCGTGCGCTTCAAAGGACACCTTCCCGGCGGTGTCGTGGCTGTGACGCTCGGGACACTCCTGTGCTGGATCACCGGGATCGCGCCGGTCGGCGCACGACCCTCCCCTGCCACCATCCACACCCCCGTCCCCGTCGTCGGCGACCTGATTGCCGCCATCGGCGGCGGACACATGCTGCCGTATCTATCGGTCATCATCGCGATGGGTCTGTTCAACGTGTTGGGTTCGCTCCAGAACATCGAGTCGGCGGAAGCGGCCGGCGACTCTTATGACACCAGGTATTCGTTGACAGTCAACGGCATCGGGAGCGTCTCTGCCGCGCTTTTTGGATCCGCGTTCCCGACGACGATCTACATCGGGCATCCCGGTTGGAAGGCGATGGGCGCGCGCGCCGGGTATTCGATCCTGAACGGCGTCTTCGTGACGACAATCTGCGTCACGGGTACGCTGGCCTGGATCGCCTGGGCGATCCCTATCGAGGCCGGGATGGCGATCGTCCTCTGGATCGGCATGATGATCGTCGCGCAGGCATTTCAGGCCACGCCACGCGAGCATGCGCCCGCCGTCGTTGTCGGCCTCCTGCCAGGGATCGGCGCGTGGGGCGCGCTCATGGCGAAGAACGGGCTGCGCGCTGCCGGGCTCGGAGGGCCGGCGGGGCCGTTCAGCGAATCGCTCGTCGGCGAGTTCCAGAAGACCGATACCTGGATTGGGGGCGCTTTCGCGATTGAGCAGGGATTCCTCTTCACCGCGATGTTGCTCTCCGCGGCAGTAGTTTGCGTGATCGAGCGGCGTTGGCGGCGAGCAGCGGCGTGGTCGGCGTTCGCAGCGTTGCTTTCGGCCTGCGGGCTGATGCACTCCTACCAGTGGACGTTTGGTGATACGGCCCTGAAGCTCGCTCCGGCATGGCCGTTCGTGATTGGTTACGCCGGCATGTCGGTGCTCTTTCTCAGCGCACAGTGGACGACCGAGGAGGGAGGCGAATACTAACGTTGCTGACGGTCAGCCCTGCGGCAGCCCGAGAACTTCGCTCTCTGCGGTCGGTTCCTCCACTTGACAGACTAGTAATCCAATGGCATTGTCTACTCCGTGGTTCACTAGAATGTCTAGCGAAGTCGAGCTCTTGCAGGGTGCTTTGGACCTGATTCTGTTGCGCGCGCTGGAGGCGATGGGCCCCCAGCACGCTTACAGTCTCGCCGCCCGTCTTGAACAAGTGTCCAAGTCCCGTCTCACGCTGAAGCAGGGCACGCTGTATCCAGCGCTCGTTCGCCTCGAGCAGAACGGCTGGATCAAGGGCAGTTGGCGCAGGACCGAGAACAATCGCGAGGCGAAGTACTACAGCATCACCAAGGCAGGCACGCGCGCGCTCGCGAAGGAAACTGAGCGGTGGCGACGCCTGGCCGGATTTGTCGACGCTCTTCTGCTCAACGAGCGGTAGCGATGGCTACCTTTCGACGATTCCTGCTTCGTCTCGTCCATTTCTTCCAACCGCACCGCGCCGAGTCCGAGCTCGAACGCGAGCTGGCCGCGCACCTCGGTGTCCTCGAGGACGAGTACAAGCGTCGGGGGCTGACCGATGCCGAGGCCCGCCTGGCGGCTCGACGCGCGTTCGGCGGGGTTGCGCAGGCGAAGGAACTGCATCGCGAGGCACGATCGATCCGCTGGCTCAACGACCTCCGCCAGGACACGCGGTTCGCGGTGCGCTCACTCATGCGCGCGCCGGGGTTCACCGCGGTCGTCGTGGCCACCCTCGCGCTCGGCATCGGCGCCAACACCGCCATCTTCAGCGTCGTCCATGCCGTGCTGCTCCGCTCGCTGCCGTTTCCCGGTGCCGATCGGTTCTTCAAGATCGACGCGCTGTTCGATCCAGACGATGGAAGCGGGACGAAGACGTCGGGCGCTCCAGGGAGTTTGCGGGATTTGGAGGTTCTTCGTTCTCGCGCTCGGACGATCTCGAACATGGGTACGTATGGCCTGATGGCCGTCA
>DATJKH010000035.1:0-11004 GCA_035491715.1 Vicinamibacterales bacterium | reverse complement strand
TAACAGGACGAGGCCGCGAACTTCATTCACATGGACCAGCCATCACGAATCCTGATCCTCTCCGCATCAGCAGGCGCCGGTCACCTCCGCGCCGCGCAGGCAATCGAACAAGCTGTGTGTGCGAGGAGCACCTGCGACGTGCGCCACGTCGACGCGCTCGAGCACACCACGAAGATGTTCCGGCGGCTGTATCAAAAGGCGTATATCGATCTCGTCAACCACGCGCCCGAAGCGCTGGGCCTGCTCTACGATCATCTCGACAAACCCTGGAAGTACGAGCGCCGGCGGCTGGCGTGGGATCAGCTCAACACCCGACCGTTCGTTGAGTTGATCAAGAGCTACGATCCGGCCTGGGCGGTCTGCACGCACTTCCTGCCGGCCGAAATCGTCTCGTCGCTCAAGGCCCGTCGCCGGCTGCGCGCGCGGTTGGCGGTCGTCGTTACCGACCTCGATGTTCATGGCATGTGGCTGTATCGGCACGTCGATCGCTATTTCGTGGCGCTCGACGAGACGCGCGAGCACCTCGCCCGACTGGGGATTCCCGCCGAGAGGATCACGGTCTCTGGCATTCCGATCGATTCTCGGTTCGGCGGACCGCTCGACAAGCAAGCCATGCGGCGGAAGCACGGGCTGGATCCGGACCGCACGACCATCTTGATTGCCGCCGGAGGCTTCGGTGTCGGCCCGGTCGAACACATCGTCAGCAGCATGCGGCAGCTCACGCACCGGGCTCAAGTCGTCGTCATCTGCGGACGCAGCGAGGACCTCAAGCGGCGCGTCGAAAAAGTGGCCACGGTGCCTGCTGGCAGCAACGTCGCGATCAAGGTGATCGGATTCACTTCAGAGATGCACGAACTGATGGCGGCAGCGGACGTGCTCATCGGCAAGCCTGGCGGCCTGACAACCTCAGAAGCGCTCGCGCGCGGACTCGCGCTTGTTGTCGTCAACCCGATTCCCGGCCAGGAGGAGCGCAACGCGGATCACCTGCTGGAGCAAGGGGCGGCGATTCGCTGTAACAACCTTCCCGTCATCGCATGGAAGATCGATCGCCTTCTCGACGACCCCGCGCGCCTGGCGACGATGCAGGAACAGGCCCGGCGACTGGGCCGGCCTGCGGCGGCGAGCGAGATCGCTGACTCGCTCCTCTCAGAGGCTTGACGGGGGCGGCTATGCCGGTGACTGCCGCTGCGCTGCGGCGATTCGCGGTTGCGCGCAGCCTCTTTCCTCCCACGCAGTTGGGGCCGGCGCTCGACCAGCTCGGGTTCGTGCAGGCCGATCCGATCCGGTCACCGGCGCGCGCCCAGGACCTGACGTTGCGTCATCGCGTCAGCGGCTATCACGCCGGCGACCTCGAGCGGAATTACGCCGCGCTCGACGTCGAGGAGGACTTTTTCATCAACTACGGCTTCGTGACGCGCGCGCTGCACCGGTTGATGCACCCACGCGGCGGCGCCGCCGCGCTCGGACGATCGCAACGCAAACGCGCCGACGCGATCGTACGCTTCGTAGATGCCCGCGGCGCCGTGCACCCGCGAGACGTGAACGCCGAGTTCGCGCATGGCACGGTCACCAACTACTGGGGCGGGTCATCGAATGCGACGACGCACCTGCTCGATCTGTTGCATTACAGCGGACGGCTGCGCGTCGTGCGCCGCGACGCCGGTATTCGTGTCTACGCGGTGCAGGAGATTGCAGCAGCACCGCCCGGCAGGGCGGAATGTCTTTGCCGGCTGGATGCCATCGTCGATGCCGTCGTGCGCAAGTACGCACCGCTTCCCGCCGCGAGCTTATCTGCCATCGTTGCGCGGCTTCGTTACGCAGTGCCGCAGTGGCGACGCGACCTCCCCGCGGCGCTCCAGCGCGCCAAGCAGCGTCTCGCGCGCGCGACGGTCGACGGTGTCGACTGGTATTGGCCCGCTGATGAGACACCGGAGACCGCCGTGGCGCCCGACGGCGTGCGATTGCTCGCGCCGTTCGATCCCGTGGTCTGGGACCGGCGGCGATTCGAGCTGTTGTGGGGATGGGCGTATCGCTTCGAGGCGTACACACCAGTGAAACTGCGTAAGTTCGGATATTACGCGCTGCCATTGCTGTGGGGCGACCGCGTGATCGGCTGGGCGAATGTCTCGTCGTCGGACGGTCTGCTCCGTGTCGACAGCGGTTATGTTGACGGGCACCGGCCGCGTGGACGCACGTTCACCAGAGAACTCGACTTGGAATTGGAACGTCTCGGCGAATTCCTCAAATGACCGGACAGTGGACAGCGTTGAGACTTGGTGGCACCATTCTGCCCATGACCATCATCCTTATTCTGACGCTAGCTCTGGTTGCGGGAGTACTCCTTAAGAGCCGTTGGGCCTTACTCCTGCCGCTCGCGATGGGAGTCTGTGCTGCGTTGGCAATCGTGGCAAGTGGAAATGGGCTTGGTGACACGCCCATTCCGTTTCTGGTCATCGTGTGCACGCTCGTGATGATCGGAGGTCAAGGCTTGCGATCACGGGTTCCTTCACCGATCTCGCCGAACTGAGTTTCGAGCACTAGCTCGCCACACACTGCCGTGAGGCGCTCGTGTTCAATCGACGGGAGTTCCTCGCCTCGCTAGCCGTGCCGCTCGCTCTCGGTCAGTCGTCGCCGAGGGGCCGCGGGACCAATTCGCCTCCGACCGGAGGCGCGAGTCCGCGAAATCCTGACGGCTTACCTTCGCTCCCCGACGTCGACGTGGCGGAGATAGGACGGCAACTGCGGCGGCAATTCAGCGATCTGCCCAATCACTTCATCTTCGAGTACTACCCGTGGTACGCCACCAACCCGTGGCGCCACTGGGAAGGTTCTGGACGAAACCCACCGTTCGACATTGCTGCCACGTCGGTTCCCGAACTGGGGGCCTACGACTCAGGGAATCCGCGCGTGCTCGAGCAGCATGCCCGCTGGATCGCCGAGAGCGGGGCCGGCGCTATCAACGTGAGCTGGTGGGGGCGCGACGGCTTCGAGGACCGGCGCGTGCCGCTTCTGATGGACGTGATGCGCGACCACGGCCTGAAGGTCACGTTTCATCTCGAGCCTTACAGCGACAGCCGAGTCGATTCGTACCCATCCGACGTTCAGTACCTGATCACTGAGTACGGCGACAAGCGTCACTGGGATTGCCAACTGCTGCTGAGGAGTGCCGACGGCACAGAGGGCCCCGTATTCAAAGGGTTCGCAACCATGCAGCCGCAATTCTCGACCGATTGTCATGGACGAACGACATCGGTTGCGATGTGGCGGCCCTTTGATGTCTGGCATCGGCAGACCGACAACGTACGCGAAATGTTGCGTCGACACTTTGACACCGTATGGCAGTTGTCGGACTCGACCGCCGACGAGCCTGTTCGCAACGCGGGATTCGACGGCGGTTCCCCGTACGGCGCCTTTTCTCCACAAGACTGGCCGCAGCTCGCGCGCGCGTACAGCGCACTCAACCTGACGTTCTCCCCCAGCATCGGCACCGGCTTCGATGCCATCGTCGAGCGCAACGTCCCCGCGGACTCCTGTTATCAACCGGCCGCGTTCGTGCCGCCGGCGGACATCAACTGGAGCAGCGCGTCCGATCGCGAAAGGGCCGCTCGTCTGGCGGTGCGACAGATCGAAGCGTCGATGCGAACGTCACTGCAGGTGCAAACGAATCCGACGCTGCGCAATGCGAAAACCGGCTTCTTCATCGTCTACATCGCGACGTTCAACGAGTGGCACGAAGGGACTTCGTTCGAGCCGATGAAGGATCGCGCCGCCCTGTTGCCGCAGGAAGTTCCTTTCACGTATCACAACCCTGCCCGCGGACGGTACCGTCTCGATTACCTGAAGCGCCGACTCGATCAGATTCTTCGGGGATGACGTAGCGTCTGTCGCGCCATTGGGTACCCGGCTAACTCATCCCAAACCAATTTTTCATTTTCGGTGTCTAAGTTTCCGTTACGACACCCGAGGAGGCCGGAATGACTCGTACGCTCTTTGGCTTCCTCTTGGCCGTGGTGTTTGTCCTGAACGCAGCCGCGCTGTCGTCGTCGCGGCCAGCGGCCAAGAGCACTCTCAAGCTTCCCGACACGCCCTATCGCTACGCCAAGGTCGAGCTGCCCGGATATTTCACCCAAACCGGACAGAATCACGACAACACGCCGCCCGACAATCCGATCACCGACGATGGCGCAACGCTCGGGCGCGTGCTGTTCTACGACACGCGCCTATCGGCGAACAACACAAAATCGTGCGGGTCGTGTCACGTGCAGGCGCACGCATTTGCTGATGCGACATCCTTCAGCAAGGGATTGCATGGCGGCCTGACCGATCGGCGCGCGATGCCGCTGGTCAATCTGCGGTACTACCAGCGGGCGCGGTTCTTTTGGGACGAACGGGCCGGCAACCTCGAGGAGATGGTGCTCCTCCCTATCCAGAACCGGATCGAGATGGGACAGGATCTGAAACGGCTCGTCGACACGATCGCGCGCGATGCGCAGTATGCCGCGCTCTTCGAGCGTGCCTTCGGCGATCGCGACATCACCGAACAGCGAGTCGGCAAGGCGCTCGCGCAGTTCGTTCGCTCGATCGTCTCCTACCAGTCGCGATACGACGAAGGACGGGGACGGGCGCAATCGGCGCGCGACGATTTCGAGAATTTCACCCGACAGGAGAACCGTGGCAAGGCGCTCTTCCTGCGAAACTGCGGCACCTGCCACATGAAAGATGGAAACGAGCACTTCTTGGTCCCGACGCCGGCCAACACCGGATTGCGAGGCAACGACGCGATTGCGGACGGCGGCGTGGCCGACGTGACGCTCAAACCGACCGACCTGGGCTCGTTCAAGTCACCCTCACTCCGAAACGTCGAAGTTACGGCGCCGTACGGACACGACGGGCGCTTCGCCACGCTTGATGGGGTCATCGATCACTACAGCGACAACGCGATCCTGGATCCAAACGTCGGCTACATGATTCCCGTCGGCCCGTTGAACTTCACCACATCGGAGAAGGCAGCACTGATTGCCTTCCTCAAGACGTTGACCGACCGGACATTGTTGACCGATCCCAGATTCTCGAACCCGTTTATCAAGTAGCGAGGCAGTCGTGAGAACTGTGACCATTCTGACAGCCGCAGCCCTGCTGGCCTGGGTTGCCCCCGCCACCGCCCAGAACCCGGAGTTCCTCCGTAAGGCCGTGCTCATTACCACGACGCCGCCACTGCCTCCGGGTGCGCCGAGGTCCCCACAAGCGGTGATCGACCGGCTCGCGTCGTTCGATGCCAACAAGGACCATCGAATAATACGCGACGAGTTGCCCGAACGGATGCAGGGACTCATCGCGCGCGGCGACAAGAATGCGGATGCCGCCCTTGATGCGGAAGAGATTCGCGCGGTCGTGAACGCGGCGTCGTCCGAGCGCTTCCGCTTTTCCTTTCACCCACAGCCGTTCGAGGGCCTGCTCGGCGTGATCAACGATTTGAAACTCCCACGCGAAAAGCGGGAGCGAGCGCTCGCGATCGTCGGCGACCAAAGGCCGACTCCCCGCGGCAACCCCCCGGCGGACGGCGACCTCTACCAAGCGATGAGATCGCTGCTCGACGATGAGGACTATGAAAACTTCGTCGCGGCAGCGACGCGACTGTCGAAGACTGCACAGGTCAAGATGGGTAATTTCGACGGCGTAGGGCGACGCTTCCCGCCATCGGACGGCCGGTGACGGGCAGTTTTCACTGGAAATCGACGCGAGGCTAACGAGATACTGACGGCTGCGCCAGTTTGGTGAACAGCAGCCATGAACAGAGTCGCCGTTGCGGCGGCGAAATTGATTTCCGCGGGACAGGCTGCGGGCTTCGTCGAGTCCGGCATGTGGCTCGACTACGGCACGTCACTTTGCCAGCCCGATGTCTTCGACCGCGCACTCGCCTCGCGAATCACTGAGCTCACCAACGTCAAGATTCGCCATTGCTTGACGATGCGCCCTCGTGCCGTGCAGGAGGCCGACCCCGACGGCCTTCATGTCTATTCGTTCAGCCTGCACTTCGCCCCCTACGACCGGCGAATGCACGATGCGGGGCGCTGCAACTACATCCCCGTCAATCTTGGAGAGATCCCCGACTACTACCGGCGCTTCATGGCGCCTGTCGATCTCGTCATCCTGAAAACGTGCCCGATCGACGAGCATGGTTACTTCAATTTCAGCGCCGCCAATCTCTGGCACCGTGCGGTGATCGAACGCGCCCGCCTGGTCATCGTCGAAACGAGCCGCACGCTGCCGTACGTCTTCGGGGACGAGACTGGCGTCCACGTCAGCGAGGTGGACTACGTCATTGAGGGCGACGACGCCCCGGCGCCGGAGCTGCCAAATCCACCGGCCACTCAGATTGACGTCGCCGTCGGGCGGCGCATCGCGGCGGAAATCGAAGATGGCGCCTGCCTGCAGATCGGCATTGGGGGCATGCCGAACGCCGTCTGCACGATGCTGCTCGAATGCGGTGTGAAAGATCTCGGTGTCCACACTGAAATGATGACCGATGGCCTCGCAGCGCTCTACAAGGCAGGACGCATCAGCGGCACGAGAAAGCAACTCAACCCAGGCAAGGCGGTCTACACCTTCGCGCTCGGATCACGCGACCTCTACGACACGCTCGATCGAAATCCCGACATGCACTGTTGTCCCGTCGACTATACCAATGCCCCGCACGTCATCATGCAAAACGATCAGGTGATCTCGATCAACAACACCACGCAGATCGACTTGCAGGGACAGGCGGCATCCGAATCGGACGGTCACCGCCACATCAGCGGAACCGGCGGGCAGCTGCAGTTCGTCCGGGGCGCCTACGCGTCGAAGGGCGGCAAGTCGTTCATGTGCCTGTCATCGACCTACGAGAAGCGCGGCGAGCGGCGCAGCCGCATCGTGCTGAATCTCACCCCGGGCAACGTCGTGACCACCCCCCGCTCCGACGTGATGTTCGTGGTCACCGAGTACGGAATGGTCAATCTGAAGGGAAAGTCCGTCGCGGAACGTGCGATGGCTCTCATTGGCATTGCGCATCCGGACTTCCGCGAGAGCCTGGAGCAGCAAGCGTACGAGCACCGTTTGATCCCGCGCGGGGTCTCATTCTGACGTCACGACACGAGAGACGGAGGATTCATGACACCGAATGTCACGACAGAGAACGAGGCGTTGCTGCTCGTCGAAAGGACGGAGGGGATCGCCACGGTGACGCTGAATCGTCCCGGCCAGTTCAACGCCCTTTCGAGCGCGCTGATCGATGAGTTGCAGTCAACGCTGGATGCCATCGCCGTAAACCCGGACGTCCGGGTCGTCGTCGTCGCGGCGCGCGGCCGCGGCTTCTGCGCAGGCCACGATCTCAAGGAGATTCGCGCCATGCGCGACGTCGAGGAGGTCGAAGCGCTGTTCTCGCGCTGCAGCCGGATGATGACGACGTTGACGCAGCTTCCGCAACCGGTGATCGCCAAGGTACACGGTTTAGCGACGGCCGCCGGCTGTCAGCTCGTCGCGATGTGCGACCTCGCCGTCGCCGCGACGACGGCGACCTTTGCCACACCGGGTGTCAGCATCGGCGCGTTCTGCTCGACCCCGAGTGTTGCACTCGGCCGGGCGGTCGGCCGAAAACACGCGATGGAGATGCTGCTGACCGGCGCGCCAATCAGCGCCGAGCGCGCCTATGCAATCGGACTCGTCAATCGGGTCGTCTCACCGGAGGCGCTCGACGGCGCGGTTACGGCATTGGCAACGCTGATCGCATCCAAGTCGTCGGCCGCGATCGCCAGCGGTAAGCAGGTGTTCTATCGACAACTCGAGATGCCGCTCGGTGAGGCCTACCAGGTTGCCGGGCACTCGATCGCGTGCGACTTTTTTACCGAGGACGGCAAGGAAGGTGTGGATGCGTTTCTCAGCAAACGCGCCGCGCGGTGGAGCGACCAATCTCGTCGAGTTGCCGTTTCAGCGCCAGCCGGTCAAGCCTCTCCAAGCGAAGACTCGTGAAGATTTTCAGGCGCGCATCCAGCTCTCGAAAGGCGCTGGTGAATGCGCGTATTTTTTCCTCGTCGGTTCCTTCGACCGCCGCCGGATCGGTTAGCCCCCAATGTGCCGTCATCGGCTGGCCCGGCCAGATCGGACACACTTCCGCCGCCGCACGATCGCAAACCGTGAAAACGAAATCCAGCGGCGGCGCGTCCGGCGTCGCGAACTCGTCCCAGCTCTTACTGCGAAGCGAACTCGTGGGAACGTGATTTCGCCGAAGTACCTCGAGTGCGAGCGGATGTACTTCCCCTTTTGGCTGGCTGCCTGCGCTGAACGCTTGAAATCGGTCCTTTCCCCAGTGTCGTAACAACGCCTCCGCGATGATGCTGCGGGCCGAGTTGCCGGTACAGAGAAACAGGACGTTATAGGCTTTCATGACAATCGCGTCAGGGATTAGACCAAGCGTCAGGAACCAACGTCAACGACAGCCGTAAAAAACTTCTTGACGGAAGGGTTACGCCATCATATTGTTGTCACTACCAACTATGTCGACGCCGACGTCAGAGCGACGCACCAGACAGACGGCCCTCGATCGGGATGCTAATGCCCTGCAGCTGGCGGTGGCCGACCTGGTCCGCGTCTATCAGTTTCGCGACCGCGATCGAATCTGCTGCCACGACATTTCGGTCACGCAATGCTACGCGCTTGAGACCTTGGTACTGCACGGGGCGATGCGCCTCAATGCCCTGGCCGAGAGGCTGTTTCTGGATAAGAGCACAGCCAGCCGGGTGGTCAGTGCGCTGGTCCGGAAGGGATTCGTCGCACAACACTGTGACGCGGAGGACCGGCGCGCCACGACTCTCAGCGCAACCGCGCGCGGCCAGCAACTTTGCACTCGCATCAGCGAGGATCTCGTTGAGCAGCAGAAAGCGCTCTTGAAAGATCTCGACCCGGAGGTGCGCGGCGGAGTGGTGAAAGTTCTCCGTCGGCTTGCGGACGCGGCCGATGCGCGGTTTCGATCGGGCGTGTCGGTGGGTAGTTCATCGACATGCTGCGTACCGCAATCCGAGCGGGAAGATTGCGACTGATTTTTTTTCTGCAATAGTTGTCACTACCAATCATCACGAAGGAGTTTCGTCATGTCGAACACAAACGTTCAGGATGCGGTTCGTGAAAAGTACGGCGAGATTGCCCGGTCTGTCGGCAAGACGGGCTGTTGCGGGCCCTCCACATGCGGTTGCGGCGACCCGATAAGTTCGAATCTGTATTCCGACAGTGAGACGGCTGGCCTTCCCGCGGATGCGGTGACGGCGTCGCTTGGCTGCGGAAATCCCACGGCGCTGATCGAACTTCAGCCGGGTCAGACGGTCTTGGACCTCGGATCCGGCGGCGGTATTGACGTCCTCCTCTCGGCAAAACGAGTCGGTCCGACGGGGAAAGTGTTCGGCCTGGACATGACCGACGACATGCTGGCACTGGCGCGCGAGAACCAGCGCAAGACGGGCGCGACAAACGTCGAATTCCTGAAAGGCACGATTGAAGCGATCCCTCTCCCCGATCAGTCCGTCGATGTGATCATCTCCAACTGTGTGATCAATCTGTCAGTCGACAAAGATGCCGTGTTCCGGGAGGCGTTCCGTGTTCTGAAGCCTGGCGGACGGTTCGCCGTCTCTGACGTCGTGATTCGTGGCGATGTGCCGGGCGATGTTCGTCGGAGTATGGAACTCTGGGTCGGTTGCGTGGCGGGCGCTTTGCGAGACGATGAGTACGTTTCCAAGTTGAAAGCCGCCGGATTCGGTGACGTTGACGTCGAACCCTGGCGGCTTTACCACGTCGCCGACGCGAGAAGTTTTCTCGCCGCGGCTGGCATCGACGCGGATCGAATCGCTCCGCAGGTCGATGGCAAGATCGCCAGCGCCTTCATCCGCGCGAAGAGACCCGAAGCGAAAGCGTGCTGCGGACCAACATGCTGTTCGTAGGAGCTCCGCACTGGTGGTCAGGCCTGACGGAGCAGAATCATGCATCCAGCCAGCAAACCACCGACGACCGCGGCCACGAGCAGCTTCATCGCAGACCGCGTCGAGAGAATGTGGTTCGAGGACTGATAGAGCAGAGGAACGATGCCGCCCGCGACAACGAGACCGAGCAGGTCCCAGGCACTCTCCCGCCACGCGAAGCTGCGGTACATCACGATGACGAGCAGACCGAATGAGAGCACCAGGTACGCCCACCGATAGCTCGCGTTTTCAACGGCGACGGTCCGCTCGTCACGATCGACTGGATGCGCGTTCATGTCGAGGCTCCTTCCACAAAGAATAGGTCGTCAACCCGTTTCTGCAGCGTGCTCGCCAACTGGAAGGCAAGGAGGGCGGATGGACAATACAGGCCGGTTTCAATGGCGCTGATCGTCTGTCGTGTCACGCCGACCAGTTGTGCGAGTTGATCCTGCGAAAGACTCCGCTCGGCGCGGGCGACCTTGAGGCGATTGCCGAGTTTGGCGTCGGGCACACCTAATTGTCTAGTACGACAATCATAATGTCAAGTATAGCAGTCATCATGACCAGTTTAACGGACTGCCAACTGGTCAGTGCGGGCGAAACGTCTTCCCCGTCTCGAGGAGGGTCTTGAGGCGCGACAGGATCCGCGGCCACCCGTCGGCGTTCTGGGCATATGCGGGATCGTCGTCAACGAACTCGTCGTTGATGACGACAACCTTCACCGCTTCGGTCTCCGGCGTCATCGTCACCTTGACCCTGGACTTGACGGCCCCGTCGCCCATGCCGAACTTGTACTCGAGCAGCGTCGGCGCTTCCGCGCGCAGGACCTCACCCGTCACGTAACGCATCGGCCGGCCGTCCTTCCCCGGCCCCGACCAGGTCATCGCTCCGCCTGGCTTGAGGTCTACCTGAAAGTCGGCGCCCATGAAGATCGTCTGGTTCGCCTCTTTCGACACGAACCCATTCCAGACCTTGTCGATCGGGGCGGCGATGTAGAACGTGAAGGTAAGTGGTGGTTTCG
>DATJKH010000034.1:0-21213 GCA_035491715.1 Vicinamibacterales bacterium | reverse complement strand
AATCTCGCGCTCGAACTCGCCAGGGTCACGCCGTTGGGCGCGTGGCCTCTGATCGATTACCTCGTGGTGACGGCGGATACCGTTGAGGCAGGAGTACGGCAGCTCGCGCGCTATGTTCGGATCACCGGCGCGCCCTTCTCGATCGAGGTCCGCGACGAGGTCGAGCCGATCCGCATTGAACTGACGACGCTCGCCGCCCCGTTCGCGATTGAGTTCGACGCTGCCCTTATCGTTCTACGCTTCCGCGAAGAGACACAGGGCGTCTTCGCGGCCTCGCTGAGCTTCACACACACGCTCGACGATGCGGCCGCGTTCGCACGAGTTCTCGGCTGCCCGGTCACGTCGAATGCGCCGTGGAGCGGCCTCAGCGTCCCACTCCAGACTTGGCGCCTGCCTCTGCGCAGGCGGGACCCCATCTTGCGGCAGGTCCTCGAGGGGCACGCCAACGAGATCCTGGCGCGACTGCCCGCGCGCACCGGTCTCGCCCTGGAGGTTCAGCGCGCGCTGACGTCTCGGGTTGCGGGGGGCGACACGCGCATTGAATCGCTCGGCCGCCAATTCGGCATGTCGGCGCGCACGCTTCAACGAAGGCTGGCAGACGAAGGCATCTCCTATCAAAAGATGCTCGACGATGCGCGCAAGGCGGCGGCGGGCCGGTACCTTGCCGAGTCGACGCTGGCGATCGGAGAGATTGCCTACCTTCTCGGGTACTCCGAGTCGGCTCCGTTCCATCGTGCCTTCAAGCGATGGTACGGTGCGACACCCGAAGCGTTTCGGGTAACGGCTGCATCAAGGTGACATCGCGCGCGTGTTTGCCGATGTGCAGCGGATCCACCCGGAAGAGAACAGACCGCGAGGCGACGCGGTGTCGATGGCGCGTGGCGTCCAGACGCTTCGCGAGCGGTTCGAGCGCCCTCTCTTGGTGCTGCTCGGCGTCGTCGGCGTGCTGCTCTTGATCGCGTGCTGCAACAACGGCGGTGCCGTGGTCGGCATTCCGGCGGCGCTCGCTGCCTCGAGTCTCGTCCGCCGCGGCGCCGGCGCGTCGGGCGGCCAAGGTCGATCCCATGGTCGCCCTGCGCAGCGAGTGAAGAGATCGACCGCGTGACACGTTATGGCGTCATGGGTCTAACGCTGATCGTTCTCGCACGCTGCGCGCAGTCAGAGCGTGGCTACGGGTTCAGCGCCACACGCCACGCCGAACGGCCATGCGTGAACGCATACAGGCGGATCGTCCCCGTGGCATTCAAGCCGAGCGCTTCCGTAACCACGTTGGCGTAGCCGGTCACTTCCTTGTACCAACTCGCGCCGCCGTCGATCGACGTGAACACGCCGGCATCGGTGCCGACGTACAGCCGTTGAGAGTTGGTGGGATCCGCAATGAGCGCGTGCACCGGCAGGTCGGGTATTGCGGTATCGCCGCTCCCGTCGAGACCGCTCCACGTCCGGCCGCCATCGGTGCTTTTATAAATGTGGCGCTCGCTGGTGGCGGCGTTGAACGTCGCGTACGTGACGTAGACCACGTCGGCATTGAACGGATCCCAGTGAACCGACGACACGTACCCCGCGCGCGGCCGCGAAAACGCCCACCTCGTCGTCTGGTTCGCCGAGCCGAGCGAGTGGTGGTAGAGCACGTAGCCGTCGCTCATGCCGACGACCGCTCGGTTCTGGTTGACCGGCGAGACGCCGATCGCCGACACGCTGCCGTTGCCCGCGGTGATCGCGCTCGCCCGCTGCCACGAGTCAGCCTGGTTGGTAGTGCGCCAGATGTACCAGCCGCCCGTGACGAGCTGCTGCGAGTTCGCCGCGTTCATGTGGAATGGCGCGATGAACGCGAATCCTGGATCGTTCTGAATGCCGCTCGTCGCACTCTGGAACGTCGCGCCGCCGTCACGCGACCGCGAAATCGACAGCCCTGTGAACTCCGCAAACAGCGTATTCGTGTTGTTCGGGTCGACCGCGACGTAGCCGCCGTCGCCGCCCTGGATTTCACGCCAGATGGTGTTCTGCGCCGAACCGAGCACGGTGCCGTTGTCCTGAGTGCCGCCAAGAAAGCTCGTGCCGTCGGGGTAGACCGCGCCATGGTAGAACTGCGTCACTGAGTAGCTGTTGTTCAGCGACTGCCAGGTCACCGCCCCAGCAACCGCCGATCCGCAGACATTGGCCAACTGCGTCCCCACGTTCGCGCGCGCGTCATCGGTGCGGAAGACGCCGCCGTCGCTCGCCACGTAAAGTGTCTTGTTCGAGGCGCCGTTGTAGCCTGGGTGGAACGCAATCACGTGGTTGTCGGCGTGTGCGTAGTTCGGATCGGCCGGCGTCCCATCCACGCCGCCGGAGAACCACCAGTAGGATGCCACGCCCCAGTTTCTCCCGCCATCATCGGAGCGGAACAGGTCCACACCGCCGGCCCAGACCACGTTCTCATCTGCCGGGTCGACCGCGATCACGTTGTCGTACCACCCCTGGTTGTAGAACACGCTCGAGGAGCCGAAGTGGCACTCGTGGAGGAACGCGTACACCGGGTTCGAGAGCAGGACCGTGTTCAGCTTGTTCGGATCGGTGTTGCGCACCTGCGTGGTCCAGGTCCCTGTCGCGCCGCCCTGCGTGGAGCGGAACACGCCGCGCAGGCCGTCCTGGTAAATCCCGGCTCCGGCCTCCGCCGCGAGCGCGTAGATGGTGTTCGGATTCGAAGGCGCGATCGCCAGGGTGGTGCGCCCGATGTTTGTCTCGGTGAACACCTGTTCCCACGCCGCCTTGCCGCCAACGTCCTCGGCGCGATAAATCCCCGACTTGGGGCCGTACTGAAAAGTGCCGCAGGCGGCGAAGATGAATCCATCGTCGCCGGGCTGAACGGCGAGATCGAAGCAACCGAAGACCGCCGACGTGTCGAGCACGCGGTTCCATGTGTTCCCGCCATTGGTGGTCCGCCACACGCCGGTGCGCGTCGCGGCGTAGATGCGGTTGGAGTTGCGCGGGCTGACGACGATGTCGATGACGTAGTAGAAGTCGGGTGTGGCAGTTGACGAGAGGCGCGCCCACGTCGCGCCGCCGGTCGTGCTCTTGAAGATCCCGGCGCCGCGCACGCGATCGCCGTTGAAGTAGCCCTCGCCGGTGCCGGCGTAAAGCGTCTGCGGCGACGCCGGATCGATCGCGAGCGAATTGACGGCGATGTTCGGGATGCTCAGGTCAGTCAGCTGTGACCATGTCTGCCCGCCATTCGTGGTTTTCCACACACCGCCGGCGACGGCGGCCGTGTACATGACCGACGGGTTGCCCGGATCGAACACGATCTGGCGCGTGCGGCCGCCGATATTGCTCGGGCCGATTTCAGTCCACGTGTCCAGCGCGTCGCCAGCCGCCGCCGACGAGACGACCCCGCTTGCCGTCGAGTACTGCGGCATAGTGCGGATACGAGCGAGGGCGGCTTGGTAGCGCTCCACCGGAATCGCCGGCGCGGCGCTTTGCCGGCCGGACCGCGTCTCGATGCCCGTGGTGCGCTTGCGGACGTTGAACTCCGACGCCTCATCCGGCCGGTCGTACGCCTTGCGCTCGTCCGGCAACGGCGGCACGCGATGCGGCTTGGCCGGCGGTGCGGAGTTTTGGACGAACGCACCGAAACCGCTGAGTACGCCCGCAACACAAACGGTCAGCAGGCCGAGGAGTAGTGATCGGCGCACGGGGTTGCCTCCTGGGTAGGCAGATTGGACGGATTCTTCGGCTGATGGCGGGGGCGATGGATCCCCTGATCGGAGGTCTTCTCCACGAGGACACGCCGCGGGCGACCACAGGCCTCGCCGAACAGCGCCAGATGATGAGCGCTTGCCTTTGTGCCTGTCAAGTCTCGCGCGCGAGGGCTCGTCAGCATGAACCTACTTGTCGAGTTCGTGGAGCGCAGCTCTGACCATCGCCACGGCCGAATGATCCATGGTGGCCACACCTGATTGACTCGCTCGGCCAGCCTGTGGTCTTCTTGATTTGCTGTGATGCTCACCCGTACATGGCGGTCGTCGATTGCGCCGGCTTATGGCCGCCACGCGCACCGTCGTGTTTCCCGGTGATGTAGCCAGCGTTACTCCAACCGACTTCGCAGGGGCCATCACCGACTGAAGGTGATGGCCCTTTTCTTTTGAGGACCCCGCGATGACGACAGCCGCCGACCGCGATTCCGGACGCCTGAACGAGGCGCTCTCGCTGGTGCTGCGTCGTTACGGTCGCCAGATCACAGCGCGCCCCATGATCGCGCTGCCGGCGCTTGTCCTGCCCGGGATCGGCGACGTGCTGGTCTTTTACGCGCCGCCGCTCGTTGTCGCGCGGCTCCTCGGCGCGGTCGCGCGTGGAGAAGCTCTCACGCTCGGCATGTTCACGCCGTATGTGCTGACGTTCGCCGCGTTGTGGTTCGCTGGCGAGGTCGTGTGGCGAGGGGCCGAGGCGCTCATCGCTCGCGCGGAGATCCGCGGCATCGAAGCGCTCTATCTCGAGGCGATGGACGAACTGCTGGCAAAAGACCTGGCGTTCTTCCACGACAACTTCGCCGGTTCGCTCACCAAGCGCACGCTCGGCTACGCGCGCCGGTTCGAGGACGTGTTCGATGTCGTCGCGTTTCAGGTGATCGCGAAGATCGTGCCGCTGGGATTCGTCACGGTAGTGCTCTGGCGCTACTCCCCGTTGCTGATTCTCGTGCTGCTCGGGATGATGTCCATCACAGTGGCCCTCGTGATTCCGCGTATCCGGCGTCGGCGCCAGCTCGTGGATGCACGCGAGGCCGCGTCGAACCTGCTGGCCGGACACGTGGCCGATTCCATCAGCAACGCGGAAGCCGTTCGAGCCTTCGCGCGTGAGCGTGAGGAGGCGGCGATTCACGCCGCCAACGTGCGCGACTTCGGCGCGAAGACGCTGCGGTCGTGGGACTACCAGAACTTCCGCGTGAACACGATCACGGCGCCGATGTACGTCCTGACCAATACGCTGGGCCTGATCGTCGCGCTGCACATCAGTCTCGGACGCGCGGCGAGCCTGGAGACCGTCTTTCTCACGTTCAGCTACTTCGCGACCGCCACGCGGGTGATGTGGGAATTCAACCGCATCTACCGCAACCTCGAGGGCGCGCTGACCGACGCCGCGCAGTTCGCCGATTTGCTGCTGGACCCGCCGTCGGTTCAGGATGTCGCCAGGCCCGTTCCGTTCGCGCCGCGCGACCACAGCGTCGAGATGCGCGACATCAGCTTCAGGCATTCGCCGGCACAACCGCTCCTCTTCGATCGCTTCTCGCTGGTGGTCGCGGCCGGGACGAAGCTCGGGCTGGTCGGACGGTCAGGCGGCGGGAAGACCACCATCACCCGCCTTCTGCTCCGGTTCAAGGACGTCGAGCGCGGCCAGATCCTCGTGGGCGAGCAGTCGATCGCCGACATCTCACAATCGTCACTCCGCGAGGCGATCGCATATGTGCCGCAGGATCCCGCGATGTTCCACCGCACGATCGCCGACAACATCCGCTTCGCGCGGCCGGACGCCACCGACGATGAAGTCCGCCGTGCCGCGATGCTGGCGCACGCCGCAGAGTTCATCGAGTCGCTGCCCGACGGCTACGCCACGCTTGTCGGTGAGCGGGGCATCAAGCTCTCCGGCGGCCAGCGTCAGCGCATCGCGATCGCGCGCGCAATCCTGAAGGACGCGCCGATCCTGATCCTGGACGAAGCGACGAGCTCGCTCGACTCCGAGAGCGAGGCGATGATTCAGGATGCGCTGTGGACGCTGATGGCGGGGCGCACAGCGATCGTCATCGCGCACCGTTTGTCCACAGTCCGCCGCATGGACTCGCTCGTTGTACTCGACCGGGGCTGCATTGTCGAGCAGGGAACGCACGAGAACCTGCTCGCGTGCGACGGCATCTATGCATCGCTCTGGTCGCACCAGTCGGGCGGCTTTCTGCCAGCGACCGACGTCGAGAACGTCGCGGTGTATGAGAACTGATGCTTACGTGATTTCACTGTCGAACGCGCACCTCTGTCCGTTGTCCTGTAGATTCTGGGAGCGAAAGGGCACGACGTCATGAGTACTCCATCCACCAGGATCATCCCGATCGAGAGCGTGCGCGGCGCGTGCGGCCACGATTGTCCGGACACGTGCGCGTGGATTGTGGAAGTGCGGGAGGGGACGGCGGAACGGCTGTCCGGCGATCCGGGACATCCCTTCACTCGCGGCACCCTGTGCGCCAAGGTCAATCACTATCTCGAGCGTGTCTACCATCCGGAGCGCGTGCTGCACCCGTTGAAGCGGGCAGGACGCAAGGGTGAGGGACGGTTCGTTCGGGTGAGCTGGGACGAGGCGCTGGCCGATATCGCGTCTCGCTGGCGCGCGATTGTCGCCGAGTCGGGAGCCGAGGCAATCCTGCCTTACAGCTCCGCCGGTGTTCAGGGAGTGATTCAGCAGGCGTCGCTCGACATGCGGCTGTTCGGATCGATGGGTTGCAGCGGTCTCGATCGCAACATCTGCGGCGCGGTCGCGAGCGCCGGGCTCTCAGCGACGATCGGTTGTGGCACGGGAATCGATCCGGAACAGATCGTCCATAGCCGGTACATCGTGCTGTGGGGCACGAACACGATCGTCACGAACCTGCACTTCTGGCCGCTCGTACGCGAAGCGCAGCGCCGCGGCGCCAGGGTCGTGGCGGTGGATCCGATCCGCACGCGCACGGCGGAAGCGGCCGACTGGCACGTGCAGCTGAGGCCCGCCAGCGACGCCGCGTTGGCGTTGGCGATGATGTACGTGATGATTCGCGACGGCCTCGTCGATCACGAGTACGTCTCGCGCCACACGGTCGGGTACGACGCGCTCGCGGAGCGTGTGAAGCAATACTCGCCCGCTCAGGTGTCTTCGACGGTCGGACTGCCAGTAGAAGACATCGAGCGCTTCGCGCGCGAGTACGCGACGACGCAGCCGTCACTGCTGCGGCCGCTCATCGGGCTCGAGCACCATCGTAACGGGGCCATGCAGTTCCGCACGCTGGCGTGCCTGGCGGTGCTGAGCGGTGCATGGAGACATCGCGGCGGAGGCCTGGCGCGCTCGACCCATAAGCTCCACTTCGCCGCACTCGACACTGACCGCGTGGAGAGGCCCGAGGTGCACAAGCCCGGTGTCCGCGTCCTGAACATGCGAGACCTCGGCAAGGATCTCTGCGACCGCGACTTGCATCCATCGATCCGGGCGCTGATGGTCTACGGCGCCAACCCGATGGTGTCGATGCCGAACCAGAGCCGGATTCGCGAAGGTCTCCTGCGCGACGACCTGTTCACCGTCGTCCACGAGCTATTCGTGACCGACACCGCGCTCTACGCTGATTACGTGCTGCCGGCGACCAGCCAGATCGAGCACCTGGATTTGTCGCCCGCGTGGGGCCATCTGTATCTCGCGCTGAACCGTCCGGCCATCGCGCCGCGCGGCGAGTCGGTGTCGAACACCGAACTGTTCCGCCGGCTGGCGCGTGCGCTCGGCCGAACCGAACCATGGCTCTTCGAGAGTGACGAGTCGATGCTGCGTGCCGCGCTGGCGAGCGGCCATCCGTGGCTCGAAGGGATCACCTACGAGCGGCTGTGGGAGGAAGGCTATGCGCGACTGAACTGCCCCGACGACTGGCGGCCCTTTGCGACCGGCGGCTTCGCGACGCGATCGGGCAAGGCCGAACTGTACTCAGAGGCACTCCTCGAGCAGGGGCACGATCCGTTGCCCGGGGCGGGCGAAATCCGAGTCGGCGACGGGCTTCAGCTGATCACCGGGAAGGCACTGCACTTCCTGAACTCGGGCTACAGCAATATGGATCGTCACCGGCGCCGCGCAGGTGAGCTCTTCATCGAGATCCACCCGGCCGACGCGGGGGTGCGGGGACTGACGGCCGGGGAGGTGGTGCGTGTATGGAACGATCGCGGCGAGGTGCAGGCCGTGTGCTCGATCTCCGACCGCGTACGTCCCGGCGTGGTCTGGATGCCGTTCGGCGGGTTCACCGACGCCGGTGGCACGCGGCGTGCCGTGAACGTCCTCACCGCCGAGGAGCCGACCGATTGGGGCGGCGGCAGCGGCTTCTACGACGCGTTCGTGGAGGTGGCGCCAGCGCGGCGATAGCTTGCCGTCGGGCAAAGCCAGGCGTAAAGTGACCGTCACGAACCCGATCGCGGAGCCTCAAGAACAAATCCCTAAGCCATGACCAAACTGCAATGAGTCTCGAATCCGACGTTGCCCAGGTTCTTCGCGTCCATCCTGTCGACCGGATCAACTTCAAGGTTGAGCACGTCGCCATCGACAGGACACAGATGGATCTCGTAGCCAAAGCGATCGAAAAGCAGGACATCAGCGTGGTGACCGGCAGTACTGGTCCTCAGCTGGGAGCCGCGTATTCGTCGTTCGTCGGCCGGAGATTCAGCGCCGGAGAGAAAAAACTGATCGGACGGATCACGCTGGGCAGCGAGAGCGTGGTCCGGACCGCGCTGGGAAAAGCATCGATTTTTCACGAAAGTGTCCATGCCCTGAAGGATGTGAAGGGATGGATAGTCCCGTCGATGCAGGACGAGGAGGTCGTGGCCTATCTGGCTGATGCGCTGTATCTGAGAGCGAACCACACGAGTGTTTCGGGGGGCACACTCGAGATGGCCATATACAAGGCGGCGTTCGCGATCGTCGATGCCCGCAACATGCTTACTCGGCTCGGCGTCATGCTCAAATGGGCCGATTGCGACGCGCTGCGTGCGGCGATCAAGGCGCATCCGGCGTATCGATAACTGTCCTCCGGCCACTGAGACGATTGTGGTTGCCACCCGCCGTGGCGTTCGCGTATCTTGTCAGTAACTGACATGTCAGTTACTGAGGCCTGACGCTGTGAGCAAACCGACCGATCTCGTGCAGGGCACGCTCGACCTGCTCATCCTGAAGATTCTGGCGCTCGAGCCGCAGCACGGATGGGCGATCGCCCAGCGCATCCGGCAGATGTCCGGCGACGTGCTGCAGGTCGGACAGAGCGCGCTCTATCCCGCGCTGCACAAGCTCGAACGTCAGGGCTGGATCAAGTCGAAATGGGACGTCTCCAGTACGAATCGGCGCGTCAAGTACTACACGCTCACGCGCACCGGCCGGAGGGCGGTCGCCGACGAAGCCGCGAACTGGGAGCGGCTCGCGGCAGCCATTTCCGCCATCGTTCGCGCCACCTAGCACAACGCCCGGAGGCAGCATGACCCGTTGGCTCGCGCAGCTTCGCTCCGCGTTTCTCTCGATCTCGCATCGGCGTCGGGCTGAGCGCGACCTCGAGGATGAGATCCGGTATCACCTCGATCTCGAGATCGAGGCGCAACGGCACGCCGGCCTGTCGCCCGACGAGGCGCGCCATGCCGCCTTACGCGCGATGGGCGCGATCGAAAAGAGCAAAGACGAGTGCCGGGACCTCCGCTGGGGGCGACTCGTCGGTGAGTTCCTCAGCGATCTTCGCTACGCCGGGCGCGCGCTGCGACGTCGTCCCGGCTTCGCGGCGCTCGCCATCGCGATCGTCGCGCTGGGCATCGGGGCGAATACCGCCGTCTTCAGCGTCGTCAATGGAGTACTCCTGAAGTCGCTGCCGTATCCCGACGCCGACCGGATCGTCGTGCTCCGGACCACGTCGGTGAAAACAGGCGAGATCAATCCACTTGTCACGCTGGCCAATTTCTGGGACTGGCGCGCACAGAGCACATCATTCGAAGCGATGGCCACCTACCGCGGCGGCGAGACCCCGGTGACGCCCGGCGACACCGCCGAGTACGCGCGGCATGCCACCGTGGATGTGCAGTGGTTCGGTGTGTTCCGCGTCGTGCCGGCGATCGGACGCGCCTTCGGTCCTGCGGACCTGGTCCCCAGTAACAGCCAGCCGGTGGCGATAATCAGCGACGCATACTGGCAGAGCCGCTACGGCGGCGATCCCGGGGTCCTGCAGCGGACGATCCGTGTCGGCAACACGCTGCGACACATCGTCGGCGTGATGCCGCAAGGCTTTCAGTTCCCGAACCGAACCGATGTCTGGACTCCGCAGACCAGTCGCACCGCCAGCCGCACCAGCCACAACTTACTTGCCGTCGCGCGCCTTAAACCGGGCGTCCCGCTCGCATCAGCGAACGCCGAACTGAGCGCGATTGCCGCGCGACTCGCGCAGCAGTATCCCGACAGCAACGAGGGACGTGGGGTATCCGTTGCACGCTTGCAGGACCAACTGGTCCGCGACGTGCGACTGATGCTCTATCTAATGTGGGGCGCTGTCGGCCTGGTCCTGGTCATCGCCTGTGCGAACACGGCAACACTGCTCCTCACAAAAGCGACGGCGCGCAGCCGCGAAATCGCAGTGCGAACGGCGCTCGGAGCCAGCCGCCGTCGCATCATGCGGCAACTCGTGACCGAAAGCCTGCTGCTGGCGATCGTCGCGGCGGCGGCAGGCATCGCGCTCGCGTATTGGGGTGTGCAGGCCCTCGTTGCGCTGACGCCGGCCGACGTCGTCAGGCTCACCGACACGCGCATCGACGGCGGTGTGCTCGCGTTCACGCTAGCCGTCTCGCTGCTCGCCAGTATCTTGTTCGGTCTTGTACCTGCGCTTCACGCGTCGAAGATGGATCTGGCGGAGGCGATCAAGAATGGCGCGCGCGCCACCAGCGGCAGCCGATCGATCCGAACGCGCGGCGTGCTCGTGGTCGGGCAGATCGCGCTGGCCGTTATCCTTCTGACCGGTGCCGGTCTGCTCGTCAGAAGCCTCATCGCCCTGCAGAATGTCACGCTGGGCTTCGAGCCCGCGAACGTGCTCGTAATGAAGGCGACGGGCGTTCGTTCGCTGGCCGAGAACAATGCTTTCTTCGACCGGCTGCTGCCGCGAGTCGCGGCGCTGCCAGGCGTGCTCGCTGTCGGCGCAACCTCGGTCCCGCCTGGCGACCTGACGCTCAGCGGTGACGGGGCGTATCGTATCGATCACCTTATCGAAGAGCGCGATCACGATCGCGAGCGGCATGCGTTGTTCACGATCGTCACCCCTGGAGCATTTGCCGCCCTTGGCATTCCAATCACGCGGGGCCGCGACTTCAACGAGACCGACATCGAGAACCGGCCGTTGGTAGCAATCGTCAACGAGGCGCTGGTTCGAAAGTCGCTGGGCGACCAGGATCCGATCGGCAAGACGATCTCCTGCTCGTGGGATCGGAAGGGTCCCATGACGATCGTCGGCGTCGTCGGAGATGCACGCGAGCGCAATCCGGGCCTCGAGCCCATGCCTGATTGCTACATGCCGTATCGACAGCATCCCTACAACGGAAACACGCTGAATGTCGTCGTGCGCACCGAGAGTGACCCGATGGCGCTCGCCACGCCGCTCCGCCGCGCGGCGGCGGAAATCGCGCCCGAGGTGCCTGTTGCCTTTACGACCATGGAGGCGACCGTCGCGAAGCGGATGGCAGAACCGCGATTCCGGGCGCTGCTGTTCGCCGTGCTGGCTGCCATCGCCGGATGCCTTGCGATGGCCGGCGTGTACGGCATCGTCGCTCAGGCGGTAGAACAGCGCGGGAAGGAAATCTGCCTGCGGATGGCGCTGGGCGCAAACCGGACCGCCGTGCTGAAGATGGTGCTCGGGCAAGGGGTGATGCTCTCGATCGCGGGGGCCGCGCTCGGGCTGACCGGCGCGTTCGGCGCCACTCGGTTCCTCGAAACGATGCTGTTCGAAGTCACACCCTTGGATCCTGTTGTCTATCTGTCAGTGGTCGTCCTCCTCGCGGTCGTCGCGGTCGCGGCGAGCTACGTGCCGGCGCGACGGGCAGCAGTGCTGAATCCGGTGGAGCTGCTGAAGACTGACTGAACTCGGCCTAACGGATAAGGCTGTTTCGACTGATTTCGCCCGTGTCGATGCCGCTCATCATCCAGGTGATCAGCCGCGAATTGCCGGCCGAGTATTGCAGCCGCTCGGCAGTGACCTGCGAGCGTTGCACGCCGTGCGCGTGAACGATCAATGTCGAATCGTGTTCCGGTTCGAAGGCGACGACCCTACGACCCGCAGCAGCTCGTCATGGTCCACCGGTTTCACCAGATGCAGGTCGAAACCGGCCGCCTTGGACTGTTCGCGATCGTCTTCCTGGCCCCACCCGGTAATCGCGACCATCGTGATCGGCGCACCCCACGGCTGACTACGGATGCGACGACAGGCCTCGTAGCCGTTGAGGATCGGCAAGCCAATGTCCATGAGCACGATATCCGGCCGCACACGTTCCGCCGTCCTGACCGCATCGGCCCCGTCGTGTGCCTTGTGGGTCTCGTGGCCCTCGAATGCGAGCAGCATCGCGAGCGACTCAGCCGCGTCAACGCTGTCATCCACTACCAATACGCGTCGTGCGATCGAGTCGCCTACCGCAGGCTCGCGTCGGTCGATGCTCTGTGTCTCATCGGCCGCGGACACCGCGGCAAGCCTCACGGTGAACTCGCTGCCACAGCCGGCTCCGGCGCTGTGCACCTGCACCGTCCCGCCGTGGAGCTCGACCAGCCTCTTCACGAGCGTCAGTCCAATGCCCAGTCCGTCGCGCGACCGCTCGATCGCCGTGTCGACCTGGACGAACATGTCGAACAGCGTCTGCAAGTGCTCAGGCGCGATGCCGATGCCGTCGTCACGCACTCGAATCACCGCCTCGTCGCCCTCGCGTTCGGCGGACAGCCAGATGCGGCCACCCTTGTCGGTGAACTTCGCCGCGTTCGCCAGCAGGTTGCCGATCACCTGCGATAGGCGACCGGCATCGCCGTCAATGTAGAGTGGTTCGGGCGGCAGCGTGGTCGTCAGCGTGTGTTCGAACCTGGCCAGCAGCGGTCGAACCGTTTCGATCGCCTCCTCGATGATCGGCCGGAGCGCAACCCGCGCCCGGCGCAGCTCGATCTTTCCCCGGGAAATGCGGCTGGCATCGAGAAGATCGTTGACCAGGCGTGACATCTGCCGAATCTGGCGGTCCAGAATGTCGGCGGCGACCGCGACGGTGTGTTCGTCCCCGGGTTCGCGCCGTCGGATCGCTCGAACGGCGTTGCTGAGCGGCGCCAGCGGGTTTCGCAGCTCGTGCGCCAACATCGCCAGGAATTCGTTCTTGCGCCGATCGGCTTCGATCAGATCGTCGCCACGCGCCTTTCGCTCGGTGACATCCTGGCTGACCGTCGCGAAGCCTGTGGGCGCTCCGGTGTGATCCCTGAGCGTCACGACCTTGTAAGCCATCCACCGTGCGGCGCCCGTCTTGAAGTGTCGGAAACGGATCTCGATTTCGCCCTGACCGTCGCGCAGCACTTGCGGCAAGAACTCGCCGATCACGCGGCTGCGATCCTCCTCGAAGAAGAACTCTGCCAGCGGCGTCAGCTTCGCCTGTTCGAGGCTGTCAAGGCCCACCATCTCCAAGCCGGCGCGATTGACGAACGACGGCACGCCGCGCAGGTCGCAGATGCCGATGAAGTCCTGGGTGTTTTGCAAAACGCTCACGAACCTCTCGCGCTCGGCTTCGGCGTGAACCCGCGGTGTCACGTCGCGCACGATCTTCGAGGCCGCCACTACCGCCCCGCTTTCATCGGCGATCGGGGAGATTGTCAATGAGACCCAGATTCGCGTGCCGTCGGCCCGGACCCGCTCGGTTTCGAAGTGGCTGATCCGGCGTCCCGCTTTCAAAGTCGCGACGATTTGCTCTTCTTCATGGAGGCGGTCAGGCGGGATCACGAGCGAGATGTGCTTGCCGATCGCGTCGTCTGACCGATACCCGAACAGCAATTCGGCGCCGGCATTCCAGGTCTCGATCGTCCCGTCGAGGCGCTTTCGAATGATGGCATCGTCCGAGGAGTCGACAATCGCGGCGAGGACGCGTGCGGTCTGCAATTGACTAGCCCGTTCACGCTCAATGTTTCGTTGCGCCGTGACATCCCTGAATACCAGCACGCACCCGGATACCTGACCGTCAGCATCTCGGATCGGGGCGGCGCTGTCATCGATAGGGTGCTCGCCGCCGTCGCGGCGAATCAGGACGGTATGGTTCGCGAGTCCGACGACGGTGCCTTCCCGAAGCGCCTTGGCCGCCGGGTTGTCGACTGCTTGGCGCGTGTCCTCGTTGACGATTCGGAAGATCGCGTCGAGCGGTTGACCAGCAGCCTCCGCGTCTTTCCACCCTGTCAGCGACTCCGCGACGGCGTTCAGCGACGTGACATGCCCGCGTATGTCAGTGGTGATCACGGCGTCGCCGATGCTGTGCAGCGTGACCTGCAGAGTTTCGCTGCGATAGTGCGCGGCGACGCGTGCGGCGCGGGCGACCTCGCCGAAGGCGATGATGACGACGCTGGTGAACAGGAACGCGACGATTCCGAGCACGCCGCCCACTTCGTCCACTCGGGGGCGGCCATCGGCCGGCGCCAGCATCAGCACACAGCCGAAGAGGCCGAGCAGAGCCACGGAAATGGCTGCGTAACGGCCGCCGTACCACTGCGCCGCGGCGGTGGCGCCGAACACCGTCACGAACGGCAACGCGTTGCCGATCGTGGCATTCAAGAAGTATCGAAGCGCCAACGCTGTCCCCAGGCACACGAGCGCGGTCAGCATCACCGCTGTTGCTGAAGGGGAACGAAGGACCGGCCGGGGCGAGTAGGCGTCCACCCCCATGTTGGGCACAGTGATTCTAGCTCAGGGGCAGGAGGTCAGTTGCCGATCGTTCTCCATTACCATCTACCCGTGAGGGCTGGAAACATTCGCGCGGGCGTTTGGGCACAATTGGCGGATGTCACACACCGCGGATGTCAACGGATCTCAACTGTTCTACCGTGACCACGGCAGCGGCACGCCGCTGGTCCTGTTGCATGGCTTCGGCGGTACGGGCGACGACTGGAGGCACGTCTTTGCCGTACCTCGATGACGGAGGATGCGCGCTCGGAAGCGGAATGGACGGAAATGCGCAATCGACATGTGCATGGCGACGATCAGATCCGTGCGCTCTGGCGGCACGCCCGCGAATTCGCCGACGATCGCCAGGACATGAACTTCGACGCGGCGTCGCTCTCGGCCATTACCGCGAGAGTCCTGGTCGTCCACGGTGATCGCGATCCGTTGTATCCGGTGGAACTCGCGGTGGAGTTGTACCGCGCGATCCCCACCTCGGCGCTCTGGGTTGTGCCGAATGGCGGACATGGACCGATCTTCGGCGATCAGGCTGGTCCGTTCGTGACGACGGCGGCGGCCTTTCTCGGGTGAGCGGGGCGGCGCATGCAGGGGATGAGCGCCCGCTGAGCGTCAGGTCGTCGAGGCTACTGCTTCGGCGGTCCGTCCGGGTGCTTCTCGCACGCCGGCGGCTGCACGGCACTCCACGACATGGTCGCGATGCGCCACTGCCCATCAGTCCGAATCAGCGTGAACACGTCGACACCGCAGTGCGACCACTGGCCGTCGACGTACAGGTCGTACGGATACCACACCGTCGCGACCGGACCGTTGACGCGCGCTTCCGGACGGAACCCACGCTCCGTCACCCTGCGTGTCACGGGCGCCGCGCGCTGTTCGGCGCGTGTGCGGAGGCGATACCTGGTCACGCCGTCCCGCGTAGTGGTCGGGAACATGACCGCTTCTGGCAGCATGAGGTCTGTCAGGGCGGCCATGTCGCCCTGAGTGATCGCTGCCAGCGCGGAACCGGCGACGGCGATGGCTGCCTTTTCTTCATCGCCGACCTGGCCGGCGGCCGGAGAGGTCGTCAACATGACGGCGGTGACACCGGCGATGGCGTATCGCTTCAGTGATCTTCGGCCAATCCGTGTCAACTTCATGCATCCACCTCGTTCCCTCAGCGTCCGCCACCACTACGAAGGGCGCGCGGGATCGAACTCATACAGTGATGCGGCGCGCCGCTTCAGTCCGCGATCGGAAGCGAGCAAGTCGAGATGGAGCGAAGACCAGTCTGACAGCAACAGCTGCTCGCTACCGTGTCCATCATAGGTCTTGATGTATCCGCCACAGGAGGCGCAGTGGTCGATGCGCAGTCCGGACTCTCCCTCGACGATGAGGCTCTCGAGACGTTGAGAGTCGGTCTCGCAAAAGGGGCAGCAGGTCCGCTTGAACTGCCAACGCGTGCGGCAGCAGCCGCACGACAGCAGGCGTTGCCGCCCGGGCTCTTCGCCCGCGAGCTGCGCCATCGCCGGCAGCGATCCGCAGGTCGGACAATATCTGCGCAGCCACTTCTCCTCGTCCCGCCCGCTGTTGAATGCCAGCACGACGGGAGCGAGGAACCGCGCCACTGCGGTCCAACCCAGATAGCGCAGCAGCCCGGGCAATGGCGGTGCCGCGCTGTCGTCTCCGAGCAGAAAATCGACAATGCGGCGCGCTGCGTTGGACTCGCGCTGCAGCTCCGTGTGGAGAGCGCGTATCTCCGTCGCGAGAGATCCGGACGGCGGGTGGCAAGCCAGTTTCTCGACGAGCGCCGCGGCCATCATGCCGCCAGGTTCCAGATCGACGGCACTCTCGGCGCTCCGCAGCAGCGGCACTCCGGCGAGAAAATCCGGGCGGTAATCATCCCAATTAGGAGGCCGCGCTTCGAAGCTCTCGATCGCTCCCGCCGCGCGATCCACAGCGGCTGAGAGCTCGGCGACCGGGGAGAGGTACGAATGCGCCTCCAGCCAGGAATCCGGCGTCATCGGCTCAGTGCGCCTCGCCGGTCTGCGCCCTGGTGAGAACCGGCATCAGCCGGGCGGCGAGACCGAACAGGAAGATCGTCGCGGCGATCAGCCCGATTGAAACGCCCCACTCGACGATCGACGGTACGTAGTTCTCCGCCACGTCCCAGGGCATCCTGCCCCGGAAGGTCATGGCGAAGAGCACGACGTTCATGCGGTTGTAGGCCACTCCGAGGACGACGAGAAGCGACGCGATGAACAGGAGGTCGGCTCTCTTCCGGAGTGCCCTTGTGCCCAGCAGGATCAGCGGGACGATGCCGCCGAGGAAAATCTCGGCCGCGAACGCCAGGCCGAGACTACCGGAGAAGGCGCCGTTGAACTGCCCGCGGACCGCCATGTCGCCGAGGCGGAACACGAGATAGACGAGCAGTGCCCAGAACGCGATCTGGCCGACCGAGGCGAGCCGCGTGAGATCGAGCGGCCGGCGCCAGCCCTTCGCGATCCACATGTCAATCAGGATCACGAGCGCCGTGCCGGCCGCGATCGACGACAGGAAGAACGAGATCGGCAACACCGGCGACCACCACTGCGGCGCGAGCATGTTCGGCATCAGCAAGTACAACGAGCCGAGCGAGCTCTGGTGCATGGTCGAGAGCGTCACGGCGGCGATCGCCAGCATGACCGGCTCGGCGTGATGATCGCGCGCGCGGAAGACCCAGGCGAGCGTGCCGAAGACCACCGCAGTCGCGAGCGCGTAGAAGACGTTTCGCGACAGCAGGTAGACAAACAGCGTCACCGCTGCCGCGACATAGGCGCCGTTCCATTGGCGCAATGCATCCGCGGCGCGCGTGTACCCATACCGCGCGAATGGCACGGGCAAGAATTCAAGCAGGAGGATCGTGACGTAGAGGCCGACACACCACGAGACCTCGAACATGGCCGAGTGCTCCGGCGCCTGTAGTGCGAGCTGGTAGGCGTGCCAGGGCAGGCCGAGGTCGGCGATCAGGGTGACCGTCACGAACGAATAGCTCAAGAGACCCATCAGGACGGCGGTCCGGCCGATCCCGTACAGATCCTTCCGTTGGAAGACGTAGATCACGCCGGCCATCACGAACGCGCCCGCTGCGACCGCGATCCACACCAGATCGAACAGGATCCACAGGCCCCACGGGTAGGTGTCGGAGAGATTCGTGCTGGCGCCGAGTCCCATGATGAAGCGCGCGACGAACGAGATGGCGCCAAACGCCATCAGCACCAGCAAGACCCAGTTGAACGGCGTGCTCAGCGCGTGTTGAAGCGGCTCGAATTCCACATGGCCGTGGTCGTGTGACGCGTCGGCGACTTTCTGCACCCGCTTCCGGAAGAACGCGTAAAACGCGCCGAGCATCGCGCCCACGGCCATGACGGCCGGCGGAACCGCGCCCAGAGCCGTCTTGGTGAACGCCGGAAATGGTTTTTCGCCGTACGTCGGGAAACCGAGTTTTGCGAACGGCACCCTCGAGAGATACAGCACGCTCGTTCCGCCGAGCTCCTTCTCGCCGTAAATGTGATCGACGTACTTGTCGGGTCTGGCTGCGATCCGCCGGCGCGCTTCCGTAAGCATCTCCTCACGTGTTCCGTAGAGCAGCGCATCGGCCGGGCATGCCTTGACGCAGGCGGGAGTCGCGATGCTTCCGCTGAAGCGCTTGCTCTCGTCGCCTGAGAGCGCCTGGCCGTTGAACGCGATCGGCAACGGCTGTTCGATGCGGTCGGCGCAGTGGGTGCACTTCGAGATCTTCGGCGCGTGCGAGTTCCAATCCGAGGTCGGCACGTCCCACGGACACGCCAGCTGACAATAGCGGCAGCCGATGCACTCGTCCGCGTCGTACGACACTGGGCCGTCGGCCTGCCTGTGAAGTGCGGTCGTCGGGCAAGCCGAAACGCACGCCGGCTCCAGGCAGTGGAGACACCGCTGCATGACGAACGCCGATTCGACGCCGCCCGGCGAGGCGGGGTTCTCTACCTCGTGGAACGCGATCAGCGTGTAGGTTCTTGCGCTGAGGGTCGCCGGATTCTGGAAGCCGAGATCCGACTCGAGAAAGGTCTGCTCGCCGTCCTTTTCGTTCCACTGCTTGCAGGCCACCTGGCACGCGCGGCAGCCGATGCAGTTGGCAATGTCGATCAGTGTGGTCCTGATCGGGCCCGTGGCGGCAGCCTCGCTCATGTGCGTCCCCTCGGTGATTCAGATCTTCGCCTGGCAGGGCGGTCGCTCTTGACGACGTTGACCAGGCAGGCCTTGGTCTCCTGGGTTCCTGCTCCAGGATCCGCGGCGTCGATCGTGAGGTGATTGACGCTCGGCCCGGTCGACAATCCCGCGAAGCCCCAGTTGTACGGCATCCACACAACCGTGACTTCCTGGTCCCCGATCTTCATTTCCTTCATCCGCGGCGTGACGAGCGCCTTGACCTCGAGCTCGCCGCGTGCCGACGACACTTTCACCCAGTCCCCGGTGACGATGTCGAGTTTCCTGGCGAGCGTGACCGGCATCTCGACCATCGGTTCGGGCATCAGCTCGTTGAGCCACGGAATATTCCGTGTCGTCGATCCGGCGCACCAGTGCTCGGCGACGGTGGACGTCATCAGCACGTAGGGAAACTTGTCGGCGGTGCCGATCGGCTGATGCGACGTGACGCGCGGATACTTGAGCGTCGGATTGATCTTCACGTCCCGATGGAGGAAGTTCTCCACCGGGCTTTCGACAGGCTCGTACATTTCCGGCAGCGGGCCGTCCTTCGGCACATACGCAACGTCGCGCCAGTAGTCGGTGTACTTCGGATCGGGATCTTTGTAGACGGCCGCGAACAGTCGGCCAACGCCCTCCGCACTGAGGTGAAATGCCCGCTGGCCGTTGGGCGTACCGGGGCCGTCTGTCGCAACCGGGACATCCGGCACGTCATGCCCGGTCCAGCGTTTTGCCGCCTCATCCCACCAGACAATCGGTTTCGAGTCTGGAAACGGCTTGCCGTCCTTGTCGCACGACGCGCGGTTGTAGAGGATCCGCATGTTGTTCGGCCAGGTCCACCCGAAGCCGGGATAGAGGCCAAGGCCTCCCGGGTCCGTTCGCGAGTCGCGCCGCTTCGACTGGTTCTCGCCGCCTGCGAACACGCCGGCGTAGATCCAGGCGCCCGACGATGTGGAACCATCGGATCGGAGATCGCTGACCTTGCGGAGCAGATCGCCCTTCTTGAGTCCAGTCTCCGGATTGTCGCGTAGGGCGTAGCCGTTGATCTCTCGCAGTACGTCTTCGGCCGTGGTGTAGGTCCAGGACGCCTTGCGGATGATTTCGTCTCGGGGCTCTTTCGAGTCCTTGACCAGATCGCGGACGGCGCGAAAGACCATGTCCACGATCTCACCGTCGGGCCTCGCCTCGCCCGGCGGCTTGACGGCGGCGTGACGCCACTGGACCATGCCGCCGGAGTTGCTGATCGTGCCGTTCTTTTCCATGAAGAACGCGGCCGGCAGCAGGATCACCTCGGTGGCGATCGTCTTCGGATCGACGCCCGGGCGCTTCCAGAACGCCGCGGTCTCGGTCTCCCAGATCTCCTGGACGACCAGTGTCTCGAGCTTGGCCATCGCCTCGAACGTCAGATTGAGATTCGGCAGCGTCACCGCGGGGTTCTGACCGACGATCCACAGCATCTTCAGTTTGCCGGCGAGGGCGTCCTCGAACATCGGCAGCGTGCCGTAATCTTTGGTCGCGTTTCGCTTGGGCAGCCACTCGTAGCCATAACCGTTCTCGAAGGTGGCGGCGTCGCCGAAAAACGCCTTCAGCGTGTTCACGAGGTAGCGACTGTCGGCAATCCCGTTCTTGCGCACATAGTGGTAGATCGTCGGTTCCGCATTGGTCGGCGAGTTGAGATAGCCCGGGTAGTAGTTGTAGAGCACCGCCATGTCGCACGCGCCCTGCACGTTCGGCTCGCCGCGCAGCGCGTTGACGCCGCCGCCAGGCTTGCCGATGTTGCCGAGCAGCAGCTGCAGGATCGTGAACGATCGGATCCCCTGCACCGCGGTCGTGTGCTGCGTCATCCCGAGCGCGTAGAGGATGGAGCCCGGCCGGTCCTTCGCCATCGTCTCCGCGATCAATTTGATCTGATCGGCCGGGACGCCAGTGATCTGTTCGCCAATTTCCAGCGTGTAGCGCGAGACGAAGGTCTTCAGCCGTGCGAACACGCAGTGCGGATCGTCGAGGCTCCTGGCGATCCGCGCGTAGCCTTTCGCGTCGAGCTGGTAGCCCCAGGTCTTGGTGTCGTAGGCGTGGGTGGTCTTGTCGTAGCCGCTGAAGACGCCATCCTTGAACTCGAAGGCTTCGTCGCCCAGGTAAAGCGCGTTCGTGTGCGTGACGACGTAGTCCTCGTCGTAGAGCTTGTTCGCGATGATGTGGTTGATCATCGCGTTCTGAAATGCCGCGTCGGTGCCGGGGCGGATGCGCGCGTAGATGTCGGCTCCCGCCGACGTCCGCGTGTATCGCGGATCGACGTGAATCAGCTTGGCGCCGTTCTCCTGGGCCTTCCGGATCCACTTGAAGGCCATTGG
>DATJKH010000033.1:0-3341 GCA_035491715.1 Vicinamibacterales bacterium | reverse complement strand
CGACGAGAACCCCGCCGTGCACCGGACGTTTTGCCCGCCCAGAAGTGCCTACGCATCGCCGCCGAAACCCGGCGAGCCCCGACCGCTCGAACCGCTGGAAGATCTGCTGGAGTCCGGGCACGTGCTCGCCCTGAACTTCCCAGTGGGTCTGAATCCTGGCCTCGCGCGGGCGCTCGGCGTCATGCTCAAGCTCGATTTCCAGCGCGCGGTCCTTCAACGCATTCCCAAGATTGCGGCGCATCCCGAACGAACGTGGCGCGATCTCCTGTTCGTCTGCGACGAGTACCATGCGTTTGCGACCGTCGGTGAAACCGACCCGACGGGAGATGAACGGACGTTTGCGTTGTCGCGTCAGGCGAGGCTCATTCCGATCGTCGCGACCCAAAGCATTAGTTCGCTGCGATCGGCGCTGCCCGGAGACGAAAGCTGGCGCACGTTGCTCCAATGCTTCCGGACCAAGTTGTTCCTGGCGACCAGTGACGAGTTTACGGCCCGAGCCGCCGCGGATTTATGCGGACGCCGCGACCAGCTCAAGGCGCACTACACGCTGTCGGAGGGCGGGCAAGGCGCGCACATCTCGTTACTCACAGGCCGACCGACCGCCGCCAAGCAGACGGTGAGTGCGAGCAAGAGTTATGCGCCGCACCACGAGTACATCTTTTCGCCTCGTGTCTTCACCGAGCTCCAGAACGCCCAGGCGATCGCGTTGCCCTATGACGGCCTGAACCCGATGCGGCCACAGTTCTGCTACTTGAAACCGCACTACCTCGACGTGCGAACCAGCTACTTCGACCATGTCGCGCGGGGCGCGCTATGAGCAGCCTCGATCGCATTCTGCCGTTCCTGCGACCGATCGAAGATCTGCTCCTGGATCCGACCGTCACCGAGGTCATGGTCAACGACGGCGGACGGCGCGTCTTCGTCGAGCGCGACGGAACGATCGAGTCGGTCCCGTCTCGAACGCTCGAGACGCGGAATCTGACGGTCGCGATCAAGAACATCGCGAGAGCCTGCGGGGACGAGATCTCTGAGATCCAACCGCTGCTGGACGCGCGTCTCGAGGACGGTTCGCGAGTGGCCGCGATGTTCCCGCCGTGCGCGGTTATGGGCCCGGTGCTGACGATTCGGAAGTTCACGCGACGGTACACCCTCGACGATTTGATCGCCGTCGGGTCCATCACTCCGTCGATGGCCGCCGAATTGACGACGGCCGTGTCGAGCGAGAAGAACATCCTGATCGCTGGCGGGACCGGCACCGGAAAGACGACGCTTCTGAATGCCCTGGCCGCACACATTCCTGATCGCGATCGCATCGTCCTGATCGAGGAAACCGCCGAGATTCACCTCGACAAACCGAACGTGCTTCGCTTGGAGGCGCGCCGGGCACAGGCGCCACTTGGACAGGAAGCTCCGCTGCCGCCAGTGACGATTGCCGACCTCCTCAGAGCTGCGTTGCGACACCGGCCGGATCGCATCCTGGTAGGCGAGGTTCGCGGTGCTGAAGCCTTCGATCTTCTGCAGGCGCTCAACACCGGGCATCTCGGCAGCCTGAGCACCATTCACGCCAATTCAGCCGAGCAAGCATTTACTCGTCTGGCTCACTGTGTACTGACAGCCAACGTGGGCCTGCCTCATCGCAGCACGCGCGAGGCCATTGCGCTCGCGATTCATCTCGTTGTCCACATCGCGCGCGTCGGACCGCATCGTCGTGTCACGGAGATCGTCGCAGTCCGTGAGTACGACAGCCACACAGATCGATTCGTTCTGGAGTCACAGCTAAATGGTCCGTGTCGGAAGGGGTGATTTCATGAAGGGACAACATCTCTCCAGCGGTCTTTCGCTGTTGCTTGTTCTCGCGCTGACCAGTTGTGGAGGCGGTTCGTCGACTCCGGCCGGCCCAAGTGGAACTCAATCATTCTTGGCGGGCACGTGGCGAGGAACGATGACGATCCAGCCGAATCCCACCGCACCGCAGCCGCCGGAGCCTGTAACCGGTGCCGTGACGTGGACGTTCGAGGTGGTGCCGCAGACCAATCTGCAGACGTTCCGCACGACGATTCAGTCTCAGAACACCTGGTTGCCAATCACCGCAACGCTCGCGACATCGATGATTCCTGGGAACACGCCGCCCGCACAGATCAGCACGCAAGGTGACTATGACTCGCCGCGAGGATGTAGAGGCACGTTTGGCAGCTTCGGGAATGCGGATACCACGCGCATTCAAGCGGACGTCACTGGCGTGGACTGTCCGGTACCGTTCACTGGCACCGTGACGCTGACGAAGAACTGAGAACGAACGTGGCTCTGATCGACAGAGAGGCACCCTGCCGTTTTTTGCGGACTGCGTTCGAGCCGTCCGACTGGATCGCGGTGTTCCTCAAGAACTATGGGACTGGACAGACCGCTCAACGCGTGGTGCCGGTTGAACGCGCCGTGTCGTTCCAGTTTCAGCGCTGGCTGCGCAGCCAGAATGCCAACCAGTGGAACGTCTACGTCAGCGTTAATAGCGTTCGGCCTGGCCGTTCGCGAACAAGGGACGCGGTCCTCGATATTCGGCATGTGTTTCTTGAGGAGGATTACGACGGTCCAGGACTGCTCGCGGCACTCACGACGCGTCCTGACTTGCCGCCGCCATCGTACGTCCTCCATTCGTCACGCGGACGTGTTCACGTCTTCTGGCGCGCAAGGGGGTTCAGCGCGGCCAGCGTCGAGGGAATGCAGAAGCGTCTCGCGACTGAACTGCGCACGGATTTCGCCGCAACGTCCTGCGCACAGACCACGAGACTTCCTGGGTTCGCGAATCACAAGCGCGGGACGCCATGCGCGGTCACGATCGAATACTTGCGGCCGCGAACGGCGCTCACACCGAGCGACTTCCCACGGATGAAGTCGCCGCAGGCATCCACGAGCGGTCGGACGGTGTGTGCAGATCGTTGGGCCGCCGACCATCGCGTTGCCAGAGCGCAACGATTCCTGCAATCGCTGGAACCAGCGGTCTCGGGGTGTCACGGTGACCTTCACACGTTTCGGATCTGCTGTCGAGTGGTACGCGGCTTCGATCTGTCAAACGACGAAGCACTCGTCGTGTTGTCGGACTGGAACGCTCGATGTCGGCCGCCGTGGTCCGAACGCGAGTTGCTCGAGAAAGTGCACAACGCACGCCGGTACGGTCGCGAAGTCTTCGGTGGGCTACTGACACATCATGCGTAAGCTCGTATCACACTTACGGCAACTCTACATACGTCTGTTGACATTTTATGTGAATGGTTGTATTGATGACGAATCACGTCACCACGCACTCGCCCTTAGGGCCGTGCGTCTCACCCCCTGTTCGCCGCGTC
>DATJKH010000032.1:0-5647 GCA_035491715.1 Vicinamibacterales bacterium | reverse complement strand
GCCGCGATGAAACGCGCGGTTGCTGGCGGCGAGCGCGAACAGCGCGAAGGCGCCAGCGGCAAATGGGTCGCCCACTGGAAAATGGTCCACATCGTCAGGCCGGTCTGGGAAAAGGTCGGCGAAGAGAATCAGCTTGGTCGGAAGTTTCCGCCGCTCGCCTACGAAAGCGGCGACGCCGATGCGCTGATCCTGCTCGAGAATGCGCCGCGTACGATCCGCGGTGCGCGCGACCTGCTCAGCGTCGGGTTGCAGTACGGCAACGCGTTCCTTCAGGGGCTGCAGGCCGCAGCGCTGAAGCCCGCCGACTTTTTCGGCAACGACGACGTCCTGTATTTGATGGAGGACATGGCCACCGGCGAGATCCGTTTGAGCATCCTGTGGGAGTGGCTGCACAAGGGCGCGTCACTGACGGCCGATGATGATATCGGGATCAAGGCGGGCGACACGTTCACGCGCGAACTGTTCGAGAAGCTCCTCGAGCAGGAGTACAACAAGCTGCAGAGCGCCAGCAACCGCGACGTGCATGACGTCTCGAAACGGACGACCATGCCGATCGCCCGTGAGATCGTGCAGACCTACGTCATGGACGAGGTCAAGTTACCCTGGTACATCGATCTGTTGAACATCAATCTCAACAACACCGACCTGAACGAGTCGAAGCGGCGAATCCGAACGCTGGCGGATGCGTTCCGCAAGGACGGTACTCGCATGACCGAGAACCTGGACTTCAGCGAGGTGTCGGCATAGAAGCGGATAAGCTACCCGTCCATGACTGGAACGCTGTCGTACCCCCTGGTAGCCGCACTGTTAGCATGTGGCGCGATGCCTCTCATGTCGCAGACCTGGCCCTTTCCCTGGCCAGAGGATCGCATCGCCCAGTACACCGCGCGACGCGCGTCGTCTCACATCGTCATCGACGGACGACTCGATGAGGCCGACTGGCGAGCCGCAGAACGCTCGCCGCGTTTCGCCGACCTCATTGCCGGCCGACCCGGTGTTCACGACACACGCGCCGCCGTGCTCTGGGACGACAACAACCTGTACGTCGGGTATTGGGTCGAGGAGCCTTTCGTCGAGGCGACTCTGACCGAGCGCGACGCGCGGATCTACACCAATAATGACGTCGAGCTGTTCATCGCGGGACGCGACGCGTACTACGAGTTCGAGATGAACGCGTTCGGTACGATCTACGAGGTCTTTTTCATCTGGGAAAACGCGTTTGAACCGGGCGGCTACGCGCGTCGACCTGAGTTTGATCGCTCGCGTCCAGGGGCGAGGCCGTTCAATGGTGTTGGCTTCAAGCAGCATCCGCGCGGTCCGCGACTCGGCTACTGGAACTGGGACATGCCCGGCCTCGAGACAGCGGTCCAAGTCGACGGAACCATCAACGACAACAAGGATCGTGACCGCGGCTGGACCGCTGAGATCCGCATCCCGTGGCGATCGCTCGAGCCCCTGGCCATGCCGGACGGGCGCGCACTGCCGCCGCGGGACGGCGATGAATGGCGCATGGATTTCTCGCGATTCAACCAATACAAAGAAGCGCCGCCGGCGAAAGATCCAGGCGGCTGGGCGTGGAGTCCGCACGGCGTGTGGGATTCGCACATCCCGGAGCTCTTCACCCGCGTGCGTTTCTCGACCGCGCCGCTGCGCGGCCGATAAGGTGCGTCAAAGCGTTTCAACCCCGGCGCAGACGCTCAACGACTGACCGGAAATGTTTCTTCCGGCCTCAGAGCACAGGAAGATCACCATCGCGGCGATGTCCTGCGGCGAAACCATCCGTCGAAGGGAAGCTTTCTCGCGGTACTGTCGCTCCATCTCCTCGTAACTGACACCGAATTGTTCCGCTCTCGCACGGATGACGCGCTCAATCCGCGGTCCTTCCACCGGCCCCGGCAGAATGGCGTTGACTGCGATCCCATCAGGCCCAAGCTCACGCGCGAGGCTCTCGGTGAAGCCGACGATGGCCCACTTTGAGGCGGCGTACGGCGTGCGAAATGGGTATCCGAGTCGTCCCGCTACCGACGACATATTCACGATCGTGCCGCGTCGGCTTTGCCGAAGCAGGGGCACAGCGAAGTGTGTGCAATAAAACTGGCCATCCAGGTTGACGGCTATCGTCCTGCGCCAGTCGGCAGGCGTCACCGATTCAACGGCCGCCGTTGGCCCGGCGATGCCGGCGTTGTTGACCAGCGCGTCGAGACCGCCGAGCTGCTGGCGAACATCCCCGAACAAACGCTCCACCTGGTCGACCTCGGCGACGTCGGTCACGCTGGTGGTCACGCCATGTTCGCGACGGGCGTCATCCAGCGCTGCCACGTCGATGTCGCAGATGTGCACGCGCGCACCATCACCGACGAGCGCGCGGACGATCGCTCGTCCAATGCCTGCTGCGCCCGCCGTGACGAGCACACGCGTTCCTTTTTGTAGGTGCCGATCGAGCATCCTCGCTACCAGATCTTCACCCGTTCCTCCGGTTTGATGAACAGCTTGTCGCCCTCCTTCACACCGAACGCGGTATACCACGCGTCCATGTTGCGTTCCGGAATCGACCCGCGCGCGGCAAACGGTGCGTGAGGGTTCGTGAGGATCTGATTGCGCAAGGCGTCCTCGCGCTGCATGCCTCGCCAGATCTGAGCGTGCGACATGAAGAACCGTTGATCGCCGGTGAACCCGTCGATGACCGGAGCTTCCTGCCCTTTCAGTGAAAGCTTGTACGCCGTGTACGCCATCTCCAGCCCACCGAGGTCGCCGATGTTTTCTCCCATCGTCAGGTCCCCCTTCACGCAGAGTCCCTCGAGCGGACAGAACGCGTTATAGAGCGCGCCAAGCCGTTTGGTCTGAGCGACGAATTTCTGGTTCGTATCCGGCGTCCACCAGTTGCGGATCTTGCCCGTTTGGTCGAATTCTCTCCCCTGATCGTCGAAGCCGTGACCCATCTCGTGTCCGATCACTGCTCCAATTGCGCCATAGTTCACCGCTGGATCGGCGTTGGGATCGAAGAACGGCGGCTGCAGGATCGCCGCAGGGAACGTAATCTGGTTCATGAGCGGATTGTAGTAAGCGTTCACGGTCTGCGGGTTCATGCCCCACTCCGTTCGATCGACCGGCTGATTGAGCCGCGCCACCTGGCGATTCCAATCGAACTTGCGGGCGTTGCGAACATTCTCGAAAAGTTTCCCGGCATCGACGGAAAGGGCCGAGTAGTCGCGCCACTTCGAGGGATAGCCGATGCGCGGCTCGAAGGTGGCAAGTTTTTTCTGCGCTTCCGCCCGGGTCGCGTCGTCCATCCATGCGAGTGTTTTGAGCCGTTCCCCCATCGCCGTTCGCAGGTTGGCGACGAGCTGATCCATCTTGGTTTTGTTTTCTGGAGGAAAGTATTTCGCCACGTATGTTTCGCCGAGGCCTTCACCGATTTGCGCGTCGAGCAGGCGAACGCCCCGTTTCCAGCGGTCGCGCTTGACTTCCACGCCACGTAGCGCTTTCGAGAAGAAATCGAAGCTGGCATCGTCGAACGTCTTGGGAAGGTAAGCGGCGTAGTCACTGGCCAGATGGAAGATGAGGTATTTCTTCCACGTGTCGACCGGCTCTGTATCGAGCAGTTTCGCGCCGTCCTTCAATGCCGTCGTTTCGTTGACGACGAAGTGTTGAACGTCACCGAGGCTGGCAACCGGCAACATCGAATCCCAATCGACCGCAGGAACCATTTTCTTGAGACCGGGGCGATCGACCGGATTGTTCGTCGCTTTCACATCACGTTGCCGCTCCGGCTCCCAATGCACTTTTGCGAGTTTGGTTTCGAGCGCGATGATCGCGTCGGCGGAAGCGGCCGGCGCGGTGTCGCCGGTGAGTTCGAGAATCTTTGTGACGTAGGTCTTATAGGCACTGCGATAGCTGTCGAACTTGACACCCTGGTTGAGATAGTAGTCACGGTTCGGCATGCCGAGGCCGGATTGCGTGACGCCGACCGTGTACTTCGTCGGATCTGCAGGGTCCGGGAAAATGTACATGCCGATGGGGCCGCCGTAATCGATGTTGCCCATCAATTTCACGATGTCGGCCTTGGTCTTCGCGCCGTTGATTGCAGCGATGTCCGCTTTCAACGGCTCGGTACCGCGCGTTTCCAGTGCTGCTTCGGCCATCCACGAGTTGTATAAATCCACCACCTTCCGTTGCACCGAGCCGGCAGCCGGAGGCGTTTTCGACAGATCTTCAAGCAACGCGTGGACGTCGTTTTCCGATTTCTCGGTCAACGCGTCGAACACGCCATAACTTGGCTTGTCGGCCGGAATCTTGAACGTGGCGAGCCATTTCCCGTTCACGTACTTGTAGAAGTCGTCGCCTGGCTTGACGGTGGCATCCATCTGTGCCGTATCGATGCCGAAGGTTCCGAACGTCGGCTTCGGCGTCGCAGCGGCGGGGGTTGTCTTGTCGGCACTGCAGGCAGAGAGCAGTGCCACCATTGGAAGCGCGATGAGATAAGGTTTCATGAGGCGAAGAGTGTATTTCAGATTCTCTTCGCCCATTGGTGAAAATGTTGAAAGTGGCTTGCTCGACTACGGCTCGACTGTCTCGAAGTAGTCGTAGAACACCCGCGCGAGGCCGGCACCGTACTCCCGCCAATGTGTACTGGACGATGGCTGCTTCAATCCCTCAATCCAATTGCAGTTGAACTCGTGCACGGCAGCGTCGATGCCGTAGCGCAGCAGCCAGCCGTCGCCGAGCGTGCCACTGTTGCGGAATGCGGGGCTGGTCGTACCCTCGGTGAACCACGTGTGCCGTCGCAACAGCGCCTCGAGTGTCTTCATGCGCGAGAGGTGCTGCTCCAGCAGAGGGATCGGTGGCCGGCTGATGTGCAGCAGGCCATTGCCATCGTTGTGCAGCTCCAGCGCCAGTTGCGGCTTTCGGCCCGCTGAAATCTCGCTCTCGAGCCAGCGCTCGAGCGCCGTGTTCTCCGGAGACAGTTCCGGGTCGGCCGGTTTGTCCCAATTGCGATTGAGATCCATACCGCGAAGGTTGAATCGCGTTGCGCCCCGCGCGACCCCATCCTTGTTTGCCATCGGCAGCACGCTGACGTTGTAGACGCGGAGGAAACGCTTGCTCTCTTCGTCGTCGGCGAGCAGGCGGTCGATGAGTCCCTGTGCCACCCAGTTGCTGCCGGCCTCCCATGGATGGGCACGCGCGCGGACGAACACGCGATGTGGCGCCGCCGGATCGCCGATCCGAATGATCTCGAGTTGCCGGCCGGCAACCGTCTGTCCGATCGGTTCGATCCGTACGAGGCGATGCGAGCGGACTGTTTCGAGCAAACGATCCAGATCCGACAGCCGATATGGCTCCATTCGTGCGACATACAGGCGGCTTCCGGTCATGGTCACCCGCAGTTGCACTCGGTTACCGGGCAGGCTGTTGGTCGGAACCGTTCTCCACCTTTTGCCATCGTCCGAGATTGCAACCGACTTCAGCTCTCCAGCGACCGAACCTGGCTGCCCGTTCCACACGTTGTCGAGATTGCGGAACTCGAGCGTGAACGACGAAGCTGGACGCGCGTGCAGCATGAAATGAATGTGACCGGCGGCGCGATTCGGTGACGAGCGCTCGTGGTCGTAGATGAGATTGAGCCGGATGACGTTGTCGACGACCTCGT
>DATJKH010000031.1:0-47477 GCA_035491715.1 Vicinamibacterales bacterium | reverse complement strand
AAAACGCTGCCGACGAACGACGAGATCGCGCGGCTGCGGCAGGCGGTGGGCCTGGGCCGAGTGGAGCTCAATTCGACGGCCATGACCGTGCGAAAGACGAGGCCGGACGTGCAGTGCGACCTCTCGTCGGTGGTTCCCGGTTACGCCGCGGACCGAATCTCGGGAGAACTGAGGGATCGAGGGTTTACGGATTTCCTGGTGGACGTCGGCGGCGAAGTGCTCGCACGTGGCCGCAACGAGGCCGGCGCGCCCTGGCAGGTCGCTATCGAACGTCCGGAGCTGCACGGCGATTCGATCCAGCGCGTCGTGGCGCTCTCAGATCTGGCGATCACCACCGCAGGAGACTACCGGAAGTATCGGGAAGTCGATGGTCAGCGAGTCGCACACATCCTGGATCCGCGAACCGGCCGTCCGTTGACGCACCGGCTGGCGTCCGTCACCGTCATCGACCCGCTCGCGGTGCGTGCCGACGCTTTCGACACGGCGCTGATGGTACTCGGAACGAACGAGGGAATGGCGTTGGCGACGAAGCTCAATCTCGCCGCACTCTTCATCGAACGCACGAACGACGGCTTCGTTGAACGCACGACACCACGCTTCGAGGAAATCACCGCGAAACGATAACGCGCCTCCATGCTGAGGTCGATGGAGTTTGCGCGTCATTTGCCCTCCCACCCGCCGTCCACGAAAATCGACTGCCCGGTCAGATAACTGGCCTCGTCGGATGCGAGAAAGGCCGCCACCGTACCGATTTCGCGCGGTTCGCCGGCACGTCCGAGCGAGATTTGTGCGAGGACCTGCGGCAGCACGACTGCATCCTTCATCACCCATGACGTCATGGGTGTATCGATCAGGCCCGGGTGGATGCAGTTAACCCGGATCCCCTGCGGCGTCACCTCGGCGGACATATTGCGGGTCAGCGCTTCGAGCCCGAGCTTGGTCGGCGCGTAATGCGTGCGCCCCGGCAGGACCTTCGCCGCCTGGATCGAGCCGATGTTGACGATGCTGCCCTTGCGGCGACCCTCGGCGAGGGCCCGTTGGCAGAAGACTTGTGAGCAGAGCCACGCGCCGCGCAGGTTCACGTCGACGAGGCGTGTCCACTGCTCGTCGGTCAGCTCCAAGAAGGGCACGATCGTTTCGATGCCGGCGTTGTTCACGAGGATGTCGATTGGTCCGAGCTCCTGCCAGACTCGGTCGATCATCGGCTGAACGTCCGCACGTCTGGCCACATCCCCTTTGACCGCGATCGCCCTGCGGCCAGTAGCGCGGAGTGCCTGGACGACATCTTCAGCCTCGGTGAGGTCGTTCACCGCGACATCGGCGCCCTCCGCCGCGAATACTTCGGCGATGCCGCGGCCGATGCCTCGACCTGCTCCTGTGACCAACGCGACTTTGCCTTTGAGTTTCACGCCGCTATGAGTTTCCGAGCATGTAGCCAAGCCTCTGTAAATACCATTTGCTGATTTCCGCGGTCTGACGCGGTGTGTAGGGCATGTTTCGCGAAGGGTCCAGCTCGTGCATGATATTGGCCTTCGGGTTGGCCTGTTCCATGGTTTCCAGGATCGACTTCAGATCGACCATGCCGATCCCGAGCGGGGAATAGCCGCCCATGTGCGGACCGTTGACGAAATCCTTCAGGTGCATGTGGACGGTGATCGATGCGAAGTCCTTGATGACCTTTGCGGCATCCGCGCCGCCTTTTTGCAGCTGACCGACGTCGGGCGCGAATTTGAAGACTCGCGTGTCGACGCTTTCCATAACGGCGTAGACTTCGTCGCGCGTTTCGATCGCTGTACCGGTATGCTGGTGCAAACCACAGCCCACGCCGATATCCGCCAAAGCCTTGCCGTATTCGTTGAGTGTCCCGACGATGTTGGCGCGGTGCGCGGCGAAGTCGTAGCCCGTACGTTTGGCGCCACCCGCCTCGATCACGATGAAGCTGGCGCCGTACTTCTTCAGAATGTTGCCCCAGCGCACGATCGTAGCAATTTCGTCCTTCCGAACAGACGGATCGATGACGTTTAGAGGAGCGTACGCAGAAATGAGTGGAGTCTTGTACTGGGAGATCAGCTTTTCCAGCGTGCCTTTCTTGTCCCAGTCCTCCACCACGTGGCCAAATGTTTCGAAGCCCTTGTAACCGAGCTCCGACATGTCACGCACGGCGGTCTCGAGCGGCTCTGGTGCTTTTGGAAAGACACTCCACACCAAAGCGGTGCACCCGATCCGGAGCTGCTTGGCCGGCGCCGCCTGGCCCGAGGGCGGCGCCTGGGGCGCCGCGCTGGCCGCGACATGCGGCAGCGCCGTCGCGCCGATTCCGGCGAGCACTGCCTTGGTGAACGTTCGGCGATTCACTGAGCCTGCCACGGGAACCTCGCTTTTTTCGACGCTCGCTGATGCCGCCGGCCCGGGAGGGAACTGAAAAATCTTTTGCGGAACTCTTGTTTGCGTATTGCGCAAACTCGATAGGCTCTTATACTAACGGCGCCGCTGGGTGTCAAGGAGACGCTCGCGTCCCATGGGAGGAAATCGTGTCGATCATCCCTCCGGCTCCGCCTTCCCAGGTGAATCGTCGTCAATTCCTGCGCGCTGCAACGGTCGCGGCCGTGGCCCCGATGATCGTGCCGCGGCACGTGATCGCCGGATCGCAAGTGACGCCGCCGAGCGATCGCATCACGATCGGGCACATTGGCGTCGGGAGGATGGGCGGCGGCCACGTTAGTGGATTCCTGAAGATGCCGGATGCTCGGATCCTCGCGATCTCTGATGTCCGTCTGGAGACCCTCGAACGCGCTCAGGGCGCGGTCAATCAGAAGTACGGCGATTCGAATTGCGCTGCCCATCCCGATTTCCGCGAGCTGCTGGCGCGGCCGGACATCGATGCCGTCGTCATCGCCACCGGGGAGCGCTGGCATCCGCTCGTCGGCATCGAGGCGGCGCGCCGCGGCAAGCACATATATTGCGAAAAGCCGCTGAGCGTGACGCTCGCCGAAGGCCTCGCCCTGCGCGAGGCAGTCAAGAAACACGGGGTCGTCTTCCAGTGGGGCACGCAGCAGCGATCCAGCCAATACTACCGCCACACCGCGGAGCTGGTAAGGAACGGCTACGTCGGCGACGTCCGCAACATCATGATCGGATCGGCGGGGGGCGGACCACCCAAGCCGGAGGCACCCGAGACCCTGAAGGATCCACCGGCAGGCTTGAACTACGACATGTGGCTGGGCCCGTCGCCGTATGTGCCGTACAGCGACGTGCGCGTTTCGCTCACGTGGCTCTTCATCCGCGATTACGGCCTCGGTTGCCTCGGCGGCGCGTGGGGCATTCACGATCTGGACGCAGCGCAGTTCTTCCTCGACACCGACGAGACGGCACCGATCGAGATCGAGGGGCGCGCACGCTATTACGAGGACATCCGTGACGTGCCGTACTCTTGGACCGTCGAACAGAAGTACGCGAGCGGCCCCACCGTCATCCACATGGATCTTGTCACCGCCAAGAAGCGGGCGAAGCAGTTCGAACTGGGCAGCATGGCCAGCCTGGTCACCGGGTCGAAGGGGTGGATCTGGGTGAGCCGTCAGGGGGTGCGCACGGAGCCCGCCTCGCTGGCCGACACGGTCATCGGCGCCAACGAGAAGCGCGTCATCTTCTCGGACGACCACAAGCAGAACTTCCTCGACGCTATCCGGAAAAAGGCGCAGCCCATCTCGCCGATCACGGCGGCCGTGCACGCGGAAACCATGTGCCAGCAGTCCGCCATCGCGATGCAGCTGCAGCGCAAGATGCGCTGGGATCCCAAGGCGGAGCGATTCATCGACGACGAGCAGGCGAACCGCCTGCTCTCGCGCGCCATTCGCGCGCCGTGGAGCTACACAATATGAAGGCGACAGCTATCGTTCTCGTGTGGGCTGGAGCGGTGACGATCGCGGCAGGCAGCGCACGGTTCGAGGCCCAGGCGCCAGCCACCGCCAGTCAGACGCAAGGCACGGCCGCCCAGCCGCAGCCGCCGCGCCGCCGCGAAGTCTCGCCCGAGGACCGGACCAAGATCGAGGCTGCCCTTCCCGCGAAGGCGCTCGCGCGTCCGAAGAAGCCGCGGAAAATTCTCGTCTTCGATCGACAAGGGATCTACAACGGCCGGCAGTACGGGGGGCACGCCTCGATTCCGCACGCCAACCTCGCGGCGCAGTTGATGGGTGAGAAGACCGGGGCGTTCACGGCGACGCTGTCGAGCGAACCCGGCGCCATCTCCACGGCCAACCTGCAGCAATACGACGCGGTGTATCTGAACAACACGGTCGGTGACGTCTTCGACACGCCGGAAATGCGCGCCGCTGTCATCGCCTTCGTCGCCAACGGCGGCGGGGTCGTCGGTAATCACGGCACTAGCGTCGCCTCGCCGCAGTGGACCGAGTTTGGCGAAATTCTCGGCGCAACCGGCGCGTCGCATCGCGAGCCGACGGAGAAGGCGACGATCAACATTGAAGATCCGACAAACCCGCTCATGCGGGCCTTTGACGGCAAGCCCTTCGAGTACGTCGATGAGTTCTACCGTCTCGGGCCGCCGTACTCGCGCGATAAGGTGCGGGTACTCCTCAGCATCGATCCGATCGTCACCGACATGATGCAGGGACGATGTTTCGGCCAGTGCCTGCGCGACGACAACGACTACCCCGTCGCCTGGATTCGTCAGCACGGCAAGGCGCGCGTCTTCTACACCAGCCTGGGACACAACCCTGACGTGTTCTGGGATCCACGGATGCTGACGATGTTCCTGGCCGGCATCCAGTACGCGCTCGGCGATCTTGACGCCGATGCGACCCCGCGCCCGCGCGGCAGCACCCAGTTCGACGCGGCTCTAGCGGCGATGACGAAGTTCGACTTCGGCCAGGATCGCGCCCAAGTGCGCCGCTTCGAGCGCGAGGTCACCATCGTCGCGGCGACGAAAGAAGGGGCGGCCGACGCCGAGCAGAAGATGTTGAAGGTGCTGCAGAGTTCGGCGCCTTTGGGCGCCAAAGATGCGATCTGCCGGCAGCTGGCAATCATCGGCTCTTCGCGCTCGGAGCCCGTCCTCAAGGCGATGCTGAAGAACAAGAATACGGAGGCCATGGCGCGCTACGCGCTCGAAGGGCTACAGGCGAAATGAAACCGACCAAAGAACCCAAGGCCCGCCGCAGCGTTGGCGATGGCGGGAAGCTTCCAAGGGTAAGAAAAGGGGCGCTGGAGACGCCGCCGGTGCAAAGCGTGGAACGGGCGCTGTCGCTCTTGGAATCGGTGGCCCGATCGGCTGACCCGGTGCCTCTAGCGCAGTTGACCGACGTCCTCGGCATCGACCCGAGCAGTGTCTTCCGTCTGGCAAATACGCTGAAGCGCCGTGGCTTCCTCGCCAACCCCAACGGACGGAAGCATTATGTGCTCGGTCCGGCCGTCTGGCGACTGTCGCGCGAATACGACTGGAGCCGGATGCTGATCAGCATCTGCCATGAGGCGGTCAAGGCACTCGCGACCCGGACGGGAGAAACCGCTCATCTCGCCGTTCGTGAAGGACGCGAAGTCTTTTTCATCGATCACTATGCCTCCGGCGACCAGGGCGTCATCGTCGCCGGTCAGACCGGCAAGCTGATGCCGCTGCACTGCACCGCGCACGGCAAGGCGCTGCTCGCCGACTTCGGGCTGGCAGAATTGAAGGCCCTCTATGGCACGACGCCGCTCGAGCGGTACACCGCACGCACGAGCGTATCGCTGCCGGAGCTCGCCAAGGTATGCAGCAGCGTGCGAGCCAAAGGCTTCTCCGCCGACGACGGCGAATACTTGGAAGACGTCCGGTGCGTCGCGGCGCCGGTCCGCGATCGGAGCGGTCTCGTTATCGGATCGATCGGTGTCTCCGCGCCCGCTACGCGGATGGCCGGGGGCCGCGACTCGGTTATGGCCCGCCACGTCTGTGACACCGCCGAACACATCAATGCCCTGCTTGGTGTGTGATGAAAAAGGAGACGTAGCAGTGGCGCTCCCAAGTCGGCACCAGCGTTGTGCGTTGCGAAACTTGCGTATGGCGCAACTTTCTTGTTGACAAGGTCAAACGAAAGCTGAGATAGACATCGCCATCATCGACGGGGTGGAAATCCGTGGAACCTGGCTGAAGTAGTTACGCTGAGGAGGAAACGTGAATCGTGTCATACGTGTCCTGGCTCTTCTAACACTCGGCCTGGCGGGCGGCACGCCGGGTCTCGTCCACGCCCAGGGACTGAGCGGCCAGATTGGCGGCTCAGTGACCGACGGCAGTAAGGGCGCCATTCCTGGCGCCACTGTTACGGTGCGCAACACCGCGACCGCGGTGACACGCGAGACCGTCACGGACGCTCAAGGGTTGTTCGTGTTCACCAACCTCTTTGCCGGCACGTACGACCTGAAGGTCACGATGTCCGGATTCAGAACCTACGAGCAGAAAAACGTCGTGCTGACCGCGACCGAACGCCTCGCAGTGCCGCCGATCGTTCTCGAGGTCGGCGTCCTGGAGGAGGTCGTCACCGTCGAGGCATCGGCGCTACACGCGCAGGCGCAGAGCGGCGAACGCGCAGGCACGATCAGAGCCGACGAGATCAAGGACACGCAGCTGCGCGGCCGCGACTTTCTGGGCCTGCTGCAGGGCATGCCGGGCGTGGTCGATACCAACGTGCGCAACGCGCCGGGCTGGAATTCTTTCCTCGGCACGCAGATCAACGGGCTTAGCGATCAGATGATGGGCATGTCGTACGACGGCGTGTCGAGCAAAGACACGGGGTTCGGCGCAGCCAACTACGTGACGCCCTCGCTCGACTCGATTGCGGAAGTGAGAGTGCAGACGTCGAACTACCAGGCCGAATACGGCCGTGCCGGTGGCGCCAACATCGTCATCGTCACCAAGAGCGGTAGTTCGCAGTTCCACGGGTCGGCGGCCTACTTCAAGCGGCACGAAGCCCTGACCGAGAACACCTGGGACCGCCGGCGCACCTGCGACGCGACCGGAGGCACCTCACCGCTGTGCGCGAAGCCGCGCTACCGGTACGATAACTCGGCATTCACGCTGGGCGGGCCGGTGCTGCTGCCGGGCACGGCTTACAACGAGAAACGCGACAAGCTGTTCTTCTTCTACTCGCTGGACCTGTTGCCGCGCACCGATCCGTTTCTGGTGAACAGCACGATGCCCTCCGCGCTGGAACGCAATGGCGATTTCTCGCAGACGCGAAACAACGCCGGACAGCTGCGCTTCATCCGCAATCCGTTGAGTGGGCTGGCGTGCAACGTCAACACCGGCGGTCCGGGCTGCTTTCCGGGGAACGTCATCCCGCAGAGCATGATCCACTCGATGGGCCGGCAGATGCTGAACCTGTTCCCGTTGCCGGATCCCGCGCTCGTCGGCAACCCCGTGACGCAGGGCAACTACAACTATCAGTTCGCCGGCGATACCGAGAAGCTGCGCCGCGACAACGTCGTGCGAGTGGACTGGAACATTAAACAGAGAACGACCTTCTACACCCGGGTGCAGATGGGAAAGGAAGTGTTCGGCCGCGGCCAGTACAACGAGACCGCACCGGCGCTGATCGCAGGCGCCGGCATGGGGTTTCCGTGGTCGAATGGCAGCTACGACATCAACACGTCCGGCTACGTGGCGAACCTCACCCACACGTTCTCCAATTCGACCGTGCTCGAGATCATCGGCGGAAGCAACTGGGCGGAACAGGACGTCTACCCACTCGAGCAGAGCGACTGGGACGCGCTCGATTATCGGATCCATCTGCCCGGCCACCGGCAGTACTTCACGGAAAACAACCCGAACCACATCCTGCCGGACATGACCTTCGCGGGTACGAACGCCTTGCCCGCGACGCGGGCGATCAACATCGGCCAGGGCCAGGCCTTCCCGTGGCTGGCCACCAACGACACGCACAACATCTCGGTGAACCTGACGCAACTGCGCGGGAAACACAACCTCAAGGTCGGATTCTTCTATGAGCGCACCGGACGGCCGAATGCGGTGTCGAGCAACGCCGGCACCTATAACTTCAACTCAGACGCCGCGAATCCTCTCGATACGAACCTTGGGTGGGCGAACGCGATCCTCGGCCATCTGAACTCCTATACCGAAAACAACAACAACCAGCGCTCGATGCCGGCGTTCAACCAGCCCGAATTCTTCTTCCAGGACAACTGGCGGGTCCGTCGTAATTTCACGCTCGACCTCGGCGTCCGGTTCTCGCACATCGGCGTTGTCTACGATCGCGGGCGCGACATCGGCTGGTTCGATCCCTCGGCCTGGAATGCGGCGAACGCGGTGAAGCTGTGGCAGCCGCACTGCGCCAACGGCGTGTTTCCCTGCACCGGCGCGAATCGCGTGGCTCTGAATCCCGCCACTGGCGAAATGCGTCCGAGTCCGTGGATCGGCGCGATCATCGCCGGCTCGGGCGACATCAACAACGGTACGGTCTTCGGCAAGGAGGTCCCCGATACCTTCCCCAAGGCCGGCATCAAGACCGCCCCGCGCCTCGGGTTCGGTTGGGACGTGTTCGGCGATGGCAAAACCGCCGTCCGCGGCGGGTTCGGCACCAGTTATAACCGCCTGGGAGACGGGCAGTACGGCGGCTTCACCGGTGTAATCAGCCGCACCGTGAATCTGCAGTGGACGACCATCGACGATCGCTTCAACGCGCCGTCGCTCGAGAACCCGCTGGGCGGGACGATGGTGCAGGACGAGACGCGGCCGATCACGGTGCACTCCTGGAGCATCGGCGTGCAGCGCGAACTGCCGTGGCGCATGCTGGCGGATGTGGCCTACGTTGGCAATACCACCCGGAACGCATTCGCGGTCAATGCTGGCCAGTCCTACACCAATCAGCTCAACGACCCCGATCCGCGACTGGTCGCCAACCCAACGCCGAATATGATCGATCGGACGACCGGCAACGTCCTGCCGACCAACTTCATCCGGCCGAACTACCCGGGCCGCGGCGCGATCACCCAGCGCGTCTTCTTGGACGATCTGTACCGCAACTACAACGCGGTCCAAGTCGAGGTCCGCCGACGGCTGGCCAATGGGCTGGCGTGGGCTGTCAACTACACCGGATCGGTCACGAAACAATATGCGGCGTACGACTGGTATCGAACCCCCGAAGACAACAGATCACGAAACACGCACAAGAACGCGGGCAATCTAGGAAGTCGGCCGCACAATCTGAAGATCAGCTACAACTGGATGGTGCCGGGAGCGAGCCGGTTCATGGGCGACAACGTGATCGCCAAAGGCGTGTTCGACGGCTGGCAGTTGTCGGGGATCTCTACTTTCCTGAGCGGCAGCAGGTCGAACTTTACGTACAACTTCAGCGGCGCGGCACCGAACGCCACAACATTGACCGGAGGTCTCGGCGGTTCGCGCGTGATCATCGTGTGCGACCCGAACCTGCCGCGCAGCGAGCGGACGTTCGACCGCCAGTACAAGACCGAGTGCGTCAAGCCGCCGGGACCGCTGACCGATCCGAAGGACACCCTATATCAGGGCACCGGAGTTGGCGCCGGGCAGGAAGATGCGCGCATGGGCCTGGGCTACATCAACCACGACATGACCCTGCTGAAAAACTTCAGTCTGGGACACGGACGCATCCTGCAAATACGCGCTGAGGCGTACAACGTCTTCAACACTACGCAATATCAAGGTGTGAACACGGTTGCGACCTTCGACTTCGTCACAGGGGCGCAAACGAATCCCGCCTTTGGCTCGATCAGCGGCGTGCGCGCCAACTCGAATCGGGTGATTCAGCTCGGCGCTCGCGTGACGTTCTGAGCGGGAGCCTACAGGTCGAACCGGGACGTCAGTGTGTCACTGACGTCCCGGTCGGGCATCGCCGCGCGTTTGACAGTCCCGGTCGAACAGCCATGTTCATACGTTTTCTGACGACGCGAGTTTGCATGCCGGTGGTGTGCTGGTGTGCACTCGTCCCGCTTCGACAATGTGTAGCGCTGGCCGTGATCGGGTCATGGATCCCCCTCATGGCGTCCGACTATCTGACGGAAGGCAACGATCCCGGGCGTACGGCCTGGATGAAAGACGAAAACGTCTTCACGCCGGCCAACGTCAAGGACATCAAGCTGCTCTGGAAGGTCAAACTCGACAGCCAGCCGCGCGAGATGCACAACATCTTCTCTCCGCTGATTGCCGAGCGCGTGACGACGGCGCGCGGTCCACGCGAGATCGCAATCGTCGCCGGGATCTCCGATGACCTGTTCGGCATCGACGTCGCCAGCGGCGAGCTGCTCTGGAAAAAGCGATATGAGAGCACGTTCGCGCCCACTGACAAGACCGTCTACCACACGCTCTGCCTCGGCGGCCAGACCGCAGTGCCAGCGATGGCGCAGGTCGCACCAGGCAAGTACACGATCTATGCGATCGCATGGGACGGGCGGCTTCACCAGATCAACGCAGCCGACGGGTCCGACGTCGCCCCTCCCGACAAGTTCCTGCCCCCCAACGGCAAGCCCTACGCGCTGAACGTCGTGAACGGCGTCGTCTATACGGCTACGGCACAGGGCTGCGGCGGCGTTCCGAACGCGCTCTACTCGTACCACCTGGCGACCCGCAAGGCGAGCACGTTCCAGCCGGCAGGCGGTGGCATGTGGGGCCGGCGAGGCGCGGCGGTCTCGCCTGAGGGCGTCGTCTACATGGTGACCGGCGACGCGATCTTCAGCCCGCTGACCAAGAGCCTGGGCAACGCCATCGTCGGCGCCAGGCTCGACGACAACCAGCAACTGCAGCTGGTCGACTACTTCGCGCCGCCGAACGCCAATTGGATGCGGGCGCGCGATCTGGACATGAACGTGACGCCGATGGCGTTCGACTATCGCGGCCGGAAGTTCCTCGTCGGCACGAGCAAGGAGTGCCGCCTGTGGCTCCTCGATCGCGACGCGCTCGGCGGTGAGGATCACCGCACGACGCTCCATACGACACCGCTCCTGTGCAATGACGATCAGGCGTTCGATGCCAAGGGCGTCTGGGGCGCTATGGCAGCCTGGCAGGACTCGCGCGGCCTACAGTGGGTGCTGGTGCCGTTCTGGGGACCTGTGAGCCGAAGCTTCCGCGCGCCGATCGAGTACGGGCGGCCGAAGATGGGTGGGGTCGCAGCCTACAAGCTGGAGGAAGCTACCCCGGGCCAATGGCGGTTGAACCCGGCCTGGCTCTCGCGCGACATGGACATGGCCGAAGAAGTTGTCGTGGCAAACGGCGTGGTATTCGCGTACGGGTCTGGCGAGGACACGACCCAGACGCTCCCTGACATTGCCTGGAACGAGCCCGGTGGTCCTTGGGTCGGCGGCGGGCTCAATCCATATTCGGAGCGCCGCATACCGAGCTCACGGCACGCCACACTCTATGCGCTCGACGGTCAGACCGGCAACGAGCTCTGGTCCAGTGGAAACCAGATCACGTCGTGGAATCACTGGAGCGGCCTGACGGTCGCCAACGGGCGGGCGTACCTGGGGACCTTCGACGGTACCCTGTACAGCTTCGGCATCCCGGCGGCGGCACGACAGTGAGCCGGCGGATGGTGCACCGTCACACCAGGTTCGCTGCACTGGCCGCAACAATCGCAGCAGTCGTCATCGTCAGTGGGCAGAGCCGCGGCAACCCGACGGAATGGCCGACCGCTTCCGCCGATGCGCAGCGCACGTCGTGGATCCGGAACGATGTGAGCATTTCCATCGAGACGATGAGCGAACCGGGATTCGAGCTTCAGTGGAAGACAACGCTCGAGAGTCCCGTAAGGCACGGCGTCTCCCTCGGTCCCGGTGTAATCACATCGGGCGTGAACATCTTCACGCCGCTCTCCACGATCGCCGCTCCATCCAATCAGGTCTTTGCGATCGACAACGACACGGGAAACCTATTCTGGACCCGCGGTTTCGAAGGTGCACTTGCCGCAGGCACGGCGGAATGTCCCGGCGGGATCTCAGGGTCGTTGACGCGCATGGTGAGCCTCACGCCCCAGGATCCCGGACTGGGCCGGGGCGGCGGAGGTCGCGGAAGAGGCTCGTACATCAGCGCGGTCGGTGAACCGGGCGCGGGCGTGCCGATTCCCGCTCGCGGCGGTGGGGGACGAGGGGCTCCCGCGCCCGCAACGACTCCGCCTGCGGCGGCAGTGCCTGCGCCCGCTCCGGCGCCTCCCGCCACGGCGCCCCCATCGCCGGTGACGTCGTCCACGATCCCACCCGGTCAATGGCGGACTTCACCGTTCCCGACGAATACGGCGGCACAGGGCTCATGGACCGGGTTGTTCCGGCCCTCCGGCGTCGTCTATGCGGTCAGCGCCGACGGCATGTTCCGGACGCTCGGAGTGGTGTCGGGCAAAGATCTGCAGCGGCCAGCGCAGTTTCTTCCGGCCGGCGCGCGCTTCTCCGATCTGATCGCTGTCGGTGACCTACTGTACACGTCCACGAGTCACGGATGCGGCGGCGCGGCCGACGGCGTGTGGGCGATCAACATCCCGGGAGACACCAAGTCGGTGATCTCGTGGAAGACCAACGGCGGCCGTCCGCTCGGATCTGTCGCCTTCACCACCAGTGGCACGTTGATAGTGGCCGTTGGCCCCGGCACCGTCACTTCAAGCGGCTATGCGAACGCCGTCGTCGCGCTCGATCCGAAGACGCTGGCAGTGAAGGATTGGTACACGCAGCCGGGTGTCGAGCTCGTTGCGCCACCTGTCATCTTTCAGGAGGCCGGCAAGGACATCGTGGCCGTCACCACGAAGGATGGGCGCATCCTGCTGCTCGACGCCGACTCTCTTGGCGGCGCAAGTCACGCTATACCGCTGTTCGCGTCGGCGTCTCTCACGGGCGGCGCCGCAACGTTTGCGGCCCAGTCGCCAGCGATGTGGCAGGAGCGCACCGTCCCGTCCGGAGCTGCTGGAGCGCCTGCCGCTTCACCAGCGGCGCAACCACTCGAGGGCGCGCGCTGGCTGCTCATCCCGGTCGTGGGCGCGTTGCCGGTGAGCCTGGGAGCCGCGGGAAATGGCGCCGTTTCGAGCGGGGCATTACTCGCAGTCAAGCTGGTACATCAGGACGGGAAGTTCTCGGTCCAGCCGGCCTGGGTCTCGCAGAACATCGCTGCGCCGCTGACGCCGATCGTTGTGAATGGTGTCGCGTTCGCAGCATCGGGACCGTCGAACGCACCGGCCGGACTCTATGCACTGCACGGTGCAACCGGCAAGACGCTCTGGCAGAGCGACAAGACGATCACCGGTCCGCTGTCGGGCCGGAGTTTCTGGGTCGGATCCGGTCACGTATTCGTGGGCACGCGAGACGGCACGCTCTACGCGTTCGGCTTCGCGATGGAGCGAAAGTAGAAGCAGAAGGGAGAAGGCGTGCGAATAACTCGAACCTGCCTGGTTATCGCGCTGTGTTGCGCCTCCTTACACGGGCAGGAGATCCAACCCGAACAGAAAGATCGAATCGACGCAGCCGTCCCGCGGAACGCGCCAGCGAAACCGAAGCAGCCTCGCCGGATGCTCGTCACCAACCTGTCCATGCGGGATGGCAAACCCGTTCGTGGAAGCTCCGCTGCCGCCATTCCGCTGGGCAACTACACCATCCAGCAGATGGGCAAGGTGACGGGTGCTTACGAGCCAGTCTTCAGCGACGACATCGAGATGTTCCGGCCGACGAATATCAAGCAGTTCGATGCCATCTGTTTCAACAACACGCTGGGAGTGCTGTTCGACGATCCGGAGTTGCGGGCGTCTCTCCTCGGTTTTATAGAAAACGGAAAAGGGTTCATCGGCATTCACGATGCCATCGCCACCTTCGTGCAGTACCCGAAATACGATCAATGGCCCGAGTTCGGCCGGATGCTCGGTGGAACCGAGAACGGCGGACATCCCTGGAACGGCGAGGTGATGGCGATGAAGGTCGAGGATCCAGGCAACCCGATCAACGCCGCATTCGGGGGCAAGGACTTTCAGATTGCCGACCAGGCGTTTCAGCTCCAAGAGCCCGTTCTTCGCGACCACATGCACGTGCTACTGAGGATCGATCCTGAGAAGACGGCACCTGCGCGCCGCATCCTGCCCGTGCGCAAGCAGGACATGGACTTTCCTATGAGCTGGATTCGGCGTCAGGGTAAGGGGCGCGTGTTCTACACGGGACTCGGGCACGGTGCCGACATATTTTCGAATGCCCAGATGCTCCAGCACCTGCTGGCCGGCATCCAGTACGCGCTCGGTGATCTCGCGGTAAATGACGCTCCCGATGGCCCGACAAGGCGTTGAACGATCGGCCGTGGCCAGGCAGGAGCTGCACGCGCCCATCGCGAACCGGTGTGCGGAAAGTCGGTGAGTAGTTATCCGAGGTGGGGATGACGCGCTGGGTGCTTAGCTTTGATGTCGTGCCTGTTGTTGACACCGGGAGCGCTGGCGCAGGCACCGACGACGACTTCAACGGTCAAGCCCAGGACGATCATCAGCACGGACATGGAGCCGGACGATTACGACTCGCTTAGCAACGCGAGCAACCGAAACGCCGCCTAAATCATGGAACTGAAGGGTAATGCGGAAGAGAGGATTTGAACCTCCACGACCTTGCGGCCACAAGCTCCTGAGGCTTGCGCGTCTGCCAGTTCCGCCACTTCCGCACGAAGGGTGAGAACGTCTGACCTGAATCCCTGATTATAGACAACCAGTCGCCGGCAGTCGAGTGTGTTTGGTGAACACGACTTTGATCCAAATCAACTGTGGCGATCTGTGTAACCGCATCGTTGCCGTAATTAATTCTTCAACCTGTATGTAGAATCTCCAGCCCGCGTAACCATTGAATACGGCTGAGGTCGCGCGACAACAAGCTCGTCCCGATCAAGCGACCAACACACATCACGATCGCTTTGGTGGCGATGGATTGCGCATGAACCAGCCAAGCACACCAAGCGCGGCGACCCCGAGCGCGCCTCCCTTCAGCAATCGACGCGTTCGCGACGGACGAGGCTCCCCTTCGATCAGCGCACGATAAATCTCTGCGCGCGATGACGACGGCTCTGCGCGTGAACGCGTGCGCCGCTCCGGTGCCTCAACCCATCGCGTGATCGGCACGTACGCCTCTGATGTGCACACGGGACACTCGTGCGCGTCGTGGACCTCCTCGCAATCGAGACAAAGACGAGCATTTCGAAGCTGCATGGTTCCAGTCTACTCAACTCGCGAGATATCGACTCATTGCGTGTCACGCAAAATTGCGAGTGCGATACAAGCTCGTGTACGCGTGATGCGGTGTCGAAACAATCCCGTCAATGCACGCACAAATTCGAAGTTCCAGCGCGACGCCCTGTCTGCGACGGCGGTTTCACATTCCGCTTTGCACACGGTTTTTCAATACCTTACGGCCCGTTCCGCAGTCGGCCTCAATCATGCACACAGCGCCCGCCGTGACCTGCGACACACGAGGCGCCCATGCTGTCGGAAAAGTTCGCGAACGTGCGACGCGGGCTGATTGCACTACTGCTGCTCCTGGCACTTGCGCCGGCAGCGTCAGCCCAGTCGATTACCGACGCGAGACGTGTCGAGTTCACGCCGTCGACGGATCACAACGCAACTGATCCGACCAGCGGCGCGCCCCTCGTCACCAACTACGCATTGGACGTGTTTGTCGCCGGCGGCAGCACGCCCGTCTCGACAGCAAACCTCGGCAAGCCGGCGCCCGCCGTCGACGGCATGATTCGCCTCGACTTCATCGCGCTGCTCACCACACCTCTCTCCAATGGCGTCGTCTACGAATCGGTGGTGAAGGCGGTTGGCCCTGGCGGCACCGCAACCAGCACACGTTCGAACACCTTCGCATTTAGCGCGCCGTGTGCACCAACCATTTTGCCGATATCATCGAACTTGACCTCTTCGGCTGCGGCGACCGGCACGGTCAACGTCACTGCCGCGACCGGCTGCGCCTGGACCGCGGCCAGCAACGCCACCTGGATCACGATCACCGCGGGCGCATCGGGCAGCGCGAACGGCACCGTCAGCTACAGCGTCGCCGCCAACACGGGCACGACCTCGCGCACCGGCACGATGACGATCGCCGGCAGTACTTTCACGGTGACTCAAGCCGGCGCGCCGTGCACGTTCACGATCCTGCCGACCTCGTCCAATCTCACGTCCTCGGTCGCGACGACGGGCACGGTCAACGTCACGGCTGGCACGGGCTGCAGCTGGACGGCGACGAGCAACGCCACATGGCTCACGATCAGCGCCGGTACGAGCGGCAGCGGCAACGGGACCGTCAGCTATAGCGTCGCGGCAAACACAGGCACCAGCTCGCGCACCGGCACGATGACGATCGGTGGGCAGACCTTCACCGTCACGCAGGCCGGCATCTCGTGCACATTCACGATCGCGCCGACGTCGAACAATCTCCCGTCATCGCTGGCCGCGAGTGGTTCAATCACCGTGACGGCCGCCTCGGGCTGCAATTGGACGGCGACGAGCAACGATGCGTGGATCACGATCGGCGCCGGGGCGAGCGGCACAGGCAACGGCAGCGTGACCTATAACGTCACGCAGAATACAAGTACGACCTCGCGCACTGGCACGATGACGATTGCCGGACAGACGTTCACCGTCACGCAGCCCGGCGCACCGTGCTCGTTCACGATTCTCCCCTCGTCGGCACTGCTCAGCACGTCAGCGGCCACGAGCGGCACCGTTACCGTCACCGCTGGCGCGGGCTGCGCGTGGACGGCGACGAGCAATGCGACGTGGATCACGGTGACAAGCGGGGCAAGCGGCAACGGCAACGGCACCGTCGGCTATAACGTCGCCGCCAACCCGAGCACGGCCTCACGCACGGGAACCGTGACCATCGCGGGTCAGACGTTCACGGTGAATCAGGCAGGTGCGCCCTGCTCGTTCTCGATCTCGCCGACATCATCCAACCTGACGTCGTCGGTCGCAACGACAGGAACGGTCACCGTTACCGCGAGCGCTGGCTGCACCTGGACGGCGACGACCAACACCGGATGGCTGTCGGTCACGGCTGGCGCCAACGGAACCGGCAACGGCACGGTGACATATAGCGTCGGCGCAAACACAGGATCGGCCTCGCGCACAGGCACTCTGACGATCGCGGGCCAGACGTTTACGGTCACTCAGGCAGGCGCACCGTGCAGCTTCACGATCACGCCAACGTCAACGAACCTGGCGAGTTCAGCGGCGGCCACTGGAACCGTGACAGTCGCTTCCGGTACCGGCTGTAACTGGACAGCGGTGGCCAACGATCAGTGGCTCACGATCACATCCGGTTCGACCGGCAGCGGTGGCGGTTCGGTGAACTACAGCGTTCTCGCCAACACCGGCACGACCTCGCGCACCGGCACGCTGACGATCGGCGGCCAGACCTTCACCATCACGCAACCGGCCGCGCCATGCACGTTCTCGATCGCACCGACAGCATCGACCCTGACGTCGCCAGCGGCGACGACGGGCACGATAACCGTCACCACGACATCGAACTGCAGCTGGACCGCGTCGAGTGGATTGATCTGGGTCACGATCACCAGCGGCGCCAGCGGGAGCGGCAACGGCACCGTCGGCTACAGCGTCACCGCCAACACCGGGACCTCGTCGCGCACGGGCACGATGACGGTCGCCGGACAGACGTTCACCATCACGCAACCGGCGGCGCCCTGCACGTTCACGATCGCACCAACGTCGTCGAACCTGACGACATCTGCGGCGGCGACGGGCACGGTCACGGTTACAGCGGGCAGCGGCTGTAACTGGAACGCAGCCAGCAACGACGCCTGGATCACGATCAGCGCTGGCGCGAGTGGCAGCGGTAACGGAACAGTCAGCTACAGTGTCGCCGCCAACACAGGCACGGCCTCGCGCACTGGGACGATGACCATCGGCGGACAGACCTTCACGGTTACGCAGGCCGGCGCACCCTGCTCGTTCACCATCGCCCCGACGTCGTCGAACCTGACGTCGTCTGTCGCAACAACGGGAACGGTTACCGTCACAGCGGCAGCGGGCTGTAATTGGACGGCAGCGAGCAACGCGACGTGGATCACCATCAGCGCAGGCGCGAGCGGCAGCGGCAACGGCACGGTCAGCTACAGCGTCGCTGCGAACACCGGCACGAGTTCACGCAGCGGCACGATGACGATCGGCGGACAAACGTTCAGCGTCACGCAGGCTGGCGCACCCTGCTCGTTTACGATCCTGCCGACCTCGTCGACGCTGACGTCGTCAGCGGCGACGACCGGCACGGTCGATGTCACGTCGGCCTCGGGCTGCAACTGGACGGCGACGAGCAATGCCACGTGGATCACCATCACCGCCGGCGCGAGCGGCAGCGGTAACGGTCCCGTCAGCTACAGCGTCACCGCCAATACTGGCACCGGCTCGCGCACCGGAACGATGACGATTGCCGGACAGACATTCACTGTCACGCAGTCGGGAATCTCGTGCACGTTCACGATTTCACCGACCTCGAACAACCTTCCGTCGTCGCTTGCCGCGAGCGGTTCGATCACGGTGACCGCGAGTGCAGGCTGCAATTGGACGTCGACGAGCAACGATGCGTGGATCACGATCGGCGCAGGTGCAAGCGGAACCGGCAACGGCAGCGTGACCTATAACGTGACGCAGAACACAAGCACTGCGTCGCGGACCGGAACGCTGACGGTTGCTGGACAGACCTTCACGGTCACGCAACCGGGTGCGCCGTGCTCGTTCACGATTCTTCCGTCGTCGGCCTTGCTGAGCACGTCAGTGGCGACGAGCGGTACCGTAACCGTCACCGCCGGTGCGGGCTGCGCGTGGACGGCCACCAGCAATGCGACCTGGATCACGTTGACTGGCGGGGCAAGCGGTAGCGGCAATGGCACCGTCTCGTATGACGTTGCTGCCAACCCGAGTACTGCGTCGCGCACCGGAACCGTGACGATCGCGGGTCAGACGTTCACCGTGAATCAGGCGGGCGCGCCATGCTCCTTCTCGATCTCACCGGTGTCGTCGGATCTCACGTCATCAGTAGCGACCACGGGCACTGTTAGCGTGACGGCGACCGCCGGCTGCACGTGGACGGCGACGACGAACGCCGCGTGGCTGTCGGTCACCGCCGGCGCGAACGGAACCGGCAATGGCACGGTGACCTACAGTGTCGGTGCGAATACGTCAGCAGCGTCGCGCACTGGCACGCTGACGATCGCGGGCCAGACATTCACGGTCACCCAGGCGGGTGCGCCCTGCACGTTCACGATTGCGCCGGCCTCGTCGAACCTCGCGAGCCCGGCGGCCACAACCGGAACTGTCACGGTGAGCTCGGGTACCGGCTGTGACTGGACCGCCGTGGCAAACGATCCGTGGATCACAATCACGTCTGGCGCAAGCGGCAGCGGTGGCGGCTCCGTGAACTACAGTGTTGCGGCAAACCCGGACACGACATCGCGCACCGGGACGATGACGATCGCGGGACGAACGTTCACCGTGACGCAAGCGGCGGCGCCGTGCACGTTCACGATCTCACCGACCAGCACGACGTTGCCCGCTTCCGGCGGCACCGGTACGGTGACGGTGACCACATCGTCGAACTGCAGCTGGACGGCATCGGGCGGAGGGACCTGGGTGACAATCACCAGCGGCGCGAGCGGAACTGGATCCGGGACCGTCGGATACAGCGCATCGGCAAATAGCGGCACGCTCTCGAGAACGGCGACGCTGACGATTGCCGGACGGTCGTTCACGATCACTGAACCGAGCTCGACCTGCGCGTTCACAGTGACACCGTCGCTGATCACGGCGGCGCCAACTGGAGCCTCGGGTACGATCACCGTCACAACGGCATCGAACTGCTCATGGACCGTATCGTCGAACCAGACATGGGCAACGGTCACGGGCGGCGGCACGGGGTCGGGCACCGCGACGTATACGATTGCAGCCAACACCGGTACGATCTCGCGCTCGGCAGTGTTCAGCGTCGGTGGCGTCATCGTTGGGGTGAGCCAGGCGGCTGGCACTGCACCGAATCCACCCACGGCACCGTCGAACCTGCGGATCATCAAGTAGCTTTTACGAAGGTTCTACGAGGTTCTATCGGGTTCTACCGGATCAACCCGGCAGAACCTTGCAGAACCTTGTAGAACCTTGTAGAACCTGGATTCGTGGATCCGTCTGAGACGCTCGTTGCGGCCGTCAAATCCGATGATCTCGCCGCCGCGAGTGAATGCCTGAGGCAGCATCCCGAGCTACGTGCCCGGCTCGACGACCCACTACCGGGTCTTTCCTTCGATAGCACCGTGCTCCTCACCGCCGTCGGGCGTCGCAGCAAACCGATGATCGAGCTACTGCTGGCGCACGGGGCGAACATCAATCAGCGCAGTCACTGGTGGGCTGGCGGATTCGGTGTCCTTGACGACGATCACGGGCTCGCGGACTTTCTGATCGAGCGCGGAGCACAGGTCGACATCTACGCCGCGTCGCGGCTCGGACGAACTGACACCATCCGAAAACTCATTTCGGAAGACCCTTCGCGCGTCCGTGCCCGCGGCGGAGATGGCCAGACGCCATTGCACGTGGCGGCGGATGTAGAGATCGCGGAACTGCTGCTCAATGCCGGCGCCGATGTAAATGCGCGCGATGTCGATCACGAGTCGACCGCGGCGCAGTATGCAATACGCGAACGCCAAGAGGTCGCTCGTTATCTCGTCGAGCGCGGCAGCGCTACCGATCTGCTGATGGCATGTGCGCTCGGCGATCTCGATTTGGCCAGAAAGCACCTCGATGCGAATCCGCAATCAGTCGCGATCACCGTCTCGGCTGACGATTTCCCCATGTCCAATCCGCGCGCGGGCGGCACCATCTACATCTGGACGCTTGGACAGAACACGAGTGCCTACGCTGTGGCGCGAGCATTTGGGCACGACGATGTGTTTCGACTGCTCATCGACCGCTCTCCTCACGACCTGGCAGTGGCAGCGGCGTGCGACGTCGAGGATGACGAGCTTCTTCGCGCATTGCTGCGGGCACGAGGGATTGATCGCGAGCACATGGACGCGCGACTGCTGAGAAAACTGGTCGACGCGGCCGAAACCAACAGCGGGAACGCGGCGCGCCTGTTTATGTCGGCCGGATGGCCGGTCAACGCGGTTGGAAAACATGGCGCAACCGCGCTGCACTTCGCCTCATGGCACGGCAACGCCGACCTGGTGCGCGAAATGCTGACATACGGATCACCACTCGAGATCCGCGACCGTGACTTCAATATGACCCCGCTTGGGTGGGCCTGCCACGGGTCACTCCACGGCTGGAACCGAGATCGCGGTGACTATGGGGGAACAGTTGAAGCGTTGCTTTCCGCGGGAGCCGTCGCTCCGAAGGAAGATGCTGATTCGGTCAAGGCCAGCGACGCCATTCGTGAAACGCTGCGACACAGACAGGGCGCGTAAATTCTTCAGGAATCTGCCGCCCCCGCCGACAAGTTCCTTGCTCGCTATCGACTTAACTCACGAGTCTGCAATAACTTGAGTTTTTTGGGGCGGCAGGCATTCATATTGCTGGGCTCGGCAGGGCCCTGCGAATTGCCCGGAGTCCTTATGCGGAAATTCTTTTGTATTCATGTGTTGCTGATCGTGGCGCTGACGGCCGCGGCATGCGGAGGTGCGTCCACATCCCCCACCAGCCCGTCGACGGGCGGGAGTGGCGCGACCACCGCAACCATCAGCGGAACCGTTCGTGTCGGTTCACCGCAGCTTGCGGCAAGCACAGGCGCCGCGATGACTGGACTGGTCGTCACCGTCGTCGGAACGAATATTTCAGCGAGTGTCGATGCCGCCGATCGGTTCACATTGAACGGCGTGCCGCCGGGCGATGTCACACTGAAGTTCAGCGGTGCTGGCGTCGACTCCAGTGTGCCACTCGCACAGCTACGGCCAGCCGAAAGTGTCTCGCTCGTCCTCAGTGTCGCCGGAACCGCGGTCTCGGTTGATTCCGAGATTCGCAGCACCTCGTCCTCGCAACAGCTTGAAGGGCGGGTCGAGTCTTTGCCCCCAACGACAGCTGCAAACACGTTGGCGGTCGCGGGCAAGATCGTGAAGACTGATTCCTCGACGCGCTTTGAACAAGGCGGGGCAGCCAAATCGTTCAGCGATCTTTTGATCGGCATGCGCGTGCATGTGGAAGGTAACGCCACAGGCTCGGAAATCGTGGCCTCACTGATTCGTATCCAGAACACGAATACGTGGATTCCTGTGGAAGTAAATGGCGCGATCGATTCCTTCTCAGGCACGGCCACGACGTTCCAGTTCAAGATTGGAAGCCGGCAGATCAAAGGAGACGACCTCACGGTGTTCTTTGGAAACTCGACATTCTCCATGTTGAAGGACGGCGTGCGGGTTGAGGTCAAGGGTCAGCAGCGTGACGGCTACATCTACGCCGAACGCCTCCACGTCAACGACGCCGACGATGATGAAAACGACGACGATGATGGCCAGGACGACTCAGCCTCTATTCACGGAACCCTGACGGCGATCGGCGGTGCGAAGCCAGTTCTCACCCTGACTGTTGGTGGAACGTCGGTGCGGACGAGCGCCGAGACAATCGTCAAGCGCCGTGGCGACGTTCAGACGCTCGATGCGTTGAAGACCGGACAAACGCTGCACGTCATTGGTGTTCGTCAGTCGAACGGATCCATCGATGCGCGACGCATCGACATCGACGACGACGCCCCGGGTGGTGAGTTCGAAATCGAAGGTTCGCTCGGCGGATTGAAGGGCTCCTGCCCGTCCTTGAGCTTCGCCGTGAATGGATTCTCCGTCCTCACCAATAGCTCGACGGTGTTCGAGGGGGGCGCGTGCTCAACGTTGAAAAGTGGCGACAAGGTCACCGTCAAAGGTCTGAGGCAGGCGGATGGATCGGTGATCGCGACCCGAGTGAAGAAATAGTTAGCGAAGGAACAAAGAGAAACTGCCGAGGCGCCTGCGACGTCGCAGGCGCCTCGGCATCCGCCTACCGCGAGCTGACCGGGTGATGTCCCGTTACTCGATCCCACGCGTCGCGAATTGCCGCTTTCATGCTTTCCCACGTCGACTGACCGCGATACTCATAGGTATCCCAGTTGCGCTGCAGCTCAGGCTCGACGTCTGACCAGTCGCGACCCTGATACTTGTTCGCAGACTCATATCCGTAGCGGTATCCGGGTTGGTAGTACGAGTAATCGTTCGAACCTGCATACGGACGTGTTCGATACGAATTCCTCCAATAGGCATCCTCTGTATTCCAGTCGGTCGCAGATGTGCGTTCGGCCATCTGATGATCCTCCTTCTTCGAGTTCCACGACGATCCGTGCAACTCGCGGGCCGTTCGGGGGAAAACGGTCTAGCGTTTGCAATTTTTCAGTTCATGTCACGCCACGAGTGGGATTCAGAGCACGTTGCAGAGGTGTTGGATCAGGATCGCGACGCCACCGATCGAACGCTGAGGTCGGAACGAGAGCAGGCGGACCAGCTGACCGCAACCGCCGTCGCTGACGAGGCTGACGCAAAACTCGCTACGGTCCGAGCCGAATCAGACGTGCACGCGTCAGACATTGGCGAGTCGGACAGCGCGCCGGAGCTGGCGAAGACACTGGCCGAGGCCGCTGCTCAGCTCTCCGAGGCCGCCGACGGCCTCGCCCGCGCCGCTCACACGCTGCATGACGTCGGCGAGGCGAGCGCGGTTCAGACGCTTCACGAGGTCGCGCGCAGGCTTGACGAGGTTACGCCCGATGATGAGGTGTCATCGACTCCGGGACGAGTGCCGAGCAATGATGATGGCGCCCCAGTCGTCGCAGAACAATTGGCCGACGTGGCCGGAAACCTCGGCGAGGTCGCCGCCAACCTGGCCCAGGAACGCATCGATGCAGATGAATCGCTGCGCGAAGAACGGGCGCGACTCGACGACGTGCTCCGCGACGAACGCCAGACCACCGACGAGACGCTGACCGAAGAGCGGCGACAATGGCATCGCCTGCTCGAGGCGGAGCGGCGAAGAACTGACCGCAACCTTGAACGCGAACGCGCCGACACCGACCTGGCCATCGAACGGACGTTCACGCGGCTTCATCAAGAAGAGGAAGGGCACGAGCTGGCCCGGAGCATGGTCGTCACCCGCGACCAGTTCCTCGCCATTGTGAGCCACGATCTGCGAACGCCGCTGAGCGTCGTCATTATCAACGCCGCAATGATTGCCGATCGATTGACTGACAGGGCACCAGACCTTGAACGCGCGATCGGACGTGTTCAGCGGGCTGCCGATCAGATGGAACGGATGCTTTCCGACCTCCTCGATGCGACCCGATTCGAGCACGGGCAATTCCGTCTTTCTCCTCGAACGGCGGACGTTGTCGACGTGCTCAAAGAAACGGCCGCGCAGTTCGACGAGCTGGCTCGGAGCCACGGGGTCACGCTCTGGCTCGAAGTGCCGGCGTCACCAATCCACGCCACACTCGATCGCGATCGCATGACGCAGGTGCTGTCGAACCTCCTGCGAAACGCGCTGCAGTTCACGGCGCGCGGCGGAGAAATCGTGCTGCGGGCGGTGCCGCAGATTCATGCGGTCCGTATCGACGTGACCGACACCGGCACCGGCATCCCGGCTCACGACCTCGATCGAATTTTTCACCGGTTCCAGCAAGCGACCGGGTCTCACCCGCGCGGGCTCGGTCTTGGCCTGTATATCTCGAGAGCGATTGTCGAGGCACACGGGGGCAGGATCTGGGTCGACAGCGCGCCGGGAACGGGGAGCACTTTCTCGTTCACCTTGCCGACCACGGAATAGCGCGGGCCGACAGAACACGGATCGGATCCCGGATCCCGGTCAACGGACCCGGACAACGGATCTCGGATCCGTGGCCTATAATTCTCCGACCCTATGCATCCCTGGCACGACAGCTATATCGACGATTCCCTGATCGCGACGGCATTCCCGGTTGTCATCGAGATTCCGAAAGGGAGCACCAACAAGTACGAACTTGACAAGGAAACGGGGCTACTGCGCCTCGATCGCGTGCTCTACAGTGCCGTCTACTACCCTGCCGACTACGGGTTCATCCCGAGGACCTTCTGCGACGACGGCGACCCGCTCGACGTGTTGGTGCTCGGCCAGGAGCCGGTCTACCCGTTAACGATCGTCGAAGCGCGTGCCATCGGCGTCATGCGCATGCGGGATGAGAAGGGCATCGACGACAAGATCGTCGCCGTCAGCGTTCGCGATCCGTCGTACTCGGAATACACCGATCAGTCGCAACTGCCGCCACATCTATTACGGCAGGTGCAGCGATTCTTCGCCGACTACAAGGTGCTCGAGCACAAACAGGTGATGATCCAGGACATGCTGGGTGCCAACGATGCGCTGGTGATTATCAAGGACGCGCTGGAACTCTATCGAAAGCTGCGGCGTGGTGAACTGATCAAGGGCGGGAAGATCTGAATGGCCGCGTGCCGCAACTGCGGCGTGCCGCTGCACGGCCGATACTGCCACGGCTGCGGCCAGAAGGCGTCCCATTCAGAAGTCACCGTCCGTGAACTGCTTCATGAAGCCTTTCACGAATTCGCGCACGTCGACAACAGCAAGATCGTTCAAACGCTGAAACTGCTTCTGTTCAAGCCGGGGGAACTCACCGCAGAGTTCTTCCGCGGGCGCCGCGCACGCTACATCGCACCAATTCGCTTGTATCTGGTGTGCAGCCTGCTGTTCTTTGCTCTAGCCGCCTGGAGCCGTTCGCCGTTCATCAACATTCAACTGACGAAGAACGACATCCAGGATTCGGCGGAACGCGAGGCCACGCAGCGGGCGACGCTGGCGCGACTGGAGCATCTGCGCGACGAAATGGCGCACAACACGCCGCGCGCCATGTTCGTGCTGATGCCCGTGTTTGGGCTGCTGACGTGGGCGTTGTTCCGGCGCGCACAGCCCTACTATGTGCCACACCTCTATTACGCGATCCACTTTCATGCGTTTGTGTTTTTGATGCTCGCCACACGACTCGCGCTGGGGTTCACCGGCCGGGTCGGCGAGGTGATAGGGGGATTGTTCCCTCTGACGATCGTTCCGTATCACTACGTCGCGCTGCGCCGTGTATTTGGCGGCACACGCGGGCAGATCGCCTGGAAAGCCACGACGATCGCGCTGCTGTACGTGGCGCTGATTTTCGCCATCATGGTCGTGTTGCTCGCGATGACGATGCGTGGCGCCGGGGTCTGAGATCCCGCCTAGACCTTTCGTAGCTTGGTGACTCGTCCAACCTCGACCCACTCCACGACAAAGATGTTTCCCGTGTGATCGAAGCACGCCCCGTGTGGACAGATGAACTGGCCAGGAATGAAAGCGGTTCGCGGCTGCGTGCGCAGTGGATTGTTCCAGTTCGGGTCGTTTGAGTCGCCGAGGTGCTCGATGATGTTGTTCTGTTGATCGATCAGGGTGACACGCCCGTGCAAATCCGGGATAACCACAACTCCCTGGTGTTGGTCGAAATGACACGGCAGACGAAAGCCCGGAACGAAATCGATGTGCGCGCCGGCGAGCGTGAAACGCTGCAACCGATTGTTTCGCCGGTCGGCGACCACGAGAATCGGCGTCGAACTGCGCGTGTCGACCCAGATGCCGTGCGGTTCTTTGAGTTGCCCGGCCTCTGAGCCGTTTCCCCCGAACGTTCGGATGTAGTCCCCTTTGCTGTTGTACTGATTGACGAAGTACGAGCCATACCCGTCGCCGACGTAGAGGTCGCCATTCGGCGCGATCGCGACGTTGGTTGGGTTGTATCGCTTGGCCGCACCGTCGGGACCTGGCTTGTAGGCATCAACATCGGGCGGCCCGGCAATCTTCCAGACGATCTCGCCCTTGAGTGTCGTTTTCACCAGCACCGCCTGGAGCGCCGGCTGCGGCGTCATCTTCGCATTGGCCGCGTTGACGGTCAGGTAGAGAAACTCGTCGCGACCTTCCTTGCGAATATGCAGCCCGTGCGCGACACCGCGGAAGTCGCTACCCCATGAGCGCACGAATTTGCCGCGCGGATCGAGCACCACTATCGTGTCGGCGCTGTCGCTCGTGGCATGGACGGTGTGGTGCACATAGATGTGGCCCTGCGAGTCTTCGACCACACCGTGCGTGTTGCCCCACTTGATCCGCGGTGGCAGTTCGCCCCAGTCGTGAATCGCTTCGTAGGTGTAGGCGCCGCTTCCGAGCACGGGCGCCTTGGTGCCGGCCTTGTCCTGGACGCCCAGGAGGATTGGAGAAAGGACCGGCGCCGCCGCAGCCGCCGCCAGAAATTCGCGTCGTGTACTTTTCATAGTCCACTCAAACGAGAGAAACGGTGTTAGGTGAATAGATCCAGGATCGGCTCTCCCTTGCCGTCCCTCGTCACATAGATCGGCCGCCGCTCGAACACGTACGACGTATCCGGCGGGATGCCCAGTGCGTGGTACATCGTCGCATGCAAGTCTTCCATGATGACGGGATTCTCAATCGTCGTGCAGGGCCGCTCGTCGGCAGTCTTGCCGTAGACGAACCCTTTCTTGATACCGCCACCGAACATGAGAATCGATCCGGCCGCGGTGAAATGCCGGTGCATGCCGTAATGTCTGGGCTCGCTGATGACATCGGGAATGTTGATCGCCTGATCCTTGACTTCCTTGCCGACCTTCCCCTCCGTCAGCGCGTCGCGCCCGAACTCGCTCGCGAGCACGACCAGTGTGCGATCGAGCAGGCCGCGCTCCTCGAGATCGCGAATCAGTTGCGCGACCGGCGCGTCGATCAGTTTCTTCATCGCGGTCGCACGCTCGTGACCGTTCTCGTGGCTGTCCCAGTAGACGAACGGAATGTATTCCGATGTCACTTCGACGTAGCGGGCGCCAGCTTCAATCAGCCGCCGCGCCAGGAGACATCCCTGCCCGAACCGACCTGTGTTGTATGCGTCGAAGCTTGGTTTCGGCTCGAGCGAGAGATCGAACGCTTTTGCTGAGGGTGATTTCAGCAGGCGGTCGGCGGCATCGAGCGACTTCAGCAGCGACTCACGTTGGAAGTCGCCACCATATTGGTAGACCGGCTCCTGGGCAAGCAGTGATTCGAACAACTCGCGCCGGCTGCGGAATCGCGCCTCGGTTAGTTCCTTTGGCGGCCGGACTGCTGATGCCGCATCCTGCGGATCGACGATCAGAAATGGCCCATGGTCTGACCCGAGGAAGCCGGCCGTATGGAAGGCCTTGAGTGTGCCGATCTCGCCAGCACCCTCGACCGTCTGGCCGATCGCGATGAACGGGGGCACGTCTGGATTCTTCGGCCCGAGGGTTCTCGAGACGACCGCGCCGATGTGCGGCATCGCCATCGGCTGGGGCGGAATATAACCTGTGTGCCAGTGATACTGATGGCGCGAATGCAGAATGAAGCCCAGGTCCGCGGCGTTGAAGGTACGAATGATCGTGCCACGATCGATCACCCTGCCAATCTGCTCGAGCCCCTGGGTGAACTTGATGTGATCGACGGCCGTGTCGATGGTCGGGAAGGTGCTGAGCACCTGCTCAACGCGCACTCCGGGTGCAAACGGCGTGTAGCGCTTCGGATCGAACGTCTCGGTCTGCGCCATTCCGCCAGCCATCCACAGCACGATCATCGCGTCGGCCGTCGCCGGCTTCCGCGGTGCCTGGCGCACGAGCGTCGGCGCGCGCCCGACGAGCGCCGACAGCGTACCTGCAGCCGTCGCGCCCATGAATCCACGGCGCGACACGCGACGGTAGATGAATTGTTCTTCCTTGGTCATAAGGACCGCCAGCCCAAAAGTCAGTAGATCAGCTGAAACTCCGGCTTCATCAGTATCGCCCACAGCAGATCCGCAAGCCCTGGCGCAAACGGACGCGCACTGCCGGATGGATCGCGCAATGTGGCTTCTGCAACTCGCCGCTCCTCTGCCGTGGGCAGCCGACCAAGCGCATGACGGAACACGCGGTCGACTACTGCGGTCACGGTGGTCAGTTGTGGAGGCGGCGGCAACGGCCTGCCGGCAGCCGGCGGCAGTAGCCGCTCCATGTTCGGCGCACGATCGAACACGAAGAACCTGATTTGCGGATTCAACGTCGATCCGATCTCGCTTTGCGGATTCTCGATGCCGATGAACCCGCGCAGCGTTTTGAACCCTCGGCCAGCGATGTCGTACACCAGAACCGACGGATTCTTCACGCGGACGCCTTCGCCATTCGATGTAGGCACACGAATCGGACCGGAACCAGATCGGATGCCGCTTCCCTCAATCGGCGTCAACGACGACAACGCGGTCGTCGCCGACGGACCGGTGAATTCCGCCTGCGCCCAGGCCGGCTGGATCAGTTCCGGCGCGTTCGATCCGTTCTCCTGCACAACGAGCCAGAGTCGCGTGGCGTTCGACACATCCACTTCGAAGGCCGACGCGGCCGCATATCGTCCGGCAACGGTTCGGTTGTAGAGGCTGAGCGGCTCGGGGGGTAATTCGTCCAGCATCCGTCGCGCCGCGCGGGAGAGCGACTGCGTCAGTAACTCGCCGTTGACCAGTTCCAGCGACTGCAGCGTCGATGCGTGCGCCGCGCGCACCGACGTCACTTGATCGCGCGTCGGTCGGCTGAGCGCGCGGGTCAAGCTGCTCGAGGCCACTCGCCATTCGCGACCGTAAACACCTGACGTCGACGGCATGGATGGTGGACGCTCCGCAGCCGGACGAGTCGCGGACGGCGATGACGACGTCGGCGCACGAGGCGTATAGGTGTTCCACTCGCCGGTGATCGCCCCAATCGCGTCGGCAAACTCCTCGGCCGTCAGCCGCCGGACTTCCGGCCCGGCGAAGACGTAGCCGCGTGTCGCCGGCTCACCAGGTCTCGACACGGCAGGCAGCGCATACGCGCGCGACGTCAGGATCGTCTGAATCAGGTGCTTCACGTCGTAGCCGCGATCGACGAAATCACTCGCGAGCCAGTCCAGCACGGCTGAACTCCATGGCACGCCGTCCATTTCGTCGGGATTGGCCACGAGACCGCGGCCAAACAGTCGCGTCCAGACGCGATTGACCACCGTGCGCGGCATCCGGCCCATGCGCCGATCGGTGAAAATGTCCGCTGCCGCCGCGCGTCGATCGTTCAACGACGACGATGCGGGGGCACGCGTGATCTCGGGGAACAGGAAGCCCGGTTCGGCGAAGCGGTTCAGCGCAACGTCGCAGCGATACATCTGGAGACGCGGTTCGGGCGCAAAGTACGCGGCGAGCGAATATGCATCCTTCAGCTTCCACTTGCTCACGAAGCTGTCGTGACACGCGTTGCACTTGAGATTGATGCCGGCGAAGATCTGCGCGGTGTTCTGGGCCGCCTGCATCCACGGCGTGACGGCCGCGCTGGTTTCGCCACGCCAATTGACGCCAACGAGAAATCCATCGGGATCGCCGGGATCCTTCGGATTGAGCAGCTTTCGCACAAATTGATCGTACGGCATGTTGCTCTTCAGCGAGGCGTACAACCAGTCGCTGATGCTCTTGCGTCCGGCGGTTTCCGAAAAGTACGTCACCCCATCCTCGTTGCGCAGGAGGTCGTTCCAGAACGACATCCAGTGCTCCGCGTACTTCTCGGTGTCGCTGAGCAGTGCGGCAACCAGAGCGGTACGTTTCTCCGGTGACGTGTCGTCGAGGAAATGCTGCAGCTCGTCCGGCGTCGGCAAGAGACCCCAGACGTCGAGGTACACGCGCCGCGCGAAAGTCGCGTCAGACACGGGCGTGGGTCGCGCGACCTTGCCGGTCGCCAGATACGCCGCCACCAATCGATCGAGAGGCGCGTTCCAGTCCGGCCAGACTGCCGCTGGCAGGACCGGCTTGGTCAACGCCAGCGGCGCTTCCCACGGCTGGGGAGCGCGCGCAGAGGTCGGCGTGCGCCTCGCCCCCTGATTGATCCACAACCGGATCAGCGCAACCTCGCGAGGCGTGAGCGGGTCCTCATCCTTCGGCATCTGCGGTTCGACCGCGCCGGTCACCCGATGGATGAGAATGCTTCGCGCGGCGTTTCCTGGCCTGATCGCTGGGCCGTTACGCCCGCCGTCGAGCGCGTCGGCGTAGGTCGCCAGGGAGAGGCCGCCCTTTCGCTTGTCCTGGCTGTGGCACTCGAGGCACCGCTCTTTGATGATCGGTTCGATCTGCCGCTCGAAATCGATCATCGCCGCCGGTCGTGCCGCTTGCGGCGCGCCTCTCACCGAAACCGCGCACGCCAGCGCGCACGAAAGGGCGAGTGCCGCTCGGAACCTGTGGGGCATTCGTAATTATTGACCGCTGGATATCTTTTCCAGTTCCGCCAATCGATCCTGATAGACCTGACGCGCGTGGTCGTACGCCCGCCGCGCCGCGTCGATCTCATTGTCGCGGATCTTCGGAGCTTTCTGGCTCCAGCACTGGTTGACCGCGGTGATGCACCACCGCAGGCTTTCGCGCGAAGCCCGGATGGGCTTGCCGCCGACGAGAGCAAAGACGGGATTGGTATGCGATGACGGCAGAATCCGCGCGGTGATCCAGCTGCTCGCCTCGACCGGGATCTCAAATGTCAAATCTCGCACGGTGCCATCCGCGACGAGTGGCTGCATCGCCACCACGGTGCCGTTGACGACGATCTCGACCGGCACCTCGCGTCGTGCACCGACCCTCGCCCGTTCCAGATCCCAGTAGGGATTGGCATCGTATGGCGTATTTCGAATCACGTCGTTTGGCGTGACATCGAGATTCGCCGCCGCCTTCAGTGTCACCTTCACACGGCCCGGCCGGTTGAGTCGAATCTCACTGTCGCTGGTGCCCGCCTCGACGCCGTTGACCGAGAAGTCGATCAGGTGACTCTTGCCGTCCGACACATAGTTTCTGCCGGCCTTCACCGCGTCGATCCATTTTCGATACGTCAGACCGCCGACCACCTTCGCGTACGATCGCGCCAGCCCGACCTTGTCGTCAGTGATGCAGGGAAAATCGGTCTCCCCGCTGATTCGCGTCCGGAATCCCGCATTCAACGTGTGATACCAGATATTCAGTTCCCAGATGTGCGGCGTGTCGCCGGCAGAAATGAAATCGACCGCGTTCGGATGGGTAACATCGACAATGAACTCGTTGGCGCCGATGCCATCGAACGCCGGGATCTCGTAATTTGGGAGCGTGCGACTGCGCGTCTCGAGTCCCCAGCCCGAGTGGGCAAATCCAACAACCGCCCCCTGCGCCTTGGCCCACTGGAGCACCGGAAGCGTCCATGTCGGCCAGTCCTCGAGGCGCTTGGTCCCGGGGTAGTCCTGATCCTTCAAACCAAGCAGGACAAGATGTCCGGCATGACTCGAGGGAAAGCCTGAAATCTCCAGGTCGTAATGCATCAACCGCGTCCCCGGCTTCGAGAGCGGATGATCCTCGCCGCTGAAAAACTGCTTCTGAAAATAGTACGAGGGCCCCCACGTGAGCACCGATGCGACGTTGAGCGCTTCACCATCGATCTGCGGCCACATGTCCTCGGGCCGGACGCCTTCGGTCGGATTCTGATAATGCGAACAGCCTGACGAATGAATGTGATGGTCGCCCGAATACCATCCATACCGCGACGGATCGATCCATCGCACCAGACGGAACAACCATTCATCAGGTCCGGCGAGCGCCACGCGGCGTGTTTCGCTGGCGTACTCGGGACCGCGCGACACTGTCAGGAGGAACGAACCGGTCGGCAGATTGATCGTCTGGCCATTCGAGCGGTAGACCTGAGGCTGGAAATAAAAGTCCGGGGCCAGCCGCTTCGAGACGGTGGGATAGGTCCGCTCGACTTCATCCTTGATCAGGAATGCCGCGGTCGTCGGTTCGCCGTTTTCGTCGACCACACGAATGCGCACCGGATGTGCCGGCACGGATGTAAAGAGGATGTCGATATCACCCCGGAAGCCAATGTCGCCGGTGCCCTGTCCGACGTTGAATCCCATCAAGGCGGAGCGCTGGCCGGGATCACGGCTGTAGATCTGCAGAATCACGTACTCAATCGGCAGGCCGGAGAGCCGCGGTCGCATCGGCGACGCGGTATACAAGGAGATGTCCGCCCACCGGTCCCGGACATCCTCGTCGGTCAGTTCCTGCGCGGGCTCGGGAGTGTTGCGCGATGGAATGAACACTCGGCCAGTGTTGGGGCTCGTCACGGCAAGCGGCGCCGTCACTCCCGCCTCATTGAGCACCTTGACAAGAAAGAGTCGCGTGCCGCCCTGGAGCAGTTCGGGCTTCGCCGCACCCTGCTCAACCTTGACGCGGCTCTCTGGATTGACGTGCACGTTCGCCAGAACGTATCGATCCAGGACTTTCTGGATCTCCGACACCGCGCCCGCCGAGTCGGTGCGCGCGATGGCGGTGTCGATCGCCTGTCGATCCGGCGCAGGCAAGGGTTGACCGAGATACGCCAGCGCCGTTTCGAGTCGACGGACTTGCTGCGCAAGCGGTTGCAGCGCAACGACCGATGGATCGGTCGGATGGACGTGTTCCTGCGCCCGCACTCCGAGCGTGAGCAGCACGCATCCGAGGATGGCAGCAAAACCGAAGCGCACGGAACGAATCAGGAACGACACGACTGACAGCATGTGTCACCCCAATCTCAGCGACGTCTTGTCGACGACGACTTGCGAAGCGTGGCAACCACTTCTGCCGGTGTCAGCTTCCCCACCTGAGGCTTGAGCGCGGGTACGGTGAAGCCGCTGCCGGCATTGTGAACGACGAGTTCACCGCCGGCCATGGCGGCAGCGGTCTGAAAATCGCCGGCGCGGCGAAGGCCGGGAATGTAGAGATGGTCGACAAACGCCTGATCGTTGGACGAGTCGAATCCGGCCACGTCGAGGACAGCGAGCCGGATTGGTTCAACCGCGCTCGCGAGAATTGCCGCAAGTGCGGCGTCACCGTCGGCGACCAGCGCCGCACCGGGATGCGCACGCACCGCGGCCACGATGTCGGCGACGCGCTGACTCGCTGGCGTCCGGTTGTAAGTCTCGAAATGGCGTACCTTCGCCGCCGCCCCGGTGTCGAGCTTCGTGAACGGGATGGCGGTCGGTTTGTAACCGGCAGACGTCAGCGCCCGCTCGAGCTCCGGGTTCGGTGCGCTGATGAGAACGGTTTTATTCGTACCCTCGTGGCTTCCGCCTTTAGGCGGACGCACCGTCGTAGGTGGAAGAGCAGTGGCATACCCCAGGGCATGCCGCAGCGTCGACGTGAACGCGCTCGGCCCAGCCGTCGCAAGCTGCCGCTTGGCTGCGTCAATCCACTCGTTGGTCAACCCGGCCACATCGACGGCATTCGACGGCAGCGATCGATTGTGGAAGACAAGCAGATTTTGCAGCGGCTCCGCCGTAAACGAGCGTTCAGCCACGCGACCGTCGTCGGGCTTGTGCTGGAGCCAGTGCGCCATCCACGCATACATCGCCTCGCGGCTCTCTTTGTTGTAGTTGTGGTCCGCCGTGATGCGGACGGCGCGGACGCGATCGGAGGCGTCGACCAGGTTGTAGATCGCGCGAACTGCCGGATATTCGAGTTCCAGCGTCTCTGCGGTCCAGTCACCGGTCGCCGAAATCATCAGCAGCGGACGCGGCGCAATCGTCGCCGCAATCTCGACATTCGTCGTCTCCAGCCGCAGCCCCGGTGGGTTTTCGCAGACACAGCCGCCCTGCATGTGCAGTGAAATCATGTTGACCGGTACAGACACTGCTATTCGCTGATCGACCGCGGAAGCGAGGAACGTTTGCGTGCCGCCGCCCGATTCGCCGGTCATCCCGATCGCATCACGCCGCACGTATGGAAGCGATTCGAGATAATCCAGCGCCCGAATGCTGTTCCACAGCTGCAATCCCGACAGACTCAGTCCCCATAACTACTCGCGCTGGCCGCTGAACGTATGCGGCACTTGCTGGCTGTCGTTGTACCCGACCATGTCATGGGTGAACACCACGTAGCCCTGTCGCGCCAGGTTGATCGCGCGGCCGGGCCCGGAATTCAGCAGCGTGTTTTCCAGACGGCCGTAAGCCCAGTGCCCGTGTGGCGACAGAACCGCGGGGAATGGGCCGTCACCAAGCGGACGATAGAGGTTCCCGGTGACGAAAAATCCCGGCAGGCTTTCGAAATACACCTTGGAGACGCTGTAATCGGCTTTTCGAATCTCACCGAAAACCGTCGGTCTGAGCGGAGTCCTTTCGGGCAGCGGCAGGAGGCCGGCTGAGGCGAGCACATGATCGCGCAAATATGCCGCGCGAACATTCCAGGCCTCGGCTGTTTCAAACTTCGGCGCGGCAAATCGATCGTCCAGCGTCCGATAGGGTGACTGTCCACTCAGCGCTGTCGTGGTGACGATCACCGCGAAAACGCCGGCCGCAATGAGTCTCATGCCCCTCTACCTCACGCGCATTCTAGCCCCTTAGCCCCGCACAGCCGCACTGACCTTGTTCATCCAGCCAGGGAGCCATTCGCGGTAGCGAGTGACTTGTCCTCGCCGCGCCACGCTGAGTGGTAGTGGAAGCGGCCCCATGTCAAAGCCGCGCACTTCGAGAGCGATGCGGATACCCCACGGCGCAGGGAGTGCGCCGAGCTCGACGATCACTTCGTCGAGCAGCGCTTGAAGGCGTCGGGCACGCTCCACGTCACCTCGAGTGGAGCTTCGATAAATCGCGAGTGGCAGCTCGGGACAAAAGCAGGCGATGCCAGACACCGTGCCATTCCATCCGGCCCGTAACCCGTCGAGAAGCAGTCCGTCGTGACCGACAAGCAACGTCCAGTCGCGCGCGCCGCGCGCGTCGGCATACGCGGATAGATGGTCGGGAACTCCGCTGCTGTCCTTGATCCCAACAATGAATCGTTCTTCGGTGAGCAGCGTGATGACTGTCGTCGGCTCCAGGCCATTGGTGAAGTCAGGCAGATCGTAGAGGAGAACGGGAGTAGCCAGCCCGCGGCTGACCTCCACCGCGAAGGCCTCGAGGTCGTGCTGCTCGTATCGAAAGAACATCGGCATCGGCAGAAGGACGGCACGACAGCCGGCATCGCGCGCGCTCTCGCCCAGTTCGAGAACCTGCCGCGACGACGGTGCGCCGATCGCGACGAGCAGTGCGCGATCCCCCGGCACGCGGCGCGCCGCCGCGCTGATCGCCTCCCGGCGATCGGCAGTCGGCGTGTTTGGGTATTCACTGGTCGCGCCACCCAGGCACAACCCGTCGACACCCGACTCGATTAAGAAATCAACCAGCCGCTCGAAGGTCGCGACGTGAAGGGCTCCACTCGCGGTAACAGGGGTGGCCACTGCCGCAATCACACCGGTCATCGCCGACAGTACATCGCACGTCGCGAGCGGTGGTCAATGGAAAAGGCGGCATTCTCGAGACCTATTCGGCTCGGAGGGTCGTTAGCGGATCGACGTTGCCGGCTCGCCTTGCCGGAAGATAACCAGCCAGAAGCGCAACGAAGAGCAGCGTCAGGGAGAGGATTGTGAACACAACAGGATCGCCAGGCCTGACCTGATACAGCAGTGCGGTCAGGAGCTGCATCGCGGGAACGGCGAGGAAGATGCCGAGCGAAATCCCGGCCGCGGCGAGTCCCATGACACGCCCGATGATGAGACGAAGGATGTCGCGGCGCTGCGCGCCGAGGGCCAGACGGACGCCCAATTCATGCCGGCGCTGCTCGACGCCCTGTGACATGACGCCATAAAGGCCGAGCGCGGAAAGCGTCAAGGCAAGGACCGCAAAGGCCGCGAGCAGCCAGGCACTGATTCGCGTGCGCCACGTGGCGTCCCCGAAGCGCTCCTCCATCATCTTGATGTCGATCACGGGAACGTCGCGATCGAGAGAGGCCACCTCTTGTCGCACGATCGGCACGAGTGCCGTCGCCGGCAGAGCGCTCTTGACAAAGATGACGCCGCCAGACCGCATCGACTGCAAAAGCGGAAGATAGACGTCCGGCATCACCGATGTTTCGACGCTGCCATATCGCACGTCTTGCACGATCCCAACGATCTCCGCGCCGTCGCCGCCAAAACCCCCCTGGCCGACAGAAAGACGTTTGCCAAGCGGATCTTCGCCGGCCCAGTACGATCGCGCCGCCGACTCGCTAATGACGACGACCTTGGGTTGCCCAACGCGGTCCCGATCGGTAAAGGCACGACCGCGAACCACACGGATGCCCAGCGCGTCGAAGTAACCTGGCGAGGCCCAGAGCACCCCGACGGTGTTCTCAGAGCCCGGAGGAAGTGGCGGCCGATCCGGTCGCTTCATCGTCGTGCGATTGCAGCCACCGGAGAGCGGCGCGCAACTGCCGTAGGTCGCGGCCGTGATGCCCGCTCGCTGCGACAATCCGGTCGTCAGGCGTTCAAGCAACTGGGTCGCGCTCCGTGCGTCATACCGTGGCGCGGCCAGCGGCACGCGAAACGTCAGAACAGAATCCGGATTGAACCCGAGCGTCGCCGACTGAAGACGAGCGACACTGGTCAACATCAGCCCGGCGGCAGTCAACAGAACGAGTGCCACTGCGATTTCGGCGACGACGAGCACATTGCGCCCACCGAGCCATCGTGATCCGTGTGGCGTGAAACTGGAGGACCACGCCTTCATGGCCGTCGTCAAATCGCGACGGGAACCGCTCCACGCCGGACCGAGACCAAACAGCATGGTTGTGGCCATGGCGATGAGGAGAGTGAAGATCAAGGTGGAGGCATCGAAACCGACGTAGTCGAGCGCCACACGCGTCAGTCCAGCGGTTTGCCCGGCAGTCGCGCGCGCAGCGCCGGACGCCGCGCCAGTCAGAACCATCGGCAGATCGGGCATCAACAATCCCCCGATCCTTAAAATGACCGAAGCAATCGCCAGCCCGGCTACACCTCCAGCCAGGCCGAGCAACGCACTCTCGGTCATCTGCTGACGAACGATTCGGAAGCGGCTGGCGCCAAGGGCGAGACGGATGGCGACCTCGCGCCGCCGGGCCAGTGCCTTGAACAGCGTGAGATTCGCAAGGTTGAAACAGACGATGAGCAACACCGAAACGACCGCGACGAGGAGCAACAACACCGAGCGGCGAACAATGGGATCGATCCGCTGATCGTCGAGCGGGAGTGCCGTCGCGCTCCACGCCGCGCGTTGCCTGTCATGAAACTGCGCGTCCACGGCTGTGCCCACCACGCGAGCATCGGCGTCCGCCTGTGCGGCTGACGTCTGGGCTTTCCGGCGCGCGACGACGGTGTAGGAATGATCGAAGGGGTTCGCAAGATCCTCGGCGGGGAGGGTGGTGAGAGGGACCCACACGTCTGACGATCCAGTCAACCCGCGAAACCCGCGCGGCAGGACGCCGACAATCGTGTGCGGGATGCCGTTGAGGCTGATCGGATTTCCGACAATCGAGGGATCGGCAGCAAAGCGAGTGGCCCACAGCGCGTAGCCAAGCATCGCGAGCGGAGCCGAGCCTGGAGCGTTCATCTCCTCTGGCAAGAAGGCTCGTCCTGCGACCGGGCGAATGCCAAGCACGTCGAAGTAGTTCGACTCGATGAATTCACCACTTAAACGTTCCGGACGATCGGTGCCCGTCAAGTTCCAGTTGCCGGCGCCAAAGGCGGTCATCGACTCGAACGCATGCTGGTTCTGATCGAAGACTTTGTACTTTGGGTACGACCAGATGTTCGGTCGAAAGACGCCGGGGGCCTCGCGGTCGGGGGCGAGAAGGTGGACGATCATCAGGCGATCGGGCTCGGCAAACGGCAAAGGCTTGAGGAGCACGGCGTTGACGAGCGAGAACATCGCGACGTTCGCGCCGATGCCTACGGCCAGCAGGGCGATCGTGGTGACGGCAAACAATCGCGCCTTCATCAGCGACCGAATCGCATAGGAGAGATCGTGCCGGATTCCCATTCGGATCCTGCCTTTCGATCGTCCGCTTGTGAAATCTCCAGTGGCCGCGGCGAACCGGCTGCTCACGATGCTGCCCACCTGTCGCCAGTACCACAACCGGCTCTTCGCCATCGCCGGCAACGACTCCTCGAGATCTCCCGATATCGCTTCGAAGTCGTCGGGCGGCAGAATCCAGCGCAGGAGGGCGGCGGCGAGTCGAGGAGGTGAGGCCGCCACGCGCTATTCCTTGATGGCGCGCAAACGCGCGCCGACGCCACCCGCCATCAGTCGCAACGATTCATACACGCGTGCGAGCGCCCGCTCTCCGGCCGGCAGCACCGTGTAAAGACGTTTGCGCTTGCCACCGCGCGTCGGCGTCGGTTCGCCGAGCCGTGAGGTGACAAAGCCACGCTTCTCCATCCTGTCGAGGGCGGTATACAGGGCGCCCGCGGAAATCGTCCGACCCGTTCGTGACTCGATCTCCTGGCGCACCGTGACACCATAGGCGTCCGCGCCGAGACGGATCATCGCCATCAGGATGAGCTGCTCGAAATCGCCGAGAGTGTCTGCCATGTATGTGAGGGTGAAATCGCCGGGGTTGAATTTGACCTCACTGTAGTTTTAATTGCGAACTTTGTCAAACCCGCGCCAGCAACAGCCTTTCGAGATAAAGTGACGCGACCGCATGCACCTCACGGATCCGGGCCAGGCTATCTCCGAAGATAAACGACGCGAGGTGATTGCGCGCGTCATTCGACGCCTCGTTCCCTTCGCGTTCATCTGTTACGTCGTCGCCTATATCGACCGGGTCAATGTCGGCTTTGCCGCGGCAGCCCTGCAGAAGGATCTCGGCCTCAATGATGCGCAGTTTGGGTACGGAGCCGGACTGTTCTTTGTTGGCTACTTCCTGTTTGAAGTCCCGAGCAATCTGATCCTCGAGCGCGTGGGCGCCAGGCGGTGGATCGCCCGCATCCTCATCGGCTGGGGCATCGTTTCGATGGCGATGATGTTCGTGTGGGATCTCTGGTCGTTTTATGCCGCGCGCGTCTTACTTGGCATCGCCGAGGCGGGATTTTTCCCCGGCATCATCCTTTACCTGACGTACTGGATTCCCGCCGCGGATCGGGCGCGCGCGGGTGCGCTGTTCATGATGGCCGCGCCGGTGGCCATCATCATTGGAGCGCCGATCTCGAATCGCCTTCTCGCGCTGAACGGCGTTCTTGGTCTGCATGGGTGGCAGTGGCTGTTTCTAATTGAAGGGTTGCCGGCGGTAGTGCTTGGTTTCGTGGCGTTGCGCGCCCTGACGGATTACCCATCCGAAGCACGCTGGCTGACAGATAGCGACCGCGAGTGCCTCATCCAAATAATGGACGCGGAGAAACAGCGACGGGCAGCGGTCGGCCACACGTCGATCGGGCGAAGCCTCCAAAGCGGACGGGTATGGCTTCTGTGCGGCGTGTACTTTCTCAATACCGTCGTCACCTACGGAGTATTTTTGTGGCTGCCGAAAATGCTGGTGGAAGCCGCAGGCGGACGACAAAGCTTCGGGCTCAGCGTCCTGACGACGCTTCCCTTTGCCGCCGCGCTCGTCGCGATGTTTCTTGTCGGCCGCCACTCGGATCGCACCGGTGAGCGCAAATACCACGTTGCCACTTGCGCGATGACGGCGGCGGCTGGTCTCGTACTCGCGGCTCTGTTTCGCAACAACCTCTGGCTCATGGTTCTGAGTTTTACGCTGTCGCAAATCGGCCAGCGGTCCGTCCAGGGCGTCTTCTGGGCAATTCCTCCAATCTTTCTTGGCGGGACTGCCGCTGCCGCATGCATCGGGTTGATCAACGCCATCGGCAACCTCGGCGGCGCCGTCGGACCATCGATCATGGGAGCGCTTCGCCAGGCGACCGGATCGTATAGTCAAGGGCTCCTGGTGCTTGCGGGCGCCCTTGTCATCGAGACGGCGATCGTCGTCAGCCTGCGATTGCCCGCGCGCGATCGATAATTGACGTTGACCAATTCACCAATTCGTCCATGACGCGACACGACCCGACCTCCCTCCGCAGCCATCGATGGTTCGGCAAAGACGACATGCGATCGTTCGGCCATCGCTCGCGCGCGAAACAGGCCGGCTTCAGCATGGACGACATGTCCGGCAAACCGGTCATCGCCGTCCTCAATACCTGGAGCGACGCCAATCCGTGCCATGCGCACTTCGTCAATCGCGCCGACGAAATCAAACGCGGCATCTGGCAGGCCGGTGGCTTTCCAATGGAGATCCCGCTCCTGACACTCGGCGAAGTGTTCATGAAGCCGAGCACCTTCCTGTATCGGAACCTGCTGGCGATGGATGCGGAAGAGGCGTTGCGCTCCTACCCTGTTGACGGCGCCGTGTTGATGGCCGGCTGCGACAAAACCGTGCCGGCACTCGTCATGGGTGCCGCGAGCGCCAATCTTCCCGCGATCCTCATGCCCGCTGGCCCAATGCTTCGCGGCAATTGGAGAGGTCAGTTTCTCGGATCCGGCAGCGACGTCTGGAAATACTGGGCGGAACGGCGGGCCGGAACCCTTGACGAATGCAGCTGGCGTGAAATGGAAGACGGGATCGCTCGATCGTTCGGCACCTGCATGACGATGGGCACGGCATCGACCATGGCGGCCGCGATGGAAGCGCTGGGATTGACGTTGCCCGGTGGCTCGTCGATTCCTGCGGCCGATTCGGCTCACTCGCGCATGGCCACCGCCTGCGGCCGTCGTATCGTGGAGATGGTCTGGGAGGATCTGACACCGCGAAAAATCATGACGACCGAAGCGTTTGACAACTCCGTGACGGCTGCCATGGCCCTCGGGGGGTCGACCAACGCGATCATTCACCTGATCGCGCTCGCCGGTCGCGTCGGCGCGACGCTCGATCTCGATCGCTTTGACGCGCTTTCGCGTCGCACACCGTTCATCGCCAACATCCGTCCAAGCGGCGAGTACCTCATGGAAGACTTCTTCTATGCAGGCGGCACGAGAGGCGCGTTGTCGCGTCTCCAGGACTTACTGCATACCGATTGCGTCACCGTCAACGGGCGAACAATCGGTGAAAACGTCAGCGACGCGCTCGTCTGCAACGACGCCGTGATCGCGACTCGTGAGCGTCCACTTGGTCCGGAAGGCGGCGTCGCCGTGCTCCGCGGAAACCTCGCACCCCGGGGTGCGGTTATCAAACACACGGCCGCCGAGAAGCGGTTGTTGAAGCATGCCGGACCAGCGGTGGTGTTCCGCAACTACGATGACCTTGCGGCGCGCATTGACGATGCGTCGTTGCCGGTCACGGCCGATTCCGTTCTCGTGTTGCAGAACGCCGGACCGCTCGGCGGTCCGGGCATGCCCGAATGGGGAATGCTGCCGATTCCGAAGAAGCTTCTCGCACAGGGCGTCCGCGACATGGTTCGTTTGTCCGATGCTCGCATGAGCGGCACCAGTTACGGTGCCTGCGTCCTCCATATTGCGCCGGAGTCATTCATCGGCGGGCCGCTGGCGTTCGTCCGCGACGGCGACATCATCGAACTGGACGTCCCGGCGCGGAAGCTCTCGATTCAGCTCGATGACGCAGAGCTCGCGCGGCGTCGCGCCGAGTGGAAACCGCCGGAGCCGCAATATCCTCGCGGCTTCGGACAGATGTATTCCCTTCACGTTACGCAGGCCGATCGCGGATGCGATTTTGATTTCCTGGAAGGCACGGCTCCGATTGCGGAGCCGAAGATTTATTGATATCAGTTGCCAGTTTCCAGTCTCCAGTCTCCAGTGCGCAAGCATGAGTGGGAACTGGTAACTGGGAACTGCAAACTGGAAACTTCACCAATTGCCTGCATCCACTCTCCTCACCATCGCCGCGATCGGCGTCGCGCTGGTCGTGCTCCTGATCACATGGGTCCGACTACCGGCGTTCCTCGCGCTCGCGGTCGCGTCGATCTTTGTCGGACTTGCGACCCGCATGCCGCTGGCCGACATTGCCCGTGCATTCCAGGCGGGCATGGGAGACACACTCGGATCGATTGCGATGGTGATCGCGCTTGGAACGGTGATCGGAAAACTGCTCGCCGAATCGGGAGGAGCGATCGTCGTCTCGAATGCGCTGGCGCGAGCGCTGGGTGAACGGCGGCTGGACTGGGCGTTGATGTTGTCCGGGTTCATCATCGGCCTTCCCGTCTTCTTTCAGGTCGGGCTCGTGCTTCTCGCACCAGTGCTCTTCACGGCGCAGCGCCAGAGCCGAAGGCCGCTGCTCTGGCTTGGCCTGCCGATGGTCGCCGGCCTCTCGGCAGCACATGGACTGGTGCCGCCTCACCCGGGACCGATCGCCGCCGTCGAGCGGCTCGGCGCCGATCCGGGTCGGACGCTGTTCTACTCACTCATCCTCGGTCTGCCCCTCTCGATCATCGCGGGCCCGATGGTGACGCGATTCATGAGTACGAAGGTGGCAGCCGAACCGGGAACCATCGCGGAACAGTTTACGAAGGTGGTGGTCCCGTCGCGGACACCGACATTGGCGCTCACCCTGCTGACAATGCTGATGCCGGTCCTGCTGATGCTGATAGCGTCCGCCGCCCAGATTACGATGGCCGATGGCGCCGCGAGACGCGCGATTTCGTTCATCGGAAGTCCTCTGGTTGCGATGATCGTCGCGACGCTCGTCGCCATGGTGACCTTGGGACGATCATGCGGCTTCGGTCGCGCGCGCCTGCTGACGTTTGCCGAAGAGTCGTTGCCGCCCATCGCCGGGGTCCTGCTCGTGGTCGGCGCAGGCGGCGGGTTCGGCCGCGTGCTGGTCACCGCCCACCTCGACTCGGCGATCGCTCAAGCAATGGGCGGTCTTCAATTGTCGCCGCTCGTACTTGGCTGGGTGATCGCGTCTCTGCTGCGACTGTCAGTCGGGTCAGCGACGGTCTCGGTCATCACAGCCGCGAGCATCATGGCGCCGCTGATTGCCTCGTCGCCATCAGTGAATAAGGAGCTGCTCGTGGTTTCGATCGGCGCGGGATCGCTGATCGCATCACACGTCAACGATGGTGGGTTCTGGTTGGTGAAGGAGTACTTGAACATGAGCGTGCCGCAGACGCTGGCAACGTGGACAGTTATCGAGACGATCGTGTCAGTTGTCGGACTCGCTGGCGTGTTGGTGCTCGCGCTTTTCGTTTAATGCAACCCGTATGCTGATTGTTGACGCCCATCTGGATCTCGCGATGAACGCCATCGAGTGGAATCGCGATCTGACCCGACCCATTGACGAGATTCGAAGACGAGAAGCGGGACTTACCGACAAACCCGATCGCGGCAAAGGCACCGTGTCGTTTGACGAAATGCGGCGCGGAGGCGTAGGCCTCTGTGTTGCGACGCAGATCGCGCGTTACGTCGCGCCCGACAGCGACCTTCAGGGTTGGAACTCACCCGAACAGGCGTGGGCGATGACGCAGGCGCAGCTCGCCTGGTATCGCGCCATGGAAGAGCGCGGCGAGCTGACGCAGATCCGAGATCGTGCCGGATTAGAGCAACATGTCGCAAATTGGGAGGGAGCTGGAAGCTGGAAACTGGGAAGCTCCAAACCAATCGGTTACATCTTGAGCCTCGAAGGTGCGGACTCGATCGTCACACCGGCGCACCTTGAAAACGCTTACGCCCAGGGCCTGCGTGCCGTGGGGCCGGCGCACTACGGCCCCGGACGATACGCCTACGGCACCAACTCGACTGGCGATCTCGGTACGCACGGACGCGACCTCTTGAAGGAGATGGCGCGGCTCGGGATCATTCTCGACGTCACGCATCTCTGCGACGAGAGCCTGCGAGACGCGCTGGATCATTACGACGGTCCGTTGTGGGCGAGTCACTCGAACTCGCGGGCGCTTGTCCCACACAACCGGCAGTTCTCCGACGATCAGATCCGCGAACTGATCGGTCGAGGCGCCGTGATTGGTGCCGTCATGGATGCGTGGATGTTGGTCCACGGATGGGTGCGAGGACACACGACACCGCAATCTGCGAATGTCACGCTCGAAACTGTCGTCGATCACATCGATCGCGTGTGTCAGATCGCCGGGAGTTCACAACACTCGATGATCGGATCCGATCTCGATGGCGCATTCGGCCGCGAGCAGTGTCCGTCCGACGTTCACACGATTGCAGATTTAAGAAAACTTGAAGACGTTCTCTCCGCGCGTGGCTACACGTCGCAAGACGTCGACAACATTTTTTCGGCGAATTTCCTCAGGTTTCTGCGATCCAACTGGTTGAGTTGACCCCAAGGTTTTGGATCCACTTCTGACGCCGACAAAGGCGCCTCACGACAGACCTGTCGCGCAAAAAAGCCACTTTGGTTTCGCTGCGGAATGAGGGTATACCCGAAAGCTAACGTGTTGTTACTACGGACCGGGAGTGGAACCAGCACGCCTCAATTCACCAGGAGGTGTGTTCGTGTCGCATCGTCGACGGGTGTTCGTGATCGTTGGAGTAGTGTGCGCGCTCGCGCTGGCGGCGGGGAACGCCAGAGCCCAGATTCTCTACGGCAGCATCACTGGAATCGCTCGGGACGCCCAGGGGGCGGCTATTCCCGGCGCAACAGTGACCATCATCAACAAGGAAACCAATCTCACTCGCGACACCATAACGGGCGCAGACGGATCGTTCACGGTGAACAACGTCCTGCCAGGTCCGTATGACGTCAAGATCTCTCTGACCGGGTTCCGCGAAGCGGTTCGCACGAATGTGCCGGTGACGATCGGGGAAATTTCGCGCGTCGACATGACGCTCGAAGTGGGTGCGCTCACCGAAACCGTCACCGTTGCGTCCGATGCGCAACTGCTCCAGACCGACAAGGCCGATGTGCATACCGAACTGAAATCGGATGCGATCACCTCGATGCCGCTGAATCGTTTCCGCAACTACCAGGCGTTGATCAATCTGGTGCCCGGGACGACACCGATGGCGTTCGGCAACGCGGAGACCGACACCCCGGCGCGGTCGCTGGCCACCAACGTCAACGGTCAGGTCAACACCAACAACTCGACTCGTACTGACGGCGCCACGAACATGAACATCTGGCTGCCCAATCACAACATGTACATCTCGCCGGCGGAAACGATCGATACGGTCAACGTGTCGACCAGCAGTTTCGACGCCGAGCAGGGCATGGCCGGCGGCGCGGCGGTGACCGTGATCACCAAGTCCGGCACCAACAACTTCAAAGGCACCGCGTTCGAGTTCTACAACGGCGACAATCTCAACGCGACACCGTACAACTTCACCTCGACGCCGACGACCAAGTTGCCGATTAATCAGAACACCTACGGTGGAACGATCGGCGGCCCGGTGGCCAGGAACAAGGTGTTCTTCTTTGGATCGTTCGAGGGCTACAAACGCGATCAGAGCCTGTTTACGTTCTTCAGTGTCCCTGATGCGCGGCTGCGAGCAGGAGATTTCAGTCAGGCGACGGTGAGCGCCACCAATAACGCGCAGCAGGTGATCTACAACCCGTTCACCGGAAACGCCGATGGGACGGGTCGTCAGGCGTTCGACGGCAATGTGATCCCGAGCAACATGATCGATCCCATTGCCTTGAAGGTGCTGAACCTGTTTCCGCTGCCGAACATTGCCGGCACAGGAACGGGCGGCCTCACCAACAACTATCGGCGGCAGGAAGATCGCACCGTCGACCGGCAGAACTACGACTACAAGATGAACTGGAACCGGACGCCGGCGCAGCAGATCTGGGGCAAGTTCAGCTACATGAATGCGGTCGTCGACGACCTCACCAACTATCTGGGGCCGGATCCGAATGCCACCGGCGACGGCGGCTTCACCAAGGTGTATCAGGCTACCGGCGGTTCAACCTGGACGCTGAGCCCGACGCTGTTGATGGACACCACGTTCGGGTTCTCGCGACAGCATCAGCACGTCTATGGGCCTGACTTCCAGGCAGGCAACTACGGGCTCGACGTCCTTGGCATTCCTGGCACCAATGACCAGGGCAGCGGAGATTCCCGATACGCCGGCTACCCGGTCTTCAACACCGGTTTCAGTGCTGTCGGAAACCGCGACGGCTGGAACCCGATCTTTCGCGACGAACGGACGTACTCGCTGGCCACCAACATCACGAAGATGAAAGGGCGCCACGATCTGCGCGGCGGGTACACACTGAATTTCATGTACCTCGATCATTGGCAGCCGGAAACGGGAAATCCGCGCGGGCAGTTCGATTTCCGGGCGAACGTGACCGAGCTGAATACGGGCAACAACACGCCGGCACAGAACGCGAACTTCTACAATCAGTACGCGTCGTTCCTGCTCGGCCTGGTGGGAACTGCCGCCAAGAGCGTGCAGAACGAGCTGATGACGGCGCGCGAGTGGCAGCACGCGTTGTACTTCCGCGATCGCTGGACGCCGAGCGCCAAACTGACGCTGGATATGGGACTGCGGTGGGAGTACTACCCGATCATGACGCGCGCGGACGGCCGCGGCGTCGATCGGCTCGATCTCACGAACCCGGATCCGGCGCATCAGCTCGACGTGCTCATTGCCGGCCGCGGAGGCAATCCGCAAACCAACGGCATGAGTGCCAGCCTCGATAACTTCGCGCCCCGC
>DATJKH010000030.1:0-12507 GCA_035491715.1 Vicinamibacterales bacterium | reverse complement strand
TGGTCCGTGTTCTTCCGTGGCCCCCATCCGTGTTGGTCCGTGTTCTTCCGTGGCTTATATCTGTGTTGGTCCGTGTTTTTCCGTGGCTCCCATCCGTGTTGGTCCGTGTTCTTCCGTGGCTCATTTCCGTGTTGGTCTGTGTTCTTCCGTGGCTCATTTCGCATGACGCAATATGGGCTGCGTATTTCCGGTGCCGTCGGCGATCTGGCGGTTGCGGCCGAACAGCAAGGTTGTAATAGAGTTAACGGTTGGCAAACCGACCGTGGCTCGTTTGCTGGAGTGAAACGGCGGAGACGGCGTGGCACGGGCTTGCCGCGGCTGCGCGGCGAGTTGTATCGTGCGCGTCTGCCGAACAACAAAACTCGCTTAACCCTGTCGAGAGTATTGAATGGCCGATCGAGCGCAGATTCAGGATGCAGTGAATGCCGGTGGCGGACTTCTTCGCCTTGAACCCAGCTGGGTGCCACGCTCTTTCATGATCCCCGGGCGTCGTCTTCGTCTTCACCCCGACGATTACTACGCCTGCGGCGGCGATCGCGGTGGGATCAACGAGCGATGGTTTTCGTCAACCACCAACGCCGACAACGGACCCGGCACTCCGCCCGACGAAGGGCTCAGCTACGTCCGCGTCGCCGACGGCAAGCGTTTTCTCTTGAAAGAAGCGATCGAAAAAGCGGGCGACCTGTTGATCGGCGCCGACGTCATGCAGCGGGAAAAAGGCTGGAACCTGCTCTGCAAGTTCTTCGACAACCTCGGTCCAATCCCGCACCACATGCATCAGAGCGACGAGGACGCGAAGCGCGTCGGCCGGCGCGGAAAACCTGAGGCGTATTATTTTCCTCCTCAATACAACCCGACCGACAACAACTATCCCTATACGTTCATGGGACTCGAGCCGGGAACGACAAAAGACGACGTTCGCCGCTGCCTGGAGAACTGGAACAAGGGAGACAACGGCATCACGTATTTGTCGCGCGCGTACCGCCTGGAACGCGGCACCGGATGGCAGATCAACCCGGGAATTCTGCACGCACCCGGATCGCTTTTGACCTACGAGCCTCAGGTCAACAGCGACGTATTTGCGATGTTCCAGTCAGAGGTCGAAGGGCGAATCATCAGCTGGGATCTGCTGACCAAGGACGTGCCCGCCGACAAGACGCGCGATCTCGACTACATCATCGGCATGCTTGACTGGGAGGCGAACGTCAATCCGCGGTTTGGTGAAAGCAATCGGCGCTTCCCGAAGCCGGTGAAGCCGTTCGGGGAAACCGAAGCCGAGGGTTATCGCGAGCAGTGGGTGACGTACGGCACGGGATGGTATTCGGCGAAGGAGTTGACCGTGTTGCCGAAACGCAGCGTGACGATCAAGGACGGCGCCGCCTACGGAGTCATCCTGACGCAGGGTTACGGCACGTTGGGCAAGCTTTCCGTTTCGACGCCGGCGATGATTCGCTACGGACAAATGACGGAAGACGAGGTGTTCGTGACCGCCGATGCGGCCAGGGCTGGCGTGCGGATTGAGAACAAGAGCGACGTTGATCCGCTCGTCATCCTGAAGCACTTTGGTCCTGGGAACCCCGACGCTGAATCGTTTCGGCACAACTGAGGACTAATAACCCGTATGGCTCAACATAAGTACCCAGCACTTCACAACGCCATGTGGCCCGGACTCGTCGGCAAGGGCGGCCCGGGCGCCGAGCCGCCGATCGATCTCGATACGATGCTCGACATGACCGCCAGGGCGACCTCGAATGGCTCGAAGTTCGAAGGCGTCGATCTGTTTCTTTTCGATCCCCACGTCAGCATCGACTCCACCGACGACGATTTGAAGCGGCTTGCCGACAAGATTCGCGGCAAGGGGCTGGTTGTCGGATCGGTCGTGGCGCCGGTGTGGCCGCCCACCGGCGGGGGATCCGCGATGGGCAGCGACGAGGATCGGAAGAATTTCCTGACCCAGGTCCGCAAGGCCTGCGGGATTGCCAAAAAACTGCGCGACATCGGCATCCGCAAATACGGGGTCGTCCGCATCGATTCGGCAGCGAGTCCATCTGACTGGGCGAAGGATCCGGCCGGCAACACGAAAAAGATCGCGGAGACGTTTCGCCAGGCGTGTGATGTTGCCGAACAGTTCGGAGAGCGTCTCGCGGCAGAAGGGGAGATCTGCTGGGGAGGCATGCACAGCGTCAAACGCAACGTCGAGCTACTGGAGCAGGTGAACCGGCCGAAGACGCTTGGCTTCCAGGCCGACATGGCGCACACGCTCCTGTTCACGATGGGGTACAACGCTCCCGACGATCGCATTCTGCCGGAGAAGTTCGACTGGACCGATAAGAAGGCGCTCGACGAGGGGCTGAAAACGATGACCCGCGCGCTGCGTCCGTGGACGATTGATTTCCATGTCGCGCAGAACGACGCGACGGTGAAGGGGTCCGGCTCGCACGACAAGACCGGCCGTCACTGTCTCCCGCACGACCCGAATGGCAAGCTGGATATCGTCCGTCATGCCGGGTTCTGGTTGAAGGATGACAGTGGAATGCCGACGCGCGCCGTCCAGCACATCTGCTGGGACGGCTGCATGTTCCCCAACGCCACGATGACGCAGCAGAACACATGGAACGACATTCTCGGCGTCATGGTCGGAGTCCGAGATGCCCATGGTTGGGACTAAGTAGAAAGGCGTTGCGATCATGCGGCCCGAGCGATGGAGCGAGGGCTGGCAGCGCTGGGGGTGGGGCCCCAGCGCAAAGTAATAAATGCAGACAAAACGCCGGAACTAAAACACGCGGCGTTGTTGTTCGGAGCGCTGGATGAAGAATCTCAACATCGGACTGATTGGCTACGGCTTCATGGGCCGGACGCATTCCAATGCGTTCCTCCAGGCGCCGCGGTTCTTTGATCTCGGGTGCCGCCCGGTTTTGAAGGCGGTCGCCGCGCGCAATGCCGAGCGGGTGAAGAAGTTTGCCGAAAACTGGGGCTACGAATCGTACGCGACGGACTGGCGCGATCTGGTCGCGCGGAAGGATATCGACGTCATCGACATCGCGAGTCCCAACGACACCCACCATGAGATCGCGATTGCCGCGGCCAAGGCCGGCAAGATGGTGATGTGCGAAAAGCCGCTCGGCCGGAATGCCAAAGAAGCGAAAGAAATGGTCGACGCGGTCGAGAAAGCGGCCGTCCCGAATACGGTCTGGTACAACTACCGCCGCGTACCTGCGGTGACCCTGATCAAAGAGCTCCTCGATCAGGGCAAGTTCGGACGCATCTTCCACTATCGCGCGAAGTTTCTTCAGGACTGGACGATCTCACAGGATCTTCCCCAGGGCGGCGAAGGGTTGTGGCGGCTCGACATCAACGTCGCCGGCAGCGGCGTGACCGGCGATCTGCTCGCGCACAATATCGACACGGCGTTGTGGCTCAACGGTCCAATCACTGAGGTCACGGCGATGACGGAGACCTTCATCAAGGAGCGCAAACACAATCTGACCGGGAAGGTTGAACCGGTCGGGATCGACGATGCGAGCGCGTTTTTGTGCCGCTTCGAGAACGGTTCGCTGGCGATGTTCGAGGCCACCCGGTACGCGCGCGGCCATAAGGCGCTGTACACCCTCGAGATCAACGGCGAGCATGCATCAGCGTTCTGGGATCTTCACGATCTGCATCGGATTCAGTACTTCGATCACCGCGATGAAGGGCGCGTCCGCGGCTGGCGAAGCGTGCACATCACCGACGGCGATCATCCATACATGAAGCACTGGTGGGTGCCCGGTCTGCAGATCGGATACGAGCACACGTTCATTCATCAATTTGCCGATTTCGCAACCGCGGCGATGAAGGGTCAGAGCATCGCGCCAACGTTCCGCGACGGCCTCGCAACCGACTACGTGACCGACGCGGTCCTGAAGTCCGCGAAGAGCGGGAAGTGGGAAAAGGTTTAATCACATTCGAGAAGGTGGACATCAACATGAGACACACACTGGGAGTCACGGGTGCTGTCGTATGCGCGGCGGCAACCATCCTTGGCGGAGTGCTTCTGCTGGCACAGGCGCCTGCCGGCGGCGCTCAGCAGCCGTCAGCAGGTCAGCCCGCCGCGGCCGGGCAGCCGGCGGGCCAGGGGCGTGGTCAGGGTCGCGGCGGTCCAAGAGGAGCGCAGCCCCTCAACTTTGAGGATCGCACTGGCTTCCAGTCCATCTTCGACGGCACGATGAAGAACTGGGACGGCGACACGACGCTTTGGAAGGCGGAAGGCAACGTCCTCGTCGGCACGACGACCGAAGCGAATCCGCTCAAGGAAAACACGTTCGTGATCTGGCGCGGCGGCGAAGTCGCGGACTTCGAATTGAAGCTCGAGTACCGAATGAGCTCGACCAACAGCGGCATCCAATTTCGCAGCGCGATGGTGCCGCCTGGCGGCGAAGGCCGTGGTGCTGTGACCGGCAAGTGGGTGCTGAAGGGCTATCAGGCGGACATCGACTTCGCCAACCAGTTCACCGGCATGATTTACGAGGAACGCGGGCGCGGGTTTCTCATGCAGCGCGGTCAGGCCGTTGAGATCGGCCCCGACGGTGTCTCACGGCAGATTGGCAGCCTGGAAATGAATGCCGACGAACTCAAGTCGTTGATCAAGCCAGGCGAGTGGAACAACGTCCACCTGATCGCGCGCGGCAACATGATCATGAATATCGTGAACGGCCACGTCACCGCGTTCATCGTCGACGATGATGCAAAGGGCCGCGCGATGAAAGGGCTGCTCGGCTTTCAGATCCACGTCGGTCCGCCGATGAAGATTGAGTTCAGGAATATTTTCCTGAAGACGCTCTAAGCTGCTTTCGCCTCGACGTTCTCGCGTCAGGTCCTGGCCGTTGCCGCCTCGATCCGAACCGGGCGATAACCGCCGATCGTTCTGAAATAGAAGAACAGCATGAGGTAGACGACCGCCATCGCAGCGGGAATGTACGAGTCCGCCTTGAGCGTCTCGCGGTCGCCGGCGATGCTGGCCTGCGCGACGGTTTGCTGGTCGGGCGTCTTCGCCGCCGCCGTCTGCGCCTGGGATAGCTTCGTACCATCGAGCCCGTGCACTTCCTCGAGGAACAGGAACTTGCTCGGCGTCGGCGCCTTGTATTGCTCGTAGATCGCCGGCGCCGTGGTCATCAGGTGCTCCGCGGTGAAACGATCCTTCGCGTACCCGAGGCCAGGTCCGCCGAGGAGCCCGGCTGACATCATACCGATCCCTCCCATGATCGACATCGCGACGGCACCGGTTCGTGGGAATCGGTCGCCGACGACGGCGAGCATCGTCGGCCAGAAGAACGTCTTGCCGAGTGCGTAGACAGCGAGGGTGATCATGGCCCCCGCGAACGTTTCGATGCCGCTGACGAGTCGCAGGCCGATGACGGCGAGGACCGAGCAGATAAAGAGCAGCCCGATCGGCGAGACCTTCAGATTGCGCTCGATGAAGTCGGCGCAAAACCGCAGCGAGAACATCAGCAACGAGGTAAACACGAACAGGATCTTCCCCTGCGCCGGCGTCAGGATGTTGCCGGTAATGTTCTGAATCCATCCGTCGGTGCCGAGCTCGACCGCGCCGACGAGCGCGTGCGTCACAAACAGCACGAACAGCAGAATCGATCCGATGGAAAAGTTCGTCTTCACCGCGACGACGAACACGAGCGCTGCGGCGACACCCCACGCCAGGACATTCCATGTCGTCGAGGTGTAGAACGCGTTGCCCGTGAAGAACCCGAGGATGCCGCCCAGCTGATCTTTGAAGAAGAGGCCGAGCAGGAAGCAGGCAACTACGGCGCCAAGGATTCCGACCTCCTGCAGCATCTCACCGACGCTGAGTCCTTTCGCGGACGCTTCAGACTTCGGGAAGGTCTGGCCCATGAAGGCGACCCCGTAGAGCGCGGTCGGCACCAGGAACAGCCCGAGTTGCAGCTTCCAGCTGACTTGCATCCCCTCGCCGAGGATCCATCCAATCAGCCCGCCGAGCACGAGTCCCGCGGGCCAGCTGGCGTGCAGAAGGTTAAGGAAGTGCGTGCGGTTGTTTGGGAAGAGCGTCGAGACGAGCGGGTTGGCGACGGCTTCAAGCGTACCGTTGGCGAGCGCGAACACGAACGTCCCGACGTAGAGAAATAGATACGCCGTGTCCTGGGCTTGCCCTTTCGTGGCGGCAAAAGTGATGAAGGCCGACAGGACGTGGAACAGAAACGCCGCGACGACGAGCTTGCCATATCCGATCTTGTCGACGACGACCCCGCCGATGATGATGCCAAAGCAGAATCCCGTGAAGCCGGCCCCGCCGATGGCGCCGAGCTGCGCCCCCGTGAAACCAAAGTCGGCCGCCCAATTGGCGAGAATGCCGCCGCGGACGCCCGCTCCGATGCCGGCGGCCAGGATGGCAAGGAAGCCGGCCCAGAGCAGGCGCTTGGCGTTTGGCGCGATGCCCTCGTTGCTGACGCTCGGATTCTGCATGTGTCTCTTCTCCGTGTAGTGGCTATCGCCGGTTCCCCCGGCCTGCCGGCGCTTTCGTGAGGTTCTCGACGAAGAACAGCCCGCTCTTGCCGGCACAGACTATATCGAGATCGCCGTCGCCGTCGATATCTATCACCGGGATTTGCATCCCACCACCCATGCGGCCGCCGTAGTCGATTACATGTTTGATCCACTCCACTGCAGCCGGCTGTCCTGACGCGACTGATGTGGCGGTGGGTCGCACGAACTCGTACCAATAGACGCCCAAAGGTTCCTTTTCGCCGGGATCGCTGCCGTTGTGCGCCATGAACCGCTTGCCCGTCACGATGTCAAGCCGGCCGTCGCCATTGAGATCGACGAGCGTTGAGGCATGGGCCTGTGACCATGACGCGTCGATCGTGCGCCGCGCGAACTGACGGTCCGTGCCCTGCTCGAACCAGAACAGACCGTAGTTATGCCCCGCCCCGGCAATCACGTCGTTGCGTCCGTCACCGTTGACGTCGAGGACATGGATGAAGCCAAGCTCGAGAAGTTTTGGCTGCGCTGCCGGCGTCGTCGTGGCTGGCGGCGCTTGTTGGCCGGCGACCGGCAAGGGGACGTTGATGGCTTCCCAGTCGGCGTGGAATGTCCAGTTACCTTGCCGCGGATCTGCGGGCGCTTCCAGCCAGCCGCGCGGCGTCAGGATGTCCGTGCGCTTGTCACCATTGACATCTCCGGCGCCGATCCCGTGGCCGTAACTTTTGTCGCTGACGACATGCGCGACCCACGCGCCGTTCTTTGCTTCATACCATGCCTGAGGCGTGCTGTTCTCCTGGGCGACGACCTCATTGGCCTTGCCGTCGTTATCCATGTCGGCAAGGACGGCGAATTCGATGTTGAACCCGGTGTGGATGTCGTTCTCTGACCATGGCTGAGCGCTCGACCGGCCCGGATTCTTCCACCACGAAATCTTCTTCGCGAACCACGTGACGCGGACCAGGTCGGGATAGCCATCGCCGTCGACGTCAACTGGCAGGTCGCTGAAGTTGTCGTAGTAGTTGTTCGTGAAGTTCAGCTCGCGGAACTTGTGTTTCGTCCACGATGGCGATTCGTACCAGGTCTCGCCCGAGATGATGTCGAAATGCCCATCCTTGTTGATGTCAGCGACCGCGGCGGTCTCGCTCGCGCCGTTGTCGAGCATCACGGCCTTGAAGGGAATGTCGGGTGAGCGTGTGGGCGCGGCTGATAACGCGACCGCGATGACGACAAGCACGATGAACCGCATGACGTGAACTCCCTCTGAACGGCCGCTATTCTGTCACAGGCTCGTTGTCCGCGTTGACGGGTCTGTGGTCGTCTGTTATCGTCCCCGACATGGCTCAGATTGGCGTGAATGCGTGGGTGTGGACCTCTCCAGTGAACACCGAGGAATTCGGCCGGCTTGCGCCGATGGTCAAGAAGATGGGGTTCGACCTGATCGAATTCGGCATCGAGAGCACGAGCGATCTCGACTATGCCAAAGCCGCAGAGATTGCGAAAACGAATGGCCTTGGTGTCAGCGTCTGCGCCGCCATGGGGCCGGACCGCGATCTGATCCACGCCGATGACAGCATCCGCAAGAACGGCATGGACTACGTCCGTCACTGCATCGATGCGGCGAAAACCGTCGGCGCGAAGAATGTGATCGGTCCGCTCTACAGCGCCGTCGGCCGCACCTGGCAGCAGACTGAAGACGAGCGGAAGCGAGATGTCGATCTGCTCGTGCGGCAGTTGCAGGAGCTGTCGAAGTACGCCGGCGACCGCGGTGTCGGCTTGGCGGTCGAGCCGCTCAACCGGTTCGAGACGAGCTTCATCAACCTCTCGTCGCAGGCGATCGAGGTGGTCGATCGCGTCGACGATCCCTCGTGCGGCATTCTCCTCGATACGTTCCACATGAACATCGAGGAGCGTTCGGTCGGCGACGCGATTCGCGCCGCCGGCAAACGAGTGCGTCAGATTCACACCTGCGAGAACGATCGCGGCGCACCCGGATCCGGTCACGTCCCGTGGCAGGAAGTCGCGCAGGCATGCCGCGACATCGGCTTCCACGGTCCATACGTGATCGAGTCGTTCACCAACAAGGTGAAGTCGATCGCCCGCGCCGCGGCCATCTGGCGCAACTTCGCGCCGACGCAGGATGCTCTTGCGCAGGACGGTTTGAAGTTTCTTCGAACGCTGCTCGGATAGCCAGTCGATTGGCGAATGGCGAATGATGATTGGCGATTTGGGTGATTGACGACTGAGAACTGACAGTGTCGATTGTAGATTGCGCAGAATCGACAATCGACAATCGGCAATCCAAATCGACAATCGACATTCACCAAATCCGCAATCTTCAGTCCGCAATCTGCAATCGATCGTGAATCAACATTGGCGGTTTACTTTACCGTTAAAGTTTGTTATTACCTGCTCGTCAATCGGCGGACGCTCGGAACCCCGCCTCCGAGGAGGATCAATGTTCAGACTCAGATCAGGATTCGTCTTCGTGCTCCTGGTCGCCGGGGCCATGGCGTGGCCCCAGTTCGTGGCTGCTCAAGCCAACACCGGGACGATTTCCGGCACCATCACCGATAGCCAGGGGCAAGTCATTCCTGGCGCGACGGTCACCGTCATCGCTGAAGCCACCGACGAGTCGCGCGAGGCTACCAGCGATTCGAAGGGAGACTTTCAGGTCACGAATCTCCGGCCCGGCAGGTATACGGTCAAGGTTGCGCTCGCAAGTTTCCGTACCCTGGAACGGAAAAACATCGTGCTCAGCGCCGGCGAGCGGCTGGCGGTCGGGAACCTTGTGCTCGAGGTCGGCGGAATCGGCGAGACGGTGGTCGTCGAAGCCAAAGGCACGCACGTCAACACCGCCGAGACCCAACACAGCGGTCTGATCACCTCGACGCAGATTGAACAGGTGCAGGTGCTGGGACGCGACGTCACTTCGATCATGCGTCTGCTTCCTGGTGTGCGCTACGAGAACACCGTTGATTCACTCGGTATGAGTTTTGGAACGTCGGTTCCGAATGTCGGTGGTGCCCGCCGCGACTGGAGCAACGTCATCGTCGATGGCGTCGTCGGCAACGAAGTGGGCAACAGCGGCCTGATGGCACAGCAGATCAACCTCGATGCGATTGCGGAAGTCCGCGTGCTCCTCAACTCGTATCGCGCTGAATACGGCCGTTCCGGCGGCGGCCAGGTGCAGATCGTCAGCAAGAGCGGCACGTCTGCCTATCACGGAAACATCTACCACTACCTTCGCAACGAGGCGTTTAACGCCAACAACTTCTTCAACAACCGCTCGAACATCAAGAAGCCTCGCTATCGCTTCAACACGTTCGGCGCGAATCTCGGCGGCCCGGTGCCGGGCCTGAGCAATAAACTGTTCTTCTTCTATTCGCTCGAAGCGCCGATCGTGAATCGTCCAGGACCGGTGCGCAACTGGACGATGCCGACCGACCGGGAGATGCAGGGAGATTTTTCGCAGACGCTCGACAGTCAGGGGCGCCTGATCTTCATCAGGGATCCGCTGGCGAGCGGCGCCTGCAATGCGGTCAGTGGCGGTCCGGCCTGCTTCCCCAACAACATCATCCCGGCCACCCGGATCAACTCGAACGGCAAGGCGCTCCTGAACATGCTGCCGCGCGCGAACAATTTCGATCGCACGTTCACGCAGGGACAGTTCAACTACACGACCCAGGAAAACGCCGAGAATCCGAAGATGAACAACATCGTTCGCGTCGATTGGAAGCCGACGGCGCGCGACAGCATTTACTTCACGTTCAAGGACTGGTACTCGGATCAGCGCGGCAGCGAAATTACCGCCGGCCCCAACAAGTGGGGCTTCTTCAACACGCATTACCTCAACACCGATCGCGGCGGCAGCGTGAATTACGCCAAGGTGATCAGCCCGACCATGGTGCTGGAGAGCGATTTCGGCATTCGTCAGCAGACCGAGCAGTTCTATCCATTGACCGAGGCCGACTGGACGCGAATCAATCGGAGCACGATTGGATTCACCGTCGGCCAGTTCCATCCGGAGTTGAATCCCCGCAACGTGGTGCCAAAGGTCAACTTCAACGTTCCCAACTCTCCGAACTTCACCTTCGACAACCGGCTGGTCGATCAGGGAGAAGCGTGGCTCACGTCGTTCCGCACGAGCCTGACCTCGATTCACGGCAGCCATTCACTCAAGGCGGGCTATTACTTCGAGCTGTCGCAGAACTCGGAAGGGAAGGGCGGTGTCGGTGCGGGCCCGTGGGCCGGGCAGTTCAACTTCAGCACCGATGTGAACAACCCGCTCGACACCAACTATAGCTACGCCAACGCGCTGCTCGGAACGTTCCGCGATTACACCGAGATCGACGCGTTTTCCGAGGTGATCGGGAAGCGCTATATCGACGAGTTCTACGCCCAGGACACGTGGAAGCTCAATCGGCGTGTGACGTTCGACTACGGCGTGCGGTTCCTGTGGTACACACCGTGGTATTCGACGCAGCCGGCTGCCGTGTTCGTGCCGGAGCGCTACGATCCGGCGAAAGCGCCGCGGCTCTATCAACCAGCCGTGATCAACGGCGTGAACGTCGCGTTCGACCCCGTGACCCAGACGAGCTTGCCGAACGTCTACGTTGGCAGCTTTGTTCCCGGGACCGGCGATCGCTACAACGGCATGGTGAGCAGCAGCGATCCCAATTATCCGAAGGGGTTCCGCGACAATCAGGGGATCGAGCCCGAGCCGCGTCTCGGTCTCGCGTGGGATTTGGCGGGCGACGGAAAAACGGCCGTTCACTCCAGCCTGGGGCTCTATCACAACCCGCACGTCAACGCGAACGGCCTGGACGCGATGGCCAGGAATCCGCCAGCGCAGAACACGCCGAGCATTTTCTACGGAACGCTCGACACGCTGTTGGCGGCGGGGGCGAGCGGGGCGTTTTCGAATCGGCCAAGCAACGTCTTTGGGATCGAGCGCGACGCGAAAACGCCGGAAAGCATCAACTACTCGGCGGGCATCCAGCGCGAGCTGGGCTGGGGCACCGTGATCGACGTCACCTATGCCGGATCGCAGATGCATCACGGCGAAATGTCAAGCAACGTCAACGTCGTCCCCGACGAGTCACGCTTCCTTGACGTTCATCCCGAGAATCGGAATCCGCAGACCGCGAGTTCGCCAAAACCGAACGAGTTTCTGCGGCCGTACTCCGGCTACCAGGACGTCACGATTCGCTCGCATTTCGGCACCTCAACCTACAACTCGCTGCAGGTGCAGTTGAATCGCCGTTACATCAACGGGCTGCAGTTTGCCGTCGCATACACGCTGGCCAAGACGGAGAGCCTCGGCCCGAACAGCGATCCGCCAAGCTACATTCCGAATCGGCCGGGCGACGCCTGGAACGTTGCGCCGTACGAGTCGACGCAGCTGCACAACCTTGTGGTCAACTACACGTGGGACATTCCTGGCGGCAGCCATCTGTGGGACAACTGGTTCACGCGCGGCGCGCTCGATGGATGGCAGGTGTCGGGAGATACTGCCTGGGTCAGCGGCGATTGGGCGGGCGCGACCACATCAACCACGGACAACTTCGATTTCACCGGCGGTGATGCCGGTACGCGTCCCCGGATCAATGGCGACGTGCTCTGCTCGGGCAGCGATGACTGCGATCCGACCCCGGGCAACCCCGGCAGCTATTTCGATATCGGAGCGTTCAGTCGTCTGACCGGGCGAGGCGATTACGGCAATGCGCCGCGCAGCTTCTACCGGCTGCCGAAGATCGTGCTCTCGAACATTTCGTTCTTCAAGAACTTCGGCATCGGTGGCGGCCGGCGGATCCAGTTCCGCTGGGAGATGTACAACGTCTTCAACCAGGTGAACTGGTCAGCGATCAACACCAACGCGCAGTTCAACCCCGCGGGTCAGCAGGTCAACGCGAATTTCGGCAAGGCGACTGGGGCGCGTGATCCGCGGATCATGCAGGGGGCGATTCGATTTACTTTCTAAGCCACGGATAGTCTAAGCCACGGATGAACACGGAA
>DATJKH010000029.1:0-101809 GCA_035491715.1 Vicinamibacterales bacterium | reverse complement strand
CCAGTACGAGCTCATGTAGCACGACTGCCAGATGTCCTCGATCTCGTCGACGTTGCGCCCGACGAGAAATGGCTTGAGATACTGCTCGACCGCGGTGTTCACGACCAGTGCGCGCTGGGTAAACGTCGCGCAGCCCCAGCCCACAAGTCCCGGCTCGGTGGTCTCGACCTTCACGATCACGAGCCGGATGTTGTTGGGTGAAGTCAGGATTGTTTTGATGTCGCGAATCCTGACCGGAGACGTGCCGGCGACCGCCTGTGCGAATCCTGGATGAAGAAGGCCGGATGGGATCTCAGAGGGCAGCGGCAGGTGATCCTTCCGCATCGACAGCAACGAGGCGCCGCCCGCCATCGAGAGTGAACGCAGTGCATCACGACGCTTCATAGCTGTCTCCTGAACTGCTGATTGTTGATGGTTGATTGAAAATTCGTCAATCAGCAATCAGCAATCGAAAACCGAAGAGTTGGCAATCACTTTACCAATGGGTCAACGACCCGTCCGGCCGACGGTAGAAATTCTTGCGGCCGGGTTCGGTGACTTCGCCGATCTGGGTGAGCCGCTTCATGTCGGCGGTGACGCCGAGGCCCGGGCGCTGATTGGTATATGCCTTGCCGTTCTTGAAATCCAGACACTCTGGCAAATAGTCAATCGGTCTGCCGCCGTAGTTGTACTCCATCAACACGGGACCTGAAAACGTCGACAGGCAGTTCACGAGTCCCGCGGTGGCGATCGGGCCAGTGAAATGCGGGATGACGCCGACCGCGTGCGTCTCGCAAATCGCCAGGGCCTTCATCAGCTCGGTGATACCGCCGATATTGGGCAGCGTCGATCGGACGAAGTCGATGTCGTGATTCTCCACCAACCGGTTGAAGTCCCACTTCAGGCCCCATTCCTCACCGTGTGTGAGCGGGACTGTGGTCATCTGCCGCAGCTTGGGAATGTCCTGCAGCGCGTTTTCGTCGCGCACCGGATCCTCGACGAAGAATGGCTCGAACGGCTCCATCACCTTGCAGAGCCGCATCGCATCGTTCAAATCGAACCGCTGGTGCAGATCGATGCACCAATTGCCTTTGGGTCCGACGGCTTCGCGCACCGCCCGGCAGTCGGTCTCGACCTGCTTGACCAGTGAACGCGTATCGTAGACGCCGCCGACCGGCACTTCCGCGGGCGCCATGCGAAACGCGCGATACCCGGCCTCCATCGTCGCGCGCGCGCGATCGGCGAGGCTCAAGCGCGTACCGGCTGGCGTGCCCGGTGGCGTGGCGCCGCCGGTCGCATAACACTCGCAATAGTCGCGCGCTGCGCCGCCGAGCAGTTCGTGAATCGGCAAACCGAGTGCTTTGCCCTTGATATCCCAGAGCGCCAGGTCGAGCGCACCGAGCGCGTGCGCCTTCTCGCGCCCGGGCGGATAAAACCAGGCGATATACGCCTCCTGCCAGAGCGCCTCGGTCTTGAACGGACTCTGGCCGATCAGGGTGCCGGCACACTGCTCGAGCGTGTCCTTCGTTCCGCCCTCGCCGATACCGGTGATCCCGATGTTGGTCTCGACCGTCACCACCATGTTGCTCTGGTTGAACAACGGGTTGAGTTCCGGCGGCTTGTAAATCCGTACACGCGTGACCTTGGCCTTGGGCAGTTCGGCGGCGGCGGTTGCCGGGCGAACCAGGCTGAGGGCAGGAGACGCCGCAAGAGCGCTGAAGAAGGTTCGTCGATTCAAGTCCGTCCTCCTCGGGCGCCCATGAGGATACCGGGACATGGCCATGAAAGCGAGTGCCATCGGCATTTCTGCCGTGTTTCTTCGTCTGCTTCCGTGGTTCGTTTCTTTTGCCGTTTTGGCCGCTTGACAGCGTCCGCGACCCGTGTTACAAACATCACAGAGTTGTTATAAAAATAACATGTCAAAAACATCGATACCGAAACTCCTGACCAAGCGCGAGCGGCTGATCATGGACGTCCTCTACCGGCTCGGCCGCGCGACGGCGACGGAAATCATGGCCGAAGTTCCTGGCGCGCCTGGCAATTCCACCATTCGCACGCAGCTGCGAGTCCTCGAGCGCAAGGGGCACGTCAAACACGAAGAGATTGGCCTGCGCTACATCTACATGCCGACGGTGCCGAGGCACTCGGCGCGCAAGTCGGCCCTCCGGCATGTCGTCGACACGTTCTTCGACGGCTCGAGCGCCAAGGCGGTGGCCGCCTTGCTCGGTGGCGAAGCGGCGCGGGTGACCGACGAAGATCTGGATCGGATTGCCGAACTGGTGCGCAACGCGCGCGGTGATTCGCGATGACCGCCGCCGACATCGTCCTTCGCTCGTCTATCGTCCTCGGCGCCGGATTGATTTCACATGTCGTCCTCGCCCGACGATCGGCGGCACTTCGTCATCTCGTGCTCGCCGCAACAATTTTCCTGTCGGCTGCCGTCGTGCCTTTGTCGCTCGCCCTGCCGTCCTGGGATATCCGGCTGCCCGACTGGTCGCAGCGCGACGCGAACGCCTCGTCGGTCGCAACGGTGGTCACGACAGCGACAATCGCTGAGACGCAGTCGACGTCACCCGGAATCGATCTCGAGACGATCGTTGTCAGCGTCTGGTCAGCTGGTTTCGCCTTGACAGCCCTTCTGTTACTTGTCGAAGGATGGCGGCTGGTACGCATTTCCGGGCGAGCCGAGCAAATCCGCCGCCGGCAATGGATCTCGCTCGTTGAGCGGATTGCCGAATCGTATGACGTTCGCCGGCGGGTTGCGCTCCTGCAGACCGACTCGGCAGACCTTCTGGCGACTTGGGGACTCTGGAAACCGCGTGTGCTCCTGCCCTCGCATGCCGGCGCCTGGTCGGACGATCGCATTCGAATCGTTTTGGCTCACGAGCTGGCGCACATTCGCCGCCACGACTGGTTCATTCAAATCGCCGCCGAAGTGGTTCGAACGATGTTCTGGTTCAACCCGCTCGTCTGGATGGCATGCACGCGCCTGCGTCGAGAGAGTGAGCAGGCGTGCGATGACGTCGTGCTTGGCGCCGAGATCCCGGCTCGCCAGTACGCCGAACACCTGTTGGACATTGCTCGAACCTGCCGAAATCGGCGAGCGGCGTGGCTCGCCGCCACGCCCATGGCTCGCTCATCAACGCTTGAAAGGAGAATTGCCGCCATGCTCAACCCGGGGCTCAATCGGAGATCAGTTTCGCGCTCCTCCGCGATCGCGACGATCGCGCTTCTATTTGCCGTTACTCTGCCGACCGCCGCTTTTCGTGCCGCGCAAACCTCGCCAGCAACCCTGACCGGATCTGTCTACGACTCGACCGGCGCCGTCGTGCCTGGCGTTTCGTTGACGCTCCAGGACTCGAAGGAGGACAAGCAGCAGGCCACCACGCGGGCCGATGGCCGCTTCGACTTTCCGCAGGTTGCTCCAGGAAAGTACGTCCTGTCGGCGTCACTTCCAGGATTCCGGTCACTGAAACAGGAATTCGAATTGAAAAGCACTCGCGACTGGGATCGCGCAATCACTTTGCAGGTCGGTGAGGTCCAGGAGACCATCAGCGTTCGCGAACGCCGCGTCACCGGACCGGTCGGCGCCTCGCAGCCGCAGGGAGCACAGCGACTCAGGGTTGGAGGCAACATCCGGGTGCCGACGAAAACCCTCGATGTGAAACCGACGTATCCCAAGTCGATGCGCGACGCCGGCCGCGAGGGGGTCGTCCCGCTCGAGGCGATCATCGGTCCGGAAGGCACGGTGACGTCAGTCCGCGTGCTCACGGCACAGGTCCATCCTGACTTCGCAATCGCCGCGGCCGAGGCCGTGCGGCAATGGAAGTTCACCCCGACGCTGTTGAACGGCGCACCGGTGGAAGTGGTCATGAAAGTCTCTGTGGAGTTCCGTCTGTCCGACTGATCGTGTAAAGTCGCGCTGATGACAGGCCGACAGCAGGGGACCTTCGCGATTCTCGCGTGTACCATTCTGCTGTCGGCTGTTTCTCCCCTGCCGCAACAACCACCGGGCACATTCCTTCAAAAGTCGCGAACCATTCACTCGTCGGCTGAATTCGCGCAGATCACGCACGGCGCCGTGAAAATGCAGAAGGGGGCGAAGCCGGCCGACGAGCTGCGCATCAGGCGACTTCCCGTTCACCTGCCGGTCAACGACTTCACGGTGATCGCGACCGAGTCCCCGACCATCACCTGGATTGGAAGTCCGCAGGGCGCCGTTCGGCTGAATACCTCGACACGCGCGGTCGAATACTTTGCCGGCGAGCGCTGGCTTCCTGACGACAAAGTCACCGCCATCGGGTTCGAAAACGGCGCGACGTGGATAGAAACCCCAAAGGGACTCTCGCGGATCGAGTACAAGCCGACGACGCTCGAGGAGAAGTCGCGCCTGTTCGTCGATCGCATCCAGAAGCGTCACAATCGCTGGGGGCTGACGGCAACGTCAGACCTGCGCGTCCCGGGTGATCTCACGACCAACCAGCCGGTGTCGACCGACAACGATGGGCTCTGGACCGCCATGTATGTGGCGGCAGAGTGTTTTCGTTACAAGGTCACCGGCCAGAGCGACGCCCGCGACAATGCCCGCCGCGGCATGCAGGCCATTCTGCGGCTCGAGACCATCACCGGCATACCAGGCTTTCCCGCGCGGTCGTTCATCAAGGTCGGCGAAGAGACGCAGCCGCGCGACGGCGAGTGGCACGACGCGGCAGATCAGGGATGGCGCTGGAAGGGAGACACCAGCTCAGACGAAATCGTCGGGCACTACTTCGTCTACGGCATCTATTACGATCTCGTGGCCGACGAGTCGGAAAAAACCCAGCTTCGTGCCGCGCTCGATCGCATCACGACTCATATCCTCGACCATGGCTACCAGTTAATCGACGTCGATGGAAAGCGTACGCGCTGGGGATGGTGGGGGCCCGATGACATCTGGTTAGAACCGGGCGAGACGGGACTGCGCGCGCTGCATCTCCTCTCGCACCTGCGTGTCGCGATGCATCTGTCCGAGAACACGCCCGCCGCCGTCAGATACCGCGCGGAATACGACACCCTGATCAAGATGCGGCGCTACGATCTGCTGACGCGAAATCAGAAGATCGCCATACCGGGGCATATCAATCATTCCGACGACGAGCTGGCATTTCTGTCGTACTACCCGCTGCTGCGATACGAGACCGACTCGCACCTGCTTGGGATCTACAAACAAAGTTTGGAAAGAAGCTGGCAGGTAGAACGCCCGGAGCGAAATCCGCTGTGGAATACCATCTACGCCGCCGGCACGGCCGCGGCCGAGTTCGATCGCACCGAGTCGATTCGAACGCTCCAGGAAATCCCGATGGACACGATCACCTGGAACGTGCGGAACTCACAACGCCTCGACGTCCCCCTCGACCCGTTGGCCGATCGGTTCAAACGCCCGCAAGCTCTCGTCGTCCTTCCCTACGACGAGATGCCGATGTGGAAGTGGAACGGGAACCCGTACGCGCTCGATGGTGGAAACGGCGGACGGTCCGAAGACGATGGCGCCTACTTTTTGTTGCCGTACTGGCTCGGACGTTATCACCATCTCTTCGAATAAGATCGCGCTCGACCTTGTCCCTTTATCGATAGCCAGCCGCCTGTATCTCAAACAGCTTCGCGTATCGCCCGCCACTGCGCAGCAGTTCATCGTGCGTGCCGAATTCGGCGACGCGCCCGTCGACAATGACCGCGATCCGATCGGCGATGCGCACAGTCGAAAAGCGGTGGGAGATGACGATGCCGATGCGGCCGCGCAGATTGTCCTTCAGCTCGGCAAAGATCGCGGCTTCGGCTTCCGGATCCAGCGACGAGGTCGGCTCGTCGAGGATCCAGATGTCGGCGTTGCGATACATGATCCGGGCGAGCGCGAGCCGCTGCCACTCGCCGCCTGAGAGATCGTGACCACCTTCGAACAGGCGGCCGACCTTGGAGTCGAGGCCACTCGGCATTTTCTTCACCAGCCACTCGCTGCGCGATCGACGGAGGGCTTCGAGGACACGTTGATCGTCGGCGCGGACGTCCGGCCGGCCCATGACCACGTTGTCGCGGACCGTCAGCTCGTAGTTGGCGTAATCCTGAAACAGCACGCCAATCCGGCCGCGCAGCTCTTCGGGATGCACGTCTGTGAGATCGACACCGCCGACGCGCACCGCGCCGCGATCGGGATCGTAGAAACGCAGCAGCAGCTTCACCAGCGTGCTCTTGCCGGCGCCGTTCTCGCCGACCAGTGCCACCAGCTCGCCGCCGCGAACGTGCAGATCCAGGCCGTCAACGGCAGGTTCCTTGCCTCCCGGATACGTGAACGTGATGTGGTCGAAATCGATTGAGTCGATCACCGGCGGCAGCGGCACCGGCGACGTCGGGATGGGAATGAGCGGATCGATGGCCAGGAACGAAAAGTAGTCGTCGAGGAATGTCGTGTGCTGGTCGACCGAGACGAACGTGCTCGAGATATTCCCCAGCGTCCCGGACACCGACGTAAACGCGCCGATGACCAGCACGACGCCGCCAGGATCGATGGTGCCGGCTGCGCCGCGCAGCGCGACGAAGACATATGCCAGTGCCAGCGCCGTGCCTGTGACCAGACCGCTGAGCAGCGATATTCGCGTGCCGGAGCGATACATCTCCTCGCGCAGCTTGAACAGCGACTCCGACATGTTCCGGTGCCGCCCGAGCAGGTAATCGGCCAGGACGTAGGCCCGGATCTCCTTGGTCGTCCGCGGCTGCACGAGCAGATCGCCGACATATTCACGCTCGCGCTCTTCCGGTGTTTCCTTGTAGAAAAACTCGTAAAGGCGCGACGTCACGCGGCGCTCGAGCATGAGCGACACCACCGCCCCTGCCAGCGCCAGAATGACAAGAATGTAGTGAAGGCTCGCGAGCAGCGACGCCATGAGAACGATCGTGACGAGGTTTCCGGAAAGCCCGAGTACCGACCATGTCAGATCGCCCGGCCGCCAGGAGATGTCGCGCTTCGCGCGCGCCAACCGATCGTGCCAGTCAGAGTTGTCGAAGTGGCCGAGATCCAGCCGCGATGCCTGCGCCAGCAGCCGGCGTTCCGCCTCGAGTTGCACCCGGCGGACGAATAAATTGCGCCCATAGCCGGAGTACGCTCCGATCGCGCGCTGCACACTCGTCGCCAGCCACAAGCCCAGCACGATCCACAGCATGTCCGTGAAGCGCACCGACTGCAGCCGGGCTTGCGCGATCCGGTTGACGAGCGTCGATCCGAGATACACCGTGATCGGCGGCATGGCCGAATTGACGATGCCGAGCAGCGAGTATTTGACCAGTGCGCGCGGCGAGGCCGCCCACGCGAGTGCCATTCCCTGGCGCAGGTTTTTCCGAACGCGGCGGGCCCGCCCTTTCGTGTTGGAGGCTTGCGTGTCGTGCATGGCGATCGCTGCCGCTGATCAGTATAGCGGCTGGCGATCGGCGGCTGGCCCCGGCTTGAGCTCTACTGCGCTTTTGGCAGTCTTACTTTGAGGGGAATGGCCAGCGTTAACGTCAGTTCTTCGCCTGACTCGACGCGCACGTCGCGGAATTTTTCCTTGGGCTCGAGCGTGGCGGCAAACGGAACCGATCGCGTCTGGATGGTTGCAAGACTGTGCGTCTCGGAGTGCTCGATGACATTGAATTCGACCACGAGGCGTCCTATCGGCTTCTGCTTCGACGCCGGTTCCACGTCGATCACTTTTCCGTGAAGCGTCGAACCCTTCGGAATCAGTTCGGCGCCGTCCTGGCTCACCGCACTGAGCAGCGTCGCGCGAACCGCATCGTCGACCTGCCCGGACGCTGAGTCGAGCGATGTTCGGAGGCGGACGACCAACGGCGTGCCGGCGGGCACCTGATAATCGTCGTACCGTTTCCCCTTTGCCTGCCGCGCGAACGGCTTTTGCGGCGATTCGGTCCGCCGCGTCGCGGCAATGCGGACGATCATCAGGCAGCGATTGATTTCCTGCGTCACGGCGCCGGGACCGGCGACCGTATGCGCGTGGAGCCGGCCGGCGGAAACGAATGCTGTCAACAGAACGAGAAACAGTCGTGAAGAAATGTGACCTATGGACATCCCATGGCTGAGTAAGGCAAGCGCGATACCGGACAAATTGCTGCAAAAACGCCGATCTTTGTGATCGACGCGGTTACGATCTGAGACACACGATTACAAAGCTTTCCGTCAGGCGGAAATCAGGGATACTGAGAAACGATGCAGGATCTGCGACTCGCGTTCAGGAATCTATGGCGGCGGCCGGCGTTTTCGGCGATTGCGATTGTCACACTTGCCCTGGGACTGGGAGCCAACGCCGCAGTCTTCACCGTCTCCAACGCGATCCTGCTTGCCCCGCTGCCCTACACGCGGCCGAATGATGTCGTCATCCTGACCGAGCAGACCCCTCAGTTTCCCTCGGTGTCGGTCACGATTTACAACTACGAGGACTGGCGCGACCGGGCAAAATCGTTCTCCGCCATGGCCGCATTTCGCCCCACGAATATGACCGTTCTCGGCGTCGGCGACCCGGAACGCGTCGCCGCCAAGATGATCACGGCCTCGCTCCTGCCACTCCTCGGTGTCACCATCGAGCACGGTCGCAACTTCACGGCTGCCGATGACCGGCCTGGTGCGGAAGGCGTCGTGATTCTGGGCGATGGCTACGCGCGCCGACGGTTCGCCGGACAAAATCCGGTCGGCCAGGTGCTGCAACTCGACAATCGGCCGTTCACGGTCGTGGGCATGATGCCCTCCAACTTCGAGTTGTTTCAGCCAGCCGACATCTACGTGCCGTTCGGACCATGGGCGGCAACGCTGCCGGAAGATCGCGGCTGGCATCCCGGTATCTTTCCAATCGCCCGCCTGAAAGACGGCTCGACGATCGAGCAGGCGCGCACCGAGATGGATGCCATCTCCGCCCAACTCGAAGCGGAGTATCCCGAGTCCAACAAGAACGTCCGTGCACTCGTCAACCCGGCCCAGGAACAACTGGTCAAGAACATCCGTCCGGCGATCTTGTTGTTGACCGGCGCTGTGGTCCTCGTCCTGTTGATCGCGTGCGCCAACGTCGCGAATCTGCTGCTTGCGCGCGCCGTCGATCGACAGAAGGAAATCGCCGTCCGCATCGCGCTCGGCGCCGGCCGGCTTCGCATCGTGCGGCAACTGATGATTGAAAGCATCCTGTTGTCGTGCGTCGGCGCCGCCGCCGGACTGCTGATAACTGGTTGGGTGATCTCGTTCCTGACCAATAGTGCGGCCGCGGCGCTCCCTCGGATGCACACCGTCGCAATCGAGTGGCGCGTCATCCTGTTTGCCTTTGCGCTGGCGATCGTCACCGGCATCGTCTTCGGTCTCGCACCGGCTCTGTACGCAACGCGCACACCGATCCGCGCGTCGCTAAATGAAGAAAGTCGAGGCGGTTCGGGCAGCGCGCGGCAGCGAAAACTTCACTCGAGCCTGGTTGTCGTGGAGATCGGGCTCGCACTGGTGCTCTTGGTCGGCGCCGGACTTCTGCTTCGCAGCTTTACCAGATTGACCAACGTGCCCCCCGGGTTCAACGCCGACAATCTGCTCATCGTCAACCTGCCGCTGTCGCCGCAGAAGTATCACGATGATGTCAGCCGCACCTCAGTCGTCGAGGAGATCACCGCGCGCGTGCGTCGGTTGCCGGGTGTGAAGGCGGCAGCAATGACGACGATGATTCCGATGGCGGGCTCCGGCGCGATGATCCATTTCAATCGCGCGGCGTATCCACCAAAAGGCCCGGACGACTACGTCATGGCGGGCTATCGCGCAGTGATGCCTGGCTACCTCGAGACCCTCGGGGTCCCGCTGCGACGCGGGCGGATGATTACCGACCGCGATTACAACGCCGCACCGCGCGTCGTCGTCATCAACGAATCGATGGCGCGGCAGTATTTTCCCGACCGCGATCCGCTGGGGCAGCGCATCCAGATCGGGACAGAGCCGTCTCCGGAGTTGCCGACCATGGAGATCGTTGGCATCGTCGGCGACGTCAAGCAGTCGTTTGAGGCCGGCTCCAATGCGGAGATGTTCGTCCCTTACGGTCAGTATCCCGATCCGATTCTCGCACCCATGTATTTGAACACCGCGCTGGTTGTGCGGGCGAGTGGAGAGCCGCTCGACCTCACCAACTCACTCCGCGCCGCGATACTGGAGATCGATCCTGGCCAGCCGTTGGTGAACGTGCGGACGATGGAGATGGCGATGGCGGGAACGGTGGCGCAGCCACGGTTCCAGATGATCCTGCTGATGGTGTTCGCGTCGATTGCCGTCGCGCTGGCGGCCATCGGCGTGTACGGGATCATGGCCTACACGGTTTCTCAGCGCACTCCTGAAATCGGCGTCCGGATGGCCGTGGGCGCCTCCCCGAATCGGGTCGTCCGCATGGTGGTGTGGCAGGGGGCCCGGCTGGCGGTGATGGGCGTCGTTCTCGGCATGATTGCGGCAGCCCTTGCCGCGGGCGCGATGCAGACCCTCCTCTTCGACATCAAAGGCATCGATCCACTGACCTTTGCCGCAGCGCCGGTCTTTCTGGGAATCGCCGCGATCCTGGCGAGCTACATCCCGGCTCGCAGGGCGGCGCGCATTTCGCCACTGGCAGCGCTGGGACGTTAGTCCTTACAAGAATTCACATTTTGACTCGGTGTTTTCCGGCGACTGTACGATCGGCGTTCTCCGAGACGTTTTCCTCGATATAGGATTCGGGCGCGCGCCCGTGTTATCATGGGCACCTCCTCACAACTTGACGTGCGGCTCCTCGAACCGGCGAGTAGTGTCGCTTCGTGAGATTCGCTGCTCGCGATTAACGAGACCAGGGCCATGGTGTCATCACTCTCTCGATACGCAGTCGCGTCGGTTGTCGTCGCCGGGTTGGCTGTTTCGTCGTTGCACGGGCAGGCGCAATCCGATCAGCCGCGCTCAACATTTCGCAGCGCCGTGGATCTGGTCAGCATCCAGGCGTCGGTTCGCGACAAGCACGGCCGACCGCTGCCTGGGTTGAAGGCCTCCGACTTCGAGGTCCGCGACAACGGGCAGCCCCGATCGATCCTCTCGTTGCGTTCGGATCTGCGATCGCCGATAAGCGTGGCGGTCCTCGTCGACATGAGCGGCAGCATGCGCGTCGGGGCGAAGATCGCGGGGGCGCGGCTGGCTTACGATTCCATCCTCGCGCAGCTGCGCGATGGCGACGACGAAATCGGGGTCTTCACATTCGACACCCGGCTTCACGAGCGTCAGTCCTTCACCACCGCGATCGGTCGTCTGCGAAACTGTCTCGATGATTTCAAGCCCTTTGGTGCCACGTCGTTGTACGACGCCACCGCCGCCACGGCTCGCCGGCTGGCGGAGCGCTCGGCCACACACAAGGCGATCATCATCCTGACCGACGGAATCGATACGAGCAGCAACCTCTCGGCGCCAGAAGTATCCGCCGTCGCGAGTTCGATCGACGTGCCGGTCTATATTGTTGCCACCGTGGCCTCTACGGATCGAGTCTCGTTGACAGAAACCGCGGAGCGAGGGGGTCCATCACAGGCGGCGGATCTTCGCGATCTCGCGGAATGGACGGGGGGTCGCCTGCTCTTTGCCTCAACGGTTGAAGAGACCGTGCTGACAGCGACCAGTGTGGTCAGCGAGCTGCGCCAGCAGTACGTGCTTGCGATCGAGGCGTCCAACACCCCTGAATGGCGGCGCCTTGAAGTCCGCGTCAAGCGTTCCTCCGCCAGCGTCAAGGCCCGGAGCGGGTATTTCGGCGGATAAGACAATGCTCAATGTCCAAGTCCAATGTTCAAATGGTGAGCTTCGTTGAACATTGAGCACACCATTGAACATTGACACGTTCGCAGCCGCACTCCTCGTAACCACAACAAGAATACGCAGTTAATCTGCACACCCGCGGCGTTTGCAAGAAATCTCCGGCGTCTCGTTCTATCTGAGAACGGACACCGGAGATGGTCAACACCACCCTCACACTGTTCCGGCCGATTACGCGCGATCCGCGGCATTACCAGATCGCCACGCTCGCCTCCCTCCTCGTTTATGGGATTCTCGGACTGGACTTTGAGATTGGCGCTGCCCGAGCGGCCGGCATTCTGGCGACGGCGTTACTGACGCAATACGTCTGCACCAGAATCTGGCGCTTGCCGTGGTTCGATCCACGGAGTGCGCTCATCTCCGGTCTATCGCTGTGCTTGCTGCTGCGCACCAACGATGTCGCCCTGGCGATCGTCGCGGCGATCGTGGCGGTTTCGAGCAAGTTCCTGCTCAAAGTCAACGGAAAGCATCTCTTCAATCCGACGAACATCGCCATCGTTGCGCTGATGGCCGCCACCGGAGGTGTGTGGGTATCGCCAGGTCAGTGGGGGAATGTCGCATTTTTCGCATTCCTGATGGCGTGTCTCGGTGGGCTTGTCGTGAACCGCGCCAGTCGCAGCGACGTGACCTACGCGTTCATCGCGTTCTACATGGCGCTTGTGTTCGGCCGATCGATCTGGCTGGGCGAGCCGCTGACGATCCCGGTCCATCGCCTTGAAAACGGCGCGCTGCTCCTCTTCACGTTTTTCATGATCTCGGATCCGCGGACGACGCCGAACTCGAGGATGGGCAGGATTCTCTTCGCCGCGCTTGTCGCCAGCGGCGCCTGGTACATCCAGTTTCGACTCTTCCGAACCAACGGCCCGTTGTGGTCGCTGGCGATCTGTTCGGTGACGGTCCCGCTGATCGATCGGCTTCTTCCCGCGGATCGTTATGAGTGGAGGGTGTCGTATGAAACGAATCGCATCGCTTCTCGCAGTCCTGTTCGCCGTCGCGTCATGGAACGGCCCGGCGCTGCTGGCCTTTTGCGGGTTCTACTGCGCCAAGGCTGACACGAAGCTGTTCAACAAAGCGTCGCAGGTTGTTCTCGTTCGTCAGGGCGACCGAACGGTGTTGACGATGGCGAACGACTTCAAGGGAGATCCGAAGGAGTTCGCGATTGTGATTCCGGTTCCAACCGTGTTGCAGAAGGAACAGATTCACATCGGAGAGAAGGCGATCCTCGATCACCTCGATGCGTACTCGGCGCCGCGGCTCGTCGAATACTTCGATGAGGATCCCTGCCGGCCATATGCCCTGGATCGGTTGTCGTCACTGGCCGCGCCAGGCGGCGTCGCCGGCGGCCTGGCCGAAAGTGCGGGGAGACGTGCTCAGAGTCTCGGTGTGAAGATCGAGGCACAGTATACGGTTGGCGAGTACGACATCCTGATTCTATCGGCGCAGCAAAGCGGCGGACTCGAAACCTGGTTACGCGAGAACGGCTATCGCATTCCAGCCGGCGCCACAGACGTGCTCACCAGCTACATTCGACAGAATCTGAAATTCTTCGTGGCGAGGGTCAATCTGAAGGAACAGGCGAAGCTCGGGTTCACCATGCTTCGTCCCATTCAGGTCGCCTACGAGTCGCCCAAGTTCATGCTCCCGATTCGGCTGGGCATGGTCAATGCCGAAGGCCCACAGGACCTGTTCGTCTATGCGTTGACGAGCAAGGGGCGCGTCGAAACCACGAATTATCGAACGGTGAAACTCCCGACCGGGATGGACCTGCCGGTTTACGTCAAATCGCGCTTCCCTGATTTCTACAAAGCCATGTTTTCGCGCGCGACAGCCAAAGAGAACATGAGCGCGATCTTCACCGAGTACGCGTGGGACATGAACTGGTGCGATCCGTGCGCCGCCGATCCGCTAACCAGTACGGAACTCCGACAACTAGGCGTTTTCTGGTTGCCGGAGGGTGGATCCGGCGGCCGAATCGCCCCGCGAATTCCGACACCGTCAGGCGCGCAAGGTGTGTTCGTGACGAGGCTCCATGTCCGCTACGACGCCACGCACTTTCCTGAAGATCTCGTCTTCCAGGAAACAGCCGATCGTACGAACTTTCAAGGGCGCTATGTCCTTCGCCACGCGTGGAGCGGCGACGGCACGTGCGATGCTGCAGTCAGGTATCGTGCGGAGCTGACCGAGCGTCGCGAGCGCGAGGCCCAGACGCTTGCGATGTTGACCGGTTGGAATATCAGTGACATCCGGCGGTCGATGAACGCCAGCGCGCCACCAGACCCTGCGGCCTGGTGGCAGCGCCTCTGGAAGTAGGTCCCTTCACCTCACCGACTTGTTATGTAAGACATCACAAGAGAAAGGAGAAAGGAGGATCCTGTGATCTCTCAACATGATCGGCGTGTGACAGTGGACGTGCGGTGTGGGTGAAGCAGCGAATCGCGTAGAATCGCCTGACCGCAATGACCCAAGCATTCCACTCGACAACACTGTCGCCCAGCGTACTGGACGGATCGGTTAAACAACGCGCAGGCGCAGGGGTCAAAGTCCGGATCGACTCGGTCGATCTGCTTCGCGGCCTCATCATGGTCATCATGATGCTGGACCATACGCGGGACTTCGTCCATCGCGATGCGTTTTCGTTCGACCCCACGGACGTGTCGCGGACGTTTCCGCTGCTCTTTTTCACCCGCTGGATCACGCATTTCTGTGCGCCCCTCTTCGTGTTTCTCGCGGGAACCGCGGTTTCCTTTCAGGAGATGCGCGGCCGCTCGAAAGCGCAGCTCTCGAGATTTCTGGTCACACGCGGACTGTGGCTGATCGCCATCGAACTGGTTGTTTTGCGGCCGTTGCTCTTCTTCAACTTCAACTACGGCGAGCTGCTGTTCTTCATGCAAGTAATCTGGGTGACCGGCTGGAGCATGATCGTGCTGGCAGCGGCCATCCATCTCCCGTGGCGCGCGGCCGTGGTGCTGAGCCTTTCCGTCATCGCGCTGCACAACCTGCTCGACGCAGTGCGGGTCACGACGTTCAACGGTCCGGGCACGCCGGTACCAGGATTGTGGGAATCGGTATGGTACGTGCTCCACCGGCAGGGACCGATTTTCCCGCTTGGATTTCCCGGTCCAGTCGTCTTCGTAGTCTATCCGTTGATTCCGTGGCCAGCAGTCATGCTGGCTGGTTATGCATTCGGATCGTTGTACCGCAGGAACGAAAGACAAAGACGCCGCGCGTTGCTTCTGCTCGGCAGCGCAATAGTGGTGGGATTTGTCGTCCTGCGCTTAATCAATATCTATGGTGATCCGGCTCCGTGGACGATGCGATTCGGCGCCGCCAAAGCTGCCCTGTCGTTCCTCGCACTCAGCAAGTACCCACCGTCGTTGCTCTATCTGATGATGACAATCGGGCCGGGCATTCTCTTCCTTTTGTTCGCTGAACGTCGCAGCTCGGGTCCGCTCGCTCGTATGTTCGTCACGTTTGGCCGTGTGCCGCTGTTCTTCTATCTGCTGCAGTGGGTCACGTCGCATGTCCTCGCAATCGCCGTGACATGGATGGCCGGGAGGCCCGTTGGGTATCTCTTCAGCAACGTCGGATTCGCAGGGCCGCCTCCCACCGACGTGGGATTTGGCCTGCCTGTCGTCTACGCGGTGTGGATTCTTGGTGTGATCCTGCTGTATCCCCTCTGCGCCTGGTTCGCGGGTGTCAAGGCCAGACGACGGGAGTGGTGGCTGAGTTATGTCTAGGCGCGACGGGCGGGTCTTTAGGCCCCGCCTCGGAAATCCTATACAGATGCGTCGCCGTCCGGATGAAGAACGACTGCGACGCGACCGCCATTGACGCGAGCGTTGCGCCATCCAGCGCATTCACCGCCACCGCCTCGAACGTCGGCCCCGGCATGACGACCGTCGTCCTTCCCTCTTCGTCGAGAAAATAGATACGTCCATCGACCGATACTGGTGAGGCCGACACTGGAGCACCGAGTCGATGCTGCCAGCGGACGGCACCCGTTCGCGCATCAACCTTCGATGCGATACCAGCGTCGGTCACGAGATACAGATCGTCGCCGACGAGGAGCGGTGATGGGGTGAGCGGCGCCCCGCGACTCAAGGTCCAGGCGACGTGACTCCGCGTGACGTTCCCCTTCCCGTCCGGCCGAACCGCAAGCAGCGACGGTTGCTGGAAACCGGTTGCGATGAACACGAGACCGGATCCATATACCGGACGGGGCACGTTCGAGAATCCTTCAGGGTAATCGACGCGCCAGGCCTCCTTCCCGTTTTGCGGATCGTAGGCCATCGTGTGAAACGCGCCGACGCTGACCACGAGGTCACGATCGCCGGCGCGAATGACGAGCGGTGTCGAATACGCCTGCGACCAGGGTTCAGGACGAAACGTACGCCACCGCGTCTTGCCGGTTCGCTTGTCGAGCGCGGCGACGAACGCTTCGTCGAAACCGTCGCAATTCACAATCAACAAATCGCCAGATAACACCGGCGAACCGCCGTTGCCGTGCTGCGAGTCGTACCGCAAGCGGACTTTCCAGATCACCTCGCCGGTCGTGGACACGGCAGCCGTGCCTTCCGCCCCGAAATGGACGTAGACGCGGTCCCCCTCGACGATCGGCGTTGGTGACGCGTGACTGTTCTTCGCGTTCAGGAGCTCGGAGTTAGATTGGCGAAAGACTTCAACATCCAGCCTCGTCTGTCCGGACGAAGCGTCGAACGACATCAGTCGAAGCGAACGCTCGCGTCCTGAGGGTATTGCAGTCGTGAGCCACACGCGCCCGTCAACCACCACGGGAGACGACCAGCCGCGTCCAGGAACAGCAACCTTCCAGGCGATGTTCTGCGTCTCACTCCAGTGGATCGGCACGCCGCGCTCGCCCGAATGCCCCTGACCATCCGGACCGCGAAACTGCGGCCAGTCTTCGGCAAGAACCACGGTAGCGCCTGAGCCGATGAGCCAGGCACATGCCACTCGTACCAGAAGTCGCTGCACGTCGATTAGCGTACCTCAGAGCCGCCAGCCGGCCGTCAGTCCAACGGCCACAATGTTTTATCCTTTGGTAGTGAAAAAGGCGGTCCTTGTCTACGGTCTTGCCGGCGGCGTGCTGATCGTGGCACTTCGACTGATCGAATTTCGTTTCCTCGTCCTGGAGCATTCGCTGCAGATCTACGGCGCTCTGGTTGCGGCACTGTTTGCCGGGCTCGGTATCTGGCTCGGCGTGACACTTACCAGCGGGAAACGCGCCCGAATGGTCGACATGCAGTCGCCGGCCGCCCGTCCCTTCACCGTCAATTCGGAAAAGATTCAGAGCCTGGGCATCACGCCGCGAGAACTGGAAATCTTGAAGCTGATCGCCGACGGCATGAGCACCCGCGAAATCGCGTCGACACTCTTCGTGAGCGAAAACACAGTGAAGACTCACGCCAGCCGTCTGTTCGGAAAATTAGAAGTCAATCGCCGCACCAAGGCGGTTCAAGTCGCCAAAAGCATGAGGCTAATCCCCTAGTCGCACGTCTGGTGTCATCCGTTTTGATGATTTTAGGCCTCAGAAGAGAAAATCACCCAAACGTATGACGACTCGCGACACCTCCGAGGGCTACGCTCCGGGTCGGATGAATCGATCGCAACACCTATTCACGCTCAGGAGCTGACATGTCGATGAAGAAGACGGTTCTCAAATTCGGCTTACTTTCCGCGGCCCTCTCGTCGGCCATGATGCTGGCAACGGTGCCTTTTATCCACCGTCTCGGCTTCGAGAAGGGCGCAATTTTCGGATACACGGCGATTGTGCTGTCGTTTCTCCTGGTCTTTTTTGGTGTCCGATCCTACCGGGAGTCCAACGGTGGTCGCCTGTCTTTTGGACGCGGCGTCCTCGTCGGTCTCCTTATCACGCTGATTTCGTGCGCGGGCTACGTCATCACGTGGGAATTCATCTATTTCAAAATGATGCCGGATTTTGCCGATAAGTACGCGGCGTATTCGATCGAGCACGTGAAGGCATCAGGTGCAAGCCAAGAGGCAGTCGATGCCCACGCGCGTCAGATGGAAGATTTCAAACGCATGTACCAGAACCCCTTGCTGAACGTGGCGATGACGTTCAGCGAGCCGTTTCCGATCGGACTTCTGGTGACGCTGATTTCGGCGGCCGTCCTCAGGAAGAAATAATCGCTTCGCTAGGTCTTCGGGAGTCCCTTGAGGAGCGCGCGTGTCTTGCGAAACCACGGACGCTCGCGGCGCCGAATGTAATCCGGCATCGTCGCCTTTTTGCGCAGGATGCGCTCGGCCCATTCGCGCGCCTCGCCAACGCGGCCGGTTTCGGCGAGAAATGACGCGTAGTTGTACTGGGTTTCGGTGAGTGTCGACATCTGGGTCACGTCTGCGAATAACGTGCTGGCGCGATCGCGCTCACCGATCTTGCCTAGCGCGTGAGCGAGAAGCCCGGCCGCCCGCTGATAGTCGTACTTCGCGTCGAGCGCGATCACTTTTTCCAGGTCGGCAACCGCCGCGCGGTAATCGTTCAGCGCCAGCGCCGTCAGCCCACGGCGGTATAACGGATCGATCGACTCCTCGCGCGCCAGCACGTCGTCGAAGCACTTGCGCGCTTTGACGAATTGCCCGTCGTCCAGATACAGATCGCCGAGCTCTTCGTAGTTTCCAATCGAAGGATTGTCGACAATCATGCTTTCGAGAGCGCGGATGCGCTTTCGCCGCGGAAAGACCTGGAAAGACGATCGCAGCAGACCGAAATCCGGGATGACCTCGATGAGGATGTAGGCGAGGGCGCCAAACCCCGGGAACATGAGAATGATCCAGAGCCAGTACGTGTCGGGACGTCGACGGATGAAATGAATGATCGCGAGGATCTGCAGGAGGATGCCGTAAGGGAATAAGCCGAACATTCGCCGCGGCGACTATAGCACGCGAGACATGCGGAGATTAATGCGTCTCATCGTTTTTCATCTTTCGTACCTGCTCGAGTGCGCGCTTGAGTGAACGTCCTCGTTTCTTCATCTCTGCCCACACGTCACCCACCGATTCGATCCGCGCGGCCATGGATCGCAGCGTGAAGCTCTGTGGCCCGATGTCGCCGTGCTGCAGTTCGTCCCAGGTGCACGGCGCGGAGATCGGTGCACCCGGCTTCGCGCGCACCGCGTACGCGGCTGCGAACGTCGCGCTGTAGCCGTTCCTCCCGGTGTCGACAAGAATCCGCCGGCCACGATCGATCTTGTGAAACTCCTGGGTCAGGTTGGCGGGATCGCGCTTGACCAGCAGGGTTCCAACGGTGTGCGCGAACTCGGCGACGTCACTCATGTTGGTCTTGCCATCGAGTGGAACGACGATGTGAAACCCCTTCGAGCCCGACGTCTTCAGCCAGCTCGGAAGACCGAGATCAGCGAGAAAGCCGCGCAGCTCAAACGTCGCGGCCTTTAGCTGCGCCGGATTCTCCTCGGATGGATCGAGGTCGAAAACGCAGATGTCCGGGTAATACAAGTTTGGCGCGCGTGACGTCCACACATGCGGCGTGATGCAGTTCTGGTTCGCCAGCCACAGGAGCGACCGGGCATCGGTCACGATCGGATGATGAACCGTGCCTCCCTTTTTCGGCACCTCGACCCGTTGAAGCCAGTCGGGGAAACCTCTCGACACGTCCTTCTGGAAAAACCCGGCTGCGCCAATGCCCCGATGGTATCGTTCCATGGTGACCGGTCTCGCCCGCATGTGCGGCACCATGTACGGCGCCACCATCTCGTAGTACGCGGCCAGTTCTCCCTTGGTTATCGCGCTGTCGGGAAACAGGATCTTGTCCGGATGCGTGATCGTAATCACGTCGTCTCTCGTACAACGTCGCGCGGATTCTTGTCGTATCTGACGCCAAGGAGCCGGGGATGACGTAGCTTGCCGTGCACCGTCCATTCGATGAACGCGACCTGGACGACAATCTCTGGACGCACCCAGTGCGCGCGCAGACGCGGGAGGCCTGTCGCTTTGGTGAATGGTGTGGTCGCAATTTCGAGAGCGTCGAGTCGCGAACGCAGCTCGAGCAGAAGTTTCGTGTCGAAACCGGTTCCGATCTTTCCCGCGAACACCAGGTCTGCATTCTCGAAGTAGCCGACCAGCAGGGCACCCAGTCCGACGCGCGCCCCCTGGGGGTCGGTAAAGCCGCCGACAACGAACTCCTGCGATGCTTCGCACTTCATCTTGAGCCAATGCGGCGAGCGGCGGTGCTCGTAGCGCGAGTCGCGCCGCTTGGCGATCACCCCTTCCCATCCCTCGCGCTCGGCGCGCTGCCACGGATTCGGATCGTCGACGGCAGTGACGCGCTGCAGAGGCGGACGGAGGGGCAACCGGTTGAGGATTTCGCGACGCTCCTCCAGCGGCAACGATCTGACATCGCGGTCATCGATCCAGGCGATGTCGAAGACGTGATACGCGCCGGCTCGATCCCAGGTGATCTCGCCGTCGAGGATCAGGTTGTCGACCGGCAAGGCCGCAATGGCGCGGGCGATTGATGGAATGTTCTGCGGCAGGCGATTGCGGGAGAACAGCCGGACGTCGGCCCCCTGTTTGAACGAAATCAGGCGGATGCCATCAAACTTGCGCTCGAAGATCCATTCCGGACCGGTGAACCGCTCCTGCGTCAGGGTTGCGGCCATCGGCTCAATCCAGTCAGGAAACGACGCGCACATCCCGCAAATCTATCAGGGGTCAGACCGGGGTCAAACCGGGGTCAGACCGGGGTCAGACCGGGGTCAGACGGGGGTCAGACCCCGGACGGGGACGCAGCGTCGCGAGATCGGGAGTCTTTGGACGATACACCGCGCGGCAGCCGTCACCACTCTTCCATGACGGATCGTTGACCTCATCAACACTGTCCTGCGCGTTCCCGTGCGCGTCGAAGTAGGCGAACCGAACCTTCCAGCGCGCCTCATTACCGTACTGGACGGGTTCGACCGAGGTGACAACGCCGTCAACTTCGACGTATTTCTGGCCGGGGAAGAGCGTAAAGCGTCCACTGACAAAACCGGAAAGGGCGAGCAGCACGCACGCAAGGGCGACCTTCACCAATGCCAATCCGCGTTGCGGATTCTCATCCAGCCGTGCGGTTCTCGTTTCGTCGATCGATTGACGGACGGTAATTGGCTGTCCGATGGTCAGACGCCTCCAGAGATCGCGTGTCACCTGCTCTCGCACGCGGCACGACCCGGTCGCACCGGCACATGGATAGCTGTAGTGGACGACCCATTCCTCTGGTGAACGCGTCAAAAGAAATCGGCACACTTGTTCGTACGTATCAAGCTCGCTCGATTTCATCCGCGACGTGCTCCAGATCGAGCTGTCTGAACTACGCAGATCTTCCACGACACCTGTGACGACGTGACCGTAGCGCGTCCGATACTCCTCGAGAACAGCAAGCCTGAATCCGTCGATGAACACGAAAAAACCGGCGACGCCCAGCACGAAGGCGATCATCGAGCTGTAGCTGGAGCGCTGGGATCGGGTAAACAGCCAGGTGGTGATGGCTGCGAAGCCGATAATCTGTAGCAGCACCTGGACAAGCGCACGAGTCACGCGCCGGTGCGAAGCAATTCACACGCCCGCGGAGGAAAGTCCCTCCTTCGCCAAAGTTACGGCGGGCAGGCTGCAATTCTGTTTTTCTGATGCCGAATTTGTAGGTTAGACATACCGCATCCACGCACTCGGGTTGTGAGCCTTCCTGCCGGCGTACCGTCGGCACAGCACATAGAGAATCGCAACCGCGATCAGCCACACCAGATACAACAGCGCCAACGACCATCGCTGATCCGGCGGTATCGACACGTACGGTGCCGTCGCGTAGCGCTCGCCATGTGCCTGGCCCACGCGAAGGAAATTGACGACCAGCGCGAGCGCGTGAATGAGCGGAATGTGCAACAGGTAATAGAAGAACGGTACGCGGCCAAACAACGTCAGCGTCTCAGCGATCCAACCCCGAGCACGCTCCGCGAACGGAAGGAGCCCGATGAGGGGACCAAGGGTCATCATCAGAAAAAGCACCGATGCCGGATACTTTTGCTGATTCAGAAGCCGCACGTATGCCGGAGGACCATCCGCCGCTGTGCCCCTGGCGACCTGGGCCCCGGCTATCAACAGGAACAAGACCGTCGCCGTCAAACCGATTCGAATGCACCAGCGCCGTCGTTCGTTGTCGGGCAGCGTCATGATCGAGCCGAATGCATACCCGGCACACATGACGCCGATCCACGGCACGATCGTGTAGAGCACGGTCACGTTCGGACCATTCTGTCCAAGCCGCAATTCCGCACCGACCGGATAGATGAACTCCCACAACGGATGGACCGACTGCGGCAGCGCGCCGCCGATCGCGCCGAATGCACTCTGGCCAAGGATGATGAGCAGTCCGAGCGCGCCGACCGCTCGTAATGGCAGATAAATGAAGGCAGCGAGCAGCACCATGCACCAGCCGAGCATCCAAATGACGCCGGCGAGAAGAAACTGCGAGTAGTTAACGTTGAACGTCCACGACGCCTTGATGACGGTCAACTCGAGAACGATGAGCATGAGGCCGCGCGTGATCAGATATCTCGCGAGGTCGGGACGGGCAATCTTGCGTCCCTGCAAATACGCGGCGGTCCCGGCAAAGAACACGAACCCCGGGGCACAGAAATGCGTGATCCATCGCGTGAAGAAGATGCCAGGGGACGGTCCGCCGGCCGGCACACCCGAATAGACGCGCACGTGATCGATCGCCATCAGGACCATGATCGCGCCGCGAACCAGATCGAGTGAGCCGATTCGTTGCAGCGGTGCGACAACGCCTGCGGAACGTGACTCGCGAACCGGCCGGACGTCTGCGTGAACAGTCGCTGTGGCCATGATTTCTCCTATTCGCCAATTGGTATGATGCAGACCATGTCGATCGTGGTTCAAAAGTATGGCGGCAGCAGTGTTGCCGATGTCACGCGTATCCGCAAGGTCGCCGAGCGCATCATGCGGACGAAGGCCGAAGGCCACGACGTCGCGGTCGTCGTGTCGGCGATGGGTGATACCACTGATGAGCTGCTGGGTCTTGCCCGTCAAGTGTCGCCCAATCCCGATCGTCGGGAGCTCGACATGTTGCTGTCGGCTGGCGAGCGAATCTCGATGGCCTTGCTCTCCATGGCAATCCGGGAACTGGGCGGCGACGCCATCAGCTTTACAGGCAGCCAGTCAGGAATCATCACCAACGATCGTCACGTCGATGCGCGGATCATCGAGGTCAGGCCATTTCGCGTCCAGGACGAACTCGCGCGCGGACGCGTTGTCGTCATTGCCGGGTATCAGGGAGTCTCTTACCGCCGCGAAGTGACGACGCTGGGACGTGGTGGCAGCGACACAACGGCTGTCGCGATGGCGGCGGCGCTGGGCGCAGAGTGGTGCGAGATCTGCTCGGACGTCGACGGCGTCTACACCGCCGACCCGCGCGTTGTGCCGGGCGCACGTCGAATCGCCGCGCTCACGTACGAAGAAACGCAGGAGCTTGCGGAAGCAGGAGCAAAGGTACTCAACGCACAGGCCGTGGAGTTTGCGAAGGAAAAAGGCATCGCCATCTACGCGCGCGCGACGTCCTCTCCCCTCCCTGGACCGGATCCTTCGTCGGATGGCACCGTCGTTCGCCGCCATGCGCCACGCATGCCGGGTACAGTGGCCGGCGTTGCCAGCGAGCGCGACATCCTCCTCCTGCAGTCAACGGAGGACGCGATGCGTCTCGTCCAGGTGATGGACGACTGCGGCGTCAGCGGCAAACAACTGCACGTCTCAGCGTTGCGACAGCCCGGTGATGGCGTCACCGTCGTGATATCTCGCGAGAATCTTCACAACGAGGATCGATTCCGCAAGCAGCTCGATGCCGCGTTTGGCAACAACGTCAATCTGGTGGACGGCCTGGGCGCCTTGAGCGCCATCGGCGCCGGCATCAACGCCACCTACGCCAATGTGCGTCGGGGGTCGGAATGCCTGGGTTCGCGGGGGATCGCATCACACGGTGTGTCGACCTCGTCGTTTCGAGCGACGTGGCTGGTGGAACGCGGAGTCCTGGACGACGCCGTGCGGCTGCTGCACGACGCCTTCATCGACCACAGCGCCCCAAGAGTGCCGTAGAGCTACTCCAACAAGTGTTTCAACTGCCACGCAGGATCAGTCGCCAGCGCTCCGTACTCCTCCGCCGTGATCGATCGGTTCGCATATTGGCACGACAGCACGAACAACCCGAGCCCTTCATTCCAGTCAGCGCGAACAACACGTGCCTGCAATGTCTTCCCCGAGCTTGTTGAAAGATCGAGCATCTCGTCCGGCTTCGGGATCTTTGGAACTTCAATGACCTTTCGAAAGCGCATGGAGGCGTGATCGATGGGATATCCGTTCTCATCCAACGCGCGAACTTTCATGTTGGGCACCCGCAGGCGCACTTCCACTGGCATCGACATATCTTCTTATTTATAACTGGGCTGGCGCGTCGCCGTCGAGAGGCTGATGTGTTATGGAACTGCGGGCGAGGCAATATGCCCGATAAACGCAAGTAGAATCTTGACGTGCGTTGCCCTGGCTGCGGCACCGAGACGCCAGACACTGCCCGCTTCTGCCCGTCGTGTGGGCGTCCGGCTCACGCGGACGTCACCATATCGGGCCCCGAACAGGTCACCGTTCTTGCGCCAGGCGGTACCGCCATCCGTCCTCCCAGCGATGTTCAACGCCCGTCATCGAGCGGATGGCTGTCTTCATCCGACTCAATCAGTCACGGCCGCTTCGCGCCGGGCGCGATTCTCAGCGACCGGTACCGAATCATCGGTCTCCTTGGCCGCGGCGGAATGGGTGAAGTTTATCGAGCCGATGATCTGCGACTCGGTCAAGCGGTCGCGCTGAAATTCCTCCCGACCGAACTGCAGCACGATCCTGCCAGGCTCGCACAGTTCCACAACGAGGTTCGAATCGCGAGACAGGTCTCGCATCCGAATGTCTGTCGTGTCTACGACATCGGGGAAGTCTCGGGCCTCCTCTACCTCTCGATGGAGTACGTCGGCGGCGAGGATCTGGCGACGTCTCTCCGGCGGATCGGCCGCTTCCCTGAAGACAAGGCAACCGACATCGCACGTCAGCTCTGTGCCGGACTCGCGGCTGCACACCAGCGCGGCGTGATTCACCGCGACCTCAAACCGGCCAATGTGATGCTCGACGGTGAGGGACGCGTCCGTGTCATGGACTTTGGTCTTGCTGTCGTCGGCGGCGCCGATGATGTGCGCGCGGGAACGCCGGCGTACATGGCGCCGGAACAGCTCCTTGGAAAGGCGGTGACGGCGCGAAGTGACATCTTCGCGCTTGGCCTGGTGCTGTACGAACTGTTCACCGGACGCCGCGCGTTCACCGCAACGACGATCGCCGATCTGCAGATGCAGCATCAGAGCCGATCGACCGAGCCGCCATCGACGCTCGTGAGCGCAATGGATCTGAGCATCGAACGCGCGATTCTTCGCTGCCTCGAACCGGATCCTGAGCGCCGACCGTCGTCGGCACTGGCGGTCTCGGCGGCGCTGCCGGGCGGAGATCCCTTAGCGGCCGCTCTTGCTGCAGGGGAAACGCCGTCACCGGAAATGGTCGCCGCCGCCGGCGAAGGAATCGGATTGCGGCCGCGCGTCGCGTGGCCGGTGTTCGGCGCCGTCCTCGTCGGCATCCTGGCAGCGTTCGGAGTGGCCTTGCGGACGAGCCCACTCGATCGCATGCGGCCGGAGTACAGCAGCGAGGTTCTCGCGCAGAAGGCGAGAGATATTGTCGCCCAGCTCGGCTTGTCGTCGCGGGGACACGATCGGGCCTACGAGTTTGCGTGGAACGAGGATCTGACGAAGTACATTCACGACAACGACAAGCCGTCGCCAAAGTGGGACGAGATTCTGTCGCAATCGCCGTCGCCGCTGACTTTCTGGTATCGACAGAGTCCCTTCCCTTTGACCGGCTTCGCGTTCCATTCCGATCTCCTGATACCCGGCATCGTCGATCGCGAAGATCCGCCGCCGCTGCTGTCCGGCATGACGCAGCTTGAACTCGATCACCGCGGACGGCTGACGTTTTTCGAGACCATCCCGCCGCAACGCGACGATGCGCCCACCCGTCCGGCGCCGGTTGACTGGAAACCAGTATTTGCGCTGGCCGGGCTCGATCTTTCCAAGTTTCAAACGGTCGACCCGTTGTGGAATTGGCTCGCCGCTTCAGATACTCGCCTGGCATGGACAGGCCAGTGGCCGGAGAGCGGCCGGCCGCTTCGCGTCGAGGCTGCCGCCCTCGGCGGGCGACCGGTGGCGTTCATGCTCGTGGGTCCGTGGCAGAAGCCGTCGCGGATGCCGCCGCCATCGACCGCGCGCGTCAACGCCACCATCATCGTGCTGTTCGCGCTGGCGATCTCGATTCTTTCTGGCGCCGGGCTGCTGGCATTCAGACACATGCGATCGGGGCGTGGCGACCGGCACGGCGCGGCACGCCTGGGGATTTGCATGTCGAGCGTGCTGCTGGCGCTCTGGGTGTGTCAGGTGCATTTGGTGGCGTCGCTCGGCCTGCTTGGCATGTTGCTGATTGCCGTGTGCACGTCGGTGTTCAACGGTGTCCTTTTCTGGACGCTATATCTGGCGCTGGAACCTTTCGTCCGCAGACACTGGCCGCAAGTGCTCGTCTCGTGGAGCAACGTGTTGACCGGTCGGCTGCGTGATCCCGTGGTGGGGCGAGATGTGCTGTTCGGCGTGGCGCTGGGGGTGGCATGGGTCCTCATGATTCGCGGACTCGATGCCGCGAGTGGCGGCGCGTCGCTGGGGGATTTTCCTGGAAGTGTTGAACTCCTCTCGGGTCTGCGGAGCACTGTCGGAGCCGTCCTGCAGCAGATTCCGTACGCGATACGAAACATGCTGCTCTACTTCTTCCTGCTGTTTGTCCTGCGGGTGCTCCTCCGCAATCAGTGGGCCGCCGCACTCGCGTTCGTGGGCATGTTCACGTTGCTGAATGCGTTGAGCAATGAGCGCCCCTGGCTCGGAGCGCTGATGGGATTCACGTATTTTGGCACTGGCGCGATCGTCGTTCTCAGATGGGGACTGCTCTCGTACGCCGTCGCCCACTTCATCACGTCAATTGTGCTGAGCCTGAATGCCACCCTCGACACGTCGGCGTGGTACTTTGGCAACACGCTGCTGCTTGCCGGTATTGCGCTCACCCTTGCGGGTTGGGGACTCTACACCTCGCTTGGTGGGAAGCTGTGGACGACTGAGGCGTTGAACTAAACGCGAGACGTCAGCAGCGCGATGAGCAAGACGCACAAGACCGAACCCGAGAGCCACAGAATCTGCCGCCAGACGACGAGCGAAGACCGATCGCTCGATCGATGATTCGTCAGGCCGAATGCGATCAACAGAGTAAACACGATCGCGGCAATCAATGCCGTTGGGCCAGGCCCGAACGCATCCCCCCTCGGCGTGGTCTTCACCAGTTTTCCAACCCAGAGCACGAAATCTCCAAGCAGCGGAATCAACACCAAGAGGGAGAGCGCGGCCGGCCCGGACACCAATAGCGCCTTCAGGCCGCTGCTGCTCAGCGATGACACATACAGTGAGACGGCGGCCAGCATGATCACGGCGGCCGCGAACGGCACATTGAGGCTCACCGAACGTGCGAGCCCGAAGAGCAATATCAGTCCTGCCGGCAATACCAACGCGAGAAGCACACACAGTACGAACACGGTCGCGACCTTGATCGCCCACTGTCGTCGTGTCGACACCGGGATCAACAGTTGCGAGCCCAGCACACCCAGGTGTCGCTCCTCCGCACTGGCCAGCGATCCACTGAGCAGAGCGACAATCGCGCCGTGGACGATGGTCAGAATCAACAGGGCATCCTCGACATCCCGGAGCCCTGTCATGCGCCGGCCAACCAGTGTCGCAATCCAGCCGCAGAGGTAGAGTGCCGACGTCACAAAGGTCAACTGCTGGAGGTGGAATTCCTTTCGAAGAAGACTCCAGACGGGATGGATCCGCTGCAGTCCGTCCGACGCTGGTGCCCGTGATCCCGAACGACTGAAAAAGCGTGGTAATCGGAATTCCGCTCGCGGTCCCTCATCCGCTTCGAGCGTCATGAACGTGCGCCAGCTCGAAATTGCACCAACCACGGACAATAGCAACGTGACGGCCCACAACACTCGCATCCTGAACGACTGCGACGCCGGCGAATCGACCTCTCCAGTGATTACCAGCGCCAGCAACTCGCTGCCGATCAGTACGGCGGCCGGGATCGAGAGCGAGAACACCGCTCCCGCGATCACGTTCCTGCATACCATCGTCAGCCACGGCGCGAGAAAGGCACTGCTTAGCAACGCCAGCAGCCCAACCAGCACCGTGTCGCTCATCTCGCGGCCCATCGGCGCGGCCGGCAATCTGATCAGCGCAATAAGTGCGAGGACGATCAACATCGGAAGCAGCACCGTCGCCTTCGCCAGAAATATGCGGCGACGGCTAATCGGCACCGTCAGCAAGAGCGCCAGGGTGCGATTGGTATATTCCTGCCCGATCGACAGAGCGCCAAGTGCGGCGGATCCGACCAAGTACGCAACGAACCCAACGCGAAACAGGAAGCGGTCGCTCCCCCCGAGCCACGCCATTACAACGCATCCGAGCCACAAAGGCAGGAGCGCACGAATCTCTTTGGAGAGATCCGCCGGAATCAGTCGGCTGGGGCTCATGCGACCGCCCCTCCGGGCTGCAGCGTCGCGACGAAGATCTCTTCGAGACTCAACGCTTCGGTGGTGATCGACTCCAGCGCCCTGGCGCGCAGCCGATTCATCACGTCGTCGGCGTTGCCATTGATCACCAGTTCGATTTCCCGGCCGCGCTGCCGTATCACCCGCGCACCGCCAAGTTCGATCCCGTCCGGTTCAATGGCAAATCGCGCGTGGATCTTCTGATAGCGCTCGCGGGCGGCATCGGCCGACATCGTCAGCACGTTCCGGCCGTGCTCGATGATTGTGAACTCGTCGATCAACCCTTCGAACTCGGAAATCAAGTGCGTCGAGACGAACACCGTGCGGCGACCGGGATCGGCATCCTGATACGCGCCAATCACAGTCTGGATGAACTCGCGGCGAACGATCGGATCGAGACCGGCCGTCGGCTCGTCGAGGACGAGGAGGTCGGGTTCCGGGCACACTGCGGCAACAAGGGCCACCTGGGTGCGCTGCCCCTTGGAGAGGTGACTTGTCTTCTGCGCCGGGTCCAGCCGGAACTGGTCGATCAGCGCGCGCTCGGTGTCGCGATTCCACGACGCACGAAACGACGCGAAGTAGTCCAGCGTGTCGCGCACCGTCATCCACGGATAGAACGCCACGTAATCGGGGACGTAGGCAAGCCGCGACTTGACCGCCACTTCGTTGCTGGCCGGATTCATTCCGAAGACTTTGACTTCTCCGCCGGTCGGCCGGAGCAGATTCAGCAAGCACTTGATCGTCGTGGTCTTCCCGGCGCCGTTGCGGCCAAAAAAGCCGTAACAACGGCCAGGCTCCACGCGCAGGTTGAGTCCGTTCACCGCGTCGGTCCTGCCGTATCGACGAACGAGCTGATTGATCTCGATGACGTCGCTGTGATTATTCATAGCGTCACTCGTGTACCGCACGGGCTCTTTTGTCTTCGAATGCATCGAACCGCTCCTCCGCCAGCCGGAGGAACTCTGCTTTCCCGACCTGCAGGTGATGGGCCTGCACCACCGCATCGTCGATCGTTTCCGCAACGAGTTTCAGACGAACGTCTTTTCTAAAAGGGGAACTGCTCGCACGAACGAAACAGCCCTTGCCGGCGACGGTTTCGATGACGCGCTGGTTCTCCAGCTCGGCATAGGCCTTCGCCACCGTGTTGCGGTTCACGCGAAGCTCTTCGGCCAAAGGCCGAATCGACGGCAACGGATCGCCAGCCTGAACGACGCCGGACGCGGCCGCCGACTTCACCTGGTCGACCAGCTGCAGATATACCGGCTTTCCCGATTTGAAATTGAGTTGAAAGCGCACGTCTGTGACCTATCTGTCATAGGACAGTATGACAGTCGCGCCGCCGGATGTCAAGCGTGCGAATCCCCCATCACTGGGTGGAGCGATGAGGGATCAGGGATTCCGCGTCACCCAGACGCGCCCGTCGCTGATGATGTGGACGATCGTGCGATCGAAGCCGGGAGCCGTGATCTCGTAGCCGGAGGCGGTTGTTTGCATCGTCGGCGCGAACGCGATGCCCTCGACGCGAATGTCGGCCGCATTCAGCGCATCAAGCGTAGATGCGTAAGTCCCGTTCGCAGTGCGATAGGCGCGCTGCCGGTAGTAGAGGCGCCGCAGCGCCCACTTCACGCGTTCATTCAGATCGTCGACGAACGACGCAGACGGGCTGACTGGAGCCTCGGTGAATTGGACGTATCCCCAGCGCTCCGGCATGTGCATGTTGACGGCGCCCTGTGGGCTCCAGACCCAATTGTCCTCCGCGAGTGCATCAGTGCTGTCAGGTTTCGTTCGCTTGACGTAGGCGCCGTCGCGTACCTCTGTCTGCCATTCGACGCGGGAAAAATTGATCCGCCATTGCTCGCCCGGCCGTGGTGGTACTCGCGTGTTTGGTTGTGCCTCTTTCAGAATCTCCCAGGGCAGCGCCAGCTCGATCGTCCAGCCCTCGTCGCGATCGCCAGGCCGATTGAGACTGCCCTTCACATCCACGCGGGCCTGCAGCCCGGCGATGTCCCACGCGTGGATCGCCGGGCCACCGTCGCGGTATGGCTTGATCAACATCAGATCCCACGGAGTCGCTAATGCGTTCACTTCGAGCTCGTAATACGCATGCGTATCGCCGTCGGGATCGATGAATACTTCGAAGTCGTTGTCGCGGAAGATGATCGAATCGCGCCTGGTCAGCGTACCCCACACGTCGGGCTCCTCCATCTCGGCCACGATGTAGAACCATTTGTCGTCCCACAACATTTTCGCGCGTGTGCGGAAGCGAGGTTGAGGCCGTCGATCGCCTTCGATGTCGACAAAGGTCTCCGTCCAGGGTGCGTCCTTCCACGACGGATCGTCCAGTCTGCCGTCGATCGTAATCGGTGAGGAGGCGTGAAAGGCGATGTAGTGCCTGGGCGCGAACGGCAACGCTTCCAAATCGCCAGTCTGCCGCTGCAAATCGACCAGCGTCCACCCACGTGAACTGTCAGGAACAAAAAATAGAGCCTCCGCACCTGGATGCCGTTCTAAATACTCAGCGCTCTTCGTTGGCCCCAGCACAAACAGCGCGTCGTCGAGCGCATCCCCATTTGTTCCGGTGTTGGTCACCACGGCGACGCTGAGCACGCCTTGCACCGGCCTTCCCGTGCTCGGATCCATGATGTGCGAGTAGCGCGTGCCGTTGGCTTCGAATGATTTCTCGGAACTACCCGCCACCGACAGCGCACGATTGACGAGCGTCACCTCGCGCGCGACTTTGCTGGCGTCAGTCGGATCCTGAATGGATACGTTCCAGCCGATCCGTTCTGGCGGCGCGCCGAGCGCATAGATGGTGCTGCCGCCGGCGCTAACGAGCGCGGCGTCGACGTGGTTTGCCCGTAGAATGGCGACGGCGCGATCGACCGCATAGCCTTTGGCGATCCCGCCGAGATCGAGCTCGACGCCTTCGACATCGAACCGAATCGTCTGCTTGTCTTCGTTGAGCACAACGTGACGAGACCCCACGCGTTTTATGACCTTCGCGAGATCCGCTTCGGATGTCATGTGACCTTCGCCGCGAAAGAATCCCCACGCTTTCATCAGCGGCCCGACGGTGATGTCGAACGCACCGCCGGTCTCACTGCTGTACTTCAGCGATTGTTTGATGAAGCCAAACAACTCAGGGTCGACCACGACCGGATGACGTGCCGCCTCGCGATTGATTCGTGACAGCGGACTCTCCGGTTTGTAGTGGCTCATCAGCCGATCGATCCGATCGACTTCGTCGAGCGCTGATTCCAGAGTGGCACGAAGCGTCGGTTCGTTTGTCCTCGCGTAAGCGTCGATGGTGTACAGGCAGGCCATCGACATGCGCGACACTTCGACATGCGCGAGTGACGTGCTCTGATCGAACGACGGCCGGGCCGGCCCGAGCATGACCGACAGAGCAACAAAGGCCAGGAGGGTGTGGCGCATCTACGTGGTAACCACAGAAAAGGGCCATCGCTGGGCGCGCCAGGACCAGATGCCGAACACCACGACTCCAAGCAACAGCGTAACCAGGCCAAAGAGGATCACCCGAACATCCGAGGTGGCAAAGACAAAGATCCATCCCGCAAGCGCGACGAGGCTGGGCAGCGGATAGAGCCACATCCGATAAGTGCCGGGACGGTGCACGCCACGCCGTCGCAGCAGCGTGAGGGCACCAATCTGACCGATGAACTGAACGAGAATTCTGGTCGTGATGAGCGCACTAATTACGATATCCAGCGAAAAAAAGCTGCAGATGATAGAGGCGGCCCCGACAACGAGCAGCGAAATGTACGGAAACGCCTTTGTCGGATGCAGACGACCAAACGCTTTGAAGAAGTAGCCATCGTTCGCCGCGGCGTAGGGAATCCTGGAGTATCCGAGCAGCAGCGCAAACACGGAACCCAGAGCCGTCCACAGAATGGCCGCAGTGAATAATGTTGCCACCTGCCGGCCGTAAATCTTCTCCATGAAGACGGACACGATGAATCCAGACTGAGGATGATCGGCAGCAGGCACGAATTCGCGCCACGGGACAACACCGATGATCGAGAGGTTGATCAGAATGTAGATGATCGCGACGAGGACGATGCTGACCAGGATTGAGCGTGGGATGACGCGGGCCGGGTCCCTGACCTCGTCGCCGATGTAGCAGATGTCGTAGTAGCCCAGATAGTCGTAGATGCCAACGCGTGAAGCGGCGCCGAGGCCGACAAGAAATCCGAGTGAAAAATTGAACGCGCCAGGCGGGAAATCGAAGGCGATGCTCGGGTCGAACCGAGTCATTCCCGTGATGATGACCGCCGCCGTTGTCAAAAGGCTGCCTGCCCACAACGTCACGGTGAGCGCACCGAGCGATCCGATCGGGCGATAGAGAAGCGCGAGATTCAACAGGCCGACGGCCGCAGCAATCAGCGCAAACTGGATCCGCGTCAAGGACGGCCACAGGTAGCCGAGATACTGAGAGAACCCGATGTAGCCGGACGCGATCTCGAGCGGACCGCTGAGAATGAATTGCCAGATGAAGAGAAACGCCGCCAGGCGGCCCCACCGTTCGCGGCCGAACCCTTCACGGAGATAGACATAGCTGCCGCCCGAACCCGGCATCGCCGATCCGAGCTCGCTCCAGACCATCCCGTCGGGAATGACAATCATCAGCGCGATGAGCCAGCCGAGCATGGCCTGCGGCCCACCCAATGCGGTCATCAGCAAAGGGATCGTGATGAACGGACCGACACCCATCATGTTCGTCATGTTGAGCGCGGTCGCATGCAGCAGGCCGAAGCGGCGCTGGAGGTGGTCGGACGAGTTCATGAGCCGGGAATGTAGCACGGCTGCACGGCTGCACTCCTGGCACTCCTTGCACTCCTGGCACTCTCGGCACCCAACCATTTCCCCTTGACACAGCCGCCGATAGCTACTGTATTAAGCCGCTTATATGACGACGAAACCCTCTCGCCGAACCCTGCTCAAAACCGCCGGTGCTGCAGCGCTGGGAGTGCGGGCCGCGTATGGCGCCTCTCCGATCGTCGCGGCCGCGCAGACGCGCCCGCACTTCGAAGGCAAGGACACACCGAAGATCTGCCTCGAGGCCGGACTGGGAGCCCCGGCAGGTGCGTCGCCTGATGAAGCCGCGGAAGCCGCCGGTCGGCGCATCCGCCAACTCGGTGTCGACCATGTGATCGCTGGCGGACCACGCATTCCGTGGGAGGAAGCCCGGCTCAAGGAAATGATGGATCGGCTGAAAGCGAACGGGCTCACGCTTGCCAACCTGATGATCTCCGGATTTCCCAACGCGATCTACAACCGGCCCGAGCGCGATGCGGATATCGAGAAAGTGATCCAGTCGATCAAGGCCGCCGGCCGTGTTGGATTACCCGTCGTGGAATACAACTGGTATGCGCATCGCGCGATGGAAGGCTATTTCGAAGAGACCGGCCGCGCGGGTACGGGCTGGACCGGATTCGACTACGAGCGAATGAAGGGGCTTCCGCCGCTCGACCAGGAGGGGGCGCACTCGCTTGACGCGATGTGGAGCAACATCACGTACTTCCTGAAAGCAATCGTGCCCGAAGCTGAGAAGGCCGGAGTACGTCTCGCGCTACATCCGAACGATCCGCCAGCTCCGATCAGCCGTGGTTCACAACAAATCATGGCAACTATCGACGGATGGAAGAAGCTCGTCGGCATCGTGAACTCGCCATCCAATGGGATCACGTTCGACTGTGGCGTCACGCGGGAGATGGGCGGCGATCCCGTGGAAGTGTGCCGGTGGTTCGGGTCGAGGGACCGGATCAATCACGTCCATTTCCGGAACGTCAAAGTGCAGAAGGTTTACGAACGCTATACCGAGGTCTTCATCGACGAAGGCGAAAATGACATGTTTTCGGTGATGAAGGAATTGGTGCGGCAGAAATACACCCGCCTGGTGTATCCGGAGCACCCGCGCGGGATCGACTACGACCGCGAACGCCCGAATTTCAAACCGCAGTATCCGGGCGGCGGCGGATACGCCGGCTATGCGTTCAACGTCGGCTACACGCGCGCCATGATGCAGGCGGCGCTCGCTTCTTAAGGGCAACCGCCGCGGCCCGAGCGAGGCGCGAAGTCGCCGAGCGAGAGCGCGTGGGGGGGTAGGACCCCACGCGCAGTCAGAAACGCGAACAGGAGGCTCCCCATGGCACCAGATCGCACAATTGACGCAAGGCGGTCGTTCCTCAAGAGCACCGTCGCGGCACTTGGTGTGGGATCGCTGACACGGTCCGCTCGAGCGGCACCGCCAGATCCGATCGACGCGCTCGCACAGAACATCAACACCAACTCGAAGCCATCCGATCTGAAGATCACTGATCTTCGTGTCGCGGTGATTGGCGGCGCGCCGATGACGTGCCCGATCATTCGAATCGACACGAATCAGGGCATCTACGGACTCGGCGAGGTGCGCGACGGCGCAAGTAAGAACTATGCGTTGATGTTGAAGAGCCGCCTGCTCGGCCAGAATCCCTGCAATGTCGACAAGCTGTTCCGGCGTATCAAGCAGTTCGGATCGCATTCGCGTCAAGGCGGCGGCGTGTGCGGGGTGGAAATGGCGCTGTGGGATCTCGCCGGCAAGGCCTATAACGTGCCCGTGTATCAAATGCTCGGGGGAAAATTTCGCGACAAGGTTCGCTGCTACGCCGACACGACCGAGTCGCACGATCCAAAAGTGTATGGTCAGCGCCTGAAAGCCCGCCGGGATCAGGGGTTCACGTGGCTCAAGATGGACCTGGGTATCGATCTCGTCGCCGACGTTCCCGGCGCATTGACGATGCCGGCGGGGACGAGCCTGGCGTATGGCGATCCGACCGTCGGGATGTTGACGGGAACCGAGATCACCGACAAAGGTGTCGCGTTGATGTGCGACTACGTCGCCGCGATCCGCGAGATTGTCGGGATGGATATTCCCCTGTGCGCCGATCATTTCGGCCACATCGGCGTCAACAGCTGTATCCGTCTTGGCAAGGGGCTCGAGAAATACAACCTGGCGTGGCTCGAGGACATGGTCCCGTGGCCATACACGGATCTCCTGAAGAAGATCACCGATGCGGTCGACATTCCGGTCCTCACCGGCGAAGACATCTACCTGAAAGAGCCGTTCATCGAACTGTGTCGCACACACGCGGTCGACATCATTCACCCTGATCTCGCCACATCCGGCGGCATCCTGGAGACGAAGAAAATTGGCGACACGGCCCAGGAGTATGGTGTGGCCATGGCGATGCACTTCGCAGGCACACCAGTGTCGTGCATGGCCAATGTTCACTGCGCCGCGGCGACGGAGAACTTCCTCGCGCTCGAGAATCACTCGGTCGACGTGCCCTGGTGGGGAGACCTCGTGGACGGAATTGAAAAGCCGATCGTCAACAAGGGGTTCATCACGGTTCCCGACAAGCCAGGCCTCGGAATCACGCTGAATGAAGCCGCGGTGAAACAGCATCTTCTCGAACCGGGTTACTTCCTGCCGACGCCGGAATGGAACACCGACCGGACGTCGGATCGGCAGTGGTCCTAGCTGGTGAGGGGTCGCTTATGACATGTCGAATTCGCTTTGCGATCGTGGCAGCGCTCAGTGCACTGCTGGCACCCGCGCTCTCGCAGGCGCAGCTGTTCACGCTGAGCAGAGATCAAATGATCGAGCTGACGGCGCAGAACCCGTTCGATCGCTTCCCTGACGGGCGCCCCAAAGTTCCCGACGGCTTAATCGAACGCGCGCGCGGACTCTCGGCGGAAGAAGTGTTCGCAATCCTGCCGGCCAAGAACTTTCGCAATCAGTGGGCCGATGGATTTCAGATACTGCATCCGGAGAAGAGGCTCGTCGGACGAGCCTTCACCGTGCAGTTCATGCCGCTGCGGCCGGATCTTGACGGCGTCATCACGGCGCGCGCCAAGGCCGCGGGACTGGATCGGATGAACAATCAAACCGCGATCGACATGCTGCAGCCTGGAGACGTGCTCGTCGTCGATCTGTTCGGTCAGGGAGACGGCGGAACGATCGTCGGTGACAACCTCTTCTACTACATCATGAAGGCGACCAAGGGCGGCGGGCTGGTCGTGGATGGCGCGATCCGGGATCTGGATGGCATCTCCGCGATGGACATGCCGGCCTATTTCCGCAAAACCCATCCGAGTTTTCTGACCAACGTCGTCATCAGCGGCATCAACATTCCCGTCCGCATCGGCAGCGCCACCGTGATGCCGGGAGATCTGGTGTTTGGCGACTCGGAAGGTGTCTATTTCATCCCTCCCGTCCTCGTGCAGCAAGTGGTCGACAACGCCGACATCGTCCACATCCACGACGAGTGGACGCGCAAGAAATTCGACGAAGGAAAGTACAAGTCGAGTGATATCTACAGCACACCGAAGGACCCGGCGCTCAAGAAGGAATACGAGGAGTACTTGAAGAAACGACTGGAAGAAGTCCGGAAGAACTACAAATAAAGCCACGGATGAACACGGACACACACGGATACGAGGCACAGAATGAAAAGGGTAGTTTTTTTTGTAGGTATCGGCGCGCTGGTCAGCGCCGCATGGGTGATGGCGCAACCGCCTGCCGAAGTCTCGCTCGTGGACGGCTTCCGCACCGTCGAAGTCGCGTCCGTTGCAGACGCGATGGAGCAGTTGTATGGGCAACGCGCCTACATGGCGCACGACATGCGGCCGCTGTCGGCGACGAAATTTGCCGGACCGGCTGTAACGGTGCAGTTGAAGAAAGAAGAACACAAAGAGGGATCGGCCGCCTCTCAGGGCATGCTCGACGCGATCGATAACTCGCCAGCCGGATCGGTCTACGTCATGGTGCTCGAGGATGGTGCCGACTATGCCGGCATCGGCGGGCTGATGGCGACCGCAATGAAATACCGCGGCTTTGCCGGTGCCGTGATCGACGCCTCCGTGCGCGACACGCCGCAGATCCGGAAGCTGCAGTTCCCGGTCTTCAGTCGCGGCGTCGCGCCGTCAACGACGATCAACCACTACCGTGTCACCGGTGTGAACGTCGCCGTCACGTGCGCCGGCGTGCGCGTCAATCCCGGCGACATCATCACCGCCGACGAGGACGGCGTCGCTGTCGTCCCGATTGGCCGGGCACCAGAAGTGCTCAAAAAATCGCAGGAACTCGACGACACCGAGCATCGGATGCTCCCCTTCATCGAGAAGTACCGCTCGATCAAGGAAGCGGTGAAGCAGTTTGGGAGGATCTGACGTCCCTTTCTACTCGTATCTGAGCGCGAGTATTGGATCGATGCGGCTCGCCCTGCGTGCGGGAATGAGACCCGCAGCAGCCGATACCAGCGTCAGCAGTACGATCGTCGACGTCGCCATTAATGGATCGCTGGCCTTGACGCCATAGAGCACACTGGAAACAGACCGGCCGAGCAGCAGTGCCGACGGAATGCCAACCGCGAGGCCAATTGCGAGAAGTAACAACACCTCGCGCATGACCATCCAGATCACGACACCGGGTTGCGCACCGAGCGCCAAGCGAATGCCGAGCTCCTTGCGACGGCGTGCCACGACGAAGGCCATCACGCCGTAGAGCCCAATCGACGCGAGGATGGTTGCCAGGAGTCCGAATCCGGCCGACAGCAGCGCGACCAGTCGATCGGTAAGCAGTGTTTCGTCGAGCTGCCCCTCCACCGTCTTCATGCCATAGATCGGCATCGTCGCGTCGAGTTGCTTGACCTCATTGCGGACGACGTTGAAGACACTCGATGACGCGATGTTGGTGCGCACGTAGTAGATGACGCTGCTCTTTCCCCATGCCGGAACGAATACCTGGCGGTGAACGCCTTCGCGCGGCCCTTCGTAGAGGGAGTCGCCGACGACACCGATGATCTCGATGGTTAGCTTCGCCTTGTTGCCGCCGCCGCGTCCCAGCCGCTTGCCAACCGCGCTCTTACCGGGAAAGAAGTGCTCGGCAAACTTACGGTTTACGATCGCGACCGTCGGGCTTTCAACGATGTCACTCAGGCGGAAGTCTCGACCTTCCAGGAGAGGAATCCGCATCGTTTCGAAATAACCCGGCGAGAACGCGTTCATGAACGCCTGTTGATCCTCGCCGTCGGCGAAGGTATGTCCCTCGACGGCGGTCGAACTGTCCCATTCGTCGCCGGAAAGGATCGGCACGACGGCCATCGCCGCTGATTTCACGCCGGCTGCTGTCCTCAGGTGTTCGAGCAGATCGCGATTGAATTGCACAGCCTTTTCGTTGTCGTATCCACTGAGTGCCGGTGCCACCTGGAATGCGATCAGGTTATCGAGAGCAACCCCAGTGTCCGTCGTCTTCAGATTCTGCAGGCTCTTGACGAACAGTCCGGCACCGAACAGCAAGAGAAAACTCAGCGCAACCTGCGCCGTCACCAGCCCTTTGCGGAGAAAGAGCGAACCGCCGGTGCCGGCGATCGATCCCATCGTGTCTTTCAGCGTCGTCCATGGATCTGGACGGCTGGCACGCAGGGCCGGCAGCAGCCCAAACACAATGCCGGTGATGAATGTCAGCGCTATGGTGAAGGCGAGGATCCGCCCGTCGGGCCGAGGCGATACGAGCAGCGGCTGCGTGCCGTTGGGAATGAACGCCAGGAGTCCGCGCGTGAGCACAAACGCGAGCATCAAGCCGACGACCCCTCCGGCAAACGATAACGTCAGGCTTTCGACGAGAAGTTGCCGCACCAGCCGTGCGCGCGAAGCACCGAGCGACAATCGCACGGCAATTTCTTTCTGACGCATGAACGCCCGCGCAATCAGCAGGTTCGCGACGTTCGCGCAGGCAATCAGCAGGACGAGACCGACCATGCACATCAGCACGATCAACGGCGTCGAGAAATCGTTGCGCAGGTTCGAATAGCCCATCGCCGCGCTCTCGACCACGAGCTGCCCCTTCATGAACTGATCGCGCGCATACTGCGACCAGTCTTTCGCCGCGGGGAGTGTCGACTCGTAGCCGCGAACCTGCATGAACAAGCCCTGCATCGGCGCCTTGGCCGATTCCACCGTGTAGCCCGGCTTCAATCGTGCGAACACCTGAACCCACCGTGTCCGGCGATCGTCGAGATGAACCCATCCCCAGTCGGGAACCATCGCGTCCTTCATCAGGATCGGTACGCGGATCTGCGGCGATTCCGCGGGATCCAGACCCGCGAAGCCCTGTGCCGAGACTCCGACGATTTGCATCGGATAGTTGTTGACGAGAATTTTCTTACCGATGATGGATGGATCGCGCGCGAATCGCGTCACCCAGTAGTCGTAGCCGAGCACGACGACCGGGTGCCCCATGAACACCTGGTCGTCCTCCCTGGAGTTGAAGACACGCCCGAGTGCGGGTGACACGCCGAGCAGCGAGAAGTAATTGCCCGATACCATCTCGGCGACGATGCGTTCGGTCTGATTGTCGACGCTGACCGACGCCGCGACGAGGCGACGGCACAGCACCTCGGCGAGCGGCTCGGCCTTTTGCTGGTAATCCTGATAGATCGGGTACGAGTGCATCCGCCCACCCATGTTGCTGCCGTTATGGCTGCCGCGCTGGAACAGCATGACGAGCTGATCAGGAGACTTGACCGGCAGCTTGCGCAGCAGGATTTGATCGATGAGCGTGAAAATTGCCGTATTTGCGCCAATCCCGAGGGCGAGTGACAGGATGGCGACCGTGGTAAACAGAGGACTTCGGCGGAGCCCGCGGAGGGCCAAACGGAGATCGGACCAGGATGTCATGGAGGCTTGGACGGTCCGAAGCCCGGGTCGGTTGCCTCGACATTTTACGAAAAAGGTGGCTGGCACCTTTCCCTGAAAGGTGCCAGCCACCTTTTTCGGTTTCCGTAATCAGCTGCGTTCGCGCACGGGCACCTCGACATCGAGACGGCTGGTGCCGCGGAGGACGCCGAGTCGCGCCCGGGTGCCGATCCTCGCCTCGCTCAGGAACCGGTGCAGATCGTCGAGGTTTTCGACCGGCACGCCATCAAACGACACGATGAGGTCGCCATCGCGAAGGCCGGCAGCGATCGCGGGACCGTCGGGCTCGATCGAGATGACGAGAACGGCAGATGCCTGGTCGAGCCGATGAAACCTCGTCACCCGACGTAAGAGCGGCACGTTCTGACCAGCGATGCCGAGATAACCTCGACGGACTCGTCCGTCGCGCAGAAGCGCAGGAAGAATCGCTACGACGGCGCTGATCGGAACCGCAAAACTGAGACCCTGGCCGCCCGCGATGATCGCGGTATTCACACCGACGACCGCGCCGTCGCTCGTCACCAACGGTCCGCCTGAATTGCCCGGATTGAGTGCGGCATCGGTCTGGATGACCTGATCGATCAACCGCCCCGAACGCGATCGAAGCGATCGCCCCAGCGCGCTGACCACACCTGCCGTGACCGTGTGATGGAAGCCGTAGGGATTCCCGATCGCAATCACGAGCTGACCCGCCCGCAACGCACGTGAGTCACCGAACGTCACATGAACGAGATCGGGTGCGGTGATCTTGAGGACCGCAATGTCCGTATCCGGATCCTGACCGAGCACGTCGGCGATGTAGTCGCGGCCGTCAGGAAGCGCCACCTGTACCTTTGTGCTTCCCTCGACGACGTGGCTGTTAGTGAGGATGAGTCCGTCGGACGCAAACACGAACCCCGAACCACCAGCGGTCGCCTGCTCCGATCGCCCTCGTCGTCGCTCGCCGTTCTTCGAGACCTCGATGCTGACGACGGAAGGGGCGACGAGATCGACCGCGCGGGTCACACTGCGGGAATACTCGTCAAGCAGCTTTTCGTTAGAGATTGGAACTGACAGAGGCATCCTGTCCGATTAGACGCTGCCCCGAATCGATCAGATCCGCGGAAGCGTCACGCCGCCGATGACGAGCAACGACGCAAGGAAAATCAATCCGAAGATCAAGCCGAGCCGCCAGAAGTCGCGACGCGGAATGTAGCCGCTGCCGAAATACACCGGCGCCGGGCCGGTCGCGTACGGCGTCAACACACCCATCACACCTAACGAAAACACCATCAGCATGACGAACGTGCGAGCGGGAACACCCTCGACGGCGGTACCGGTCGCGAGCATCACGGGGAGCAATGCGGTCGCGTGCGCCGTGAGGCTCGCGAACATGTAGTGCACCAGAAAGAAGAGCACGACAAGCAGCGTCATCACGACGAGCGGCGCAAGGCCCGAAAGAACCGTCGAAACCGTGCCGCCCAGCCAATCGATGACGCCGGTCTTCGCCAGCCCCTCGGCCATCGTCAGCATCGTGGCAAACGAAACCAGGACGTTCCAGCCGGTCCGGTTGCCGACGATGTCGTCCCATGACACGAGCGACAGCACAACCATCAGTGAGATTCCTGCCAGCGCCACCATCGCCGGATCGATCACGCGGCCACCGCCGATCCAGAGCGCCAGCGCGGCAACGGCAAGGGTCGCCATAATGATCTCGTTGAACGTGATTCCACCAAGGTTGGCGAGCTCCTGCGCCGCCCATCGCGGCACTTCGACACTGCTTCGAATCTCCGGCGGATAGATTTTGTAGACGAGCCATGGCAGCGCGAGAAAGAGCGGTGCGCCGATGGGAAGAAATCCTATGAGCCAGTCGGTCCATGTGAGATCGATACCGGCAGCCTTGCGAGCGAGTTCGACGGCAAAGAGATTTGGCGCCAGCGCCGTCAGGAACATCGAACTCGTCAGGCACGTGGTCGAGAAGGCAACCCACATCAAGTAAGCGCCGATTCGGCGTGACGATTCGCCGGGGCTCGATCCGTAAAGCTCCGGAATCCTGTTGATGATCGGGAAAATTGTCCCGGCGCTTCGCGCCGTGTTCGACGGCGTGAATGGAGCAAGAACAAGATCCGACACAGCGATCGCGTAGCCGAGTCCGAGTGTGTTTCCGCCGAGCAATCTCACGAGCACTAAGGCGATGCGCCTGCCGAGCCCGGTCTTCTCATATCCCATGGCGAACACGAAGGCGCTGAAAATCAGCCAGACCGTGCTGTTGATGAATCCTGACAGGGCCCACTTCAGCGCCTCGGCCGGAAACTTGAAAGACGGATCAGCCAGTTGCGATGGAGAGAAGACAAGTCCGAATGCTCCGCCGATCGTGACGGCAACGAGGCCGATCGAGGCCGGAGGGAAGGGTTCGGTAATCAGCGCCAGTATCGTCGCGACAAACAGTGCGAGATAGCCCCAGGCGAATGGCTCGAGCCCGGCGGGCGCCGGGAGCAAGGCCCAGACGGCTCCGACGATGACGGGGATTCCGATGCGCCAGATCCGCGCCGGTCGACGAGCGGTGACGTCACGCTGATCTGGCACACCGGCAATCATTCGAGCTGCCGCACAATTGCCTCTGTCATTTGCGTCGTGGTTAAGGCGCCGCCGACATCCGGTGTCAGGTTGCCCGCGGCGAGCGCGCGCTCGACTGCGGCACGCACATCTGTTGCTGCGGCCGCCTCCCCCAACCAGTCAAGCATCATCGCGGCACTCAAGACCGCGGCGGTTGGATTCGCGATCCCCTTTCCCGCAATATCTGGCGCCGATCCATGCACCGGCTCGAACAGCGAGGGGAATCGGCGTTCAGGATTCAGATTCGCCGACGGATTCAACCCCAGGCTTCCGGTGATACCGCCGGTCAGGTCGCTGAGAATGTCGCCAAAGAGATTCGATCCGACGACGACGTCGAAGGTGTGCGGCCGACGGACCAATTCGAGCGTCGCCGCGTCGATGTGCAACTTCTCGACCGCGACGTCTTCGAACTGCGCCGCGATCTCGACAAGCAGTCGATCCCACAGCACATACGCGTAGCGCTGTGCGTTCGACTTGGTGATCATCGCGAGCCGCCGTCGCCGTGTGCGCGCAAGCTCGAACGAAAAACGCAGGATCCGTTCAACGCCGCGCCGAGTGTGAACAGCCGTCTGCAACGCCACTTCATGTGGCGTGTTGACCGCGAGGGCGCCACCGTTGTCGACGTACTCGCCTTCAGAGTTCTCGCGAACGACAACCAGATCGATCGGCTCCTCGCGACGGAGCGGGCCGCGGACACCGTCGAACGTTCGCGCCGGGCGCACGCAGGCATAGAGATCGAACGCTTGACGCAAACGAATCAACGGCGTGAGGGTGATGTGATCGGGCAGCCGGGCCGGCCAGCCGACGGCGCCGAGAAAAATCGCATCGAAGCCGCGCAGGGTGGAGAGAAAGTCTTCGGGAGCCACACGTCCATGCTTCTCGAAATGCGGAATGCCCCAATCGAAACGTGCGAACTCGAGATCGAAGGGTTGGTGTTTATCTTTTGCCGCCGCGAGAACAGTGACGGCCGCATCGGTAACTTCCGGACCGATGCCATCGCCGGGATAGAGCGCGACGCGGTAAGTTCGTGCGCGATCGGTCATCGCCCGATGCCCTCCACCGGTACAACTGCCCGCTTCAGCTTCAATTCGAGATGCCGCCTCACGTCCGGCCACTCATGGGCCAGCACACTGTAAATCACGGTATCGCGGACGCTGCCGTCACGACGCGCACCGTAGTGCCTGATGACTCCGTCCTTTCTTGCACCGAGCCGCTCAATCGCCCGTTGTGATGTGAAGTTGAAGTTGTCAGTCCGCAGCCCTACGACCCGACAGCCCAGACGATCGAATGCGTGTTCGAAGAGCAGCAGCTTACACACCGTGTTCACGTGCGTGCGCTGCCATCGCTTCGCGTAGAACGTATACCCGATCTCGACCCGATCGATGTCGGCCAGGATGTCGTGGTAGCGCGTACTTCCGATGATGGTCCCGGTGGCAAGTTCGCGCACGGCCCAGGCAAGCATGTGTCCTGCCTCCTGACCGGCAAGCGCCGCGGCGATGTACTCCGCGACTCCTTTCGGTTCGGGAACTCTCGTGTACCACAATTCCCAGAGACGGCCGTCCTCCACAGCCGTCTGAAGCGCCTGGGTATGATCGGGCGACAGCGGTTCCAGCCGCATGCCGTTACCTTCGAGCGTGACTGGCGCAACCTTGATCACCGGTCACCGCGTTCCTGCACAGCGTCGAGAAATGTCACCACACCGGTCTCCAACGAATACTCCGCACCCACGACCATGAGTCCATCGTTCAGACTCAGTTGCTCGAGGAGCTCTGAGCCGTGCTGCAAATGATTGACCGACGCGCGCACGTTCGCCCGCACCGCATCACGAATCAGCGCGTCCTCGTTTTCGTGATATCGCGACGTCAACAACGTCTCGACCGATGGCCGCACTCGATTGACGATCGAGCGAAGATTGCGCGATTGACTGGTCGCCCGGCCAGTGATCTCCTCGAGCGTCGCCGTGATGGCACCGCATCCGGAATGTCCCAGGACGACAACGAGCCGCGTGCCAAAGCGTGACGCCGCAAATTCCACGCTCCCCACTTGCGACGGCGCCACGATATTGCCGGCGACGCGAATGACAAAGAGATCGCCGAAGCCCTGATCGAAGACCAGCTCGGCGGGAACGCGCGAGTCCGAACATCCCAGGATGATCGCGAACGGCTCCTGCCCTGCCGCCAGGGCCGCACGACGCGCGTGGTCGACGGCGTCGGGACTTGTCTGATTGGCGACGAATCGCCGGTTGCCTTCTTGAAGGCGAGCGAGGGCTTCCAAAGCGGTCAGCATGCGGGACGGTAATTGTACTCAGTCGAAGTGGGCCATGACGCCTGGCAGATCGATTCCGGTCAGGCTCGTCGTCCAGGTCTCACCCGCCTGAATGGGAAGAGCGGCGGTCAGCGTGCCGGTCGTGACAATCTCCCCCGCTCGAATCGGCTCGAACAGAGCTTGATCTTGCAGCACACGCAACAGGAACAGCGCCGCCGGGAGGGGTCCATCGAGGACGTTCGCACCGGCGCCACGAGCCGCCAGTGCTCCGTTCTTCGCGAGTGCGATTGTGAACGCTCGAAGGGCCCTCGCGAGGTCGTCGAACCGCTCGACCTGCTGCGGCGGTCCGACGATCAGCGCGCCATGCAGGCCAAAGTCGGCAACCGTATCAGCGAGACCGAACTTCCAGTCGAGAAAATGGGTCTGCACGATCTCGAAGCCGTGCGCGATCCAGTCAATGGTTGAAAGCAGTTCACCATCGTCGCGCGCCGACGCAGGTGACTCGCGAAAATGCAGCATGATTTCCGGCTCGATACGGGGCTGCGCCAGGTGGGAAATCGCGAGCCGTCCCGACGATTCGGTCAAAAACGTCACCGTGCTGTCGTAGACATGTCCCCACATCGGCGCCGACACGCCGTACTCGTCCCAGATCAGCCGGTTGGTGAAGCCGATCTTGCGGCCAATCGGTTTCTCGCCGCGCGCGCGGCGGCGTCGCAGAATCTCGGCACTGACCTCATAGGCGGCCCGATTGTCGAATCCAGAGTCACGCCGCGTGAATGGCTCGACGATCGATCGACGGTCCAGTGCTTCGAGCAATTCGGTAGCGATGGCATCCGTGTTCATCACCGCAACGGTTGGTCCGCCCTACCGTCGCCGCCAACGGATCTCGACACCGTCTCTCGAGCCGAGCGCGGTCCGGAGCAGGCCCAGCAAGTGATCGGATGGACGGCCGTCGGCCATGAATTCGATCGTGGCTTTGTCGATGTAATAGTCCTGGTCCTCGGAAGACTCTTCCTCGAGTGCGTCGATCAGGACCTGCAGGTCAGCTTCAGTAATGCTGCCGAGCAACTGATTCGTCTCGGCGTTATACAGATCAATCATCAACCATCCTTGTTTCGCAGTGGGAGTCGATTGTATCGGCCCACAATTTTCAGGTCCACAGTGCCGGTCATGAAGATTGCGACGGAACCTGCACTCGATACCGAAGCTTTCGTGTCCCTCCCAGCGCCGCAGGGGCAACGAACTGTTCGACGAGAACGCCACCGTTGCGTTCGATCACGCGTTGGGAGGCCACATTGTCGGGGTCGGTCGTGATTTCCACGTAGCGCAGCCCCTCGCCTCCCGCTTCCTCGAGAACCTCACGAAGTGCCTGCGTCGCGTAGCCGCGTCTTTGCTTCCATGGAACGACGGTGTAGCCGATGTGCCCAAGACAATACGGTGGGAGCGCTTCCGTCCCCGGCTGCCAGCGAAGATTGATGTGGCCGCAAAACCCTCCGTCCCACATCCACCGGTTGTAGCCAGGTAATCGCCGCACCACCGAACCATCGGGCAACGTGACCGGAGCCCCTCTCCCCTCCCGGTCCACGAGACTTGCGAGGAATGCCTCGGCGTTCGACGCAATGCGCGCGAGCGCTTCAGCGCCGGCCTCCTGGCGCATGTTGTCAGGCGACCAGCCGCGCTGAAGCGCCTCGACGTAGCCGGGCAGGTATTCCCGGGCAGGCCAGACAAGTCGCATTTGCACCGGTGCATTCACACGCCACGTCTCCGTTGTCGTGCTTCGATCATTTTGCGCGAGATCGCGGCGTTCGTTTGGGCGTGCCACGCGCCAGGGCCTTCTCGCTGGTGTGTCGCCAGGCCAGCGTCATCGCTTCGCCAAGCATTTCTTCGTTGACGCGATCCAGCCGCACCGCCGTGCAACCCTGCAAGCCCCACGCACCGTTTTCAGGTTTAAAGGCATCCGGTGCATCCGCGATGAAGCGCGCCTGTTGCTCAGGGGTCAGTTTCACCATGCCGTATTTGAGATCGGCGTGAAGCGTCGCGAAGATGCGGTTGTGCACGCGGAAGTCCGGATGTCCCATATGTGCACTCTCGATCGCGTCCTTCATTCCGATGGCGATCCGTCGAAAACCCTTTGACGTCATAGGTTCAGATCTCCATCAAGTCCTTGCCGACGATGATGCGCCCTTTGAAGTGCTGGCGCGCCGCGTTCGTCCACATCTCGTCGGTGATCGTCGGGTCGCCGCCTGGCACGAGGTGCGAGAGGACCAGTGTCTTCACGCCCGCGGCTTCGGCCACACGACCGCAGTCCTCGACAGTGGTGTGGCTGGCAAGCAGATGCTCCCTGAGCCGAGAAGCATTCAGATCGCGCGCGATGATTCGCTCAACCGCCGGCAACCACAGGGCTTCATGAACCAGGATGTCGGCACCTCGAGCGAGCTTCACGAGATTGTCAGACCGAGCCGTGTCGCCGGAAATGACGATCGATCGGTCGGGTCCGTCGAATCGGTACGCCAACGCCGGCGCGACCAGCGGATGGTCGACCAGGGTCGAAGTGACTTTGACGTTGTCGTCCTGCATCACGACGCCGGCCTGCGACACCTCATGCGGCACAACCAGCGGAGCGAGCGGAACCCGGCCTTCGTCGCGAATGCGGATATCGATGTCGTACGCATTCATCGCCAGAAACAGCTCGGTCATCTTCGTCAACGGCGGTGGACCCCACGTACCGACGCCGGTGGCTAAGCCGGTCGCCCAGGACAGCAGCAACAAGTTGCCGTAGTCGGCGTTGTGATCGGAATGATGGTGCGTGATGAAGATGTGCTTCAGGTTGCGCAGCGGCACATCCGCCGCAACCAGTTGACGCGCGACTCCGTCACCACAATCGACCACATATGCCGCGTCGGCGACGATGATCACCTGCGCCGAAGCGGAGACCGATTTCTTGGGTGTCGGACCACCGCCCGTGCCCAGGAGAATGAGCCTCGTGCGCGGCCGCTGCGCGGTCGCTCGAGAGAGAACGCGGGTGGCGAACGGCACACCCGCGACAGCAATAAATTCGCGACGGTTCATGAGCCTTTCAACAGTCACTCAACATTCAGGAATCAGCAATTACTGAGTCGCTTTTTCGCGGTCATGATTCCGCGCGCGGCCGCTCCCGCGACGTAGGTGACGTCACAAAATCCTGCCTCCTGCAGATACCGCTCCATCTCGGCCACCGAATAACATCGGCCTTCAGAGGAGTGCATCAGCAGCACCGAGTACTCCGCGACGTGAAGCGGTCCGTTTTTCTCCGCGTTAAGGAATGCATCGTGAACCACCACGAGACCTCCCGGGAGCAGCGCCTCACATGACTTCTGTAACAGCTCGCCGACCACCGGCTCGTCCCAATCGTGGAGAACGTTGGAAAACAGGTGGATGTCTGCGTCCTTCGGCAGTGGCGTCGTGAGCATGTCGCGCGCCACGACTCGCACTTTCTCCGAACAGCCTCTGTTCGCGATCGCAGTGGCGGCGATTTTGTCGACAGGGGGCTTCTCTAAAACGGTGGCCGTCAGCTGCCGACAGTGCGTCACCAGCGAACAGGCATAGATGCCCGATCCGCCGGCGATGTCGAGGAGATGGCGATACCCTGAAAGGTCGATGGACTTGGCGACCGCCTGGGCGAGATAGACGCCGCGGCAATCCATCGCGGAGGTGAACTGCGTCGCAAACCCCTCGGTCTCCATCGACTTGTGCCAGTCCTTATCGGTCTCCTGGCTACCCCAGTTCGCCGGCTTTCCCGTCCGCAAGACCTTGAGCAAATCAAGTGTGACGGGTCGGTTCTTAACCGAGGCGAAGTACGGCTCGAGGTACCACGGTGACCCTTGGACAAGGTGCTCTCGGGCCGTCGCAGTCAGATGAAACACACGCTGCCGCTCTTCGACGAGCCCCATCGCGGCAAACAGCGTCAGCATGACGTCTGCCGGGCGATCGGTGATTTCGAGACTGCGGCAGATCTCCTCTTTGCTGGCCGGATGGTCGGCGAGCCAGGTGAAGAAATCGAGATGGACGAGCGCGGCGATCAGCATGTCGGGCGCATACATCGCATCGCGCACGCGGTAGAGATTCACCGGGTTGGTCTGAGGGACGGAGGTGAGATCGTGCATAGGTTACCGCGGCGGCATCGCCTTGAACGTGTTCTCGATGTTCTCGAGCACCGCCAACGTCGAGCGCACGCCGGCCTCGAGATAGCGCTCACCTGTCTCGGCCGTGGACTTCCGCGGGTCGCCCCACGTGCCGGATTTCGTCGCCCAGTACACCGAGCCGGGAGCGGTGAAGAAGAATGCGGTGTGAACGGGCCCCGTTGGAATCGTGTACTTCGGAAATGGCGGAAACTCGGCATTCGCCTTTTCGAGGTCCACCAACTTTGGATTGATAGCCATCACCGCCGACGTCTCCGCCAGATTGGCGTGCAGACCGTTCTTCAGCCCGGAGAACTCGTCGATCTCTTCCGTCGTCAACGCGTCCCAATAGTTGACGGGAAATGCCTTCACGTCCTTGCCAATCTTGTCGGCAGCATTCGCGCACGCGTAGGCGATGGCATAGGTATTGTCGTAATGGCCATTGAGAAAAACGATCCGCTTGAACCCTGAGTTGGCAAACGCGACGCACAGGTCTTCGACAAGCGCCATGAACGTCGGAATGCGGATGTGCACCAGCCCGGTGAACCCGACATGGGGATACGAAAGGGCGTAGTTGATGGCCGGAGCGACGACCGCACCGATCTTCGGGGCAATCCGGCGCGCGATCTCGTTCGGGATGATCACGTCGGTCAGAAGCGGCGCGTGCGGTCCATGCTGCTCCGTTGCGCCGGTTGGAACGATCACCGTATGATGCGTTTTCAGAAAGGCCTCGACTTCTGGATTCGTCATTTCGCCAAGGAAAACGGTCGATGGCTTCATCTGTCCTCCTGCTTCACTCCGAGATGGGCTGCATTTTAGGATAGCCGTCCGATGAACGATTACAAGACACCGGAAGATAGCGAAGACACGACGGCTACGGCAACTGCCGCCGTGACGCGACGCGAGTTCGTCAACACAGTGGCGGGCGCGGGCGCTGCGTTCCTGATCGTACCGCGGCGTGTGCTTGGCCGCGGGTTTCAGGCGCCAAGCGACACGGCGAACCTTGCCGTCGCCGGCATCAATGGCATGGGAGCCGAAAACGCTCAGGCCGTCATGAGCCAGAACATCGTCGCGATTTGCGACTGCGACCTCGGCCTGCTCGATCGCAAGCTCGCACAGTGGTCGAAGGCGCAGCGTCCAACGCCACGTCCTCAAGGGCCGCCGCCCGGCACGGAAACGTTCAAGGTATGGCCGCGCTCGAAGGCGCAGCTTGCCGCCGATGAACGATGGCCCGTTGACGATCCCTACGACCGCCTGCAGAAGTTCGTGAAGGAACAGATCCCGCGATTGAAGAAATACCAGGACTATCGCGAGATGCTCGACAGGCAAAAGGACCTCGACGGCGTCATCGTTGCTACGCCCGATCACATGCACGCCATCATTGCCTCGGCGTCGATGGACGCCGGCAAACACGTGTACGTGCAGAAGCCGCTGTGCTGGTCCGTGCACGAGGCACGCCACCTTTCCAGGAAAGCGGCGGCGATGTCGAAGATCGTCACGCAGATGGGCAACCAGCGCCACTCGCAGGACGAGCAGCGGCGCGGAGTCGAGTACATCCTCGACGGCGCCATCGGCGAAGTCCGTGAAGTGCATGTCTGGACCAACCGGCCGTGGGGCTACTGGCCGCAGGGCATTCCACGGCCGGCTACCGGTCAGGTCAACACCGCGCAACTCGGATGGGACAATCGTGCCGTCGCCGAGCGACTGGCCGCGGCGATGAAAGGGGACTACTCAATCCCCACCGGTCTCGACTGGGATCTGTTCCTCGGTGTCGCACCAAAGGTGGACTACCACCCGATCTATCACCCGTTCAACTGGCGTGGATGGGTTGACTGGGGTCAGGGCGCGCTCGGCGACATGGGTGCCCATCTAATCGACTTTCCGATGTGGGCACTGAATCTTGGCTTGCCCACGGTTATCGAGACCGAGTCGACACCATTCAATGGCGCCACCTATCCGGACGCGACGACCACCCACTATGAGTTCCCGAAGCGTGGGAACCTGCCCGCCGTGACGCTGACGTGGTACGACGGCGGACTGATGCCGTCGGATCCGCCGGAGCTCGAAGGCGCGAAACTGAATCCTGGCGGCGGCATTCTCTACGTCGGCAAGAAGGGCAAGCTGCTCCAGGAGAGCGCCAACCCTCCGCGATTGCTTCCGGTCGCGCGCCACAACGCCTACGGTCCCCCGAAGGAACGATTGACTCGCGTCGCGCACGAAGCGCACGAGATGAACTGGGTTAACACGATCAAAGGGAAGGATCAGATCTCCTGTCCCTTTGACTACGCCGCAACACTCACCGAAACGATGCTGCTCGGCATCGCCTCGCTGCGCGCGAATTCGAAGCTGTATTACGACCCGGCCAACATGAAAGTCACCAATAACGCCGACGCGAACCAGTTTCTCACTCGGGAGTATCGGGAGGGATGGAAGCTGTAAAGATTTTCGGCATTCTGTTGGGCATTTCTACATGGGTGATCACCGGGCTGGCGCAGCCGGTGTTCACTGGCACCGAGATCTTCCCTCCGGAAGAATTCGCGGCGCGGCGCGCCAAGGTGATCGCCGCCATTGGCGAAGGCGTGGCCATCCTTCAGGGAACGACCGAGCGCCCCGGAGAGCAGGCGCTGCGACAGAACAATCAGTTCTTCTACCTGACGGGAGTCGTCGAACCTCGAGCGATCGCGGTCGTCGATGGCCGCGCAAAAAAGACCACGATATTCCTGCAGCCGTTCAGCGAGCGGCGCGAGCAGCGCATGTACGGGCCGGCGCTGCATCCAGGCGACGACGTGGCACGGGCACTCGGCGTTGACGCGGTTGTGGCCCGCGAGGAGTTTGGAAAGCTGCTGCCGGATCTTCTGAGTGGGGGCCGCACGATCTATACGCCGTTCAGGCCAGAGGTGCTCGGCGAAGCCTCATCGAGCGACCCAAGGGCCCTCGCCAACGCCACGAAGAATGATCCCTGGGACGGCCGCATCTCGCGGGAAGAGCAATTCATCCAGAAGCTGAAGATGGCAACGGCAACGGCGGAAATCAAAGATCTCGATCCGATTCTTGATCGACTCCGCGACATCAAGAGCGCGCGCGAGATTGCGCTCATTCGCGAAGCGACGCGAATCACAGGTCTCGGGATCATGGAGGCCATGCGCGACGCGAAACCGGGAATGTACGAGTACGAGCTCCAAGCGGTCGCCGAGTACGTGTTCAAGAAGCACGGCGCCTATGGACCTTCCTACTTTGCGTTGATTGCGACAGGCCGCAACACCTACTACTCGCACTATCACAAGAACACGGCCCGCATCGAGGATGGCGATCTCGTTCAGTTCGACTATGCCCCCGACTACAAGTACTACCAGTCGGATGTCACCCGCGTGTTTCCCGCCAATGGCAAGTTCACACCACGGCAGCGTGAGTTCTATTCGATTTACTTGAAGCTGTATCAGGCGCTGATGACGTCGATCAAGGTCCATAGAACGCCGCGCGACGTCATGGGTGACGCGGTCATGAAGATGGATGGGATCATGGCCTCGTTCCAGTTTACCGACCCGAAGATCAAGGCGGCAGCCACGGCATTCGTGACGAGGTATCGCAATAACCCGTCGAACAGCCTTGGCCATTCAGTTGGGATGGAAGTGCACGACGTCCGCATGACCGCCGATACGCTGGAACCCGGGTTCATTTTCACAATCGAGCCCGCGATGCAGATCGACGACGAACATCTTGGAATTCGTCTCGAGGACATGATTCTGGTGACTGAGTCTGGCTACGACAATCTGTCGGCGTTTGTGCCGATCGAGATCGATGCCATCGAGCGTCTGATGGCCCAACCCGGATTGAGTGAGTATGCGATCAAGTGATTCTTGCTCGTGGCTGTTGGCTTCTGGCTCCTGGCTCCTGGCGGCTGGCGGTTGGCGGCTCGCGACCGGCGCTACCGCGGCAGCGTTGCTGATTGGTTCAACGCCGGCATACGCGCAGGGGACCGTGGCCGACTACGTGCAAGCGATGACGCTGCGCGATCGCTATCAGGCCCTCGCGATCAACGTTCCTGAATCGGTCCAGTGGATCAGAAACACGAACCGATTCTGGTATCGAAAGACCGTCCCTGGTGGAAACGCCTTCGTCCTGGTGAATGCTGACACGAAGACGAAGGAGCCGGCCTTCGATCATGCCAAGCTGGCAGACGCCTTATCTGCGGCGATCGGGACGAAGTACACGCCGGTCACCCTGCCCTTCACCACCTTCAGCTTCGTGGACGACGACCGAGCGATCGAGTTCCAACCGGGCGGAGCGACCGCCGGGCCTCCGGGGACGCCTCGGCCGACGTGGCGCTGCACGCTCGACTCGTATACCTGCAAGGAGTCGCGCGCGGCCGGACGTGGCCGCGGCGGTGGAGGGCTGGCGGGACCGGTTCGCGCCGCATTCGATATCAATGGCGCTGAGCCGAAGAAATCACCCGACGGCAAATTCGAAGCGCTCGTTCGCAACTACAACGTCGCGGTTCGTCAGATCGGCAGCCGCACATTGACGTCGCTCACATCCGACGGCTCCGAAGGGAATTATTACGATCCTGAATCGCTGGAGTGGTCGCCCGACTCGACGAAGCTCGCCGTTTACAAAGTCGCTCCCGGGTTCCGCCGCTACATCCACTACGTCGAGTCCTCGCCTGAGGACCAACTGCAGCCCTCGAACTCGACGATGCAGTATGCCAAGCCAGGTGATCTATTGGACGTCGAGACGCCGGTCATCGTGAGTGTGGCCGACAAGACCGCGCATGTCGTCAGCAACGTGTTATTCCCCAACGCATACGATCTCAGCCGGCTGGTCTGGCGGAAAAACAGCGGCGCGATCACGTTCGAGTACAACCAGCGTGGCCACCAGGTCTATCGCGTGATCGAAATCGACGCGGCCACCGGCAGCGCGCGCGCCGTGATCAGCGAAGAGGCAAAAACGTTCTTCTGTTATTCCGGAAAGCGGTTCCGAAGGGACATCGGCGACGGCCGCGAAGTGATCTGGATGTCGGAGCGCGATGGTTGGAACCACTTGTATCTGTACGATGGCGCCACCGGCAATGTGAAGAACCCGATCACTACTGGGCAGTGGCCTGTGCGATCGGTGGTCGACGTCAACGAGGAGAAGCGGCAAATCTGGTTCAGTGCAAGCGGCATGTATCCAGGAAAGGATCCGTATTTCGTTCATTTCTACCGGATCAACTTCGATGGTACAGACCTGACGCCGCTGACCAGTGCCGATGCAAATCACAGCGTCTCGCTGTCGCCCGATATGACCTACTTTGTCGACACGTATTCACGCGTCGACGCTGCACCAGTCGCTGAGTTGCACCGGACCTCGGACAAATCTCTGGTCCTGGAACTCGAGAAAGCAGACATCACTGGACTGGTGCGAGCAGGATGGAAGCCGCCAGAAGTCTTCACTGCCAAGGGACGCGACGGTGCCACCGACATCTGGGGCGTCATCTATCGACCGACTCGCTTCGATCCGGCGAAAAAGTATCCGGTGATCGAAAACATCTACGCCGGGCCGCACAGCTCGTTCGTGCCGAAATCCTTTGCCGCATTCAACCAGATGCAGGCACAGGCGGATCTCGGGTTCGTCGTCGTGCAGATTGACGGTATGGGGACGAGCAATCGATCCAAGGCGTTCCATGATGTGGCGTGGAAGAACATCAAGGATGCGGGGTTCCCGGACAGGATTCTCTGGCACAAGGCCGTCGCCGCGAAATATTCCTACTACGACATTTCGCGAGTGGGAATTTATGGAACGTCAGCGGGCGGACAGAACTCGCTTGGTGCCCTGCTGTTCCATCCGGAGTTTTACAAGGTCGGCGTGTCGTTTGCCGGCTGTCACGACAATCGAATGGACAAGATCTGGTGGAACGAGCAGTGGATGGGCTGGCCGATTGGCGCCGAGTACGCGGAATCCTCGAACGTGGATAACGCCTACCGGCTTCAGGGAAGAGTGTTGCTGGTGGTCGGCGAAATGGATCACAACGTCGACCCGTCATCGACAATGCAGGTCGTCAATCAGCTCATCAAACACAACAAGGATTTCGAACTCCTCGTCATCCCCGGCGCGGATCACGGCTCGGGAGGGGCGTACGGCGATCACAAGCGATACGACTATTTCGTGCGCCACTTGCTTGGCGTAAACGCACCATCATGGGTCGCTGTCGCCGACGCGCTGAAGCCTCAGCCAAAGTCCACCTCCACGGCGAGCGGCAGGTGATCTGAGGCGGCCGCGGCGGCGGCGTGCGTCACGATCTCGCAGCGGCGAACCCGGTTCGAAAACGCCGTGGGCGTGAAGACGTAATCGAGGCGGACATGCGGCGCCCAGGTAGGAAACGTATAGCCGACGTCCGAGCCATGAAGCAGCCGATACGCATCGATGTATCCACCATCGAGCACCAGCTGAATGGTCCGCCATCGAATGTTCCCGCCGCTCAACCACACGAGGGCGCGCAGGCGATGGGGTAACTTCCGGAAATCGAGCAGATCGCCGGGCGCCAGTGTGTTGAAGTCGCCGGCGAGCAGGTGAAAACCGTGCTGATGGCGCGCGATACTTGCGAGCAGCGCGCGAAGTTCGATCACGCGATGCCGCTCGGTCCACGCAGAGTACAGCGCGCTCAAGTGCACACCGAAGATGCGCAGCTCTCCATGGCCCGGTTCGATCTCGAGAAACGCGTGACGCGACAGCCGCGGATGATGCCACTCGAAGTGGCGAACGGCCTTTGCGCTCATGAATGCGAGCGACTCCCCACGCGACGAGGCCCACTGAGCCATGCCGGTGCGGGCGGCGACTTTCTCGATCACTGCCGGGATGGTCGCTTCTTGAAAGACCGTGATATCTGGCTGAATGGACGCGATCACCGCGGCGATCTGATCCTCCTTGCCGGCGCCGCCGCGGCAGATGTTGTAGGTCAAGACGCGAAGCGGCACGTCACTCCGTCTGCTCTTTATCGATGAGCACGAGATAAGGCTGGCCGATCAGCTCGCCGCGGAAGTAGATCACGACGTCGCGTGAGCCCTGGATATTCACCGGCCTGTTCACCATTTCCACAAGACGGTTGCGCAGCGGGACCAGTGAGGGGGCAATGTCGGGATCCTCGTCGCTCAGCGGACGGGAGTGAATGCCGGGCACCCAGAAGCCGGTGACTTTGTAGAGACCGATGACCTCATCACCGCCGACGAGCGTCAAGTCGAGGTCGCTGGTCCCGGGACCGTCGCTGTCAAAGGGGGCGCCGTCCTTCCATCGTTCGCCGGTCACCGCGCTGCCACGGAGAACCACGCCGGTGCCCGGCGGGATCGCGTCCCGGACGACCTGGACGAATTCGTTGAAACGCTGCTCGCTGCCGCCAAATGCGAGACGGATGACGTTTGCGCGCTTCTCTTCGCTGCTGAGCTCGCGTTGAGTCGATGCGCTCCGATCGTCGGACATGCACTGCCTCCTGCAGCGCCAGTTGCAAGAGGCTTTCCTGTCGGCCGGCTGGCGCGTGTTAGGTGCCGCTTTTGGTGAGAAAGCGACGGAAGAACTCCAGCCGTTCCTTGCTGCTCGCAACCGGGATCGAGCGGAAATTGTCGCCAACTTCCATGGTCATCGGCGAATCGACCGACACGGGGGCCCACCGTTGCAGGCCTTTGCCGTTCGGGTCGCCGGTGGTCGCGAAGTTGGCCCAGTATGACGACAGCGTGTCCGCGATCTTGCGATCGACGTCGGTAAACGGGCGATCCGAACGCGAGAGGGTGTTCAACACGTACGGCACTTCTGACGTATGAAATGCTCCGTACTGGTCGACGTCCGGACCGGGCAATGCGTGCGTCCAGAAATAGGTGAACGCCGGAGTCTTCGCGGTACGATGGCGATTGAGCGCCCACAAGTACATCGAGACGCGCGCTTGATCGCGTGAACTCTCGTTCTGCGCCGCGCGGGCATCCTCATCGTTGGCTGCGGGATACAGTTTCAAAAACTCATCGGCCATGTCGCCATAGCGCTGCCGCGCCTGCTTCTCATACGCGTCACGCGTAATCGTCGGGTGGGGTGAGGCGCCGTTCTCGTCGGCGTTCAGGCCGGTAATCGTCGGAACATCATTCTGAGTTCCTCGCGCAAACGCATCCTTTTCCGTGACCGGCAGGGCGTAGCCGTCGGTAACGATCGTGAACCGCACCGCCGGTGTCGGCGCGGGAGTGATTGGCGCGATGACCTCCTTCCAGTTCATTGCACGCAGTTCGGCAAGCGAGTGGACTCCCTTCGCGTCGGCAAAGCGCACCCCGTCGGCTTCCTGATCCTTGAGTGGCCGCGCGCCCCCTGCAGCGATGCTCGATCCACTGTCGGCAATGCCCCGGTGAAAGAGGCCCTTGGCGAGCGGAGATGCCGTCAGGTTGTGCACGGCGCTCGCTCCGGCCGACTGACCCGCAATCGTAATCCGCGCCGGATCACCGCCAAATGCGGCAATGTTGTCGTGCACCCACTTGACGGCCGCGATCTGATCGAGCAGCCCGTAATTGCCCGATGCCTGCGCCGGCGATTCTTTGGACAACTCTGGATGCGTGAAGAAGCCGAGCACACCGACGCGGTAATTGAACGTCACGACGACGAGCCCCTTCGACGCCAGGCCTTCGCCGTCATAGACGGGCACGGCACCTGAACCCTCGACGTTGCCGCCGCCATAGATGTAGACGAACACCGGCCGGCGCGCGGTGGCGGAGGTGGCAGGCGTCCACACGTTCAGATAAAGACAGTCCTCGCTGATCTCGCCATGCGTCATGAACTCGTACGTCCACGGCTTTCGCTCGGTGGCGATGGACTGAATGCAACTCGGTGAAAATGCCTCCGCCTTTCGCACTCCGGACCATCCGGCAGCGGGGCCTGGCGCGCGCCAGCGGCCGGCGCCGACGGGAGGCGCGGCAAACGGAATCCCCTTGAACACGGCAATCGACTCGTTTGTTCCGGGCACACCCGAGATTAGTCCCTGCTTCAATCGCAGCGGCTCTTTCAGCAGCGGATTGCCGCCGTTCTTCTGAACGGCTGCCACTCGAGTCGTGGCCACGGCGCACAACACACCGGCACACGCAAGTACGCTGGCGACGATCGTTCGTTTCATGTGCATCACCTCGCAGGCCCTTGCAATCCTAATCCAGCGCCAGTATGGTTTTGACACTCACTTGACGAAGCCTCGGAGGATCCTCGATGGCGCAGGCCGTGTGGCCCTTGACCCAGCGTAAGTTCGGAGAAACAACTCGTCGCGACGCGTGGTGGCTTCAACCTCTTCTGGTTTTTCTCGGACTCTCGGCGTTTCTTGTCTACGCGACATGGGCCGCCTTTCAAGGCAATCATTTCGAATACGGCCCGTACCTCTCGCCGTTCTACTCGCCGCTGCTCTTTGGCGATAGCGGGAACGCCTGGTTCGGTCCGAAGCCGGGCTGGTGGCCCGGGGCGCTGCCGTTTTCGGCGGCGTTGCTGATTCTCTGGGCCCCTGGCGGTTTCCGGTTCACCTGTTATTACTACCGCGGTGCCTACTATAAAGCGTTCTGGGCCGACCCCATGGCCTGTACCGTCGGCGAGCCACGCAAGACCTATCTCGGCGAACGATTCTTCCCGCTGATCCTGCAGAACGTCCATCGCTACTTTCTGTATCTCGGAATCTTGTTCATCGTCATTTTGACCGTCGACGCCATCAAGTCGTTCTGGTTCACTGACACTGCCGGCGTCGGACATTTCGGCATCGGCATCGGCAGCATCGTGCTGTCGGCCAACACCGTGCTCCTCGCCGGCTACACATTCAGTTGCCACTCGCTGCGTCATCTGGTGGGCGGGGGCCGCGATGAGATTTCGACGTCAGGTCTTCGCTGGTCCTGCTACTCGTGCGTCTCCGGTCTCAACCGGCGGCATCAGCTCTTTGCCTGGTGCAGCCTGTTCTCCGTCGCATTCGCCGATGTGTACGTGCGGCTCTGCTCGATGGGGGTCTGGACCGATTTCCGGATTCTCTGATTCCGTGGCGCGGTCAGAAGACCGCGCCCGACATACGAGATCAACTCACACCGAATCAGCAGCATGGACTTAGAAACGCACGAGTACGACGTTCTGGTAATCGGCGCCGGTGGCGCTGGACTTCGCGCCGCGATCGAAGCATCGGCCGCGGGCGTGAAGGTCGGCTTGATTTGCAAGTCGCTCCTCGGCAAAGCGCACACGGTGATGGCCGAGGGAGGCGTCGCAGCGGCGCTCGCGAACGTCGACGATCGCGATAGCTGGAAAGTGCATTTCGCCGACACGATGCGCGGTGGCCAGTACGTCAACAACTGGCGGATGGCGGAGCTGCATGCGAAGGAATCACCCGACCGCGTCCGTGAACTGGAAGCATGGGGCGCGGTCTTCGATCGCACAGCCGACGGCCGAATCCTTCAGCGCAATTTCGGCGGTCATCGGTATCCGCGCCTCGCGCACGTTGGCGATCGCACCGGTCTCGAACTGATCCGCACACTCCAGGATCACGGTGTCCACCGCGGCATCGACGTTCACATGGAGTTCACGGTCGTGCGTCTCTTGAAGACCGACGGACGCGCATCCGGCGTGGTCGGTTACGAGCGCGATCGCGGACGATTCAAAGTGTTCGGGGCGCGCGCTGTCGTCCTCGCCACCGGCGGTACCGGCCGAGCCTACAAGATCACCAGCAACAGTTGGGAAGGCACCGGCGACGGGCATGCGCTGGCCTATCATGCCGGCGCGGAACTGATGGACATGGAATTCATTCAGTTCCATCCGACCGGGATGATCTGGCCGCCCAGCGTCCAGGGCATTCTCGTCACCGAAGGCGTTCGCGGCGAGGGGGGCATTCTGCTCAACAGCGAAGGCCGGCGGTTCATGTTTGATTCGATCCCGGACAACTACCGGCAGCAGACGGCCGACACCGAAGACGAAGGCTGGCGATACACGCAGGGTGACAAAAACGCGCGGCGTCCACCCGAATTGCTGACGCGCGATCATGTCGCACGCTGCATCATGCGCGAAGTACGGGAAGGACGCGGCAGCCCGCGAGGCGGGGTGTTTCTCGACATCTCGTGGATCAAGAAACGGCTGCCCGACGCCGAAGCACACATCCGTCGCAAGCTGCCGAGCATGTATCACCAGTTCAAGGAGCTGGCCGACATCGACATCACCAGGGAACCGATGGAGATTGGGCCGACGACCCACTACATCATGGGGGGCGTGCGAGTCGACAGCGACTCCCAGATGTCGACCGTACCCGGCCTGTTTGCGGCTGGTGAGTGTGCCGCCGGCATCAATGGCGCCAACCGTCTCGGCGGCAATTCATTGTCGGACCTGCTCGTATTCGGCAAACGGGCGGGCGAGTACGCCGCGCAATTCGCCAGGCAGAATGCAGGCGTCGCGATCGATCGCGGCGAAGTACAACGCGCCGTAGATGGTGCGGTGAGCCCCTTCGACCGTCAGAGCGGAGCGGAGAACCCATACGCAGTGCAGACAGCCCTCCAGGAGATGATGCAACATCTCGTCGGCATCGTCCGGACAGAGTCGGACATGCAGCAGGCGCTCGGCGGGCTCGACGCGTTGAAATCACGGGCTGCACGCGCCTCGGTGTCCGGACATCGCGAGTACAACCCTGGATGGCACACGGCCATCGACCTGCAGAACCTGTTGACGGTGTCCGAGGCGATCACTCGATCCGCCATCGAACGGAAAGAAAGTCGCGGCGGTCACTTCCGCGAGGACTTTCCGGACAAGGTCCAGGAGTTCGGCACAATCAACATCGTGACGGTGAAGTCTTCGGACGGGACGATGGCCGTCCGTCGGGTCCCGATTCCACCGCTGCCGGCTGAGCTGAAGCAGATAATCGAGGATCAACAGAAATGAGCAGCGCCACCTTCAAGATCTGGCGAAGCGACGGAGCCACTGGCGGCGAGTTTCGCGACTATTCGGTGACGCCGGTGCCCGGCATGGTCGTGCTCGACGCGGTTCACCAGATTCAGGCGACGCAGGCGCCGGATCTTGCCGTGCGGTGGAACTGCAAGGCCGGCAAGTGCGGATCGTGCTCCGCGGAAATCAACGGCAGTCCAAAGCTGATGTGTATGACTCGTCTCAGCACGCTGCCGATGGACCAGCCGGTGACCGTCGAGCCGATGCGCGCGTTCCCGCCGATCAAAGATCTGGTCACCGACGTCTCGTGGAACTTTCAGGTGAAGAAAGCCATTGCGCCGTTCGCCCCGCGTCCGGCCGACGCGCCGGATGGCACATGGCGGATGCGCCAGGCCGATATCGATCGCGTCCAGGAATTCCGCAAATGCATCGAATGCTTCCTGTGCCAGGACGTCTGCCATATCCTGCGCGACCACCAACTGCACGACAAGTTCATCGGGCCGCGATTCCTGACCTATGCGGCTGCGCTCGAAATGAACCCGATCGACGCCGCCGATCGCGTGCCGGCCCTGCGGAACAGCCACGGAATCGGCTATTGCAATATCACGCGCTGCTGCACAAAAGTCTGCCCCGAGCACATCACGATCACAGAGAATGCCATCATCCCGCTGAAAGAGCGGGTCGTCGATCGCTTCTACGATCCGATCACAAAGCTGCTGCGGGTGTTTCGCACGTGAGGTGACTATGGACAGGTTCGACCTGAAACCAATGTCGAGAGAGGCGGTGCCGGGCGCACTGGCCAAGGCGGAACGATACCGGCTGCTCAACGAGCCAGGCGAGGCGGAAAGCATCTGTCTCGATATCCTGCAGGTGGATCCACAGAACGAGGACGCACTCGTGATGATGCTCCTCGCGCTGACCGACCAGTTCCCCCACGATTCGTCGTCGAAGACGGCGGCGCGCGCCAACGAGCTCGCGACCAGGCTGGGCACACCGTACGACCGCGCGTACTATGCCGGGATCATTCGTGAGCGGCGCGCCAAAGCGATCCTGCAGCGCGATCGGTTCGGGGCCGCGACCGTCGCGGTCGAATGGCTACGTGAAGCGATGACGTTCTACGAACGGGCGGAAGCGGTCCGGCCGGCGCACAACGACGATTCCCTGCTGCGATGGAACGCGTGCGCGAGGCTGTTGATGGAACTGCCAACACCCGCGTCCGACATCGAGGAGCCAGAGCCGCTGCAGCTCGAATAACTCGTCGCGGTCTAAAGATCGCGCCCTACGTTTAGATGCCGAAGAAGAGTCGCACATCCTCGATGCCAAAAAGAAGTCGCAACAGCTCACCCCCCCCACTTGAAGTCTGGAAGTTCGGCGGCGCATCGCTCGCGGATGCGGCCGCCATCGAGCGCGCGGCAGCGCTCATCGCCTCCCACGACGGCCCGCTCGTGATCGTCGCGTCGGCACTCGCCGGGATCACGGATCTCTTACTTGGCGGCGCACAGCAGGCATCGACGGGAGCAGCGAACGATGCGGCCGCGCGCGCATCCGCCTTTCTTCAACGTCATCGTCAGGCGGTCAAAGCGCTGCTGCCGTCGGGCAGAAGGCGGCGGGCGCTGCTGGCGACGATCGATGACGCGGCACGCCAATACCGCGACCTCTGCGCGGCGGTTGCGGTGCTTGGTCATCTCGACGCACGGACGACGGATCTGCTCGTGTCGCGCGGCGAGCGGATGTCGGCGGCGGTAGTGGCCGAAACACTCTCGATCAATCGCCGGCGCGCGGCATACGTGGACGCGACCGATTTCATCGTGACCGATGGGCAGCACGGCGGCGCCGCACCGGACCTTGCACGGACCACGAGCGGCGCGCGACGAATGCTGCGCCCCTTGCTTCAGCGCGGCATCATACCGGTCGTTCCGGGCTATATCGGTCGCTCACCAGACGGCAGCGTCGCCACGCTGGGGCGTGGCGGATCGGATCTCACGGCGACCTTACTCGGCCGGTCGCTCGGCGCCCGTCAGGTCGTTCTGTGGAAAGACGTGCCCGGGATACTCACCGCCGATCCTCGGCTGGTGCCCGACGCGCGTCTGCTCTCGCGCTTACATCACCGGGAAGCCGCCGAGGTCGCGCACTACGGTGCGAAGGTGCTTCACCCACGCGCGCTCATCCCGATCGCGGGTACGCGTGTTGGTCTTCACGTCCGGTCATTCCTGAACCCGACGTCGCCGGGCACCGAAGTCTCGGCGCAACGAGGCATCGAAGGATATCCGGTCAAGGCGCTGGCCATCGTTCACGGTCAGGCGATCGTGACCGTCGCCGGCAAAGGGATGGTTGGCGTGCACGGCATCGCGGCGCGCACATTCGCCGCAGTCGATGCGGAGCGATTGTCGGTCTCGACCATCTTCCAGGCGTCGTCTGAAAGCTCCATCGGTTTTACCGTCCCCGAGGGGGAAGCTGCGCGCGGGGTTCAGGCGGTCCGGGCGGCATTCAAGGAGGAACTCGCCAGCGGCGTCATCGATAACGTCAGCGCCCGGCCGGGTATCGCCGTTGTCGCGGTGGTCGGCGACGGCATGGCAGGTGCGCCCGGCATCGCCGCACGGGTGTTCTCCGCACTCGCCGCGAGGAGCATCAACGTCGTTGCTATTGCGCAGGGCTCCTCCGAGCGGAACATCTCATTTGCGGTCAACGCCGGCGACGCGCCAGAGGCAGTGCGCGCCGTCCACTCGGCCTTCCAGCTTTCGAAAATCGGAGGTGGTCGTCCCCTGGCTGCACCGCGGACCGATGTCGTGCTGCTCGGATTCGGTAACGTCGGCCGCGCGCTCGCCGACCATATTGCCGCCGCAAGCGGGGATTCAGGCGTAAAGGTCGTCGGGCTGATGGATCGTTCGGGTTACATCTTCGAGCCGCGGGGTCTGTCACGCCGACGGCTCACCACGCTGACGCGGGAGAAGTATGAAGGTGCATTGATTGCCACGCTCGGAGGCCGGCGCGCATCAGCGCAGGAAGCCCTGGCGACCATCGCAAGCCACGCGGTCTCCCGCCCCGTGTTGGTCGATGTCACGAGCGGTGAAACAGCAGACCTCCTGCAAACGGCACTCGGTCAGGGATTCGACGTGGTGCTGGCGAACAAGAAGCCTCTCACCCAGTCGTGGGCGAACTATGAACGTCTCATGTCGGCATGCACGCCGGGCGGCCCAAGACTCAAGTACGAGGCGACCGTTGGTGCCGGCTTGCCGATCATCGACACCTACTACAAGCTGGTCGAGAGTGGCGACCGCGTGCTGCGCGTCGAAGGATGCGTCAGCGGCACCTTGATGCATGTCGCGTCAGCGGTATCGGCCGGGCGCCCGTTTTCCGAAGCGGTACGCGAGGCGGTCGAGCGCGGATACGCCGAACCCGATCCGCGCGACGATCTTTCTGGCGCCGACGCCGGGCGAAAAGCTTTGATCCTGGCGCGGCTGCTTGGTTACCGTGGCCCTGCGCCCAAGCCAGACGATCTCGTTCCGCGATCGATGAGAGGCCTCACGCCTGCGCAATTCATGAAGCGACTTCCTGATCTGGACCGCGAATGGGCCGCGCGGACCGAACGAGAGGCAAGTCGCGGCCGCGTGCTGCGCTACGTCGTCACGGCAACACCCAAATCCGTTTCAGCGCGGTTGGTCGCCGTCGATTCGAGCAGTCCGATCGGCGCGCTCACGGGGACCCGGAATCTCGTGGCATTCACGACGAGGCGATATCGTACTGAGCCGCTCGTCATTAGCGGGCCAGGCGCAGGCGCTGCGGTGACTGCGGCGGGAATCCTCAACGACATTCACTCACTCGCACCGGGATAATCAGTGAGTTCAATCAACGGTGGTCCGGGCGTCGCGACAAACGCCTGAGCACTCCACCTGCGCGCGAACTCCTGCGCTCGGTCTGCCTCGACCAGCGCCCACACGCTGCCTCCAAATCCGGCGCCGAAGCTGCGCGCAGCAAATGCACCGAGCTTGCGCGCGCTGGCAGCCAGCGCAATGGTTTCGGGGATCTGATTGCCCAGGAAGACGTCGGCATCAGACTGCGAGTCATCCGCGAGTTGACCTATCCGAGGCTGGTCGCTCTGCCGGAACGCATCGATACTCTCGATCGTGCGAAAATCCTCGCGCACGAAATGGAGAAGCCGCTCCATCAGTTCTTCCTCCCGGTTAGCCGCCTTCGACCGGCCGATCAACTGTCGTAGCTGCTCGACGCGATTCCAGTCAAGCGTGTCCGCGCCGTCCATCTTCAGCGCGGCTCGGAGCGAAATCGCCTGCTGCTCCGATTCTTGATTCCAGAGTTCGAGCAGGAAATGCGTGCCGTCGGCGAGACGATTGTAGGCGTCGCGAGCAACGCCGGCCTTCTGGGCGGCGACGCCGCTCGGCGTCAAGACGAAGCGCCAGGAAGGGGGCATTGGAACAACCTCCCGCGGGCGCATCGGCACGAACGTGAAGGCAGAAAGATGTCCGGCGGTTCCGGTAAGAATCGCAGCGTGATCCTCGCTGCCACCGTGCGTGCCGACTCCGGCGTCACCATGCAGAGAGCCAAACGACAGGCCATTCTCGATGCATGCGTAATAGCCGGCTTCGTCCTGCGCGCCATGAATGTTGCGCTGCCACTCGTCCCGGCTCCTGAGCGATCCGGCTGCCGCCAGTGCCGTCGCCACGCCGATCACCAGTGCACTCGAACTGCTCATCCCCGATGCTCTCGGCAGATCGCTTGCGAGTACGATATCGGCACCGAGCCGCGCACCCGGAAAGTTTTTCGTCAGCCGACGGCAGACGGCCGCCACGTAGCGCCGCCATCCTTGATGGGCTCCGTCGCGAACGTCCTCCGCGATGAGAGACACGTCCTGTTGGCGAAGAGCGTCGACGACATGGACAACGTTGTCGATCCGGCGACGGGCGACGATCGCAAAGCCGCGCGGCACGGCGCACACCAGGGTGTGGCCTCCCGCGTAATCAGTGTGCGTGCCAAACACCTCGAGCCGCCCGGGAATCCACCATGCGTGGACGGAAGCTGATGTATCTGAACCGGTCGAATTGGAACTTACGCTGTGATCCAGATGATCGAGATGCGTGAGAACAAGATCGAAGAGTGTTTGTTTCGCCGGTCGCTCGTCGACGCCAAGACCACGAGCAACAAGCGACGCGGCGAGCGCTGCGCCAGTCATGGATGAGGGATTGTCGAGGCGAGCCGCCGCGCAACATCGGCGGCGTCCGCGCGCGTGGAGAGATCCAGGACGGGCCCGCGGGCAACGAACGTTTTGAATCTGACGCCTTGCCGTACCGCCAGCCCTACGGCTTCGGGCAACTCGAACTCTCCGCGTTGTGATCTCGGAACGTCGCGACAGGCCTGGAAGATCCGTCGATCGAACCGCCAGCAATTCATGCTTATGTGGCTTCCACCTTCAGGTGGCAGCACGTCTCCTGGTTTTTCGACAATCCCAACCAGATACCCCTGCTCGTCGACGTGAAGAATCGCAAACGACCGAATTCGTTCAGGCGGAATGTTGCTCGACTCTACAAGGTCTGCGGCGTCGAATGCAGGAAGTCCAGGTTCCTGCAGTGACGTGAGCTGCCTGAGCGCCAACGCCGGATACAGATTGTCGGCATTCATTGCGAGAAATGGATTCCCGTCGACCCACGGCTCGGTAACGAGCACCGCATTAGCCGTGCCGAGCGGCTCCGGCTGCACGACAAAGTCCAACCGGATACGACTCGGACGCCCATCCGCTTCGTAGTAGCGTCGCAGCGCCGCATGGTCGGGCGCGACCACGAGGGCGACGAACCGGATATCCGCATCCGCCAACGAACCGAGGATGAAATCGAGAAAAGGGCGGCCGTTCACCGGCATCATCGTCTTCATCCCGGTGTCGGCAGCTCGTTGCTGTTCTGGCGTCAATTCGGCTGACGAGTCCGGCGCGCGCATTCGCGTGCCCAGCCCACGCGCAAGGACCACGGCATGTTCCGTTTTCATGCGTCTGGGGACCGTTTCACGACCTGATATCTTATGTGAGAAGCGAGACCGTCCTACAAACCCGGGCCCATCTGCGATCGTCTAAGCACGGAGACGCGATCCAAGACCGCGCCCTACACGACCAAGCCCGACCGGCGCTGTCAGTGACGAGGAGCATTCCATGGGAACCTGGGTGGAAACGTTCGCACGGGATATTCAGTACGGCACACGGAGCCTTCTGAAGAGTCCCGGCTTTACTGCGCTCGCCATCCTGTCGCTGGCCACTGGAATCATGGCGACGACGGCCATCTACAGCGTCCTCCATGCTGTCGTCCTCGATCCATTCCCATACAAGAACGTCGGCGAGTTGATGAGCGTGCGCGTCTACAACCCCGCTGGACGGGGCGGGCGACTCGGCTACTCGGTCGACCAGTTCCTCGAGATCGCAGAACGCAACACGATTTTCGAAGGAACAATCGCGTCAACCATCAGTGACGTGCTGTGGACCGGTGAGGGCGACCCGCAACGGCTGCGCGGGAACCACGGCACATTCAACACCTTCGACGTCATGGGTGTGCCGCCGCTGCTCGGACGAACGCCAGGCGCGGACGATGCGAAGGAGGGTGCGGACCCGGTGGTTGTGTTGGGCTATCGCTTCTGGCAGCGGCAGTTCGGCGGCGACCGAGGAGTGCTTGGACGGCAACTGCGTTTGAACGACACCGTTCGAACCGTCATTGGAGTGATGCCGAAGCGATTCATGTGGCGCGGCGCGGACGTCTACATCCCGACACGATTTCAGCGCGGACAGATCGTGGAAGGCGTACGCAACGTTCACCTGCTCGGGCGGCTCAAACCTGGAATTACCGGCGCGCGGGCCGAGGCAGACCTGGCACCAATCATCGAGGATCTCAAAAAACGGCAGCCGAACGAGTTTCCGCAACAGTTTCGCGTCAGTCTGCTGCCCTTCACTGAGACATTCCCAAGCGGAATCACCGGCGACATCTGGGTGCTCTTTGGTGCTGTCGCGTTCCTCCTGCTCATCGCCTGCGCTAACGTCTCGAATCTGCTCTTGTCGAAGGCGGCCGCGCGGCAGAAAGAAATGGGCGTGCGCGTTGCCCTCGGCGCAAGCCGCAGCCGCCTCGTGCGGCAGCTCCTCACTGAAAGCCTGCTGCTTGCGCTGATTGCCGGCGCCATCGGATCCGCTCTCGCGTATGCCGGACTTCCAGCAATCCTCGCGATCGTGCCGCCAAACACGATCCCGGATGAGGCCGAGATTGCGTTGAATCGATCGGTGCTCTTCTTCACGCTGGCCATTTGCGCGATGACGAGCATCATCTGCGGCCTCGCGCCCGCGCTGCACAGCTCACGGCGGGATCTTGCGGCCTCGATGCGCGAAGTCAGTCGATCGCTGTCAGGAAGTTCGGGACAAGCGCGGCTTCGAAAGTCGCTCGTCGTCGTCGAGGTCGCGCTCTCGCTCATGCTGCTGGCGGGATCGAGTCTGCTCATTCGCACGTTTGTCGCAATGGCGCGCGTTGATCTCGGATATCAGCCGGAGCGCTTTTTGACGATGCGCATTCCGCTGCCGCCGCAGCGATACCCGGACGCCACTCGACGGGTTGCATTTTTTGAAGATCTGCTGTCGAGAGTGAGAATCGTGCCCGGTGTCGCCGAGGCCGGAGTGAACACGTGGCTTCACCCGCTCGGCAACATGTCGACAACGGCGGACGTCGCTGGCACGGCGGCAAGCACCGACCCCGTCGTCGTCCATCAGATCGATGCGGGTTATACGCCTGCTCTCGGTATTCGCCTCGCGTCCGGGCGGGCAATCGATCAAACCGACGTGACGAGCCGGCGCGCGGTTGCGGTGGTGAACGAGCAGTTCGTCCGCGCGCGCTTCGAAGGACGACCCCCACTCGGGCAGATCATCCATCTTCCACGCCTCAAAGAGCGACCATTTGAGCTCGCCAGCGATGCCTTCGAGGTCGTAGGCGTCGTCCAGGACATCGCCAATGACGGACTCGCGAATCCAACCAGGCCGGAAATCTACTTCCCTTACTCTTTGACCGGTGCCTCGAACGTCCTCATCGTGCGAACGACTCTTGAACCAACATCGTTGACGCGCCCAATCATGGCGCAGATCTATGCAATCGATGGCAGTCAACCTGTGACGAACGTCAAGACCCTGGACACTGTGCTCAAGGAAGATGCCTTCTCGACACCGCGTTTCAATCTGATCCTGCTTTCCGCTTTTGCGCTCATCGGACTGGTGCTCGCCGTCATCGGTGTCTACGGGGTGATGGCGACGGCGGTCGCCCAGCAGCGTCAGGAGATTGGCGTACGGATGGCCCTCGGAGCGAGTTCAAAATCAATCGTTGCGATGATCCTTGCGCGCGGTTCGCGCCTGCTGCTCATCGGCATGGCCATCGGTCTGGCCGGGAGCCTGATTGGCGCGCGTCTGTTGGCGCGGCAGGTTTGGAACGTGTCGCCGTTTGACCCAATCGCGTTCGCCCTCGTGGCCGTGGTGCTTCTCGCCGCGGGTCTTCAGGCGTGCGTGTGGCCGGCGCTGCGCGCGGGGAGGATCGATCCGATTATTGCGTTGCGGATCGAGTAAACCTGGCGGCTGGCGGCTGCCTAAAAGGTTACGGTAAACAGGGCGACACCTTGTCTCGGCAGCGACACGTCGAGTGTGAGACGACCGCCCTCAATGTTCCTGCGCGCCGGCGATCCCATCGTCTGCAGTTGACCCGCCTTCTCGAGCGCACTTCGTTGCTCAGACGTGAGCGTCTGCGGCGATCCCATCTGTTTCCACGCTTCGTACGAGTTGCTGTGACGATCGTCGACCCTGTATTCCGTGACCGTTGCTTGACGCCCTGACAGCCCCTCCGCGGTCAGGGCAATCCGGACAGCCGGCGCCGGCACATCGTCGTCGTGATAGTTCCACACGAGGATCTCCATCGAGCGATCCGTTCGGCTGGCCAACGCATAAACGTCGGCGGCTTCGCGGACACCGGAATCTCTGATCGTCTCGGTATTCGCAGCGCTGGTGCTGGTCACCACAACCCTGTCGCCGCGCATCTTTCCCAGCATGCGAAAGACGTTGAGCACCGGCTTGTCGATGCCGTTCGTGGCGAGATCGCGAAATCCGGCAAACATCGGTTGTCCTTCGAATTCGAATGCCCACGTCAAGGATCCAAGCAGGTTGACCTTATGAAGATCGGCCAACTCGAACGTGCGCGCGATCTGCGCCGCGGTATAACTGGAATACATGGTGCCGTTGCGATACGCGTTCTCCGGATTGGTTCGAACCGAGCACGCGGCGCATCCTTCCGGGTCCGACTCGCCGATCACAATCGGCGTCGTTCGAAGCTCAGGATAGGACGCGACGATCTGGAACCCGTTCGAGATCGCACGCAACTGATTGCTGATGCCCATTCGGACGTGACCGTCGACAACGCGTGGAGCGCCTTTGGCGTGAAAGGTCACGAAATCAAGTGGCGCGCCGCGCTGGCCGGTCGCATTGTTCGTGCCTCGCAGGCAGTGCTCGATGAAATCCTTCAATATCTGCTGTGTTCGCGCGCCATTTGGCCCCGTAACTTCGGGACCACCAATCCTGGCCTCTGGCAGTGCCCGCTTCAAGCCGTCGGCTGCGAAGTCATACAGCTTCTGGAATTCCTGCGGCGTGCCCTGCCAGTACCCGATGTCGGGCTCGTTCCACACTTCCCAATACCAGGTCTTGACCTCATTGACGCCGTATCGCTCTACCGTGTGCCGCGCCCACTGATAGACCAATTCTCGCCACTTCGAATAATCGGCTGGAGGATAGGCCCACCCTGTGTAGATCTGGCTGTACTGAACGCCGGGCATCCAGTTGTGCTGGTAAGGCTCGGGCTTCGTTGAAAGCGCTTTCGGCATGAAGCCAATCTGCACAAGCGGCTTCATCTTGCGCTCGACGTAGGTATCAAAGATGCGATCGACAATCGTCCAGTCGTACACCGGGCGCCCCTGCGCATCCTCGGTGTACGCGTTGGTCGATCCCCATTTCAGAGCGGGTGTTCCATCCCCGGTCGTTAATAGATTGTGGACTCGAACATTCACCGGCACCGGGCTCAGCGCCGCGAGTTCTGACAGGAGCTTCCGCCCGTCCGGCATGTAGGTGTAATTGGGCTCATCGTGACCGAAGAACGCCCACATGGTGGTCATCGGCCCGAGCCGCTTCGTTGCATCGACGCGGATGGAGATCTTTGATGTGTCGTTCTGCGCCAGGCCGGACCACGAGGCCAGCGCGACGGAGACAAGAATCGTCGCGATCGCAACATCACGCTTCATAGTGCTCGCTACTTCTGCACACCGAACGCAAATACGGTCTGCGAAGAATAGGTCTGTCCTGGTTTCAGGATCGTCGACGGGAAGTTCGAGTGATTCGGCGAGTCCGGATAGTGCTGCGTCTCCAGAGATAGGCCGGTACGATGGCGATAGACACGGCCGCCCTTGCCGCTAATCGATCCGTCGAGGAAGTTTCCGGAATAGAACTGGAGACCCGGCTCCGTCGTTGCCACTTCGAGTGTCCGCCCGCTCTTCGGATCAACGAGCCGCGCGGCTGGCTGCAGGCCTCCACCGCTACGATCGAGCACCCAGTTGTGATCGTATCCACCGCCGTTCTTCAACTGCGCGTTCTCGGTGGCAATACGAGCGCCAATCGTCGTCGCTTTCCTGAAATCGAATGGCGTTCCTTCGACCGCGGCCATTTCGCCGGTTGGAATGAGCGTGGCGTCCACGGGGGTGTAGCGCCCTGCACGGATCGTCAACTCGTGACCGAGAATGTCGCTCGAATCGTCAGCGAGATTGAAGTAGCTGTGCTGCGTGAGATTCACTGGCGTTGCCTTGTCGGCGGTCGCGCGGTAGTCGATGGCAAGTTCGTTCTTGTCGGTCAATGTGTAGCGCACCGTTGCCTGGAGATTGCCCGGGTAGCCCTCTTCCCCGTCGGGGCTGGTGCGCGACAGCGCCACGCTGACGCCGTTCGCATCGGTGCCCGGAACAGCGTTCCACACCACTTTGTCGAACCCCTTGACCCCGCCGTGCAGGTGATTCGGTCCGTTGTTGGTCGCCAGCTTGAACGTCTTCCCGTCGAGCGTGAACTGCCCTTTCGCAATGCGATTGCCGTAGCGCCCGATGACTGCCCCGAAGTACGGAGGGTCCTTGAGATATCCATCAAGGGTGTCGAACCCGAGGACGATGTCGCCGAGACGCCCGGAACGATCGGGCAGCTTCAAACTGGTGATAATGCCGCCGTAGGTGATGACCCGCATCTGGACGCCATGTGCGTTTGTCAGCGTGTAGATCTCAACTGTTTTGCCATCGCGTGTCTTACCAAACGGCGTGCGGGTGACACCGCGCTGTGGAGTGCCACCGGACTGTGCGTCGTACGCGCCCATCGTCATCAGCAACATGATCGCAATCGAAAAGCGCATCGTGAATACTCGAATTCACTTTTCAACGACGTCAACCAATCCTGCATCCGCAAACTGCCCGCCACGAACCTGTTTGACGTGAATGGCAAGCATGTTTGAGGCCCCGGCTTTCAACAGCGCCTTTGCCGTGGCATCGAGCGGCACGTATGAATAGCCATTGACCGCACCCGGCAAGGTCGCGATCCGCTGACCGTTCAAATACACCTCGGCGTCGTCGTCGTGATAGATACGCAGATGCGGATTGGTCAGCGCGCCGGCGGGAAGATCGAACGACCTTCGCAACCATATATCGGATGTTTGCCAGGGAGTTCCGACGCTTGCCTTATTGTTTGGGTTGGGCCGGCCGAAGCCGCCGTTGCTCTGCGTCCACACGCGGTCGTCGAAACTCGTCGAAAACCAGTTTTCAACAGGTGTGTTGGTTGTGTAGCGCCACGACTGTGGCGACTTTTCCGATGTCGCAACGACTTCACGCACCGACGGCGGCGTCGATAGCCGGTTGGACAATTCCTTTGCGTCGGCCGGAAGCTTCACAACCGCGCGGTCGTAGGTGAGCATCCCGTTCACTTCGATCTCCACGTCCGTTGTCTGCGTATAAATAGCGGCGGAAAGACCTTCGCCGACAAGGATTCTCAACTGATGCATGAGATCGCGATACGCCTGCCCGAGTTCTTCCTGCGTTTTGTAGGTCCGATATCCCCAGTTTCCTTTTTCGATCCAGGTGTGCCCCTCGAGCGGAAGACCAAGCCCGCCGAACTCGCCGAGCACCGCCGCGCGTTTATCTTCGAGCGGTGGGCGGATCGGCGCCGGATATGAATGGACATCGGAGACGTCGCCGACGCCTTTGTCGGTCCAGCCGCTCGAATTGTTCACCAGGCGACTGGGGTCGCGCTGCTTAATCCACTGAACGTACTGTTCCGTCTCGTGCTGCCCCCAGCCTTCGTTGAAGGGGACCCACATGACGATTGACGGATGATTGTCCAGGGCGTCAATCACATGTTCGAGTTCGCCGGCAAACATGTCTTTGTTTTCGGGCGTCTTGTCGCCGCCGCTGGGCATGTCCTGCCACACGAGCACGCCTAATCGATCCGCGTGGTAGTACCACCGCGCCGGTTCGACCTTCACGTGCTTGCGAATCATGTTGAAACCGAGACGCTTGGTCGTTTCGATGTCCGACGCGAGCGCCTCGTCTGTTGGCGCAGTGTAGAGACCGTCAGGCCACCATCCCTGATCGAGCAACCCATATTGAAACAGCGCCTTACCATTGAGAAACAGGCGATTCACACCCGCCTGGTCACGTTGCACGGAAATCGTGCGGATACCGGCATAGCTCTGAACGGCATCGCCACCGAGAGCCACTCGCAGGTCGTAGAGGAATGGCTGATCCGGCGACCACAATTTCGGTTGCGCAACGCGAACGACGATAGGCTGGCCCACGCCCCCGGTTGCCTCGCCGACGGTTCGCGATCCATCGCGCACAGTCACCCGCGCGTTCCCGGCCGCGCCGCTGTTCGATCGCACGGTCACGCTGATCGTCCCGGCGTTGGCATCCGTACCGATATCCAGACCGGTGATGTACGCATCGGGCACGGTCTCGAACCATACGGTCTGCCAGATGCCTGTCACCGCTGTGTACCAAATGCTCTTCGGCTCGAGAACCTGCTTACCACGCGGCTGCGGTCCCTTGTCGGTCGGATCCCAGACGCTGACGATGAGTTCCTGATCGCCAGATGCCTTGAGTGCCGACGTAATGTCGAACGAAAACGGATCGTATCCGCCGCTATGACGGCCGACTTCCTTACCGTTGACGAACACGTGCGACTCCCAGTCGACGGCGCCGAAATGCAGCAGTACTCTCGACCCGCGCGGAACGGTGCCGGCGCGAAACGTGCGCCGATACCAGAGCCGCTGTTGGTCTGTCACGGCGGCGGCGACGCCACTCAATTGCGATTGCACGGGGAATGGAACAAGGATCTTTCCGGCAAAGGCTGCCGGCTTCTGGGCAGTGGCGTCCGCAATGGCGTAATCCCACTCGCCGTTGAGGTTCTGCCAGGCTGTCCGAACCATTTCCGGACGGGGATATTCGGGAAGCACACGTGTCGGCGACACGTCGGCGGCCCACTTCGTTTTGAGTTTGGTCGGGGGCGCCTGCGCGACGGCTGAAGCGGCGGCACACAGAACGAGCAGCCCGGCAATCGTGATGAGTCGAGCAGGTGAGACGACTTGCTGCATGACCGCGTATCTTACGCCAAACACGCTACTACAGGCGTCCTACACGTGCCGACGGCTTGCGTCGAAGGCGCGAAGAGTCGAAGCACTCGATTCTTCGTACCTTCGCGTTAAACGCGGGTTCGTCTCAGCGCGACGGTGAATGGCCGTTATGTAATCGTTTCCGCGCTGTACCTCGCGATCAACCCCGTTCGCACTGCATTGCGGTACACCCGTGTAAATACCAAAGAGGCCGCAAGGACGTACAACACGGCGAGCACTCCGCCCATCGTCAGCGATTTCATCGACATCGCCCCGCCGGTCACAATCGCACGCATTCCCTCGAAGACATACATGGGCGGTAGAAGGTGTGCGATCCACTGAATCCATGTCGGCATGGTCGAGATTGGATAGAACACTCCGGCGAACGGTGACAGGATTGCCGGAATCGGCCAGACGAACCACTCGGCAGACGGCCCAAACCGCAACACGAACGAACAGCCGACGATGCCGAGAGCAATGCCGAAGAGGAACAGCACCATCAGAAACGGAACAAGCAGCCCACCGTACAAGATAAACGACAGGCCAAACAACGCCACCGCCAGGATCAGCATCACGACGAGACCCAACGTGCTCGTGATGATGCTCGACGACACGAGGCCCGTCAGGTACTCATTGATGGATACAGGTGAACCAAAGATGTTGAGGAAGTTCCTCGACCAGACGTCCTCAAAGAACGCCATCGTCACGCCAAACATCACGCGAGTGAAAAAGTCCCACATCAGTACGGCGCCGAGCAACACCGGCACGAAATCAAAACCCGCCGCCGTCACCGTGTTGAGGTACTTCGTCATGAAGCCCCACAGGATGATGTCGATGGCGACCCAGATGACGAGCGACAAGACTCGCGTCGGTCCGCCACGGAGGAGGTACAACTGCCGCAGGACGATCGCCCGGACTGGGGTGATTCGCACGGTTGTCAGGACTCGAGTGAAAGCGGCTCGCGCGCAACCGCAATGAAGAGTTCTTCGAGCGTCCCTTTCCCATGTTCATCGGGAAGGGTCTTCGGGTTCCCCTCGAGCAGCACTCGTCCACGCGACAGGAACAGCACGCGATCGCATACCGACTCGACTTCATACATGTTGTGCGACGTCCACAGCACGCTGACCTGCCGGTCGGTCGCAAGGCCGCGGATCTTCGCGCGAACTTCTCTCGCCGTCGCCGGATCAAGCGAGGCGGTCGGTTCGTCCAGAAGTAGAAGCCTCGGCGCGTTCAGCATGGCCTTTGCCAGGCACACCCGCGTTTGCTCTCCGGAAGACAACACACCACATTTCGTGCGACGGAACCCGAGGAGATCGAACTGCTCCAGCACCGTATCGATTCGGTTCTTCAGGGAAGCCACCCCGTAGAGCATGCCGAAGAATTTCAGGTTCTGCTCGACGGTCAAGTTGCCGGGCAGTGGGGCGTAAACGGCCGCGAAATTCGTCCGCTGAAGCGCTTCTCGACGATCGGTGGCAAGGCTGCGGCCTTCGATGTGAATCCGTCCGCCGCTCGGTTCGAGCACGCCGAGAATCATATTGATCGTCGTCGTTTTCCCAGCGCCGTTCGGACCCAGCAATCCGACGATCTCACCCGGAGCCGTTGAAAATGTCAGGTCGTCGACCGCGAGGCGGTCGCCGTAGGACTTGCGGAGGCTGGAAACCTGAAGAGTAGGCATAAAAAGAAGGGCGCGGTCTGAAGACCGCGCCCTAAATTTAACCGGATCTTCCGCCTAAAGGCGGAAGGCGTCTTACTGCTGATCCTTGTGCAGGACTTCCTGCACCGGCTCCTTCTTCTTCGAGCCGAGCCCCTGGATTTGAATGACCGGCTCTTCAGGCGATTCCTTGAGAACGTGCTGCCGATACAACGCAGCCATGCGCTCGTTCTCTTCTGCCTTCTTCTTCGCCTCGGCCTTCGCGCGCAACTTTTCCTCGCGTGCCGTCTTGGCAATGCCGGCAACGTCCAGGTCCTGCTGCTTGCCGGCCGCGACCGCTGCCGCGTCGAGCACAAGGCTGTGTTCCTTGCTGTTCAGCGCGACGCTCTTGCCGCCGGCGAAGATCTCGTGACGGCCGTGCTCCTCATACCACTTGGTGAGGGTGGCCGTCATATGCATCTTCTCGATGATGTTGCGCCAGCCGATTCCGGTGTTGTAGGCGCAGAAAGAGATCTCCCCTTCCTGCGTCGCATACGGAATGATGCAGCGCTCGGTACGGCGGAAGTCGTAGTTGAACAGATCCTGGAACCACATGCCGGCAATGAACAGGAAGTTCCAGCGATCCGCACGGCGCCGATCGATATCCGCCTTCGTGCGGTCCGCTCCCACCTTGCCGTAATCGCGGCCGGTCGCGCCGAACGTCTTGTCGAACTTCTTCAGCAGATCCATCAGCTTGAAGTGCGTGGGCGCCGCGAACGGATCGTAGTTCTTCATCAGCACCAGCGCCATTCCCAGCGATGAGAGGAACTTGCCCCGTCCCGCGTCGTTGACCTTCTTCAGGTCCTCTGCCACCTGTCCGGCCTTCAGGAACGCCGTCACCGGCACGGCTTCCTTCGTTTCCTTGTCGATCATGACCGCCATGCCGATGCCGCAGTTCGGGTGGCAGCCGCAGGCGAGGTTGCCCCACTCCGCACTGGGACCGTGCACGAGGTCGGCCCAGTCGGTGAACGTTCCCATGAACGAGATCGGGAACCAATCGCGGACCGGTTCACCAATGCCCACCTGGCTCTTCACGTCGTGAGCGAGGTGCGAGAGCGTGTAGCGCTGCGCGGCTCGACGCTCGTCGGTAACTTCCTCGTCGCGTCCAGTGAACGAAACCGGCTGGAAAGAGAGGAAATTGATCTTCCTCGGGTTATCGAGGGCGAACTGGATAATTCGTCCGACCTGCTCGTTGTTGACGCCGTTGACGATGGTCGTGACCGGGACGATGTCGACGCCGGCGGCGTGAAGGTTCTCGATCGCGCGCAGCTTGACGTCGAAGAGGTTGCCGACCAGGCGATGGGCGTTGGCGGCGTTGCCGATGCCATCGAACTGGAGGTACGCGTAGCGCAGACCTGCTTCTGCTGCCGCACGGGCGAACTCCGGGCTCTTTGCGAACTCGATCCCGTTGGTCGCCGCCTGGACACTGCTGTAGCCAACTTTCTTCGAGTAGCGCACCGCATCCAGGAAGTACGGCGACATCGTCGGTTCGCCGCCCGAGAACTGCACCGACATCTGGCGCTTCGGCTTGATCGAAATCGCATTGTCGAGCAGCGTCTTGATGTCCTCCCACGACAGCTCGTGCACGAAGCCGACCTGATTGGCGTCCATGAAGCAGGGATCGCACATCATGTTGCAGCGATTGGTCAGGTCGATGGTCAGTACGGCACCGCGGCCATACTTGATGGTGCTCGATCCGTGGTTGTGGAGCTTCTCGTCGGCGTGCGAGCGGATGTCGCTACCCGGAAACGACTCTTCGAGATGCTTGAAGAACGCCGGATCGATCGCCATGACGTCTTCGAAATGCCCGTGCTGCGGGCAGTCCTTGATCATCAGGATCTTGCCGTCGCGCTCGATGATCTGCGCCTTGATCTCACCGACCTTTTCGTTGAGCAGGATCTTGTAGTCGCGCTTGCCGTCGAGAATCTCCTGCCGCGCCTCGCGAACGCATTTCGGACAGAGCGAGTCGGTCTCGCGCGGCCAACCAAGTGGCGGCTTCACCTTCTGCCACGACTTCAGAATCGGCTTCTCCGACCATTTCGGAGTAAACGCTTGAGCCGGCGCGATGCTGTTGAGCGTATCGAACACCGTCCAGGCGCCACGCGCCGCGAGAGTCAGTCCCTTCTCCACGTACTTAATCGGCTTATACATATGCCTCGCTGCCCCCTCCAACGCGCCGGGTCCGCTACGGGCGGTTCAACGCGGTTGAATCCATTGGCCAGAATAGGGTGCCCACCCTCCCCAAGGCAGCCAAAATCAGGCTAATTGGCAGTATCGGGGGGTGAAATGGACCAGGGAGAAGGGAAAAGGAAAAAGCAAAGGGCTAAAAGTTACAAGATTGCACTTACGCCGTAACTCGCTGCGCCTTGAACAACTTAGCGGCACGTACCGTCCAGAGGACTCGGAAGGCGAGCAAGGCGCCAATAATTGCCGCGTAGTACACCGGCGAGCCGATGATCACCTTGACCTTCCAGAGGTAATGGATGGCGGCGCAAACGCCACATAAATAGATGAGGCGATGGAGCAGTTGCCAGTTACGGCCCAGCCGTCGAATCCACCCCTTCGTCGACGTCAGCGCCAACGGAATCATCAGGACGAACGCCGTGAATCCCATGGTGATGAACGGCCGTTTCACCACGTCCTTGACGATAAGGCTCCAGGCGAAAAACTGATCGACCGCGATGTAGATGATGAAATGGGCGCACACGTAGAAGAACGTAAAGAGCCCGAGCATCCTTCTGTATTGGATGATGCGATTCCAGCGGGTCAGCCGCCGGACCGGCGTCACCGCGAGTGTCAGGACAAGAAAGCGCAGCGCCCAGATGCCGGTCGTCAGTTCCAGGTCTTCAACGGGATTGATCCCGAGACGGCCCGTCAACGTCCTCGTGACGAGCCACGCGAAGGGCGTGAGACAGAGGAGAAAGACGGAGACCTTCGCCGCCTTGTGCATGCGGGGAACTAGTAGTTCCGACGCAGGTCCATACCCGCATACATCGAGGCAACCTGATCACCGTAGCCGTTGAACATCACCGTCGGGCGAGGAAGGAACGTGCCGATCCGTCGCTCGCGTGCCTGGTTCCACCGAACCGGGTTCACATCCGGGTTCACGTTGGAATAGAACCCGTACCAGTCGGGATTCTGAAGGACCCACGACGTCTGCGGCTGCTTGTCGACGAAACGGATCCGAACAATCGATTTGATGCCCTTGAACCCGTACTTCCACGGGACGACGAGCCTGATCGGCGCGCCGTTCTGCTGGAGCAGCGTCTTGCCATAGAGACCAACCGCAAGGATAGTCAGCGGATGCTTTGCCTCATCCAGGCGCAACCCCTCAACATAGGGCCACTCCAGGACCGCGTCCGCCTGCCCGGGCATCTGGGTGGGGCGAAGGAGCGTGGTGAATTGAACGAACGTGGCTTTCGACGTGGGTTCGGCTCGTTCGATGACTTTGCTGAGCGGCACGCCGATCCATGGAATCACCATCGACCACGCTTCGACGCACCGCAGCCGATAAATGCGCTCCTCGAGTTGAATCGGCTTAATGAGATCGTCGATGTGGTAGTCGGCGGGTTTGTTACACAGGCCGTCAATCTTGATGGTCCACGGACTCGTCTTCAGGCTGCCGCTGTACCGCTTCGGGTCGTCCTTCTCGGTTCCGAATTCATAGAAGTTGTTGTAGCCGGTGATTTCTTCGAACGTATTCAGTTTCTCGTCGACCGTGACGGCCTTTTCCTTGTAACCGGTCAACGGCAGATTCGGAGCGCCAAACATCCCGTCTGCCGGACCGACCGCCGCAACTGGCTCGTCGGAGCAGGCAAGCAGGGGGGCCGCCGCCGCAACCATCGCCGCTCCTCCAGCCACTTTCATGAATTCGCGACGCCGCAGATACGTGCGCTCGTCGGTAATCTCAGAAGACGGAATGTCGGGATTTCGCTTGAGTAGCATCTGGCCCTTCTTTGCCTCACCCTTTACGGTACCATACGACCGGCCCGGTTACTCCTTAACACCCCCTGATGGGTCGTTCCTGCCAAGGGTTACCCGTTCCCTCGACAGGGGGCCATTGGTACTAGAGAATGCCTCCATGAACGCCCCCCTTGCGGACGCCGAGCTCGCCCGCCTGCTCTCGCTCGCCGCCCACGAGGTTCGAAACCCTCTGTCCACTATTCTCGGATTCATCAAGATTGTTTTGAGCAGAGGAGAAATCCCGCCGCAGCATCGAGAGTGGCTACAAACGGCGGTCAATTCATGTGGGCGGCTAACAGATGTTGCCAACCAACTCAGCGACTACGCCAGACTGGTATCGGGAGATACCAAACTCAATCGAGCCCGAACAGACCTTCCCGCCGTGCTCCGAGAGACGATCGACGCTCTTCCGGTTTTTGCAGACCGCGAGGTCTCGGTGGAACTCGGAGCGACTGGGCCGGCAACGTTGCAAGCCGACCGTGTGTGGCTCAAGCGCGCCATCACGGCAATCATCGACGCGCTTCGCCGCGAGGTCGGATCAACCAATACGCTGCACGTCCACCAGGAGAACGGCGAGTACCAGGGCAAACCTGCCGCCTGGATCCTCATCGGTGACGACGATCAGCTGAACGTGCTGCGCCAGCAACCGAAAGACTCGCTTGGTTGGTTCGACGACAAAGAGCGCGGCAATCTTGGCGTAACGATTTGGATTGCGAAGTGGGTGCTCAACGCACACGGCGGCGGCCTGTGGGCGCCAGTGACGGGCGCGAAAGGCAGCGGCGGGATCATCACCCTACCTACGCTTTAGTTGAGTTGGCCACCCGCAAGTCTCGCGAGCGGCTGCCCTCGACATTCGGAAGCCGACGGAAGCGGACATACGCCGCTTGCGTCGGCTCGTTCCGAATGTCATTGAGCCGTTCGTCGGAGAGCCGCAGCCAAGCCAATCAGTGCGGTTCCGACCAGTATCATCGCCGTCTCATCCCTGAGGCCCGGCGACTGCAGAGGAGGCGAAGGCACAGCCACCATCGCGGTTACCGATGGAGACCGCTCATCTTCGCTGGAACCCGGAGTTGGAGTCCCTGCTAACAGGCCGAAAAGCATCGGCGTAACCCACCACCTACCCATAAAGATCGTGCCTCAATTCCCGAGTCCTGACGACGCCTCGTCGCCCGAGTCCTGACGACGCCTCGTCGGACAGATTCCTGACGTGGCTTCAAGCGGTGTGCCACCGCCGCAGCGGAACAACCGCGGCACAACTGTGAACAAATCGCATCATTTGCCCGACGCAGGTCAATACAGGTTTGGGGAAGGGAAGATGGTTACCCAAATTTCCTGAAGAACAAATCCTGATAACCTGTTGAGGTACGACTCTTGAATGAAGACGACTGTGATTGGACCTCAGCGGTCCCTGTCGGCCATCGCTCGAAACAGGACTCTCAATGAAAAAGCCTTACGTCGCAATTGTTGATGATGACTCCGGGTTCGCCGCTTACCTGCGAACTTTTCTTTCTCTCCGCGGATACGAAGCGCGCTGCTACACGCGCGGAGACGAGATGCTTGCATCGCTGAAACAAAACGAGCCACCCGATGTGGTCTTGCTCGACGTGATGATGCCCGGCCTCGACGGTATCGCGACCCTCCGCGGGATCAAATCGGCGCGGCAAGAGACGCAGGTCATCATGCTTTCAGGTCGAAACCAGGCGTCGACCATCGTCGAGGCGGTCCGTCTGGGAGCCGCCGACTACGTCGTCAAGCCGGATGACCCGGAGGGTCTCGGCGAAATCGCGCTCGACGTTGCGATCAAGAACGCAATCGAAAAGACCCGGCTGGTGTCGGAACTGAGCGAGCTCCGCCAGCAACTCACTGACGATGAACATCAATCCGTCTGGGGCAACAGCGAGAAGATGCGCGCCATCGCGACGGTCATCGAGCAAGTGGCGGACAGCGACGTGACTGTGCTCGTTCGAGGGGAAAGCGGAGTTGGCAAGGAACTGGTCGCCCGTGCCATTCATAACCGCTCCAATCGACGCAATCGCCCGTTCGTCAAAGTGAACTGCGCGGCCCTGCCGGCAGAACTCCTCGAAAGCGAATTGTTCGGCCACGATCGCGGAGCCTTCACAGGTGCTGCGACCACACGGATCGGAAAGTTCGAGTCGGCGGACGGCGGCACGCTCATGCTCGATGAGATCGGCGAAATGAAACCGGCACTGCAAGCGAAGATGTTGCACGTGCTCCAGGATGCTGAATTCACCAAACTCGGGAGCAACAAGCGGATTCAGGTGGACGTCCGTGTCGTCGCCGCGACCAACCGGGATCTGGAACAGATGCTGTTCAGCGGGGAGTTTCGCGAGGACCTCTATTACCGACTGAAGGTCATCGAGATTGTGGTTCCTCCCCTCCGCGAACGTCGGGACGAGATTCCGACCCTCACCGATTACTTCATCGCACGATATTCACGCAAGTACAACCGGCCGATGCGCCCGATCTCCGAGGAACTGCGGCAATTGTTTCAGCAGTACGACTGGCAGGGGAACATTCGCGAACTCGAGAACATGCTAAAACGAGCCATCATCCTCCAGGATGAGTCCCTGGTGATAAAGGAAATCCAGCGGCATATGCAGCGTAAGAGCGAGGGTGCTGGGGTGATGAGGCCGCAGCCGGCGGAGGTGCCTGTCCCCGTTGCCGCGGCGGCGGCGGTCGCGGCCGGCCCGGAGCGTGCGTTCGGATACAGCGAACCGGATCTGGCCGAACACGATAGCTCGTCGGTGGACGACGGAACCGGCTCGCTCGCCTCTGTGGCCAAGGCAGCCGCGCTGAAAGCCGAACGGGCGGCAATCGAACAAACCCTCCGACAAGTGCACTGGAACCGGCGCAAGGCGGCGGTGAATCTCGGCGTCAGCTATAAGACACTCCTCAACAAGATCAAGGAGTGTGGAATTAGCAGAGTCTGACAGACTCCGCCGTGCCGAAGGTAACCCTCGCGGCCTAATCTGGGCACTTCATTTCCCATCTTCATTTCTGGACCCGGCGGTTCACTTCCGTCCCAGGGCCAGATCACTTCGAAAACTCCCCATCGGGGCGCTTCACTTACCTGACTTGCCCCGTTTGGCACCCACATTGCTCCTCCGCACGAGGTGCATTGTCAGCGCTCGTGTGTGAGCGAGGCCCATTCGATGAGTGATGCTCAATTGACCCACAGCGACGGTTCGCCTGCACGTCGCGATCGCATTTCGCGCGGTACTCCTGCGCTCCTTGGTCGCAACGAACAGATGCGCGAAGTTCGTCAGCTCATCGAACGTGTCGCCGACACGGACGCCACCGTCCTGATCGCCGGAGAGAGCGGAACGGGAAAAGGTCTGGTCGCGCGCGACATTCACGCCGCGTCGCCGCGGCGCGAACGGCCGTTCGTCAAAGTGAATTGCGCCGCGTTGCCCTCCGAGCTGCTTGAATCGGAACTGTTTGGCTTCGAGCGCGGCGCGTTCACCGGGGCGGTTCAACATCGTCCCGGCAAATTCGAGTTCGCGCACCTGGGGACGATGTTCCTCGACGAGATCAGCGAGCTGACGCTGCCGCTTCAATCCAAGCTGCTGCAGGTGCTGCAGGACGGCGAGTTCTCCCGCCTGGGCGGGCGCGACGACGTTCATGTCGATGTCCGCGTCGTCGCCGCGACCAATCAAGATCTGGAGCGGGCAGTCGTCGAGCGGACATTTCGCGAGGATCTGTTCTTCCGCCTGAACGTAGTCTGCATAACGCTGCCACCACTTCGTCAGCGTCGAGATGAAATCCCGCTGCTGATCGATGTGTTTCTCCAGCAGTATGCCGCCCGTTACAACAAGGCACGTCTGACCGTTTCGGCCGACACGCTGCGGATCTTCACCGAGTACGACTGGCCGGGGAATGTGCGAGAGCTCGAAAACTTCGTCAAGCGAATCGTCATTCTCGGCGGCGACGCGCAGGTGGCCCAGGATCTGGCCGACATGATGTCCGGCCGCAAAGCGATCGTGGGTCCCCTCGCTGCGTGTGAGCAAAGTCCGACGCGGCGCGACCTTCCGCCTCCAGCACCGACGCCAGTTCCAGCCGGGCCACCGGCTGCGACACCCGACATCGCGGCAGCACCGGTCAGCGGATCGCTGAAGGAGATTGCGCGGAACGCCGCGCGCGAAGCGGAACGAGAAATCATCTACCGCACACTACAGCAGACGCGCTGGAATCGCCGTGAGGCTGCCGACCTGTTGGGCGTCAGCTACAAAGCGCTGCTTTACAAGATCAAGGAAGCGGACCTGGATCGAGCGTCGTGATGGTCGAGGACGATAGGCTCTCCGACGATCGGCGCGCTTTGCCGCCGGAAGTATTCGAGTTTGTGGTCAGCAACGAGCTGAAGCGGGCCATACGGTCGCAAAACTTCCTGACGCTTCTCCTGATGGAGCCGACGGCGCCGAGCGCGGAAAGCGAGCGCCCCGCATTGGCGCGCGAACTGGCGCGGGTGGTCGGACGAGTGGTCCGCGAAACCGACATTCTGTCGCCGGACGCAGAGGGTCGGCTTTCGGTCGTTTTGCTCGACGCCGATTTCGACAGCTCGATGCAGGTGGTCGGGCGGCTGATGACCTGGGTCGAGCACTACGAATTCAGAACGCCGGCCTCATTTTCGATTGGTGCCGCATCCTGTCCGACACACGGTGTCGATTTGATGTCGCTGCGGTCTGCTGCGGCATCGCAATCCGTCCAACCGCGCCGCGCGCCGCGCGGCAGCTCGAATGTTCATTGAGGATGACTGACATGAAGGCCACAATTTTCTCGTTCGTGCTCCTCACCGCGCTCAGTGTCGGCCCTGCAGTCGCTCAAGGGTCGCTGCCGTCGGTCGCCCGGAGCGGACCGACCGTGGCGACCAACTCGACCGACTACAAGATGGTCGTGGGAGACAAGCTGCGGGTCGAAGTCTACAAGGATCCGCAGATGTCGCAGTCGCTTCAGATCCGTCCCGACGGAAAGATCACGCTTCCGCTGCTCGGCGACGTCGCTGCCGCCGGCAAAACACCGGCCGCGCTTCGCGATTCGCTGACAAGCTCGTTGAAGGAATTCATCACCAGTCCGGTCGTCACCGTGATTGTCGTCGAAGCCCAGCCGCAAACAGTGTCGGTGATTGGTGAAGTGAACGCGCCCGGGACCCATCCGATCAAGGGGCAAACGACGGTGATTGAAGCACTGGCCATGGCCGGTGGGTTCAAGGATTTCGCCAACACGAAGAACATCACGATTCAACGGAGCACGCCGACCGGCACGACGCGGATCAAGTTCAACTACAAGGACGCGATCAAGTCGGAATCGAAGCAGATGTGCGTGGAGCCGGGCGACGTGATCATCGTGCCCTGAGCTTACGGCTGACCTCGGAACCGCTCTTGCAACGATAACCACAGAGGTGGATTGAAATGGCCGAACGAACCGTGCATCCCGTTGAATATCTCGACATTCTGTCGCGACGTCGCAACTGGTTTCTTGCGCCATTCGCGCTGTGTGTCGTCGTCGGGGTGGCACTTGCCTTCCTCCTTCCCGTCACTTACCGATCCAGTGCTCGGATTGGGATCGACACGCCGACGGTCGATCCAAGTTTGATCTCGGCAAACAGCGGCCTTGGTCGCGACGAGCGACTCCGGGCCCTGTCGCAGCAGCTACGCAGCCCCGCGGTGCTCGAGCGAGTGGCGCGTGAAGAACGTCTGGTGACGGACCGTCCTCTCGAGCAGGTTGTTCAGGAACTTGTCGATCGCATCAAGGTCGAGGTGCCGACGCCGATCGCCCGAACCCCGGGTGTGCCGGAGCTGGATTCGTTCGACATCGTCTATTTCGATCACCGCCCGGAACGCACCCAGCGCGTGGCTGAAAAGCTGGCCCAGGTGTTCGTCGAAGAACACTCGCGCAGCCGCGAAATCCAGGCGGAAGGGACCACGGAGTTTCTCAGCGCGCAGCAGCGGGCGGCACAGGACCGCATTGCCGATCTCGAAAAGCGTCTGCGGACGGCCAAAGAACTTCACATGGGCAAGCTGCCGGAACAGACGCTGGCGAACCTCCAGACCGTTTCCGGGATGCGCACTCAGCTCGAGGCGACCAGTAACAGTCTGCGTTCGGAGATGGATCGTTTGGCGCTGATCGAGCGGCAGCTTCAAACCATGAAGGACGGTGCCTACTCCGCGCCGCTTTCTGGAGGCGGCGCGCCGACGACGCCACAACAACGGGTCGTCGCATTGCAGCGCGAACTCGACCTCGCGCGATCGAAGTACACCGACAAGCATCCTGAAGTGCAGATACTCGAAGACGAATTGAAGTCGGCTCGCGCGGATGCGGCGGCGGTGCGGTCGCAGCCCGAGAGCGCTCGACAAGAGACCCTCACCGCCGACCCGGCCTATCAGAATGTCGTGGCGGAGAGGAACCAGACGCAGTTGCGGATCAAAGCGTTACAGCGGTCGGAAGCGCAGTTACAGAGCGACATCGGCCGATATCAGCAGCGCGTGGAAGCCGCTCCGATGGTTGAACAGGAGATGGCATCGCTCACCCGCGAGTACGAATTTGCAAAGGAAAACCTCAAGCAGCTCTCGGAGAAGCTGCAAACAGCCGTCGTCGAGGAACAGATCGCGCGGACGCGCGGCGGCGAAAAGTTCAGTGTCCTCAATCACGCCTATCAGCCGGGAAGCCCTGTGAGCCCGAACCGGCCGCGGTTTCTGCTGATGGCGTTTGCGCTCGGCCTCGCACTCGGAGGTGCCAGTGCGTTCGGACGCGAGTTCCTCGATCGATCAATTCGCGATGCGCGCAAGCTGCAGGACGAGTTCGAGGTCCCGGTGCTCGCGGAGATTCCACGGATTCATGACGCCGCCTGAGGGTGAGCGGAGGGTGAGGGTACGGCAATTGAGACCGGTGAGGAGTGAGGAAGCACGATGAGTCGACTACAACGAGCAGTGGCAAAGGCCGAGCGCGAAGGGCTCCTGGCGTGGACTGGCCGCGAAGAGGGCAGTCGAAGGGCGACGCCGCGAGAGGCTCCGCCACCAGACAGACAGTCGCCGCGTGATCTGCATCACGCCTTGCCGGATCTCGATTCGGCAATCAGCGACGATACCGACATCGGACGATTGAGTTCCTTGTTCGTCGCCGCGACACATCCGACGTCTGTCGCGGCTGAGCAGTACCGATTATTGCGGACCCGGCTCGAAGGCCGCGATCGCGGACGGCGGGCCCAGTTCATTCTTGTCACCAGTCCAGGTTCCGGCGACGGCAAGACCACCACCAGCGGCAATCTTGCGCTCACGATGTCGCAGGATTTCACCCACAGCGTCGTGCTGGTCGAGGCCGACCTGCGACGGCCGACGTTGGCCAGCCTGTCCGGGATCTCGCCGGAACACGGCCTCGTCGACGTCCTGGTTGGCGCCGCGACGCTGGATGACGTCCTCGTGCAGCTGCCCGGGCAGAATCTGTTTCTTCTTCCCGCCGGCCAGGCGACGAGCAGGTCGACTGAACTGCTCGGCTCATCGATGATGGCACGTCTCATCGAAACGTTGCGGACGCGCTTCGATCGAATCGTCGTCGATTCGCCGCCGGTGACACTCTCCGACACGCATGTTCTCGCCCGCCTCGCCGATTGTGTCCTCATCGTCGTGCGCGCTGGTGTCACCTCTCGCCCGTCGCTGGAACACGCACTCGAAGGCGTCGAACGGGAGCGCATCGCGGGTCTCGTCCTCAATGACGTCGACGTGTCCGTGAGCGCCTACCCGGGCGCGTATGCCTGGACTGCCGGGGCGTAAGCGATGCGCCCGATTCGTGTGTTCAACCGGTACGTGTCGCAGCGCCACCTCACGGTGTTCACAGGCGAGCTGCTACTCATCGCCGGTTCAATGGGCTTCGTCCTTCATTACTACAGCCCGGAGGACGAACTCTCGACGGCGGTGTGGAAGGGGACCGTCGTCAGCGTCCTCTGCATGTTGTGCCTCTACTACAACGACCTGTATGACCTGACGGTCGTTCGGACAACGCGCGAGGTTTTCATCCGGCTGCTGCAATCGGTCGGCTCGGCGCTGATTCTGATTGCGCTGCTCTACATTTTGATGCCGTGGCTGGTGGTCGCCGACGGGGCGTCGCTTCCCGCCTTCGCCATACTCCTGACCGGGATTCTTGCGTGGCGGCTGGTCTTCAATCACTTCACCCGGATGCGCTCGTTCGGCGAACGTGTCCTGATCGTCGGCACCGATGCGACCGCACAAACCATCGCTCGGCAAATCGGTGCGCAGGACGATTTCGGCTACGACATCGTCGGCTTCATCGACGACGACGAGCATCCGGCGACACACAGCGTCGGCGACTGGCGCGTGATTGGCTCGCTCGACGACATCGACCGCGTCGTCTCCCAGTGTGCCGCCGATCGGCTGATCGTCGCGATGTCCGATCGTCGCGGACGACTGCCGGTTCGAGCCCTCCTCCGCTGCAAGCTGCGCGGCATCCGCGTCGAAGACGTCAACACCGTCTACGAGCGGCTCACCGGCAAGCTGCTGGTCGAGGATCTCCGGCCAAGCTGGTTGATTTTCTCGGACGATTACTGCGCCTCGCACTGGACGCGCCGCTCGAAGCGAGTCTTCGACATTCTTCTTGCCCTCGTCGTGCTCGTGCTCTCGACACCGTTCCTCGTCCTCACCGCAGTCGCCGTCTGGCTTGAATCCGGTACGCCGATCCTCTATCGCCAGGAACGAGTTGGCGAAAACGGCCGCCTCTTCACGCTGAACAAGTTTCGATCGATGCGAAAGGATGCCGAGCAAGGGACGCCCGTCTGGGCGCAGGCGGAAGACAATCGCGTCACTCGCGTCGGGCGATTGATCCGAAAGACGCGGCTTGATGAACTGCCGCAATTGTGGAACGTGGTGCGCGGCGACATGAGCTTCGTCGGGCCGAGGCCCGAGCGTCCGTTCTTTGTCAACCAGCTGGCCGAACAGGTGCCGTTCTACGAACAGCGGCATGCCGTGAAACCCGGCATTACTGGCTGGGCGCAGGTGAAATATCGCTACGGCGCTTCGTTCGAGGATTCACTCGAGAAGCTCCGGTACGACCTCTACTACGTGAAACATCTCTCGATTCCGTTCGACCTGACCATCCTGTTCGACACGGTCAAGGTTGTTCTCTTCGCGAAGGGTGCCCGGTGAGCCGCAACACCACTGCAATCATTTGGGAAGAACAGGAGCAGGCGCGGATCGTTGCGCTCAACGTGATTGGCCGCTACGCGACCCTCGCGCTCGAGATGGTCGTCGGCCTGCTGATGCTTCCGTTCAACGCCAACCATCTGGGGGCGTCCGAGTACGGCTTGTGGATGCTCGCCGCCTCCATCATCGCCTACTTCCCGGTTCTGGATCTCGGCCTCGGCAGCGCGATGGAACGCGCCGTCGCCCGCCACCGCGCGGAGCGAAATCCGGATGCGATCAACGAGGTTGCGAGCACGCTTGTGTTCGTGTTCGCGGCGACCGGGTTGGTCGCGTTAGTGGTGGTTGCCACGGTGGCCTGGAACATCGGCCACGTGTTCGATCTTCCTGCGGCACAGGCCCACACCGGGCGCATCCTGATGATGATGATCGGGGCGCAAGTCGCTATCGGCCTGCCGTTCACCATTTTTGGCGGCGTCGTGAACGGCTTTCAGCGCACCTATCTGAATGGCATCGTCGGCGCGTGCGTCAGCCTGTCGGTCGTGGCCGTGAATGTTCTCGTACTGTGGAGCGGTGGCGGGCTGGTCGAGCTGGTTGGCTGTATCACGGCTACGCGACTGCTCGGGTATGTCGCCTACCGCCTGAACGCGTATCGCGTCTTTCCATTGCTGCGAATCCGGCCATCGCTGTTCCGTAAAGCGCGGCTGCGTGAGCTCACTGGATTCGGCGTATGGATGATGGTGCAGAACGCCGCCTGCAAGGTCAATTACGGCAGCGACGTGCTCGTGATCGGCGCCTTCCTGACCACCGGCTCCGTTGCGGTCTGGACCGTGGCCCAGCGTCTCGCTGACGCGGTTCTGCAGGTCACCAACCAATTGAATTACGTGCTCTTCCCGATCGTTGTCGGTGCCGACACGTCGCGGCGGAACGACCGGCTCGCCGAAGTTCTTGTCCAGGGCACACGCCTCTCACTGGCGACGATCCTTCCTGTTGCGGGATCGCTGGCCTTGCTGGCCGACTCGGTCGTGCTGGGTTGGACCGGGCCGCGGTATGCGGCCGCCAGCGTCATCGTCAAGATTCTCGCCATCGTCGTGCTGGTGCGGGTTGGCAGCTGGGCGGCCAACACCGTTCTTCTCGGCGCAGGCAGCCACCAGCTGGTCGCGACCTCGAACGCGATCAGCGCGGCAATCAACATCGCGCTCAGCGTCCTGTTCATTCGCTGGTGGGGACTTCCCGGCGTCGCCATCGCGACACTCCTGCCGGTGACAGCACGCGCCGTCTTGGTCGTGATCCCCGTTGCCTGCGCGCGTGTCGGAATGTCGCTGCGCGCGTTTTTCGCGACGGCGGTGTGGCCCGCAGTGTGGCCGGCGTTGGTGGTGCTTGCCGGACTCGCGATCGTTCGTAATCCCGCATCGACATCCTTGTTCTACGCGCTGCTCGAAGGCGCCATCGGTGGCCTGATTTACGCAATTCTGTTCGTGGGTGTCGCGATCGGACCACGCGATCGGACACGATATCTCGGTAAGCTGCGCAACCTCGCCGGCTGGCCGCAATTGGAGGCCGCGTGAGCGCCAGTAGGATGAAGGGAATCATTCTCGCGGCAGGTGCCGGGACGCGCTTTAACGGCGCGATCCATCCGAAGTGCCTGGCGCTGTTCAATGAGCGCACCCTGATCAGCATTCAGTTGTCCGCACTGCGATCGTGCGGAATCAGCGACATCACGGTTGTGGTTGGCTTCGCCGCCGACACGGTGCGTCTGGCATGTGGGCCGAACGTGCAATTTGTCGAGAACACACGATTTCGAGAAACAAACAGCCTGTACTCACTCTGGCTGGCACGGCCGGTGCTTTCCGAAGGCTTCGTGGTGATGAACTGCGACGTTCTCTTCGATCCGGCGATGCTTGCTGATCTTCTGACCTCACGGTACGACAACGCGCTTCTTGTTTCCTATCCCGGCCTCGATGATGCGGAGTGGGGCGATGAAGAGATGAAAGTCCAGGTTCGCCGTGGGCGGGTCGTCGACATTGACAAAGGCCTGTCGTCACGCGACTCGGATGGCGAGAACGTCGGCATCGTGAAATTCAGTGCCGGCGGCGCCGGTCGATTGATCCCAATGATGGACGAACTGATGGCGGCCGGTCACTTTCGCGCCTGGGCTCCGCGGGCATTCAAAGCCTTCGCGCAGCACAACGCGCTGTACGCCGTCGGCACACGCGGCCTGCCTTGGACAGAGATCGATACGCCCGAAGATTACCGTCACGCGCAGGAGCGGGTGTACCCGGCGATCCGCGAATCGATCGACCGGCCACAACGCCTGGCGGTAGGAGCATAGATGGCAACCGGGAATCAGGCGCCACGGCTGGTAGACCACGGTGAAACGCTGCGTCACGCCGACGGCATTCGCGTCGCTGCGCTCGGTGGCGGCACGGGTCTGCCCAACGTGCTTCGCGGCTTGTGCGGGCTGCTCTTCTCCGGCGTTCAGCGCGGACAGGACGACTGCGCTCCCGATCGTCTCGTCGCGATCGTGACCACGACCGACGACGGAGGGAGTTCGGGAGTCCTGCGACGCGAGTTTGGAAGCATTCCTCCCGGGGACATCCGGAATTGCCTGGCGGCGATGTCTGACCAATCGCTGATCAGCGAATTATTCCAGTACCGGTTTCCTGAGCGTGGCGGACTTGCGGGGCACGCCCTCGGCAACCTGATCCTCACCGCCCTGGCCGACATCACCGGTGATTTCACCAAGGGCGTTGACGTCGCCGCCCGCGTCGTCGGCGCGCGCGGACGGATCGTGCCGGCGACCGTCGATCCCGTCATGCTCTCGGCCGAACTCCTGGACGGACGGATCATCGTCGGAGAGACGGCAATCGCGCGCGCCCGCTCGCCAATCCGCCGGCTGTCGCTGCTGCCGACCGCGCCGCGCTCGGTAGATACAGCGGTTGAAGCGCTCCGCCGCGCCGATGTGATCCTTGTCGGTCCCGGTAGCCTGTACACGAGCATCCTTCCGCCGCTCCTCATGCCAGAAATCCGGGAGGCCATGCAGAAGGCAAATGCGTTGAAGGTTTTCATCCTCAATCTGATGACCGAGCCTGGGGAGACAGAGGGATTCGATGCGACTGCTCATCTCCACGTGGTGTCCACCCACCTCGAGATGCAGCCATTCGACTGCGTGATCTTCAACACGTCACCGCTGCCACCACCTCTCGTCGCGAAATACGCCGGGGCAGGGTCGCATCCGATCACCGTCACCACAGGCGACATCGCCGCCATGCGCGAGATGGGGGTGCAGCCCCTGGGAGCTCCGCTCGCCGGCGAAGGGCCGATTGGCCGGATTCGACACCACCCTGCGAGACTTGCGGCAACGATCGCGGCATGTGCACGATTCGACGCGCGTCGTGCCACATCCGTGCGAGGACAATAATGTACGAACGTTTCTATAACCTTCGCGAGCGTCCATTCGCACTGAGTCCGGACCCGGAGTACTTGTTTCTGAGTCAGGTCCATAGCGAAGCGCTTGATTCGATTCGTTACGGCATCGAGAGCCGTGCCGGGTTCATCGTCGTGACCGGTGAGATCGGTGCCGGGAAAACGACCCTGCTTCAAACCGTGCTGCAACGGCTCGACGACCGAACGGTGATCGCGCGTGTCGTCAACACCATGCTCGACCCGCGTGAGTTGCTCGATGCCATTGCGCTCGACTTCGGGCTGGCCACTATCTCACCGTCCAAACCCGTGCTGCTTCGCGATCTGGGGCTGTTCCTCGTCGAGCAGCGTCGGCAGGGACGGCGGCCACTGCTGGTGATCGATGAGGCCCAGAACCTCAGTGCCCAGGCACTGGAGGAGGTGCGCCTGCTCTCAAATCTCGAGACCGAGAAATCAAAGCTGCTGCAGATTCTCCTGGTCGGCCAGCCGAATCTCCGGGAAAAGATCGCGTCATCGGAACTCGAACAATTTCGCCAGCGGATTGCGGTGAGTTACCACTTGCTGCCACTCGCTCCACCGGAAACTGAGGCCTACATCAACTTCAGATTGGAGCACGCCGCGCTTGGTCAACCGTTGCGCTTCCCGGCCGACGCCTGCAGCCTCATTCATGATGTGACCGGTGGTGTACCGCGTCTGATCAACGTCCTGTGTGACGCCGCGCTGGTCTTCGGTTACGCCGAGGAACGGCGAACGATCGAACGGGCGATGATCGATGAAGTGATCACCGAGCTCGAACAGACCGGGATCCTTCGACGACCAGCCGGCACTGCCACAGTCACGCCGACGAAATTGCTGCCGACGCCGACAGTCGCACCAGCTGTTCCGACGGTGCCACTACTTCGCCCCGAAGTTGCGAGCGGCACACCGCCATACCTTCCATCGGCGGCTCTGCCTGCGCCGGCGCCGTCACTCCGGCCCGCGATGCCCGCGCCTGCGGTTGCGGCGTCGACGGTGGAGGTGGAACGAGAATCGACCGGAACTCCTTCGTCGGCCGGCATCCGTGCGTCCTCTCCACTGGCCGGGATCGCTCATGAGGCGGTCTCGGATCGCGATCGTTCGCTATCGGCAGCGCGTGACGCCGCCGTCCAGGCAACGCAACTCGCCGCCACACGGGAAGCACTGGCCAGTGAGCGCGAAGCCATCGCGCGCGGCCAGCGCGACCTGGCGGCGAAAGCGGAGGCGTTGGCCGAGAGGGAACGACAGATCGCCGAGCAACGACGCATCCTCGGAGAAGAGTACCGGCTGCTTCGGCAAAACCGTCAGGCAACGTCCACTGTGTCCGGCAAGGCACGGCCGGTAGCGATGGGGGGTGGACCGCTGTTGCGGCACGAGGTAAACACCGTACGAGAGTTGACTTTCTGGCAGCGATTGTTCCGGCTCTTCGCGGCGAGTCACGCGGTGCGCTCCTGATCTGATATTCTGCAAAGCTGAGGTAGCGTGCATGAATCAGATCGCAGCCGATCTACTGAAAAAAATCGAGCAGCGTCACGCCCGCGTTGGCATCGTTGGGCTCGGTTACGTCGGACTGCCGCTCGCGGTTGAACTCGCCAAAGCGGGCTTCCACGTCACGGGGATCGATCTCGACGAACGGAAAATTCGCGCCATCAACAGCGGGCAGTCGTACATCCCCGACGTCCCCACCAAGGACGTCGAGAATCTCACCCGGGCAGGGAAACTCGACGCAACCACGGATTTCTCCGTGGTCAAGACGCTCGACACGATCAACATCTGCGTCCCCACTCCGCTGCGAAAGACGAAGGACCCGGATATGTCCTACATCGTCTCGGCCGTGGAGTCGATCGCCGAACACCTGCATCCCGGCCTGCTGATCTGTTTAGAATCCACGACCTATCCCGGAACCACCAACGAACTGGTTCAGCCAATGCTCGAAGCGAAGGGCATGAGGACCGGAACCGAGTTCTTCCTTGCGTTTTCACCCGAGCGGGTGGATCCGGGCAACCCGACCTTCCACACCAGCAACGTCCCGAAGGTCGTCGGTGGCGTGACGGAGTCCTGCCAGAAGCTTGCCGCAGCGCTGTATGGATCCGCCATCGAAACGATTATCCCGGTCAGTTCGACGAGCGTCGCCGAGATGGTGAAACTGCTCGAGAACACGTTCCGAGCGGTGAACATCGCGCTGGTCAACGAACTGGCACTGATGTGCGACCGTATGAACATCGACGTCTGGGAAGTCGTGAATGCGGCGCGCACCAAGCCGTTCGGCTTCATGGCGTTCTATCCCGGTCCTGGTCTTGGTGGACACTGCATTCCGATCGATCCGTTTTACTTGTCGTGGAAAGCGAAACAGAGCGGCTTTGATCCACGGTTCATCGAACTGGCCGGACATATCAACGGCGCAATGCCCGAGTATGTGGTGGGAAAAGTTGGCGAGGCGCTGAACACGAAGCGAAAGGCGGTCAACGGCGCGAGGATTCTCATCGCCGGCGTCGCCTATAAACGTGATATCGACGACATGCGGGAATCTCCCGCCCTCGATGTCATGGGATTGCTGCGCGACAAAGGCGCGACCGTCTCGTATGTCGATCCGTACGTGCCCGAAGTGCATGCCCAGGAGTGGTCGGCCCGCGTTGACATCCGGAGCGAAGACCCGTCGTCGATTGCTTACGGCCGCTACGATTGCGTCGTCATCATCACCGATCACAAGACGTTCGACTACGACACGATGGTCGCTGACGCGGACCTGATCGTGGACACGCGGAATGCGATCCACAAACCGGCCGCGCATGTTTTCAGACTGGGCGCACCACATCCTTCGGGGATGGCGGAACGCGTCGTCATCGGCTAGCGGAGAGCCCGGGGGACGCCCTTTAACCATGGAAACAGCGTTCTGGGCGTCGATCCTGTTCGTGCTGTATGTTTACGCCGGCTATCCGCTCCTGCTCGCAGTCTGGGCCGCGGTCGCGTCGCGGCCTGTTAGCAGGCAACGCTCCTCAGCTGAGCGCCCCACTGTTTCCATCGTCATCGCCGCGCACAATGAAGCCGATCGGCTGCCCGGACGTATTCGCAACTTGCTCGCGCAAGACTACCCGAGGCCACTTGAAATCATTGTCGTCTCGGACGGATCAACCGACGGCACCGCCGCGGCCGTGGCGCCGTTCTCAGACCGAATCCGTCTGATCGAGCTCCCGCGTGGTGGAAAGCCCCGGGCATTGAACGCCGGGGTCGCGGCCGCACACGGCGACATTGTTGTCTTCGCCGACGCGCGACAGCGCTTCGCACCGGATGCCATCGCCGCGCTCACTGCCAATTTCGAAGATCCGATCATCGGCGGCGTGACGGGAGAACTCGTACTTGACTGTGAAGCTGACGGCGCCCTCGACGATTCCAGTGTCGCCGAGGGTGTCGGTTTGTATTGGAAGTACGAGAAGTGGCTGCGGCGACGCGAGAGCCGCATTTGGTCAACGCTCGGAGCGACAGGCGCAATCTACGCGATTCGCCGGTCGATGTGGCATCCGATTCCGCCGGAGACACTGCTGGACGATGTGCTGGCGCCGATGCGCATCGTCCTTGCCGGTAAGCGCGTCGTCTTCGACGATCATGCGCGGGCCTACGATCGGGTCGCCGCGAGCGGCGCCGACGAGTCGCGACGAAAGACACGCACGCTGGCCGGTAACTACCAGATTATCGGCCTCGAACCACGGCTGCTCATCCCGTTCATCAATCCCATTTGGGTTCAGTACGTCTCGCACAAGATCGGACGCCTCTTCGTCCCCTGGTGTCTCGCCATCGCGCTCGTCGTCAACGTCCCGCTAGCCTTTCAGTCGTGGTTGTACCGTCTGGCATTGATGGTGCAGCTCTGCTTCTACGGTCTCGCATTTGTTGGGGCTCGCTCGGCGCATCAGCGCGGGGGCCACGCAATGGATGAGTCGAGACGTGCATCGGAGCGGCGGCCCAGCTCCGTGCGGGAGCGGCGACTTTCCCTGTAAGTGCGCCATTTCCGGCGGCAACCTGGCCCGCACGCGACCACAGGAGAGGTCCATGGATGCGTTGCCCCGGCTATCGCGAGTGGCGTACACGTTCGTCATGATGAACGTTGCCGCCCTTCACGGTCTGATTGCTGTCATTCGCGGCCGGGATATATGGAAGTAATCCACCCAAAAAGGGCAACAAAGGAAACAACGGCTGTGTCTCGGGCGTGCCGATTGTGAGTACCTACGAACGCCTGGCGTTCGGCGGCGAATTCGGTACGGTAGGGCCGACGACGTCACAGATGGCATCCGTTCCTGCCGACACGCGCCTGCATGATGCCGCGGCGGAAGTGCGTGACCGCGTCGCCTACCGAGCGCTCCTCGCTTTCACATTTGTCCTTTTCGTTCGCCCGCAAGACACCATACCTGTACTCGACCCCCTGCATCTCGCCGAGGTGTTCGGAACGTTTGGGATCCTCGCGCTCGGTATTGGCCGGCTCAATCGTGGGGCGCCCGTGACGAAGATGAGCCTCGAGCTGGTGGCGGTGCTCGCATTCGGCGCAATCATGCTTGCGACTGCGCCGTTTTCGATATGGCCGGGCGGCGCGGTCGGCGTCGTCACCGACTTGTTCAGCAAGGTAATCGTCGTGTTCGTGTTGATTCTAAACACACTGACGACGCGGACACGTTTTGAACGGTTCGTCGAAGTCGTGGTGTTGAGTTGTTGCTATGTCGGAGTGCGCGCGGTCCTCGACTACGCGATGGGCCTCAACCTGGTGGAGGATGGTCGGGCTCAAGGGGAGGGAGGGCTTTTCGGAAACCCGAATGACATGGCGCTGAACCTGGTCGCCTTCCTTCCGCTGGCGGTGATTCTCATGCTCGGTCGTCAACGGCCCATCGTGCGAGGCATACTTGCGATCGGGGCACCGGCCATTGTCGCCGCGATTATCTTCAGCAGGAGTCGCGGAGGAACGCTGGGACTGGTCGCGATGTTGGTCGTCCTCTTGTTCCAGCTTCGGCGCGTGAAACCCCGCGTCGCTGTTATCGTCGTGGCTGTTACTCTGTTCACGATCCCGTTGTTACCCGATTCGTTCACCCAGCGCATGTCGAGCATCATCCATCCAGAAGAGGATGTGACGGGCTCGCGCGAAGCGCGGAAACGGTTGCTCCGCGAGGCTTATCAGGCCTATCTCGATCACCCGGTGTTCGGATTGGGCGCGGGTCAATTCCTCAACTACAACCCAAAAGAACGCGAAGAAGTATGGCACCAAACACACAACGCGTGGCTTCAGGTTGCGTCGGAATTGGGGACCGGCGGTCTTCTCGTGTTCTCCGTCATCGTCGGTAGCGGTTTCCTCGCTGGGCTCCAGGCCGTCCGGGTGCTGCGGCGATCGCGCCCGCGTCAGCGACTGAAATCGCGAGAGCCGGCTGAAGTGCTCGCGCGCCGAGAGCGACTCCAGCTGTATGCGTCGGCGGTGTTGGCCAGTCTCACGGGTTGGCTCGTAGCCGCGATGTTCGCCTCGGTCGCCTACTACTGGACGTTGTATCTGGTGCTCGGACTGGCAATCACGCTCCGCGATATCACGTTACGTGAGGTCGGCGAAATTGGCGAACCCGCTCGGGTTCTCCGCAGGGCCGAGGCCGCATGATGATAAGCGTTGTCATCGCCACTCGGGATCGTGCACCACTCCTCGAAGCAACGCTCAAGGCGATCTGCGAGCAAGAGTCGCCGGGTTGCCCCTTCGAAATCCTTATCGTCGACAATGGCTCGGTCGACTCGACCGCTACCGTGGTCGCCGACGCGGCACGACGTTCGAGCGTGCCTGTCACATACCTGACCGAGGAAAAGTCCGGTAAGTCTCACGCGCTGAATACGGCCGTCGCCCGCGCGCGCGGCGACCTCCTTGCGTTGACCGACGACGATGTGCTTCCGTCGCCCGGTTGGCTGGCGGCACTGGCACGGGCGTTCTCGGAGACGGGAGCGGACTATGTGGCCGGCCGCATTCTTCCGCTCTGGGAGGCGCCGCCCCCCCGATGGCTGACGCCGTCGCTCCACGGAGTACTCGCGATTCCGGACGGAGGCACGCGCCGCCTGATGTTGAAAGGGACTCAAGATCAAGTCATGCCGATCGGCGCCAACATGGCGGTTCGACGATCGGTACTCGACAGTATCGGTGGCTGGAATCCAGAGCTCGGCAAGCTCAAAGATACGCTGCGGACCGGCGAGGATCATGAGTTCGCGCTGAGACTGGTGGCTGCCGGCTTCAAGGGTGTGTACGAGCCGGACGCCTCAGTGCTTCACCGCGTGCCCGCCGATCGGCTTCACCTTGCCTACTTCGCTCGCTGGTTCTATGGGAATGGACAAATGGCCGCGGGGCTCGAGCAGGACTACCCCACGACCGCACGATACCTGTTCAGGCTACCCCGCTACCTGTGGCGAAATCTGGGAAAAGACCTGCTGTCGATCCTGGCGGGTCTGGTCACCGTCGATCCGCGACGGTCTACCTCGGGCGCCATGCGCCTTGCCTGGTTTGCGGGTTACGTGAAAGGACGTTGGAATCGGCCGCACCTGCCGACCGTTGCCACACGGGCCCCGGTAATTTCACGGACGTGGCGATGATCAGCATCAGTGTCGTCATCGCAACGCACAATCGGGCGTCGCTATTGCGGGCGACGCTCGATCGCCTTCGCATTCAAGCCTTCGCGCCCGGCGACGAAGTCATCGTCGTCGACAACGCAAGCACCGACGCGACTGCAGAGGTTATTGCCGAAGCCGCAGAAGGATTTCCGATCCCGCTCTACCGTCGCCACGATCTCTCGCCCGGAAAGGCGCCGGCATTGAATGCAGCAATCTCCTTCGCTCGCGGAGACGTTCTCGCTCTGACCGACGACGATGTGCTCGTCGCGAATGATTGGATAGCGATCATCCGGCGGCTGTTCGAGGATCCGGCAGTCGCGCTGGTCGGCGGGCGAGTCGATCCACATTGGCAGCGCGCCGCGCCGGCGTGGCTTCAGTTCGAAGAAAACGGCCGGTACGGAACGATGTCGTCGCCGCTGGCGCTTCTCCACTACGGTGAGGCGCAGAACCTCGGCCAGCGAACCGTCGTGGGCGCAAACATGGCCATCCGCCGCGCGGTGTTCGAGTCACTCGGAGGATTCGCGCCGAATCTGGGAAAGCGGCGCGGAACGCTCCTGGGCGGCGAAGACCACGACCTCTGCCAGCGTGCCGTGAATGCCGGATACCACTGCGAGTACCGGCCTGAATTGCGCGTCCAACACTGGGTTCCGGTCGAGCGGACGCGGCTTCGCTACTTTCTCCGCTGGTTCTTCTGGTGCGGCATTACGCACGCGGTCATTGAAGGAACAACCGATTCGACAAACACGACAGCCGAGCATCCGTCGGCCTCGCCGTTTCACTGGCTGCGACGGTTCGCGCTTGGAACGGCCGCGGCGCCCCTGCAAGCGCTGTCGGGCCGCCTCTCCGCTGCGGCGGCACAGGCGATGGATGCTGCGTACGCATTGGGTTACCTCACCGTGCGCGTCGGTGGCCGACAGAGTGGACAACGCGATGGAGGAGAATTCAGCCGATGAACGATCACTCGACGGCCACGGTCCGGTTCGTCGGGACCGCCGATACGCACGCCACCGAAGTGGCGCGCGGCGAGCGGTTCGCGTTCGGCGACAACTGGGCCAGCTTCCTTTCCGTGCTCGACGAAGAGCGAATCGGCGCCGCAGAACGGGGATTGCGGCGCATGCTCCAGGTTGAACGTCTCGACGGCCTGAGATTTCTCGACATCGGCTCTGGCAGTGGACTCTCCAGTCTCGCGGCGCGGCGCCTGGGCGCCCGCGTGCACTCGTTCGACTACGATGCTCAATCAGTCGCTTGTACGAGCGAGTTGCGACGCCGATACTTCCCTGCCGACGACCGATGGACTGTCGAACGCGGCTCGGCTCTAGACGCAGACTACCTGCGGCGCCTCGGCCAATTCGACATCGTTTATTCCTGGGGCGTTCTGCATCACACCGGACAGATGTGGCACGCGCTCGAGAACGCCGTGATCCCGGTTGCGCAGAGTGGAAAGCTATTCATCGCCATCTACAACGATACTGGCACGCAAAGCCGCCGCTGGCACGCCATCAAACGGATCTACAACGAGATCCCTAAGCTCGCGCGAAAACCGTTCGCGATTGCCGTCACCGCTCCGGCGGAAGCGAAGGCGCTTGCCGGCGCAGTGCTGAGAGGGCGACCCGGCGATTACGTGCGGTCGTGGACCGAGTACCGGCGCCGGCGCGGGATGAGCAAGTGGTATGACATCGTCGACTGGGTGGGTGGCTACCCGTACGAGTTCGCGACGCCGGATCAGATTTTTGACTTCTACCGGCCTCGCGGCTTCACGCTGATCAAGATGAAATGCGGTGGCGTGGGCCTCGGCTGCAATGAGTTCGTATTCGAACGGACGAACCCGTCGGTTGCGGGTAGAGTCACTTTCACTTCATGATTCGAAGGGCCCTGGGTGATCGAAGGATTGGCATGGGCACTGTCCAGTCGATACCGACGTCACGGCCGTCGGTGGCCGCACCGCAATAGGGACTCGAGGGCATCAGACTATAGTCCGCATTCCGCTGGGTCTCGTACTCCGTAACCGATGGCA
>DATJKH010000028.1:0-43660 GCA_035491715.1 Vicinamibacterales bacterium | reverse complement strand
CAACCCGTTTCCCGAGCGCCCGCCTCGCTGGATTCGCGCGCGCCTGTATCGATACACGTTCGCGACGCGCGAAGAACACGAGCGCACAGGCCGATGGTGGAACCGGACGTTCGTCTCAGACTACTTTCCTCCGGTTCAACTGCAACGGTGAATCACTCAGCACTGATCACTAATCGCTCAAATCGTCAATCCTCGAATCGATGAATCCCCAAATCTGCGAATACACTGGCAATTCAACGATTCGGCGATTCGCGGATTCAGGTGAAGTGATTCGCGGATGCAGGTGAGTGATTCGCGGATTCAGGTGGAGTGATTCGCGGATTCAGGATAAGTGATTCGCGGATTGACGATCAGTGATTAGTGATTAGCGATTGATCGTCCGCATTCCTCCCTCCGGATACCGATTCCCCGCGACCGCATCGCCGACCGAATCGAGCGCTTCGAGTTCATCCGGCGATAACGCCAGGGAAACAGCGGCGGCATTTTCTTCAACACGTTCTGAACGTGTCGAGCCGGGGATGGGGACGATGTCCTGGCCGCGCGACAGCAGCCAGGCGAGCGCGAGCTGCGCGGGAGTGCAGCGTTTCTTTCGCGCAATCGCCTCGACGCGGGCGACCAGATCCAGATTCCTCTGAAAATTCTCACCCTGAAAACGCGGATTGTTGCGGCGCCAGTCGTTCGGCGCGAGATCGTCGGGGGAACGAAATCGACCGGTAAGAAACCCGCGACCGAGAGGACTATAAGCAACGAACCCGATCCCAAGCTCGCGACAGGTAGGCAACGGACCGTCTTCAGGATCGCGCGTCCACAGCGAGTATTCGGTCTGCAAGGCGGTGATGGGGTGCACGGCGTGGGCGCGGCGAATGGTCGCTGGCGCGGCTTCAGACAACCCGAGATATCGGACCTTCCCCGCCTGCACGAGTTCCGCCATCGCGCCAACGGTGTCTTCGATTGGCGTCTCGGCGTCGACACGGTGCTGGTAGTAGAGATCGATGACATCAACACTCAGGCGCTTCAACGACGCGTCGCAGGCGCTGCGAACGTACTCCGGCCTGCCGTTGACGCCGAGAAACTTTCCATCATCCGTGCGAACGTTTCCGAACTTGGTTGCGAGGAAAACCTCGGAACGACGGTCGCGAATCGCGCGTCCGACGAGCCGTTCGTTGGCAAACGGCCCGTAGATATCGGCGGTGTCGAGAAAATTTATGCCGAGATCGAGCGCGCGATGAATGGTGGCGACGGATCGTGCCTCATCGGCGTCGCCATAAAAATCCGACATGCCCATGCAACCGAGGCCGATTGCAGAAACTGAAGGGCCACCGCGGCCGAGCTGGCGCTGACTGATGCGAACGAGCTGTTGGTGCTCCATCGTTCGAGTCTACGCTGCGCCCGCGACAAATGAAAAGGGCCGCGGGGCATATGCCACGCGGCCCGGAGCATTCGCGAACTCGAACTCTACTCGACTTCTTTTTCCTGTGTTTCGTCCGCGGCGATTCGCAGCGAACGAAGGAACCGTTTATCGTTGGCGCTAATCTCAAAGTTCCGCCGATCGGTCGTCCGCGCGGCCTTCTGAGGCGGCGCGCTGATCTTCGCCAGCGCCCCCGGCGTCGTGCGATTCATGAAGCCGATCACGGCTTCAAGCGACACTTTCATCTCAAACCCCGCCGCCCGGGCTCGCTCGCGGCAGGCCTCGATCCGAGGATCTTCGGCTACGGCGGCAGCAATGGCATCGGACAGCTCTCGTGCCATCCGGTTCACGACGTCGTCCATACGAGACCTCCTCACCGCCGCCGGAACTGGGCACCCGGGGCGTATCTCGATCCGTCGGTCCGACGTACCCAGGTCTGGCCTGGGCCGGACGGACAGCTGCAACCCGGGCGGGGCGGCAGGGATCGAGCGCCAAATTTGTTCATATGAAGGATTTGCAGCGCGGGGAACGCAGCGCCATTGTAAACGGCCGCCGGATAGAGTGTCAATGGTCCACGCCCGGGATTTCGGTCACATTTTGCCCCGACAGGCACGCACCAACGACACGGACCATGGCCGTTGTTACAATGAGCCGCAGTCCACCGTCTGTTTATTAGGACGCCCCGCGCGACACAAAAGATTGGACCATCGACGCCCCTACGCCACTCCGTCCGACGCGTTTGTCGGCGATCCCGCTGAGGAGATCGGATTTCCGGGCGTTTTTCCTTTTACCCGGGGCATCCAGCCGACCATGTATCGCGGCCGGCTCTGGACCATGCGGCAGTACGCGGGGTTCGGATCGGCGACGGAATCCAACCGTCGATACCGGTATCTGCTGGCGCATGGCGTCAGCGGACTGAGCGTCGCCTTCGATCTGCCGACCCAAATCGGCTACGACTCCGACCACCCCCTCGCGGCCGGCGAGGTCGGCCGGGTCGGCGTGGCCATTGATTCCATCGAGGACATGGCGGAGCTGTTCGACGGCATCCCGCTCGAGCGTGTGTCGACGTCGATGACGATCAATGCGACCGCAATCATTCTGCTATCGCTGTATATCGCGGTCGCGAGGCGACAGGGAGTCGCGCCAGCTTCGCTGTCGGGCACAGTCCAGAACGACATCCTGAAGGAATACGTCGCTCGCGGCACCTACATCTTTCCGCCGCGTCCGTCGCTGCGGATTGTCACAGACATTTTTGCGTTCTGCGATCGCGAGCTTCCCAACTGGAACACGATCTCGATCAGCGGGTATCACATTCGAGAAGCCGGTTCGACAGCCGTGCAAGAGGTCGCGTTCACGCTTGCGCATGCGATGGCTTATGTGGAAGCGGCAATCGAAGCGGGACTCGACGTCAACCGCTTCGGTCAGCGGCTGTCGTTCTTCTTCAACGCGCATAACGACTTCCTTGAAGAGGTCGCAAAGTTCCGCGCGGCGCGGCGATTGTGGGCCAAACTGATGCGTGAACGATTCGGCGCCACTCATCCTCGGGCGCAGCAGTTGCGCTTTCACACACAGACCGCGGGCAGCACACTGACAGCGCAGCAGCCCGACAACAATCTCGTCCGCGTCGCTCTCCAGGCACTCGCGGCGGTGCTCGGCGGGACGCAGTCGCTCCACTGCAATGCGCGCGACGAGGCGCTTGCGCTCCCGACGGAGGAATCGGCCAAGCTGGCGTTGCGCACACAACAGCTCATTGCAGCCGAGACGGGAGTCGCCAGCTGCGTCGATCCCTGTGGCGGCGCGTATGCGATCGAGGAAATGACCACGCGGATCGAGAACGACGCTCGAGCCCTCGTCGATCGCATCGATGCACTGGGCGGTACGCTGGCGGCGATCGAACAGGGCTTGATCCAGCGTGAGATCCAGGAATCGGCGTATCGCGCTCAACAGGAAATCGATCGCGGCGACCAGGTCGTCGTCGGTGTCAACCGCTTCTCGGCGGAACAAACAACCCCGATCGATGTGCTTCGCATCGATCCAGAGATCGAACGCCGCCAGATCGAGCGTCTACGCGCCGTGCGGGCGTCGCGCGGCGCGCGCGAATGGCGAGCCTCACTCGACAACCTGGCGGCCGCCGGTCGAGGCACATCAAATCTCGTCCCGTTTGTGATTGCCGCGGTTGAAGCACGCGCGACCCTGGGCGAGATCTCCGATACTCTCCGCGGGGTGTTTGGCGAGCATAAGGAGATTGATGTCTGAGCCGCGATCGAGCCGGGATCCGTTGCCCGTTGTCCGGGATCCCGGATCCCGACTGCTTTCAGTCGACCACCTCACCACCGGCTTCGACATCAAGGGTCGATTCGTTCCCGCTGTCATCGACGTGAGCTTCCATGTCGATGCCGGCGAAACGTTATGCCTCGTTGGTGAATCAGGCAGCGGAAAGTCACTTACTGCGCTCTCGATCATGCGGCTCGTCCAGCCGCCGGGACACATCAAGAGCGGCCAGGTGCTCTTCAAGGGACGCGAGTTGGGCAACCTGACTGAACGGGAGATGCAGAAAATTCGTGGAGCAGAGATTGCGCTGATCTTTCAGGAACCAATGACGGCGCTGAATCCGGTCTTCACGATTGGAAGCCAGATCGAAGAGACCTTGCTCGTTCACGGCCGGGCGACGCGGCGCACGGCGAGGCAGAAAGCGATCGAGTTGCTCGATGCCGTGAGCGTCCCGGAGCCGCAGCTCCGTGTTCGCGACTATGCGCATCAGCTATCGGGCGGCCTGCGACAGCGCGCGCTCATCGCGATGTCGCTCGCCTGCGATCCGTCTCTCGTCATGGCGGATGAGCCGACGACGGCGCTCGACGTCACGATTCAAGCGGAGATCCTGGATCTTCTGCGCTCGTTGCAGAAGAAAATGGGACTCGCCCTGCTACTCATCACTCACGATCTCGGCGTCGTTGCCGAGATGGCCGATCGTGTCGCGGTCATGTATGCAGGACGGATCGTCGAGGAAGCGCCAGTCGTCTCGCTCTTCTCAGCCCCGGCGCATCCTTACACGCAAGGCCTGCTGGCATCGATTCCAGGCGGCGCGCCGGGGACAAAACTGCAGGCGATCCAGGGAACTGTTCCGCCGCTCGGCGAACTTCCGCCAGGATGCTCGTTCACGCCTCGCTGTCCGCGGCGCTTCGAGCCGTGTCCGAAAGCGCATCCCGGCACAACCGTCCTTCCGCCCACGTCAGATCACACCGTGAAGTGCTATCTCTACTCCGACGCGGTAGACCCTGACGTGCGTGAAGTGAGGACTTCCTGATGGCGCTACTGGAAGTCAGGAACCTGGTCAAACACTTCAGCCGCAAGCGTGGTCTGCTCGCCGCCCCCTCTATCGTGCGCGCCGTCGACGACGTGAGCTTTACCGTTGACGAGGGTGAAATGTTCGGACTCGTCGGCGAGTCAGGAAGCGGCAAGACGACGACCGGCCGGTGCATCCTTCGCCTGATCGAACCAACGTCAGGGCAGGTCCGGTTCAAGGGAGAAGACGTTCTGTCGTTTTCGCGCAGTCGCCTTCGCCTGGCGCGGCGCGACATGCAGATCGTGTTTCAGGATCCGTTTTCGTCGCTGAACCCGCGCATGCGAGTCGGACCGATCGTGGAGGAACCGCTGATCATCCACCGCATCGGCGGCACCCGTGAGCGGAAGGCCCGCGTCGCCGAACTCTTTGACCTCGTGGGTCTCGATCCGACGCAGCTCAATCGCTATCCGCATCAGTTCAGCGGCGGTCAGCGCCAGCGCATTGGTCTGGCGCGAGCCCTCGCGTTGAATCCCTCCTTCATCGTCGCCGACGAGCCGGTCTCGGCGCTCGATGTGTCGGTGCAGGCACAGGTCGTGAACCTGATGATGGATCTGCAGTCGCGACTACGACTGACGTATCTGTTCATCGCGCACGACCTCAGGCTCGTGCGCCACATTTGCCGGCGAGTCGCGGTGATGTATCTCGGAAGAATCGTGGAAATGGGTGAAACGGAAACGATCTTTGCCGCGCCCGCGCATCCCTATACCCGCGCGCTGCTCTCCGCGATTCCGGTTCCCGATCCGGCCGCGGCAAAACAACGCGTCGTCCTCGACCCCGGTTCATTTCAACGTGATGCGCCCTTGAAGCAGGTTGGCGAGGGCCACGTTGCGGCGATTTGAATCACTGATCACTAATCACTCATCATTCACGATGTGTGATCGGTGATGAGCGATTCAACTGTCGCCGCGAGGACCGGTATGACCGGCGTCTGACGGATATCCTTCTCCACTTGTCCGTCCCGAATCGAGATGACACGGTGCGCGTAGCCGGCAATATCCGCTTCGTGGGTCACGAGCACGATGGTGTTGCCGCCCTGATGGAGGCGCGCAAACACGCCCATGATCTCGTTGCCGGTTTTTGAATCGAGATTCCCGGTCGGTTCGTCGGCCAGCAGGATCGACGGATTGTTCACCAGCGCGCGGGCGATCGCGACACGCTGACGCTGTCCGCCCGACAGCTCGTTCGGCTTGTGCGATGCGCGTGAGGTCAGTTCGACCTTCTCGAGCGCTGACCTCGCCTGCTCCTGGCGCACCTTCGACGGCACACCAGCGTAAACGAGCGGCAGTTCGACATTGTGAAGCGCTGTCGCGCGCGGAAGCAGATTGAACGTCTGGAAAACGAAGCCGATCTCCTCGTTGCGAATGCGCGCCAGCTCGTCGTCGTTCATCGAAGCCACCTCCTTGTCGTTCAGGAGATAACTTCCCTTCGACGGCGTATCGAGACAGCCGACCAGATTCATCAACGTCGACTTGCCGGACCCCGACGGCCCCATGATGGCCACATACTCGCCGCGTTCGATGGTGATCGACACGCCGCGCAGCGCGTGGATCTCCTCGTCGCCCATGACGTAGGTTTTCCAGAGATCGCGAGTTTCAATCAGAGGCATAGGGTGTCAATGACGGAGAAAGCGGGTTATTTGTTCCTGAAATTGCTGATTGCTGATTGCTGATCGCGATTCAGCACTGTCAGAGATCACCTTAGTTTCTCATAGGACACCGGTGGACGGGATGTGGCCGGGTTATCTGTTCTGATTCTTGAATTCCGCGACGTTGGACCCTGGGAGGTCCACCGTTTTGTGCTCCTTGGATTTCTTCTTCTTTTTGTGGGCGGTGGCCGCGCAATAGGGGCAATAGTCCCACTCCGGCTGCAATCCGCGACCGCACTTGTGACACCCGCCGCTCAGCCGGTGAGCGCACTTGGGGCACACCTTGAAATCAATCGCTACTGCCGCGCCGCACTGCGGGCAGGCGACGCGCACGTCGCGAACCCTGGTCAGGACTCGCTGCAGTTCATCCGCGGTGGTAATTCCAGCCTTGACCTTGGCCACGCCGTCGTCACCAAGCGGCACCATGCCCGCTTCAACGGCCGCCTCGCGGACGAGATCCTCTCCAGTCCCCTGCGCGATCAACCGCTGAAGCTTATCGGTGATTCTCATCACCTCGTACAACGCCATGCGGCCGTTGTACCCGGTGTGGTGACATTGGTCGCAACCGACCGCGTGATAGAACACGATTTCCGCGGCACTCGTCTCGGGAATCGACAACGCTCGAAGCGTTTCTGCATCGGGCGTGTATTGCCGTCGACAGGCCCCACACAATCGGCGGACCAGTCGCTGCGCGATCACGCCGATCAGAGAGGACGCAACGAGGGAGGAGTCGACCGCCATCTCCGCGAACCGCGACACGGCCGCCGGCGCGCTGTCGGCATGAAGACCAGCAAGGACAAGCTGGCGCTTCTCGGCCGCCTGCATCGCGATTCTGACGGTATCGCCGCCGGAAAGATCCCCAATCAACAGGACGTCCGGATCCTGCTGCAGAATCGCTTCGAGCGTGGCGGCGCTATTCGACCGGGCTGGGTCGTCGAGTTGCGTCTGATTCGCAGCCGGGATCAGGTATTCGACTGCGCCATCGATCGTGACGATGCTTCTCGATTCGGCCGCGATCGAATTGACCGCAGAAGCGAGCGACGTTGTCTTCCCGCTGACCGAAGGGCCCGCGACGACGACCATGCCGTGTGAGTGACGCAGCAACTCGCGCACGTCTTCCATCGCCCGCGCCGAGAGGCCAAGCTCTTCGAGTGGCACCGGCGCCTTACGCAGGCCGAGGAAGCGAAGCACGACCTTGTCGCCAAATAGGGTGCGAAGCGTGAACGCCCGAAATTCGACATCGCTACCACCCGTGTTCAAGCGCGCGCGGCCGTCCTGCGGGCGGCTCTCGATGAGATCGAGTCCGGCGAGTTGCTTGATATGTGCGACGAGCGCTTCATGAGCCCATTGTGGTAAATCGAGCGGCTCGGTCAGTACCCCATCGATGCGGTGCCGAACGACGACGCCGTGTTCTCTCGGGTCGATGTGCAGATCCGTCGCGCCGCTCGCAATCGCCCTGTTGACGATGAGGGCGAGAAGATCATCAACAGCTACCAACGAATCGGCGTCGGGTCGACGGCCGGGTGGACCGATCGGTTCGACCGATTCCTCCGGGGCCGCCGGGTTCGAATCGTCCATCGGCTCGATCGACGCTGGCACCCCGTTCGAGGTGATCGCGGGGACGGTCAGCACCGCCTCGGCCGCGTCGACGATTGCCGCGGGCAGAACCGGATATCCGCTCCTGATTGAATCGAGAATATCCGATGACGTGGCAACCACTTGCCGAATCGTGTGGCCGGTGAGGACTTCGAGATCGGCGGTCAGGTCCGGTGAGAACGGGTCGGCCGTTGCCACAATGAGTAAGTGTTGTTCTCGCTTCACCGCGACGCAGACGCGCTGCTGCGCGATCTCCCTGGGTATTAAAACGAGTGCCGAGCGCTCCGGCGGGTCGTCGGTCAAACTGACGTAAGGGAGTCCAATCTGATGTGCGAGTACTTTGGTGATCTGTTTTTCAGTGGCGAGATTCAGACGCACGAGCACCGACCCGATGCGCTCGCCCGTGCGCTGTTGCTCGGTCAGCGCCGCCTGCAGATCCTTCTGCGTAATCAGACCGGCCTGAATCAGGCACTCGCCGAGCTTTTTGCGCACTTCTTTTAATCGCTAATCGCTGATTCCCAGTCGCCAGACAACTACATCCCGACCCGGGCTCGGACGCGAACGATACGACCGGACGGCTCGCGCAGAAGAATTGCCTCGCGCGCGATCGCGACAACCACCCGCGACCCTATGGGATCGCCGACGCCCACGACCGCACCGTCGAGAATGGCCAGCCGGCGATTCTGATCGATGAGTACGGTGTCGATGCGCGGCAACGGCTCGTCGAGGGGAGCGCCCGACGATGACGTCTCGGGTGTGGCAGCTTTTCTTGTATCGGACGGAACCGGCCGCGACTGTTCGGGCAACGTGCGCCGAGCGGTGTCCTCGGTGCGCGAGGTTGCACGGTTTGGCACGTCGCTGCCGCGAGTTGCAACCGGCTGAGGAGCCGGGTCGGGCGTTGACGGGACAGGTTGAGTGGGTAGTTGGGCAGGTGTTGACGTTGTCGCATCCACGGAAGGAAGCGCCGGCTCTCGCCGCTGAGCAGATTCATGGCGCCCGGCCACTGGCTGCGACCCGTGCCAGTAGGAGTATCCGACCCAGGCAAGCGCCGCGATCACGGCGGCGGCCGCGGCAAAACGCGAACCCTGGATCAACATCGGATCTCGGCGTGCGACGGCGCCAGTTGCACAAGCCGCCGCAGTCGCGAGACGAAGCGCCGGAACCAGTTCCGTGAATTCTCCAGTCGCCAGGCCGCCCGCCGCCACGAGACCATCAGTCGAGTCAAGCGTTTCGACTTCGACATCCAGTTCCTCGATGAGCGGCAATGTCATCGAGCGAAGCTCCGGCAGATTCCCACACGTGACGATGAGGTCCACGGTTACACCATTGGTGTCGCGGACGCTCTTGAAACCGTGTGCCAGTTCCGGCGCGAGATGGGAGATGAGGAGATACCGCTGAAGAAGTTGCGCCTTGCTGGATTCAAGACCCGCCTTGTAGTTCCACGGGAACGTGCGCGAAAAAAGTAACTCTCCGTCGCCCACGATCGCGATTGATGCGCCGGACGTATTCAAGGCCAACCATGCGATCGTCGCTGATCGGTCACCGCGTCGCGCGGTCGTCGCCACCCGAGCGAGCGCCTGTGGCGGCGACATGACCGAGACGACCTCAAAGCCGGCGCTGGTCAGGCTCTCGAGTGGATCCGGTGGCGAAACGCTGCCGGTTGCCTCCGTCGTATTCCAGGCTACGACTGCGGCACGACGCGAAAGTCGATGATCGCGGCGGATCGTTCGAAGCGCGTCAACAAACAGGCGCCGATCGACTGGCCACTCCGACGAATCGAAGCGGCGCACACAAACGATCTCGGCGCCTTCGGCGCGGACCCGGCGGACACCGGCAAACAGGTAAGAATCGGGACCAATCTCGATGCCGGTAGTGCTGGCCATGCTTGCCTTCCGCCTTGCGGACGTTCGAGCCGCTCCTGCGCCCAGTCGTTACCCGTTCATTAGACTCGCGGCAGGGAACTTCGGCAAGCTGTGCGCTGAGAAAAATACGGCTGAGGATTGTCGGTCGAGTATTGTCGAGTGTACCTACTCTTTTTCTTCGTACTCCGTCTTGAGCTTGGCGACGACCGCTGGATCGGCGAGTGTCGTCGTATCGCCGAGCGCCTTGCCTTCGGCGATGTCGCGAAGAAGACGACGCATGATTTTTCCCGATCGCGTCTTGGGAAGATCCGCGGCAAAGAGAATTTGATCGGGACGAGCGATCGCACCGATCTTGTGGACAACGTGTTCCTTCAATTGATCGGCGAGCGCGGGCGTCGCCTGGACGCCTTCCTTGACTGTGACGAATGCCGCAACCGCTTGTCCTTTGATTTCATGCGGCTTGCCCACGACCGCGGCCTCGGCAACTAACGGGTGATCGACCAGCGCACTCTCGACTTCCATGGTTCCGAGCCGGTGTCCCGCCACGTTCAACACGTCGTCGACGCGGCCGAGCAGCCAGTAGAAGCCATCCTCATCCAGGCGCGCGCCATCGCCGGTGAAATAAGTGCCGTCGGTCCACCGGCTCCAGTACTGCTGGACGAAGCGATCGGCATCGCCGTAGATGCCGCGCAGCATGGAGGGCCACGGCCTGGTCAACGTCAACAGGCCGCCTCCCTTGTCGACGCGGCGTCCCTGACCGTCGCGGATCTCGGCAGAGATGCCGGGAAAAGGAAGTGTCGCCGAACCAGGTTTCGTGCTGGTCATGCCTGGCAACGGCGTGATCATGATCATCCCAGTTTCCGTCTGCCACCAGGTATCGACGATGGGGCAGCGCTCCCGGCCGATCGTCTGGTGATACCAAATCCACGCTTCAGGGTTGATCGGCTCGCCTACCGAACCAAGGAGACGTAAGGAACTCAAGTCGCGGCGGTTGGGCCACTCGGTGCCCCATCGCATGAACGCGCGGATGGCGGTCGGCGCGGTGTAGAAGATCGTGACGCCGTATCGCTCGATGATTTCCCAGAAGCGATCTTTGTGAGGCCAATCGGGCGCCCCTTCATACATGACCACCGTGGCACCATTGGCCAGCGGCCCGTAGACAACGTAGCTGTGTCCGGTAACCCAGCCAATGTCGGCGGTGCACCAGTAGACGTCGTCTTCTTTCAGATCGAAGACCCACTTCGTCGTCGCGTACGTGCCGACGAGATATCCGCCGGTCGTATGAACGATCCCCTTCGGCTTCCCTGTCGTGCCGGATGTGTAGAGGATGTAGAGCATGTCCTCTGCATCCATCGCCTCCGGCTCGCAGCGCGGATCCGCCTGCTGCATCAGTTCGTGATACCAGCGGTCGCGGCCAGGGGTCATCTGCGACTGGTCGGGTGAACCAGGCCGGCGTTGAACCACGACGACGTGCTTGATGGAGGGGGTCTCACGAAGCGCTTCATCGGTCGTGCGCTTCAATGGGACCAGGTTGCCGCGGCGATAGCCGCCGTCGGCGGTCACCAGCACGACACATTGCGAATCGTTGATCCGGTCGCGCAGCGATTCAGCGCTGAATCCGCCGAACACGACGCTGTGGATCGCCCCGATCCGCGCGCAAGCCAGCATCGCGATCGCCAGTTCAGGAATGAGTGGGAGATACAACGCGACCCGATCGCCACGCTTCACACCCAGCGACTTGAGCACGTTGGCAAAGGCACCCACCTGTCGATACAGATCCCAGTACGTCAGCGTGCGTCGATCGCCTGGCTCTCCTTCCCAGATGATGGCCGCCTTGTTCCGCCGCGCCGTGCGGACGTGCCGATCCAAACAGTTCGCGCTGGCATTGAGCTTCCCACCGTCGAACCATCGCGCGTGCGGCGACTTCCATTGCAGGACCGTCTTCCAGGGTTGAATCCATTCGAGCTCGCGCGCGAATTCCGACCAAAACGTTTCTGGATCGCGCGCGGCGCGGTCGTAAATCCCCGGATCTGAAATGTTGGCGGCTTTCTGAAGGGACGCCGACGGTGGAAAGCTGCGGTCTTCCTGAAGAAGATTATCTATCTCTGCCATGATCACTTCGACATTGTATTCAGCGCGGCGATTCGGGCTCGAACCGCCGCCGCGCGATCCGCGTGCTCAGCGCCGGCGTTCTCGAGGAATTGGCGATAATGCTCCGCGGCTCGCGCCCGTTCATTCGTGTCGTCGTACAGCTGTGCAAGATTGTAATGCGCGGCCGCATTCCGCGGGGCAATGTTCAGCACGCGGAGCAAAGTTTCTTTCGCAATGTCGAGCTGCCCGGCCTTCCGCTGCACCAGGCTCAGATTCACGAGCGCATCGAGATTTCGGGGGTCGAGCCACACGGCCGTCTGGAACTCAGCCGCCGCCTGGTCAACCTGTCCAAGCATGAGCAGCGTGACGCCGTAGTTATTCCGGGTGCCGGCGTTGCGCGGTTCTATCACCACGGCACGCTGCAGTTCGCGCGCGGATTCCCGGAGCAGATTTCTTTCCTGATAAAGCAGGCCGAGATTGTTATGGGCCTGTGCATTCAGCTCGTTGCGCGCGAGCAGCGCGCGATAGTGCTGCAGCGCGTTCTCGAAGTCGCCGGCACGATGATAGTAGAGGGCGAGTTCCAGATCGTTTTCTCGAGCCGGCGGCGACGTGGTCGCGTCTGGCGCCGTCGTAGGGGGACCCTCGACAAGCTCGGGACGCCCTGAGCCTGTCGAAGGGCGGGATCCGGGATCGGTTATCCGGGGTCCGGCAGATCGACGCCGGCCAACATTCGAAACTGCGCTCGTGCTCTCCGCGACAGGAGGTGCATCAACGGTCCCGCGATGATCTGCCTCAATCAGCGCAGGGTCCGGGGGTGCAGGTTTCGGAAGCGGTGCCGGCGGCCGTGGCATACCAGGCGACATGACGCGTTGCGCTGGGACAGGACCAGCATCCGCCGCGAAGTACATTTTCCACACCATCCAACCAATCGCCGCGAGTGCGACGAGGACAACGCCAGTCAAAATGATGGGGAGATGTCGTCTGCCGCGCGCGGGCGCTGCATATCCCAGGGTGGCAAGGACAGCATCGCCGCGTGCCGTCCGCGAGGACGCCGGCTGTGTATCAGACTTTCGACTCCGCCGAAGCGAATCGAGAATCTGACTCACTGGGGTATGACGTGCGCGTCAGCGTAACCGGGCAGCTGTCGCACACGTGTCTCATCCACGCGGGCTCGTTCGAGATCGCCGTAAGGACCGACAAACACCTGGTGCCACGTTCCGCGCGTGCTCGAGGTCACGCGCGACGTTCTGGTCTGGTAGCCAAGGCCGCTCAACTGATCGATCAATGTCGCCGCTTCCGGTTCATACCGAAATGAGCCAACGAGAATTGAATAGCTGCCCTGGCTGCCAACAGCAACAGGATCATGCGACACCGGTTGAGAGTCGACCGCGGCAGGTGTCGCAGGACCTGTCGTCCCCTTCACCCCCGGCACCGCCACCGCGGTGTCGCGAGGTGGCTGCTGAGCGGATGGAGGGACGGCATTCACCGCCGCCGGCGCTGATCCGGTGGCATTCGCTGGTGCATTACCCGCATGACCGACGTTGGTCGCGTACGCCACGCCAACCGCCAGCATCGCAGTGACAGCCACACCAGCAGCGAACCCGGCGGCGCGCTGCTGAATCCACTCAACGGCAGCAATCCGACGGATCCTGAGATCGAGTCCCGCAGCCGCAGCCTTCACCATCTCGGGTGTGATGCGGTTGGTCCGCGCAGAATATCCCCCGAGAAGGGCGCGATCACAGATCAAGTTGATCAAACGCGGAATTCCTCCCGTGTATTGGTGAACGAGATCGAGCGCCTTCGGCGCGAAGATGACCGCGGCTCCGCCGCCGGCAATCGTCAGGCGATGAGCAACGTAGGCCGACGTTTCCTCGCGGGTAAGCGGCTTCAGTTCGTAACGGATGGACACGCGCTGGTCGAGCTGACGGAGATCTGACGATCGCAACAGGTCTTTCAGATTGAGCTGTCCCACCAGCACGATCTGCAGCAGCTTCTCTTTGTTGGTTTCGAGATTCGACAGCACGCGGACCTGCTCGAGTACGGCTCGCGGCAGGTTCTGTGCCTCGTCGATGATGAGAAGCGCTCCCGCACCGAGCGGCAGCAGCGACAGCAGGAACTCGTTCAACGTCTCGATCAGCTCCTGCTTGGTGACGCCGGCCAGCCGTCCGCGCTTGATTTCCTCTCGCGAGACCACGCCAAAGTCCTGCAGGACCAGCCGCAGCAGGTCCTCTTCAGAAAGAAATGGATTCAGCACCAGCGCCGTGAACGTCTTGCGATCGAGCTGGTCGAGGATGGCGCGACACAGCGTGGTCTTTCCGGTGCCGATGTCGCCGGTGACGACGACAAATCCTTCGCGACGGCGGATCGCGTACTGAAGAAGGTCGAATGCATTGGCGTGCGATTCGCTTTTGTAGAGGTACTTCGGATCGGGCGTGAGGCTGAAAGGCTTTTCGCTGAACCCGTAATACTCCTCGTGCATGTAAACCTCTCTCTCAGTTGGATGACGCGGATGCGGCTTTCATGATTCGCGGCGTCAGGAGGATGACGACTTCGGATCTGACGATCGTCCGCGACTCAGCGCCGAACAGCCCGGCGAAACCGCTGCGAGGCACTGACTTTTCCGTCGCACTCAGGAATCCAGCGAACACGATCGTTTCACCATCCCGCACGCGCACGACCGTGTCAGCCTGACTCACCGTGAGCACGGGCGCCGTGATCGCGTTCCCCGCGCGCGATTCACCACTTTGCGCCGTGAATGACGGCGACACATGCAACTGCACGAAGTCGTCGGCCGACACCTGCGCAACAACGGTCAGGGTCAGTCCGTCGAGGACGGTCGCAGGACTCACCGTGCGTCTCTCCCCGCGCGGCACCGATGTATCGGCGGAGTCGAAGTAGACCAGCTCTTTCCCGACCCGCACGATCGCCGGCTCGTTGTTCATCGCGACGATGTGGGGGGAGGCCACGCTGGTAACGGTTCCCTGTTCCGCGAGGGCTTTCGTCAATGCGTCGATGTTGGCAATCGACAATCCGGCCGGTCCATTCCCGGCAGCCGGGCGAACGACCGTCGCGCTCTTGATCGCCGGCGTCATCCAATTAATGGATGTGCCGCTTCCCGGCGAGAGCGCGATCGACAGAACCTGTGCGTCGAGCCGCACCTGGCGAGTGGCGCGCAATTGCGCCGTCTCGAGGTAAACACCGATTTGATCGAGACGCTCGGAGAAATCTGTGACGTGGACGAGGCCGGCGGTTCGATCGATGTGCACGCGGCCCGACGGCGAGAGCAAGGACTCTACGCCCTGTTGGATGTCGTCGTAAAAGTCGGCCGACGCCACGGTCGAGAGCTGCGTCGAAGGCGTATTCGAGGAACCGACCGCGGCAGGGTGGGTCACGCTGCGATCGAGAGTGCGGCGCACGTTCAGGTGATTGATCGGGAACAGGCGTGTCGACGTTCGTCGCGGAAAGACCCGAACGAGCGTTCCCTGCAGGTCGTAATCAAACCCGCGAGGAAAGAGCACGGCCTCGAGTGCCTGCCGCATCGTGAGTTCCTTGAGGTCGCCGGTGAAGGTGCCGCTGACGTCGTTGTCGCTCACGAGACTAAACGGGGTACCGTTCATGAGCAGCAGCAACAGGTCTCCAATCGGCATGGGGCGCGAGACGCTGAGCGTGATACGCCGGGGGCCATCCAGGTTCGCATCCAGCTGCCGATCGTCAAGCCGGGTGACAGGCAGCGGCGATACCTCAGGAGTCGGAGGCCTGGTCGCGCCAGGCACTGCCGGCGGCGCTGCCGGCCTCGCTCCCTGCAGGTGCGTCACCGCCAGTTCAGGCGGCCGACTGGCGGGTTGCTGGCCGGCCGAACCAGCCGTAGCTGCGACCGCCAGCGGCACGCAGCCCCACAGGCACGCCCGTCGCACTAAATGGAAGTCCTTATTGCGCAAGAGTTTACTACAAAGTGACGCAGAATCACGCACAATCGCGCGTCGCTGCACACTTTTGCTAGTTGAGATTTCGGTGGCGCGGCGGTTGAACTGTAGGGCCCTACTCTGGCGGTAGCACTTCCATCGTTCCCGGTGGGCGGGGCGGAGGCGCGTCCTTCTTAAACACGGCGACGCCGAGTAGCCCGCCGAGCATCCCGAAGATTGTTCCGACCACTAGCATGTAGGCAAAGTTGATCACCAGACGCAGCATACCCCGGCCACCGGAGCTTGCCCGTTCAAACGCATCGCGTATCTCGGGAGGAATATCCGGGTTGGCCGCGATCAGTCGTTCGCCTAGCTGACGCACGAATGGGCCCGTCATGGCCTGCACCGGGATCGACACCAGCACACCGATGACCGCGCCCATAATGCCGGCAAGCAACCCAACGAGCGCGCCTTCCGCGGACGTGACCGAGTAAGGCGAATTCTGCTGCCGCAGATACACGGCGAGCATGCCGCCGGCGATCACCCACAGACAGCAGCAGCAGTTTCCCAGCTGGACGACTGGCAGCGCCGACAGCACGCCGATCACAAGCCCGCCGAAGAACGCCGGCTGCAGCCTGCCTGAGTCCATCAGTCGTAGTACTCCCGCCCGAGGTGGGTGATCAGGTCTTCGCCGCGCAAGTAACGCAGCGTGTTCTTCAATTTCATCATCTGGATGAAGAGGTCATGCTCGGGATACAAGCCGGCCGCGTGCATCGGGCTCTTGAAGTAGAAGGACAGCCACTCCTGAATGCCCTGCATGCCGGCACGCTTGGCAAGGTCGAGGAAAAGCGCAACATCGAGCACGATTGGCGCGGCGAGAATGCTGTCGCGGCACAGGAAATTCACTTTCAGCTGCATCTTGTAATTCAGCCAGCCGAAAATGTCGATATTGTCCCAGCCTTCCTTGTTGTCTCCCCGAGGCGGATAGTAATTGATACGGACAACGTGACAAAGATCTTTGTAGAGCTCGGGGTAGAGATTCGGTTGAAGGATGTAGTCGAGAACTGATTTCTTGCTCTCTTCCTTCGTCTTGAACGATTCCGGGTCGTCGAGCACTTCGCCGTCGCGGTTGCCGAGAATATTTGTCGAGTACCATCCTTCGACACCGAGGAGCCGCGCTTTGAGACCCGGCGCAATGATGGTCTTGATCAGCGTCTGTCCGGTCTTCAGATCCTTCCCGGCAAGCGGTGAACCGGTCGAGTCGGCAAGTTCGATCAACGCCGGAATGTCTGCGCTCAGGTTCGGCGCCGCGTTCGCATAGGGAATGCCTTCCTTGATTGCGGCATAGGCGTAAACCATGCTCGAAGGGATGCTCTCGTCGTTCGCCTCGAGTGCCTTCTCGAGCGCCGCGACACTGGCATGCGCCGGTGATTCCGTGAGAAAGACTTCGGTGCTGCCACACCACACCATGACCAGCCGCGCGCAGTTGTGCTCCTGCTTGAAGCGGCGCATGTCCTCGCGAAGCTGGTCGGCAAGCTCCTTCTTCGTTTTTCCTTTTTTTACGTTCGGTCCATCGAGCCGCTTGACGTATCGGCGATCGAACACGGCGGGCATCGGTTTGATGGCTTCGAGCTCAGGGCGGATTTTCTCGAGCAGGTCCTGCTCGATGACCCCGGCGGTTTTCGCGGCTTCGTACGAGTTCTCGTCAAAAATGTCCCACGCACCAAAGACCACCTCGTCCAGGGACGGCAGCGGAACAAAATCTTTGATCAGCGGTGAACGCCCTTCAGTTCGCTTTCCGAGACGAACCGTGCCCATCTGCGTCAGTGAGCCGATCGGCGGCGCGAGTCCGCGGCGGACGGCGATGACGCCGGCAATCGTTGTCGTGCTGACGGCTCCCAGTCCAACCAGCAGAATGCCCAGCTTCCCGGTTGCTACATCGATCTTCGGCGGATTTTTCACAACCGGAAACTATATCATTTGAAACTCGATGCCACTGTGGCCACTCCGTAAGTCGTCGAATGAATCACTCGCGGTCTCGATGGCGGGCATCAAGCTGGGGGATCGGCTGCTGGTTGTCGGTTGCGGCGACGCGAAGCTGCTCGCACAGCTCGCCTCAAAGACAGGACTCACCGGGCATGCATTCGCTGTCGATGAGCGTGAAGCGATCGTCGCGGCGGCCGGCGAGATCGCCGGCCGCGAAGGCGCGCTGGTTGAGACCGCCACTGCACAGTGGACATCGCTGCCGGTCGAGAGCAACTCGTTTGATGTCGCGATCGTGCGCGATGTTCTTCCCGGCCTTCCCGTTCACCGCCGCGCCGCATGCGTCTCGGAAGTCGCTCGCGCATTGCGTCCAGGTGGCCGCTGCCTGGTGATCGATGGGACAGCTCGAAAGGGCTTGTCGGCGCTCGTCCGTGCCGGATCGAGTCTTGGTGACTACGGAGATGACGGTGGTCCCGTGCAGACCCTCACGTCACAAGGGTTCAAGGCAGCACGCATTCTCGCTGAACGTGAGGGCCTCTTGTTTGCGGAAGCGGTGAAGCCGGCATAGTCTGCAGACCGCGCCAACAACTTACCTCGCACACGTAAGATGTCGCCCACCATCAATCGAAATCGTCTCGCCCGTGATCCATCCGGCGTTCGGTGACGCAAGAAAAAAGATCAAGTCGGCGATTTCGTGCGGTTCACCAGGGCGGCCAACAGGATGAGTGGCTTTCGAGTGCTCGAGAAAGGCCGCGTATTTCTCCTCGTCCATTCCACCACGACGATGCAGGTTCGAAATCACGACGCCCGGATTCACCGCATTGATGCGCACGCCTTTGGTTGCGACCTCGAGCGCCGCGCACCGTGTCAGTTGATCGATCGCTGACTTGCTGACGCAGTACGCAAGAACGCCCGGAAAAGATCGCAGGCCGGTGACGCTCGAGACGTTCACGACCGATCCCTTTGACTGGATGAGCGCCGGCATCGCGGCGCGCATCAGTCGAAAGGGGGCGCGCGAGTTGATATCCATCATCGCGTCCCATTGCTCGTCGGTCGTCGCCTCGATCGTTCCGCTCCCGATAATGCCGGCTGCGTTGACCAGCGTCGTCAGACCTCCGAGCCGCTGGAGCGCGGTCTCGACGATGTGTGCCGGCGCGCCGGACTGGGTGACGTCGGCCGTGAGGGTCGAACACTGTCCCCCCTCGCGCTGCACGTCGGCCGCGACCTCAGCCAGCGCCGCCGCGTCCCGCCCTACCGCGAGGACCGACGCTCCGGCCCGCCCAAATCGGATCGCGGTCGCACGCCCAATCCCGCTCGACGCCCCCGTAATAGTGACCTGCTGAACTGTTGGCATCAGGGGGTTTTAGCATAGCCGTCGCGCACGGCTCAACGCGAAGTCGCGCCGAAACGGCGAAGCGGACGTCCAACCAGCCAGAAGCCACGAGCCAACAGCCAGGAGCCAGTAGAGGACGACCCTGTCCCTATGCGAGCACAGCCCGGCGGCGGCTGCGCCAACAGAACATGCAAATACTGGCCGAAAACACGAATGAGGCGGATGATTAGATCGTTCAGGGCACGGCAAGCGTTTTGCCCCATCCGCTAGGACAAAATGTCTTCTTCCATCAGCACCACCGTACCCGAGGTGTTTACCGCGCGGGAAATTGCGGCGGCCGCGGGCGTTTCGACCGGCGACGTTCGCGCGCTGATGGCCGAAGGTTCCATTTACACGCTCGGTGGCCGCTTTGTGGCCGCGGCGGAGTCCGTTCGGATCGTGCGGAAACTGCGCGGACTGGCGGTACCGGATTCGGAGCGGCCTCTCTTTGGTCGGCGCTCGTCGATGAAACGCTCGCCAGGGGCCCTCCTGGCGTCTGGAGCCGTACACGGCGTCGGACTGCTGGCGCTCCTGCTGGCGACGATGGGTGTGGTGGCGCCGACCACGTTCCCGACGAGCGAAATGCGACTGGTTTTTCTCGCGACACCGGGTCCGGGTGGCGGTGGAGGCGGTGGAGGGCTCAAGCAGCCAACTCCCCCTCCCGCCGCAAAGATGAAGGGAGCCTCGGCGGTGAAGAGTCCTGTACCGCCTCCGCGCCCGAAGACAACTCGGCCGCCGGAGCCGGAGCCGAAGAAAACTCCGCCACCACCGGCGCCGGAGCCCGTGGCGAAACCGGTTGAACCGCCGCCTCCGGCACCGCCAAAGCCGCTCCCCGAAGTGGTCGCACCGGTTGCCCAGGCACCGGCAGATACGACAGACAAGGCGGGGGTCCTCGCCAACGCGAAGGACTCGGACAGCAATGGACCCGGCTCGGGCGCCGGAGCGGGAACTGGTCAGGGGACCGGCATTGGCGAAGGCACAGGTTCCGGGATCGGGCCTGGCAGCGGCGGCGGCACCGGTGGCGGTCCCTACCGACCTGGGGCGGGCATCACACCTCCGAGCATCTTGCGAGAAGTGCATCCGGACTACACCGAAGAGGCGCGTCGGCGAGGTATTCAGGGGGATGTCGAACTCGAGATTGTTGTGCGCGCCGATGGCACCGTCGGTAACGTGAAAGTTGTTCGGGGACTCGGCAGCGGTCTCGACCAACGCGCCGTTGACGCCGTGCGTCAATGGAGATTCGCTCCGGCGAAACGCTTTGGCACACCGGTCGATGTGATGGTTGAAGTGGCAGTGGAATTCAAGTTGAGATAGATCATGGAAACCATACTTATCGTCGTAACGGCGCTCGCGGTGGCAATCGCCGCGGGAATGGCGGTTGTCGTGGTGACGATGCTGCGGCACGAGAGGGCCCGGTCGGAGGCGCGAATCGAAGCGCTCAGTGCATTGGCCGCTGAATCCGTGCCGACCTCTACAGAACCTGTGCGAGGATCGACCCATTTCGCCGCCGATCAGGTCGCACAGTGGCGCGAAGCGGTTCGCCCATCGCGCGAGACGAGTCCGTCTATCGAACCCGCGCGTCCATCGCCGCGCGTCGTCGCTGAACCGATCGTGATGCGGGGGACGACCTCGATCGCTTCCGACGACGTCGACGATTTTGAGATCCGTCCTGCCGTCGCGGGCGTGGCCGACCTGTTCGCCGAACCCGAACGGTCGTCGCCCTGGGTGAACCGCCTCGTTGCCATTGGATGCCTTGCGGCAATTCTGGCTGCGATCGGGATTGGACTGGTGACGTTCAGTGGTGGAACGACTCCAGTTTCCGAGACGCCTTCAACACCGGCGAATGCGAAAGCTGATGTGGCACCACTGGAGCTGTTGTCGTTGCGGCACACGCAGGAAACGGATCGGATCGTGGTCACCGGTCTCGTGCAGAATCCACGCACCGCTGCTCCGATCGCTCACGTTGCCGCAACGGTGTTCGTCTTCGGGGCCGATGGTACGTTGCTGTCGAGTAACCAGGCGCCTCTCGACTTCACGACACTCACGCCGGGCGGTGAGTCGAAGTTCGTCGTGAGTGTGCCGGTTACAGGTCAGGTGTCAAGGTATCGCGTGGGATTCCGAACTGAGAACGGCCAAGTGCTGCCGCATGTCGATAAGCGCGGGCCAGACGCGCTCGCACAGAAATAGGGGTTGGTCATGACACGCCGCAGATCTCTCGCGCTTGCGACGATGGCTGTTGCCATCCTCCTGATGCACGCCGACCCGTACGCGCGCGGTGGACAGCAGAATCAGCAGCCACAAGAGCCACCGGCGAGCGGCGAACAGCAGTCGTTCCGCTTCAAGACCGGCGTCGAACTGATCAACGTGACGGCGACGGTCACCGACGAAAACGGGCGGTTCGTGTCCGGACTCCACAAAGAAGACTTTCGTGTCTATCAAGACAACGAGCTTCAGAACGTCACCCATTTCAACAACGAACGCGTGCCCGTGAGCCTTGGGATCGTCCTCGATACGAGCGGAAGCATGGAAGGGGAGAAAATGCACGCCGCGCGAGAGGCGCTCAACAGCTTTCTCGAGCAGCTGAACGACCCGGACGACGAGGTATTCCTGTACCGGTTCGATAACCATCCAACCCTGGTGGAAGGCTGGACGCGCGATAAGCGTCGTCTGAGCTACGCGCTGTCGAGAATGCAGCCGCGTGGTGGAACGTCGTTGTACGACGCCGTCGCCGACGCGATTCCGCTCGCGCAGTCAGGACACAATCGCAAAAAAGCGATCGTGATCATTTCTGATGGCAACGACACGAGCAGCCGTACCGACGTGCAATCGCTCAAGCGTTTGATCCGCGAAGCAGAAGTGCTCGTCTACGCAATCGGCATCGACAGCCAGAGCGAGTTCGGCGGCTGGATGCCAGGTGGCGTCCGTTTTCAGCGGCCTCGGCCACGATTCCCAGTGCCGTTTCCATTTCCCATCCCTGGTGGCGGCGGCCGTAACCCACCACCCCCGCCGCCCAACTATCCGTCCCCCAATCCGCGGAGCGGCGGACGGATGGACGATCGCGTGAACGCGTTCGCATTGCGGGAGATCACCGACGACAGCGGCGGACGAACCGAGATCGTCCGGAGCACGCGCGATCTGAATCCGGCGACAACCGGAATCGCCGACGAGCTCAGCCGCCAGTACTACCTGGGCTACGCCGCGAACGGAACGAAGGACGGCAAGTGGCACACGATCCGCGTTGACGTCAAGAACGGGATCTATCACGTTCGGGCGCGCAAAGGATTCGTGGCGACGCCATGAATGAATCACTAATTCCTGATCACTCATCGTAAATCTCGGATCGTCGAATCCTTGATCCTCGAATCGTTGAATCGTGAGGGTGTGGTTCGGTGATTCAGCATTTCGCGAAGCGCCGATTTCGAGATTCAGCGATTCGTGGATTCACAGATTCAAGGATGAGCGATTAGTGATTAGAGATTAGGGATTCCGAATTCCTCTCCGCTAGAATTCGAACGTGAACCCTTACGCGGCTGCAGTCGGCCTCAGTGTCCTCGGCAGCTTTGGCGGAGTCATCGCGGCGTCGACGTTTCTTCTGCTCGGCGACTCGCTGCGCATCAAAGTGCTGCCGTGGGCAATCAGTTACGCGGTGGGCACGCTGCTGGGCGTTGCGGTGCTCGCGCTGCTGCCGCAGGCCCTCGAGCGGCTGCCGCCTGCGCACGCGCTTGGCACGCTGCTGATCGGAGTCCTGGCGTTTTTTCTTCTCGAGAAGCTGGTCATCTGGCGTCACTGCCACGACGCCAACGAATGTGAAGTCCACACCAGCAGCGCCGCTTCACTGGTTATTGTCGGCGACGCGTTTCACACCTTCGTCGACGGCGCCGTCATCGCCGCCGCGGTGGTGACCTCGATCCCGCTTGGCGTGACCACCGCGTTGGCCGTCGCCACACACGAGATTCCGCAGGAAGTCGGCGACGTGGCGATCTTGTTGCGAGCTGGCTTCACGCGCGGGCGCGCGTTCATACTGAATCTGCTCTCCGGAATCGGCGGGATTCTCGGCGCCGCCGGAATGCTACTGGCATCGCAATGGCTTCCGAACGTGCTTCCCTACGTCCTCGCCTTTGCGGCCGGTAACTTTCTGTATGTCGCGATGTCCGATCTCATTCCCGATCTCCATCGCGGCGGCCTCGAAGGCGGCCCATTTCGCCAGCTCCTCCTCATCGGCGCGGGTATCCTCACTATTATTGCGCTCTAAGTGCCCTCGCCGCAGGACACCGCAACCGCACGCCAGCCAGAATTCCCCGACATTGTTGAACGGTGCGGTGGCATTGCCTTTGCCCTTTCCTGAAGTGCCATGTCACACGGCGTGCCTGCCGGCAGGCCGCACGAGTTTTCGCGTGTTGGCCGGAGGTTTGGGGATCATGAAAGTCAGGGTTTCACTGGTTGCCGTTATCGCGATGCTGGCCGTGCTGGCCTCCAGCGCGTTTGCCCAGGAGCAGGATCGGCGCGACGTCCGCCTGGCGGAGGACGTCGGGCGATCGATTACGAGCTACGCACGACTCACCATTTTTGACGACATCAACGCCACCGTGGAGAACGGGATGGTCGCGTTGACGGGGAAGGTCACCATGCCTTTCAAGAAAGACGACATCGAGAAACGGATCTCCAAGATCGACGGTGTTCGCGGCATGCGGAGCGACATCAGCGTGCTGCCCGTGTCGCAGTTCGACGACGAGCTTCGCTATCGCGTCTCGCGCGCGATCTATGGCAATCCCTCGTTCTGGAATTACGCGGCGATGGCCAACCCGCCGATCCACATCATCGTCGAGGGTGGTCACGTGACTCTCGCCGGGGTCGTCAACAGCAACGTCGAGCGGATGCTCGCGCGTTCGCTGGCGACCGGGCTGGGCGAGCTGTCGGTCACCAATGCACTGAAGACGGATTCGGAGATCAAGAGCGAGTAATGAATCGCTCATCACTGATCACTAATCCTAGATCGTTGAATCACTCATCGTTGAATCGTCGAATCGCAGATTGGCGATTCGGCGATTGGCGATTCAGGGATTCACGATGAGTGACTAGTGATCAGTGATTCACAGCTTTCGCAAGTACGCGAGCAGCGCCTCTCGTTCCTCGGTCGCAACAAAGCCCCGATCGATCACGCTGCCGTTCGACGACAGGATTGCCGGCAAGTTTGGCGGCACAAACTGGCGCGCTACGAATCGGAAGAACGCATCGTAATGATCGAGCACCTCTTCGAGCGTGGCGGCGGAGTTGTTGTGGAAATACGGGGCTGTCCGGCTGATGCCGCGCAGCTGCGTCACATCCATGACGCCGAGATCGGCGGGTTGTCCCGTGAGCAGCAGCCGCCCTGGATCTGAGGTCGTCGCGAACTGATAGCTCCCATTGACCAGCGTGATGCGATAGAGGCGCGCGTTGCGTTCAAGCCTTGGTGGACACGGAGAAAAACCATCCGTCGCGCGGCGCGGGCACGCCGTCTCGATGTTGTGATACCGCATCCGGATGGGACGCGGAATCCCGAAGTCCGGCGTTGATCCGCTCGGATGGAGAACACCGCCGTGACACGTCGCGCACGCGCGATTGAACACTGCCTTGCCGCGCTGTTCGAGCTCGGCCAGGTCGGGATCAGGGTCGGGGAACGAGGTCGCGCCCGATTCGATCGCGTCGGCAAGTACTGCGATTGTCGGCGAGGAAAATAGGGTGCGCTGGAAGGCGGCAAGATCGTCGAGCATCCCGATTGGCGGGTCGACGCTGACCTGCGCATGCGCCAGGAGGGCGCCCCGAGCTTGCTCCTGCAGCGTGCCGAACCGGGCGTCATGCTGGTAGCCCCCCTGCCGATTGGGTCCGTTTGGATCGATGCCCATGATGGGCACACGCGGCGCCGGGGGCCAGATCGGAAGCATATTGTCGGATCCGGTGATCGCCACGTTGTTCACCGGCATGACTGCCCGCCAGAGGTCAACGGACGTTTCGTTGGTCGGCTGACACGCGATCGGGTCCGGCGTCGGGCAGCTCGCCGGATCAATCAGCCGAACGTTTGCCGGCAGCGGGAGCGTCACACGCACGAGCCCGTTCTCAATCAGATTGGAATAATCGTTCGCCGCGTCGCCGTGCTGACGAAAATCATCGGCGTCGACGGGTCGAAAGAGCGGATCGTCGGCGTTCTTGTTGATCGCGCGTTTGGCGACCAGGGCTTCGAACCTCGAGCGAGCGACTGCCGGCGAGAGCTGGAAGCTCTCGGAAGGCACGTGGCAGTCGGCACACGCGCGACCGTTGCCGCCGAGGTCACGCAGGTTGCGGTCGTTGAACGCGGCACGTCCTCGTGCCACCGCGTCGCAAGGCGTGCTCTGACAATTCAGCTTCGTTTCGCCGACTCCTTCGGCCGATATGGCCATTCGTGCGCCCACCGCCAGGGCAGCGACAAAGATTGCCCCCATCAGCCTGCCGACTGCGTTCATGATTTCCTCCCTCGGCACACCACCGTCGTGCCGCTCATAACGCGTAAGCGGTGGACAAACCGCCTCATGCCGATGAAATAATCGACCCCAAATAGCTGCTGCCCTGGGAATCGAACGATGAACGACCCATGTCGAGAGCACTTGCCATGAGTGACGGACGAGCGGGTACGATCAGTCAGCTGCTTCGGGCATGGGGACGGGGGGACGAGCAGGCGCGGGAGGACCTGGTGCCGCTGGTCTACCAGGAGCTTCGGCGCCGTGCGTCGGCTTACCTTCGTCGCGAGCGTCCGGATCACACGCTGCAACCCACCTCGCTCGTCCACGAGGCCTACATCCGTCTGATGGCACAAAGGCGGGTGAGCTGGTTGAATCGGGCACAGTTCTTCGCCCTCGCCGCACAGCTCATGCGCCGCATCCTCGTCGACCACGCGCGCGAGCGCCAGGCCGGCAAGCGTCCGGGCGGCATCCGCGTGACGTTCGACGAAGGATTAGGAGCGGTTCCGCCGCCGGACTGCGAGCTGCTCATGCTCGATGACGCGCTGCGCGATCTCGCGCGTCTCGATCCGCGACAGGCTGAAATCGTCGAATTGAAGTACTTCGGCGGCTTGTCAGAACCGGAGGTCGCGGCGGTGCTGTCGCTCTCGCGCGCCACGGTCACTCGCGAATGGCAATCGGCGCGAGCATGGCTGTATCGGCGGATCACAAAGGGACGGGTCGCGCGACCATGAATGAACGGGATCGCTGGGCACGAGTGAAGGAGATTTTTGATGCCGCGCTCGCACGGCCGTCACAGCAACGCAGCACTTTTATCCGTGACGCGTGTCGCGACGACGCGATGCTGAGGCAAGAGGTCGAGTCGCTCCTCAGCGCGCATGCGGACGCAGGAAGATTCGCGGAAACACCCGCAATCGCCGCGCTCGCGAATGTTCCGGACGATGGGATGGCTGCGACCGCAGCGTTGGCGCCAGGGGTGGAGATGGGGGTTTACCGGATTGTCGGGCCGCTCGACACCGGCGCGATGGGCGAAGTCTACCGCGCGCGGGACAGCCGACTCGCGCGTGATGTCGCGGTAAAAGTCCTGCCGGCTGCTCTCGCGGCCGATGCCGAGCGAATTGCCCGCCTCGAGCGAGAAGCGCGCTTGCTGGCCGCACTCAACCATCCACACATCGCCACGATTCACAGTCTTGAAGTGTCCCATGGCGTCTGTGCGCTGGTCATGGAGCTCATCGAGGGGCCGACGCTCGCTGAACGCCTCTCGAGTGGAATGCTCGCGATGAATCGCGGGCTCGAGATCGCGCGTCAGATCGCCGACGCGCTCGAGGCGGCGCACGACAAAGGGATCGTTCACCGCGATTTGAAGCCGGCGAACATCAAGCTGACCGACACCGGCTCGGTGAAGATTCTCGATTTCGGTCTGGCGACGGCTTTCGGCGCCGATGAGCACGGGCTCACGACCGGCGGTGATGGCGGTAGCGGCGGCATTCGCAACCGACTGATCGCGGGTACGCCGGCCTACATGAGTCCCGAACAGGCGCGCGGTGAACGCGTCGATCAGCGCACCGACATCTGGGCATTTGGATGCGTGCTTTACGAAATGCTCACCGACCGTCAAGCGTTCGCCCGAACGACGCTTGCGGAAACGCTGGAGGCCGTGCTCGAATCCACGCCCGACTGGCAGGAGCTGCCGCCGAACCTTCCCGAGGGTATCCGCCGTCTGCTGCGGCGATGCCTCGAGCCAGATCCGAAGCGACGGCTCCATCACATCGCCGATGCGCGAATCGAGATCGACGATGCCGGTGCTGCCTCGGAGCAACCGGTCGGCCCACGCGCGTCGCCTCGCCGCGAGCGGCTCTTTGCCGGCTTGGCCTCGCTGTTCGCGATCGGCCTTGTCGGGCTGTTGCTGCGACCCGCCGCCGAAGTGCCCGAACTGCGGGTGGTCGACATCGCGACTCCGTGGACATTTGATCCGCAGTCATTTTCACTGTCGCCAGACGGCCGTCGCGTCGCGTTCGTCGGGGATTACCAGGGGCAGCCCACGCTGTGGCTGCGATCACTCGACGGGGCGGATGCACGCGCGTTGCCTGGAACCCAGGGCGCCCGCCGGCCGTTCTGGTCACCCGACAGCCGCTCCATTGGATTCTTCGCCTTCACCGAACTCAAACGGATTGATACCCGCGGCGGCGCGCCGCAGCCAGTGACGCAAATCATCGCCGGGACAGCGGCCAGCTGGGGAGTCGGTGGGAACATCCTGTTTTCGGGGATCATGTCACGGACCATTTCGCCTTCCCCGAGTGGGCTTCTGCGTGTCAATGCCGAACGAGGCGCTTCGGAGATCGCCACTTATCCCGCGGCCCAGTCGACCGGACATCGGTACCCGCACTTCCTTCCTGGAGGACGGGAGTTTCTGTTCTATGCCGACGGCGGCGCCGACGTTCGCGGAGTCTATCTCGGTTCCCTCGACTCGTCGCAGACGACCCGACTCGTCGCGTCCGACTCACAAGGCGCGTACCTCGCGCCAGACTGGCTGCTGTTTGTCCGGCGCGGAACGCTGCTCGCGCAACGGCTCGATATCAATCGCCGCACGGCGATCGGCGATGCCATCACGGTCGCGGAGTCTGTGGCGTGGGACCCGATCACCGGCGGCGCCGCCATCTCGACATCCGATGCGAACATGTTCGCTTACCGCTCGGGGCACAGCCCGACACAGGTTTCCTGGTTCGATCGATCAGGGCGCGAGCTCGGGACGCTCGCCTCCTTCGAGGGCACTGGCCTCTCCAATCCGAGGCTCGGCCCTGACGGGCGTCACGTCGTCGGCGAACGCACGGTCAACAACGAGACGACCCTGTGGCTCGTCGATTCCAGTCACCAGCTGTTGTTCGCACGTGCACCTGACGAGAGCATGGCACGGTATCCCGTTTGGTCGGGAAACGGAGACAGGATTGCATTCGCGTCAGTCCGAACCGGATCGGCGAAGTTCGTCGTGAGAAGGTCCTCCGGAGCCGGCGACGACGACGTGGTGGTCGACTCGCCGCCGTCCTCGGCTCTGACCGACTGGTCACGCGACGGCCGCTTTCTGCTGTGTTTTGGCCCTGATCCCAAGACAGGAACGGACCTGTGGATCCTGCCACTGGACACCCGCGTTCCTAAACTTTTCCTGGCGACGACGGCGAACGAAATGTGGGGGCAGTTCTCACCCGACGGGCGGTGGATTGCCTATCAATCCAATGAGACGGGAAGGTTCGAAATCTACGTGCGGCCGTTTCCCGGACCTGGCGGACCGATTCCGATCTCCACGGCGGGCGGCATTTATCCGCGGTGGTCCCACGACGGGAGCGAGCTGTATTACGTCGCGCCCGACGCGACGATGATGGCGACTCGAATTCGACGCTCACCGACGACGTTCTCGCCCGACACGCCGGTCGCGATGTTCAAGACACGCCGTGTGGGCGGTGGGGTCAACGTCATCGGGTATGGGCCGCAATATGACGTCGCGCCGGACGGTCGTTTCCTGATCAACGTCGAACCCGAGTCGAATCTGCGACCGATCACACTCGTGATGAACTGGAAGCCGTCAAATCCTTGATTGGTTTAATTGCAACGACTACCAACTGGTCGCGAAGCCGCCCTTCGCCGGGCCGCGGTGTCTAAAGGGATTCGCCAGCCACAGAAATGTCACCTTAGAGTTGCATTGAGAGTTCACTCAAGATTGCCGGCGCGGGTCTAATATCTGCGAGAGGCATGATTCGGTTTTCCACACTCGCCACGCGCTCGATGAACTGGGGCGTGACGGCGCTCGTGCTTGCGCTGTACGCCGCCTCACTCTTCGCACAACAACCGGCCAGCCCTGAACAGAGTCAGCAGCCGCAGGGCCGCGGCCAAGGACGGATCGCAGGTCCGGGCGGTGGACGCCGCGGTGCAGCCCCGCAACGCGACGTGACCGCACCGACAGGAACGGCATCCATAACCGGACGAGTCATTGCGACCGACACAGGCCGTCCACTCAGGCGTGCGCGGGTGGTGATCGGCGGAGGCGGGCGCCCGCGAGCCGCAAGCACCGATGAGCAGGGACGCTATCGCATCTCCGCGCTTCCCGCGGGCAGCTACACGATTAGCGCGACCAAATCCGGATACGTCAACGGTGCCTTCGGTCAGCGTCGCGCGTCGGGCACCGGCACACCACTCGAACTGACCGACGGGCAACAAGCGGTCAACATCGACATCAGGCTCGCGCGCGGCGGCGTGGTCACAGGGCGCGTGCTCGACGAGGAAGGCGAACCGCTGGCTCGGGCGGTCGTGAGCGTGCTGCGCCAGCAGTATGTGCGCGGACAGAAGCAACTCACGCCGGCAGGAGCCGACCAGTCAGACGATCGCGGGCAGTACCGCGTGTTTGGACTGCCTCCGGGCGATTACTTCGTGAGCGCGACTGCCAGTGGTATGGAGCAGGCCGTGCGCCAGATTCTCGGCGATCCGAGCGGCGTTCAAACGAGCGACTCGAGCGGTTATGCTCCGACCTATTACCCGGGCGTGACGACGGCGGGCGACGCAACACGGGTCAAGCTCGCAGCCGCCCAGGAAATCACCGGCGTTGATTTCCAAATTCAGGTCGTTCCGTTCGCGACGGTCAAAGGAATCGTCGTCGGCGGCTCGGCGACCGTGACGCTTATCTCCGATGACGGCGGAGGAATGGGTGGATTCGGCGGTGCGCTGGCGGCGCTCGCGGGGCGCGGCGGTCGCGGCGGACCTGACCCGGTCGGAAGTGGACTGCGCACGACGGCCACTCGAGGCGACGGCAGTTTCTCTATTCCAAACGTCACACCCGGGAAGTACACGATTGTCGCGCGCGCCGACAGCGGACCCAACGGATCGCCGCGCAGGGCGGTGCAGCCGCTCGTCGTCGCCGGAGAAGAAGTGAACGTTGCGCTCACACCGATGCCCGGCGTTCAACTCGGCGGAACTATCACGCTCGAAGCGACAGGCGCGCCACCCGCGAGTGGGTTCAGCGGATTTCGGGTGACGCCGGTCGCAGTCGGCGCGTCCGCGACCATCGGCCCAGGCGGGCGCGGCGGGCGACCAGGCGATGCCGGGCCGGCCGGTCAATTCACGATCACCGATGTCATGCCTGGCGTGTACATGGTCCGTGGCTCGGCGCCACGCGGATGGACGATGAAATCGGTGTATCTCGACGGACGGGATATCACCGATCAGCCGATCGAGGTGAAGTCTGAAAGCGTGCCCGGACTGAACGTGATCTTCACCGACAAGATCAGCAGCATCAAAGGGACGGTGCGCGACGCGCGTGGTAATCCCGGCGGAGATGTGGCAGTGATCGTGTTTCCGTCGGACGAACGTCTGTGGCTGCCGCAATCGCGTCAGATCGTGAGCTCACGCACGGATGCCGCGGGCAGCTACTACGTGTCGGCGGTTCCGCCGGGTGAGTATCTGATCGTCGCAGTCGAAGAGGTCGAGCAAGGCGAATGGTTCGATCCGTCCTATCTGGATCAGATCCGAAGCCGGTCGACGAAGATCAGGATCGAGGAAGGCGACCAGCGCACACTGGATCTCAAGGTCTCGTCGATGTAGCCGGTTCGTCGGCACCCTTTCTCATCGTCAACCAGATCAGGGTGGCCATTACGGCGACCGCGGCCATGAACGCACCGGCAAATAGCCACAGCGTTCGGTGCAGGATTGACTGGCTGTCGAGTTCGACTCTGATGTCCAGTGGGACGCCATCGAGCCGGTCGGCCAGGTGCTGCTCCCAGCCGAGGATGTTGCCACGCTGCACCCCGGCCGGTTGGTTGGTGTCGAGATCGCGCGAATTGTGCCAGAGGATTCGGCTCGGCAGATGCAAGCGAAAGGCAACGAGCTCGGAACCATTCCATCCGACGTTTTGCAGTGTCCCGCGTTTCAACGCAGATGCCCCGACCTTCTGCTCGAATACGTGATGACCGTTCTGCACGTCCAGCGCATAGCGTGACCATGCGAACGGTGCCGCGACATTCAGCGTGCGCACATCCTTGACCTTCAGTCTTATCTGCACAAACCGGCGCCCCGCGCGCCTCCATGGCGGACTCACGCGCGTGACCTCGACGACGGGTGATGAATAGGCCGCGCGGATTTTGTTGAGGTCGGGACGCGTCGAAGGATTTGGGTCGATATCAATTCCGCGAAGCGCGACCAGCGCCGGCAGCGAAGAGTTGACGACGAGCGTGGCCGTGCCGTCGAGCGCGAGGTAAAGATCCTCTTCGTATTCGTATTGCTTGCCGAGAATTCCTCCCCGGCACGCGACGCTGCCCGCGGCGGCGGACCCGAGGGCGGCCAGCAGGATCACGCGCGCGAAGAGCGACATTCCTCGAATGATATACTGGAATGTAGACATCATCCCGCCGCCGATCAGTGCGCTCGTGCACCGTCGCAGCGTGCTGTGCACGGCTCCCGAAATGTCCCAGCGAATCTTTTTGATCGACGGTAGCTCGCAAATGTACCGCGCGTATCACGCCATGCGCGGATCCGGTCTGACTGGACCGGGCGGTCGATCGACGCACGCGGTCTACATTTTCGTGACGATGTTGCGGAAGCTCGTGCAAGACCATCATCCGCAGTACATCGCGGCCTCATTCGATCTTGCAGGTCCGACGTTTCGATCGGACATGGCGACCGATTACAAAGCGAACCGTTCGCCGATGCCGCCCGATTTGGCCGAGCAGATCCCGTGGGTCCACGAGGCATGCGAGGCCATGGGCGTTCCGATTCTCACCTACCAGCGGTACGAGGCGGATGACGTCATCGGCACGCTGGCGACGCGCGCCGTTGAACAGGGATTCGAGGTGGCGATTGTCACCGGCGACAAGGACTTCTTTCAGCTCGTTCACGACGGGATCAAGGTCTACAACCCGCGCGACGATGGCACGTGGTACGACGCGGGCGGGGTCAAGGAGAAGTTTGGCGTCGCACCCCAGCAAGTGCTCGACGTGCTCGCGCTGATGGGTGATTCAATCGACAACATCAAGGGCGTGCCTGGCATCGGTGAAAAAGGCGCCCGCGATCTGATCGCCGCCTATGGCTCGCTGGAGCGCCTGCTCGAGCATGCGTCAGAGATCGCGAACAAGCGCTATCGCGAGGGCCTGCTCGCGCATGCCCAGGACGCGCGACAGAGCCGCGAGCTCGCCAGAATTCGCACCGACGTTCCAGTGGAATTCCAACCCGACACGCTTCGCTATCGCGGCGCATCGCGCGAACGTTGCTTCGAACTGTTCACGCGGCTCGGGTTCCGGACCCTGGTGATGGATTACGCACCAGATGCGCAGTCGGTCGGCAAAGACTACGCGCTGGTGAAAACGCTCGAAGACGTTCACGCGCTCGCGGCCATGCTGCGAGCCGTCGAACGATTCGCCTTTCGCGTACTGCCAGACGCGCCGTCGTCAATGCTGACAGGCATCGCCGGCCTGGCGTTCTCGACCGTGGGCCGCCAGGCACGGTACGTCCCGCTCGCGGCTCGCCAGGCAGCGACCGATCTGTTCGGCGCACCGGCGTCGGACACCCGCGAAGGCATCGACGTGCCCGAGGCGCTCGCCGCGCTCAAGGACGTGTTCGAGAATCACGCGATCGCCAAAGTCGGTCACGATCTGAAATTCGACGCCATCGTCCTCGAACGGCATGGCATTCAGCTGAAGGGCATCGAGACCGACACGATGCTTGCGAGCTATCTTCTCGACGCGACGCGATCGTCGCATCCGCTCGAAGAGCTCGCACTCGAGCACAGCGGCTACAAGGCGCTCCGCGAGGAGGATCTTTGCGGTCGCGGCGCCAAGGCGATTCCATTCGCGCAGATCGCTCCGGAAAGTGCTCTTGACTACGCAGGAGAGCGCGCAGATCTCGCGTTCCAGTTATCGGGCACGCTCCGAAACCTTCTTCGTCGCGAAGATCTCGAAAAGCTCTATCTCGATCTGGAACTTCCGCTCATTCCCGTGCTGGTCGCGATTGAACGGGCCGGAATTCGAATCGATGGTCCGGCCCTTTCCAAACAGGCGACCCATGTCGACCAGGAACTCGCCGCCCGCAGCGCCCGCATTTTCGAACTGGCGGGTGAAGAGTTCAACATCAATTCACCGAAACAGCTGTCCGAGATTCTGTTCGACAAGCTTCAGCTTCCGGCGCTGAAACGCAACGCCAAGACGAAGACAGCGTCGACGGCCGTGGAAGTGCTCGAAGAGCTGGCACTCGGTCACGATCTGCCGCGGCTCATCCTGGAATGGCGCGCGCTGCAGAAACTCAAAGGCACGTACATCGACGCCCTGCCGCAGCTCGTGAATCCGGACACTGGACGGGTTCACACATGCTTCAACCAGGCGGTCGCTGCGACGGGGCGCCTGAGCAGTAGCGATCCGAATCTTCAGAACATCCCGATCCGCACCGAGCTCGGGCGAGAGATCCGCCGCGCGTTTGTCGCCGATCGCGGTCACGTGCTCATCTCAGCCGATTACTCGCAGATCGAGCTGCGCGTACTCGCGCATCTCTCTGGTGACAGTGCCTTAATCGAGGCGTTCCAAAAAGAAGAGGACATTCACGATCGCACTGCGCTGAAAGTCTTTGGCACCAGCAGCGGATTGAGCGAACACGAGCTGCGGCGACGCGCAAAAATCATCAACTACGCGCTGCTCTATGGAAAAACCGCGTTCACACTGGCAAAAGACATCGGCGTACCGCAGCAAGCGGCCCAGGAATTCATCAACGCGTATTTCGCCGGGTTCCCGTCCGTTCGACAGTTCATCGACGAGCTTCTCGAGAACGCTCGTAAGACCGGAGTCGTGAAGACGATGTTCGGGCGACGGCGGCTCGTGCCGGAGTTGACGAACCGGAATACTCAGATTCGCAGCCAGGCGGAACGCGAGGCGGTCAACATGCCGATCCAGGGGAGCGCCGCAGATATTCTGAAGCGCGCGATGATCGACGTTCACACAGCGCTGCCGACAATTACCGACGGCAAGACGCGAATGATTCTCACCGTCCACGACGAACTGCTGTTCGAAGCGACAAAGGAGACCGCAGAAGAATCGGCCGCTGCCCTCCGCGACGTGATGCAGAATGCCGTTCCCCTGCGCGTTCCGCTGATCGTGGATGTTGGAATTGGAGAGAACTGGAAGGAGGCGAAGAGCTAAGTCACCGCACCCACGCCGACTTGAAGGCCTCCCACTCGCCGACCATTCCGGCAAGCGCCTGTGTCGGATCGCGGACCTGAAGACGGTTGGCGCGATCCGGCAGGATGCCTTGCACCACCAGCCTGTCGAGATCGGCACGGAGAGCGACGCCACCATCGCGTCCAAGCATGGCGCGAACCCATCCCGCAGTGGCTTCGTTTAACGCGCGTTCGGGATCGCCCGCGCCTCGCGCCGACGCCGCCAGCCAGTACGCCGCCGGATGGGATCCCGGGTTGCGGGAGATTTCCTGCGTCATGCGTGTCGAGATGTGGCGGTAAATATCGGCGCGCTCACTCATTGGCCGTAGCTGCGCGTAGCGATCAGTGGCGGTTGCCCACCAATCGAGCACGCGTTCGTGCGCACCCGCGCCGAGCCCGTCGGAGTCGTCGAGCACCGACTCGAAAAACACCGCCGCGGCGCCGAATCGGTCCTCGAGATACAGCGCCTCCGCCAGCCCTATTGCCAGCTCGATTCGCTCGCGCGCATCCAGCCGGTGCGTATCGACTTGACGCAATGTCGCAATCGCGCCCGACAGATCGGCCGCCGCCGGAGTGCGCCGATAGCGCTCGAGTTGGATCCGCCCGAGCACGACACGAGCGCCGTCTGCGGTGGCTGGGAACCGTGCCGCGTCACGTGCCGCCTGCTCCGCGGCATCGTACTGCCCCTGGTTATAGAGGCGTCGCGCATCCGACAATGGATCGGCCGCATAGAGCGGCGTTGCGGTCAGCAGCAGTGCAACGATCGAAGGGCAGAGGCCGCGCATTTTTGTCATCGTAACATTATTGGTCATGCCTCGCTAACTACCTGATTATCAGTCAGTTAATCGCGCCAAACCGAACGGTGATGCTATAATTTCCAATCGATGGCGGAGCCGACCATCGTTCCCAGAGCGGAGCACACGATTTCACGCAGCGACGTCGACCCCGACGCGCTCAAAGTCCTTTATCGGCTGCATGAACACCACTACATAGCGTACCTGGTCGGCGGGAGTGTTCGCGATCTGCTGTTGAACCGGCGGCCGAAAGACTTCGACATCGGCACGTCGGCGCATCCGCATCACGTCAAGAAGCTCTTTCGCAATTGCTGGATCATCGGCCGGCGTTTCCGCCTGGCGCACGTCAAGTTCGGAACGAAGACCATCGAAGTGGCAACTTTCCGCCGGCAAATGGCGGCGGTTCCGGTCACTCCGGAGATGGACGCGGCCAACGATGCGGCAGGCACACGAGAACGAGAGGCGGAAGACCCGCCGCCGCGTCGTCGCGCCGATGATCACCTGATCCACCGCGACAATACATACGGCACTCCCGAGGAAGACGCGTTTCGCCGCGATTTCACCGTCAATGCGCTGTTCTACGATATCGGCACGTTTTCGATCATCGATTACGTTGGTGGCCTCGACGATCTCGACTCGCGAATCATTCGATGCATCGGCGAACCGGAAGTACGGTTCCTCGAGGATCCCGTCCGGATGCTGCGAGCCGTCGTCCTGGCGGCGCGGCTGCAGTTCTCCATCGATCAACCGATTCTGGATGCGATTGCCCAGCACCGGCACGAGATCGCGCGGAGTGCGCCACCCCGCCTGCTCGAGGAGTACTACAAGATTCTTCGATCGGGACACGCGCAGGAAGCGTTCAAGCAGCTCCGCACGACCGGGCTGTTAAAAGCGATTACACCCGAGCTCGCCGGAGCATCAGACGGCGTGTGGCAGTCAATTGCCGCACTCGACGCGTACCGCGCCAGGTTCGACGGAGCTCCGGAGTCGCTGACCAACGCCATCCTGGCTGGTACGTTGTTACATCCGCTCGGGCTGGTCGCACGACGACGGTTCTCTGCCGACGCGCTCGAACGACGGATCGAACTGGGTCTGCTGCCGATCGCCAGACGCGACGTCGAGCGGCTGCAACAAATCCTCGCTCTCCAGCCCCGCCTCCTGGACACGCAGGCTTCTGCGCGAGCGCAGCGGGGACTGCTCCATCGTGCGGTGCTGCCAGAGGCCGTCACCTGGCTCGAGATTCACGGCGATCGACCCGATGTGGTTGCTCACTGGCGCGCACTCCAGGCTGAACCCCGCGAACACCCTCAGGTCTCGAGCGACGAATCCGCGCCACCAACCAGCCCGTACGGTCACCGGCGTCGCCGCCGACGGGGCAGACGCACGCGACGCGACCATCAATAGCAATGCTGAAAAGTTCATCTACGGGTTGGCGATGAACTTGTAGCCGACACTCCGAACGGTCAACAGATGCCTTGGACGTCCCGGTTCGTTCTCGATGTGTCGTCGCAAACGGACGATGAAGTTGTCGATGGCGCGCGTGTCGGTATCCTCGCGCACGCCCCACACGTCTTCGAGCATGGCCTTGCGCGAGACCGCCTTTCCCTCCTGCGCGATGAAATATCGCAGCAGGTTCGCCTCCATGAGGGTGAGCGGTAACGTGCGATCGCCGACGCGGAGTTCAAGCGCGTCGAAGTCGATCGTCTTTCCCGCGAACGTGTACTGGTCGTGCGCCCGACGCAGCCAGCCGGATCGCCGCAGCAGGCCGCCGACCCTGGCGAGCAGAATCGCGAGTTCGGTCGGCTTCGGCAGGTAGTCGTCGGCGCCGGCCGCGAACCCTTTCAGCACGTCTTCGGGACGCCCTCGCGCCGTTAACATGAGCACCGGCACGAACTGTCGCTCGGCGCGCAGCTGCGCGACCACTTCAAAGCCGTCCTTGCCCGGCAACATCACGTCGAGCACGACGAGATCGAAGCGCCGCTCGGTTGCCCGCAACAGTTCGAGCGCGCCTTCACCGGTCTCGACCACTTCGGCGGCGTAACCCTCCGCCTCGAGATTGAACCGAAGGCCTTCAGCCAGGTGAAGCTCGTCTTCGACGATGAGCACGCGCTGCACGTCAGACACCCGGCGCTTTCGGCAGCAGGATGGTCAGGCGGCTGCCCTGGCCGGTACCAGCGCTCTCGGCGTAGGCGCGACCGCCATGATTCCGCGCGACCGATCGGACGATGAACAGACCGAGCCCGCTCCCCTTGGTCCGGACCGCGCCGAGCGCGGGCGTGCGATAGAAGCGGCGGAAAATGCGCTTCAACTCGGTCGACGAGATGCCAATGCCGTTGTCGACCACGCGGACAGCGACTCGATCCGGTGCGAGCTCCTCGAGCTCGACACGGACGCGGATGTCCGGAGTCGAATACTTGACCGCGTTGTCGATCAGGTTCCACACCGCCGCTTTGAGTTCCTCGATATTGCCAAGCACAACGGAGGCTGTGCCGGCTCGATTCTCAAACGCGAGAGACTGTTCATCGAGGTGAAAGCGCGTGCGCGCAAGGTCGACACACTCCCGCGCGACGTCCCCGAGATCGACGCGGTTACGCGCTTCGCGCCGGAACCGCGATCGCGTGCTGCCCGCCCGCAGGACCTGCTCGATCGTGTGCAGCAACCGATCGCTGTCCTCGAGCATGATGCGATAGAACTCTTTGCGCTTGTCGGCATCGAGCTCGCGCGTCTGGAGGGTCTGCAGATACAGGCGAATGGATGCGACCGGCGTCTTCAGCTCGTGGGTGACGGCATTGAGGAACGAATCCTTCTGCTCGTTGCGGCGGATTTCGCGGACGAGAAAAATGGTGTTCAGCACCATGCCCGCGATGATCAGGCCGAAGAGAATGACCCCGAGGATCGCCAGTACTCCGGTCCGCCAGTTCAGAACAATCCAGCTGACGTTGAGTGCGACGGCGATCGCGACGAGACAGATGCCGAAAACGGTGAAAAAGATCACCGATCGCCGGCGGCCGGAAATCATGGAAAAAGGATACAGGAGGGCGGGGGGGAGTGTTCAATGTTCAATGCTGAATGTTCAATGCTCAATGCTCAATGCTCAATGCTCAATGCCCGACGACCACGGCATCCACATTGAACATTAAACATTGAACATGAAGCATTGAACATTGAGCTATGCGGCTTCCTGGTGGGTGTGCCGCGTCACCTTCGCAGCCTTCAGATCGCGCACGATCCCGATCGCATTGAAGAACTTCAGGGTGATCCAGCTGATGTCGAACTCGTACCACACCAGACCGTGACGGGCAGAGACGGGATGTGCGTGATGGTTGTTGTGCCATCCTTCACCGAACGTCAGCAGCGCGACCCACCAGCTGTTGCGCGAATCGTCGCGAGTCTTGAACCGGCGCGAGCCCCACATGTGCGTCGCCGAATTCACGAGCCACGTGCCATGAAGGCCAACGACCGTGCGCAGGAAAATGCCCCACAACACCATCGGCCATCCGCCGATCGCGAGCAGCAGCAGGCCCACGGTCACGAGCGGAACGTAGTGATAGGTGTTCAGCCAGCGGTAGAAGGGATCGGCGCCCAGGTCGGGAGCGTACTTCGCCATGAGCGCGGTGTTGTTGTGGTGCGTATCACCGAAAAGGATCCAGCCCATGTGCGCCCAGAAGCCGCCGTCTCGCGGCGTGTGCGGATCGCCGTCGTGATCGGAGTGCTGATGATGCACGCGATGCGTCGCAACCCAGAAGATCGGCCCGCCTTCCAGCGACAACGTCCCGCAGACGGCGAGAAAGTACTCGAACGCCTTCGACGTCTTGTAGCCGCGATGGGTGTGCAGGCGGTGATAGCCGAGGCTGATCCCGAAGCCGACCGCCATCCAGTGCAGGACAAGGGCGACGGCAAGATTGGTCCAACTGAAAAAGAAGAAGGCCGCAACCGCCAGAATATGAAAGATCACCATTACGACGGCGGTGATCCAGTTCAACGTCGAATGGGAATACTCTGCTCGAACCGATATCGTCTCTGTGCTCACGCTGACTCCTCGCAGACTGAACGAACCTGCTAACGGTAGCAGGTTCGCGAGGAGCCGTTTGTAAGACTTCTGTACTTGGCTAACCAGCTGAATCAAAGAAAGTTATCAGCCGTTTCTGCGTTCGAATTCGCTCATGAATTGCACTAGCGCGTCGACCCCCTCTTCCGGAAACGCGTTGTAGATCGAGGCGCGAAGTCCGCCGACCGATCGATGTCCTTTCAGCCCGTCGAGACCGGCCGCGGTGGCATCCTTGACGAACTTTTTCTCGAGCTCTTCACTCGGCAAGCGGAACGTGACGTTCATTCGCGATCGGCTGTCCGCCTGTGCGTGTCCACGGTAGAAATCCGTCCGATCGATTGCGCCGTATAGCTTCTCAGCCTTGCGCGCGTTGCGGCTGCCAATCGCCGCCAGGCCGCCCTGTTTCAGCAGCCATGCCAGCACGAGCCGCATGACGTAGATGGCAAACACGGGCGGCGTGTTGTACATCGAGTTGTTTTCCGCATGCACGGTGTACTGCAGCATCGTCGGCAGCGACGAAGGAGTGCGCTTGAGCATGTCTTCGCGCAGGATCACGAGGGTGACGCCGGCCGGGGCGAGATTCTTTTGCGCCCCGGCGTAGATCACTGCGTATTTCGAGACATCGATCGGGCCGCTGAAGATGTCCGACGATGCATCGGCAACGAGGGGAACGCTTCCGGTTTTCGGCAGGTACTGAAATTCCGTTCCGAAGATGGTGTTGTTCGTCGTGTAGTGGACGTATGCGGCGTTCGGATCCAGCGTCAGCTCCTCCTGCCGCGGCACGCGAGCGAAGTTCTCGCTCTCGGTCGATGCGACAATCTTGACGCCGCCGACACGCTTCGCTTCCTTCACCGCTTTCTGCGACCATGCACCGGTCACGATGTAATCGGCCGATCCGTCCGCCGGAAGCAGATTCATCGGCACCATCGAGAACTGCAGGCTCGCGCCACCCTGCAGGAACAACACGCGGTATCCCGCAGGAATGCCGGCGAGTGCGCGCAGGTCGGCCTCGCATCCCTCGATGATGTCGTCGAATGGCTTCGAGCGATGGCTGATCTCGAGGATCGACATGCCGACACCGGGGAGAGACAGCAGGTCTCGCTGCGCCTGTTCGAGTACGTCGACCGGAAGCACGGCGGGGCCGGCTGAGAAATTGAAGATTCGAGTCGTTGTTGTCATAAATGAACCCTTAAGGATGATTCAGAGCGAGACGACCTGCAGGTCGAGGATGTCTGCGTTCTCCGCTTTGATTCGATCGCACAACGCCGCCGACGGCGCGCCATCGAGATTGATGCGCGCCACGGCCGCTTGTGCGCCTTCGAACACGATGTTTTCGGTCTCCTGCACGTTGAGGTTGTCCCGCCGCAGGTTGTTGAACACGTGTGCCAGCACACCCGGGCGATCGCGATGTCGTACGACGAGCATGTGCGTCGCCGGCGTGCGCTTGGCGAGATTGACGACATTGGGCACCCGGCCGGTCTCCTTGAAGCTGCGAATGATCCGGACCGTCTCGGCGGCAATGGCGTCCTGCGCCTGCTCGGTCGACGCGCCGATGTGATGCGTGCCGTAGACCTGCGGCAGTGCAATCAGATCGTCATGGAACTCGCCGACCGACGATGCGGGCTCGTTGGCAAACACGTCGAGCCCGACGCGAAGATGCTTCTGCCTGATCGCTGCAGCGAGTGCCGCGTCATCGATCACGTCGCCGCGCGCGGTATTGACGATAATCGCTCCTGGCTTCAGTCTGTCGAGCAGCGCCGCATTCACGAGACCCCTGGTTTCCGCCGCGAGTGCGACGTGCACGCTGAGCACATCGGCACGCGCCGCGGCGTCGCCCGGCGTCGGCGCCACGGCTATCGTCACCGTGCGCAAGGCCGGCTCGATCCCCATCTCCCGAGCCTCACGCTCAGTCATGGGTCGATCCTCACCATCGAACCGTCGACTCCAGACGACGATATTCATGCCGAAGCCGGCGGCGCGGCGAATCATCTCCTGCCCGATGCTGCCGACGCCGAGCAGAGCCAGCGTTCGGCCATACAGGCCGAGGGCGTTCGAGAACTCCTTCTTGTTCCACCGGCCGGCGCGCAGCTCGGCGACGTTGTCCGGCACGCGTCGATCGAGCGCCAGGATCAGCGCAAAGGCAAGCTCCGCCACCGCAATGGCATTCTTCCCGGGGCAGTTCGATACGTAGATGCCGCGCGCGGACGCACCGGCCACGTCGATGGTGTTATAGCCCGCACCGGCGCGGACGATCAGTGAGAGTTGGCCCGCGTCGAGGACGTCGCTGCCCACTTTGGTGCCGCGCACGACGAGCACGTCCGCGTGTGTCTTGCGAACCGCATCCGCGAGTGCCGCGTCCTTGAGATCCGGCGCGTAGAGAACTTCACACCCGGCGCTTCGTAAACCGTCGATGCCACTCTGCTCGAACCTGTCCGCGATTACGACTTTCACGAAATCTCGTCCCTTAAATCAGATGCACGAGCAGCCCGTCGCGCAGCTTGGGCTCGAACCACGTGGACTTCGGCGGCATGATGCCGCCGTCGTCGGCAATCGCCATCAGATCGTCGACCGTGACCGGGTACATGGAAAAGGCGACCGCGGCGTCGCCCGCGTCGACCGCGCGCATCAACGCCTCGGAACCGCGCGCACCGCCGATGAAATCAATGCGCTTGTCGGTCCGCACGTCACCAATATTCAGCAACGCCTCGAGCACAGCCCGCTGCAAGCGCGAGACGTCCAAACTGCTGCCGCGCGAACTGTCTTCGGGAGCCACACTGGTGAGATCAATCGCGTACCAGCGTCCGTCGAGGTACATCGATACTTCCCCCTGACGTTCCGGTGTAGGAGCGCCATCGGTCACTCTGAACTGCGCGCGCAAGGCCCCCAGGAACTGGCGCGCTGTCCGGCCGCCCAGATCCTTGATGATGCGGTTGTAGGGCAGGATCTGGACCTGATCGTCGGGAAATGCGACGGCAATGAATGTTTCGGCTCCTGCCTCGTCGGCGGTCGACGCGGGGCGATTGGCCAGTTGTTCCCGAGTCCGCGCCGCACTGGCCGCCCGATGATGCCCGTCGGCAATATAGAGCGATGGAATGGCCTGAAACGCGGTGACGAGGTTCCGCGTCTGGTCGAGACCTGCCCGCCAGACTGAGTGCCTGACACCGTCTGGCGCCGCGAAGTCGTACAACGGTTCGCCCGCCGTTACCTGTCGCGCCAGCGTGTCGATCGCGCGATCCGCTCGATAGGTCAAGAAGACAACGCCCGTCTGCGCGCGCAATTCGATCATGTGACGAGTCCGATCGTCTTCCTTGTCGCGCCGCGTACGTTCGTGTTTCTTGATGACGTCCGATTCGTACTCATCAACTGAGAAACAGCCAGCGATTCCCGTCTGTTCGTGCGCACCCATGCACAGGCGGTAGAAGTAGAGCGCCGGCGTCTCGTCAATCAGAAGCGGCGCCCGCTCGCGTAACGCCGCGAGGTTCGCTTTGGCCCGTTCGTAGACCTGCGGTGAATACGGATCCGTTCCCTCCGGCAGATCGATCTCGGCACGCGTCACGTGCAGAAAGCTAAGCGCATTGCCGGACGCGAGTTGTCGTGCCTCGCTGGTGCTGACGACATCGTACGGAACTGAGGAGACTGCTGCTGCCTTGTCCGGCGCTGGCCGCAACGCACGGAACGGATGGATCGAAGCCATCTGATCATTGTAAGCCACGGATGAACAGGGATAAAAAGCCACGGATGAACACGGATAGAAAGCCACGGATGAACACGGATGAACACGGACTAGAGCCACGGATGAACACGGATCAACACGGATAAAAAGTCACCGGATGAACACGGATCGGATCCAGTGGCGTCGTCACTTGCGCCGGGGCGCGTGAATTCGACCCTTCGGTGCGCTCCCGAGTCGGACAAGAGGCGGGCTATGCGCAGCGATAGCGCGGCGAGCAAAACCAGAGCAAACGGCA
>DATJKH010000027.1:0-30939 GCA_035491715.1 Vicinamibacterales bacterium | reverse complement strand
GCGAAGAAGCAATCGAGTCAGCCAGACGGGCATGTCATTCCTCCTGGAGAATGGCTGCAATGGCGCCGGCAATCGCATTCCATCCCCGTGTGTCGGCGGCCAGACCCCGGTTTCCTCTCCTCGTAAGGCGATAAGTGAGATGGAGCGACGTCCGGCTAACCGCCCGCCAGTTCCATCCGTCCAACTATGTGCGCTATGGATATAATCACCCTGTGAATATTGAAGCCGAATCGCTGCTGCCACTGACCCCGGCCACCTTTCACATCCTGGTGGCCGTGGCCGACGAAGATCGCCACGGCTACGCTGTGATCAAGGATGTCGCGGCGCGTACCAGAGGCGCGTTGAAGCTGAGCCCAGGCACACTCTATCGGTCAATCGACCGGATGGTGCAGCAGGGGCTGATTCGCGAAATCAGCACGCGGCCGGCGAGAGACATGGACGACGAGCGCCGGCGTTATTACCGGATCACAGCCTTTGGCCGCGAAGTCGCCCTGGCCGAGTCGCGCCGGTTGGCGCTGATGCTGGACCTCGCGCGCAAGAAAGGCCTGGCGCCCCGGAAAGCATGATGCGGATCTACCGTCTCCTCCTCTACCTGTTTCCCGCCTCGTTCCGCGCGGATTACGGCGACGAAATGGAGGCGATCTTCCGCGTCAACCTGCGCGACGCCCACGGTACCGCTCGCATCGCGTTGTGGTTCGAGGTTCTTCACGAGGTGATCATGAATGCACCCGCCGTCCACTGGGACATCCTGAAACAGGATCTGCGCTACACGGCGCGCACGCTCAGCCGCGCGCGCGGCTTTGCGCTGACTGCCATTCTGGTGACCGCGCTCGGCGTCGGCGCCAATACCGCTGCGTTCTCGGTCGCGGATTTCGTGCTGCTTCGACCCTTGCCGTTCGCCGATCCGGAGTCGCTCGTTCGCCTCTGCGAAGGCCCGCGAACGGGCGGCGGCTGGGGCTGCATGAACGAGCTTTCCCCATCGAACTATCGTGACTTCAAGGCGATGAATTCCTCGTTCGATGCGATGGGCGCGTTCACCGGCGCCGGCGTCAACCTGGTGGGCATCGGCGAGCCGCGCCGCCTGGAGATCGCCCCCGTGACGCAGGAGGTCCTTCCGCTGCTCGGCGTCAGTCCTGCGCTCGGACGAGTGTTCGAAGCCCGTGAAGAGGATCGCCGCGCGGTCGTCATCAGCCATGGCCTCTGGCAATCGCAGTTCGGCGGCGACGCGTCAGTGGTCGGTCGAACGGTCCGTCTGGACGGGGTGCCGCACACGGTCATCGGCGTAATGCCACGGGACTTCTATTTCCCCACGCGCAACGTGCAGATGTGGACCGCGCTGCGTTTCCAGAACGAGGACTACGAGGACCGCACGAACACCTACATTCGAGGCGTGGCGCGGCTGAAACCAGGTGTCACGTTCGAACAGGCTCGCGGTAATCTGGAACTCATCGCAGCTCGCCTATCCCGTGACTACCCGGACACGAATGCCGAAACCGGGATCAGCTTCTTCCGGATGCGCGAGAACATGTCGCCGCGCTTCCGCCTGATGCTCATGGCGCTCGGCGGCGCCAGCCTCTGTCTGCTGCTCCTCACCTGCGCCAACCTCGCCAACCTGCTGCTCGCAAGGGCGGCAGCACGGGAGCGCGAGCTGGCGGTACGCGCGGCGCTCGGTGCGGGAAGAGAACGCCTGATGCGGCAGCTGGTGACCGAGAGCGTGATCCTGACACTCTGTGGCGGCGCCGCAGGTCTACTCGTGGCCGCCGCCGGCGTGCCGCTGTTTGCGAGCCTTGTTCCTGATACGTTGCCCATCGCGGCTGAACCCAGCATGGACCTGCGCGTGATCGCGCTGGCGACGCTGTTCACGACGCTCACCGCACTCGGTTTTGGTCTGTTTCCCGCGATTCGCGCCCGACGGCACACCACATTTGACGCGCTTCGCGAAGGCGTCCGCGCCGGCGGCGGAGCGAAGCAACGTCTTCGCGCCGTGCTCGTCACGATCGAAGTCACGATGTCGGTCATCCTGCTGATTACGTCGGGTCTCTTGATCAGGGCTGTGTGGCGGGTGCAAGCGATCGATCCCGGCTTCCAGGCTCAGAACGTTCTGGCGCTCCATGTCGCCCTGCCGCGCCCGAAGTACGACAAGCCGTTGCAGCGCGTGCAGTTCTACGATCGCGTGCTCGAACGCGTGCGGACGCTGCCCGGCGTGCAGAGCGCGGGATTCACCAGCGGACTCCCGATGGTCACAACCGGCCTCATCACCGCCGTCGAGATTCCTGGGCGAGAGGTGGCGTCACGCCGCCGCGAAGGTGTCAGCCACCGCTGGGTCACACCGCAATACTTCACGACGATGGGAATTCCGCTTCAGCGCGGCCGCGATGTCGAAGACGGTGACCGCGGGGATCGTCGGTGGGTCGCGGTCGTGAGTGCGTCATTCGCTGAGCGCTACTGGCCCGGTCAGGATCCGATCGGCAAGACGTTCCAGCATCTGGATGACACCCGGACTGTCGTCGGGGTGGTCGGCGATATCAGGGTCCGCGGGTTGGAGCGCACGAGTGAGCCGCAGATGTATGTCCCCGCCGCGCAGGCACCGGATCCATTCCCCGGCGGCTTCGACCCCAAGGATCTGGTGATTCGGCATTCGGGCCCGGTGACCGCACTCGTGTCGGCGGTCCGCCACATCGTTCACTCGATCGACGCCGAACAGCCGATTTCCAACGTGCGCGCGATGACTGACGTGATCGCGGGAGAAACGGCGAGCCGCCGAGGACAGCTCCAGGTGCTGGGCGTGTTCGCGGTCGTCGCGATCCTGCTCTCTGCCGTGGGGATCTACGGGCTGCTCGCGTACACCGTCGCGCAGCGCTCACAAGAGATCGGTGTTCGCCTCGCCCTGGGCGCCGATCCCGCGCGCGTCGGACGGATGATCCTCGCCGACGGGATGCGTCTCGCGCTTTTCGGCATCGTCCCGGGCGTGCTGGGCGCGTACGCTGCCGCACGCGGAATGAGCGCCCTGCTCTTCGGTGTCGCGCCGAGCGATCCCGCGACCTTCGCAACCGCGATCGGCCTGACGCTCCTGACAGTATTTGCCGGCACACTCATTCCGGCGTGGAGGGCCGTGCGGCTGACTCCGATGTCGGTGCTCCGAGCGGAATGAATCACTGATCACTAATCACTAATCGGGAATCGTTGAATCTCTCATCCGGAATCGTCGAATCTCTCATCCGGAATCGTTGAATCCCTCATCCGGAATCGTTGAATCCCTCATCCGGAATCGTCGAATCGCCGAATCGTTCATGGTCTATGAATTGATGCGAGGATTCGAGGAGACTGAGATCGCATAGGCGGATCGAACAGTCTGATCGTCAGGATCTGACAGATCGAATCGGTCGAGATTCATGACCTTATTCCATGCGCCGACAAAGTCGCGCGCGAACTTCTCCCGCGCGTCGTCGCAGGCATAGACCTCCGCGAGGGCGCGGAGTTCGGAGTTCGATCCGAAGATCAGGTCGACTCGAGTCGCAGTCCACTTGATTTCACCCGTCCTGCGATCGCGACCATTGAACGTTTCTGCGGCCCCGGATGACGGCTGCCAGACGGTGTTCATATCGAGCAGGTTCACAAAGAAATCGTTGCTCAACGTTCCGGCGTGTTGTGTGAGGACACCGCGCGCGGACTCTGGGCTATTGCCGTTCAAGACACGCAGCCCACCGACAAGAACGGTCATCTCGGGAGCCGTCAGCGTCAGCAGCTGCGCGCGCTCGATGAGCAGAATCTCCGCCGGCACGTCGAGATCGGCCGAGAAATAGTTGCGGAACCCGTCCGCCTTCGGCTCGAGCACAGCAAACGAGTCCACGTCGGTCTGCTCTTGCGACGCATCGGTCCGTCCCGGCGCGAAGGCAACCGCCACGTCGTACCCCGCATCTTTGGCCGCCTGCTCCACAGCCGCGCACCCGCCGAGCACGATCAGATCGGCAAGCGAGACCTTCTTCGTCCCGCCGGCGTGAGAATCGTTGAACTCCTTCTGGATCCCCTCCAGCGTGCGCAGCACTCTCGCCAGGGTCCTCGGATCGTTGACGGCCCAATCCTTCTGCGGCGCGAGGCGAATCCTTGCCCCGTTGGCACCACCCCGCTTATCGGTGCCACGGAAGGTCGACGCCGACGCCCAGGCAATCGAGACCAACTCGCCGATCGACAGCCCGGACGCGAGAAGCGCCCGCTTGAGCGCCGCGATGTCGGATGCGCCGATCAACTCGTACGTCGCCTGCGGGACAGGGTCCTGCCACAACTGCGGCTCGGCAGGAACCAACGGTCCAAGGTAGCGGGCGATCGGACCCATGTCGCGGTGCGTCAGCTTGAACCACGCCCTGGCGAATGCGTCGGCGAATGCCTGCGGGTTCTCGTAAAAGTGGCGCGAGATCTTTTCGTACGCCGGATCGAACCGCAGCGCGAGATCGGTTGTCAGCATCGTTGGCGCGCGACGCTTGCCGCGATCGTGGGGATCCGGAATCGTGCCAGCGCCTGCGCCATCCTTCGCCGTCCACTGATGCGCACCCGCCGGACTCTTGGTCAATTCCCATTCGTAGCCGAACAGATTCTCGAAGAAGCCGTTGCTCCAGGTCGTCGGCGTCGTCGTCCACGTGACCTCGAGCCCGCTGGTGATCGCGTCGCCCCCCTTGCCGCTGGCATAACTGCTCATCCAACCGAGGCCTTGAGCCTCGATCGGTGCTGCTTCCGGTTCGGGACCAACGTGCGTGGCCGCTCCGGCGCCGTGTGTCTTCCCGAATGTGTGCCCACCGGCAATGAGCGCCACCGTTTCCTCGTCGTTCATCGCCATGCGACGGAACGTCTCGCGAATGTCCCTCGCAGCGGCGACTGGATCGGGATTGCCATTGGGACCTTCCGGGTTCACATAAATGAGACCCATCTGAACCGCGGCGAGTGGATTGGCGAGTTGTCGATCACCGCTGTAACGCTTGTCCTCGAGCCACGTGCTCTCGGTTCCCCAGTTGATTTCTTCGGGCTCCCAGACATCCTCTCGTCCACCGCCGAAGCCGAACGTCTTGAATCCCATCGACTCCAGCGCACAATTGCCCGAGAAGACCATCAGATCCGCCCATGAAATCTTCCTGCCGTACTTTTTCTTTATTGGCCAGAGCAGCCGTCGCGCCTTATCGAGATTCGCGTTGTCCGGCCAGCTGTTCAACGGCGCGAAGCGCTGCTCCCCCGACCCTGCTCCTCCGCGACCATCCTTGATCCGGTAAGTGCCCGCAGCGTGCCACGCCATGCGAATGAACAGCGGCCCGTAGTGGCCGTAGTCAGCCGGCCACCAATCCTGCGAGGTCGTCATTACCTTCTCGATGTCCTTCTTTAGTGCGTCAAGGTCGAGCGTCCTGAACTCCTCGGCATAGTTGAATCCTTTCCCCATGGGATCGCCCGACGCCGGATTCTGGTGAAGCACTTTCACGCTTAACAGATTCGGCCACCAATCGCGGTTCGAAGTACCGCTGTGGGTTTTGGCCGAGAACGGACACTTGCTGTCGTTGTTCATTGGAGGCGAACCTTCTTGTAGATTCCGGTTCAGCCGGAAGTCGGCTTTAGCCGGAAGTCGGACTGGTAGCCACTACTTCAGCGTTAAGCTCTGCTGACGCTACGGGCTGGAACTACTTCTATTCTGTCACTCATGAGTAACTGCGAGCCGTAGATTCTCCGGGAATGTTCTGTACATCGGTGCCGCGCGGGAGACTTCGCAAAAAAGAGGTGTTCAGGGAATAAGCGAGGTGTTCGCGCGAGGGTTCTTCGGAAGTCGCTGCGGAAGCATGTAGGGCTGGGTCGTTAGACCCAGCCCCCGGCGCGTATCCAGAGATCGCGCTCTACTTGAAATACCAATGCCCGATGACCGCGACGCTCATGCGATCCGGTTCGAAACCGGTAAACGCAGTCGGAACGTGACGGTATCCGACCTCGGCGCTCAATCCAAACTGCGTAACGCTCGCGAACGTGAACTCGCTGCCGCCGAAGACGCGATATCCCACACCATTGTCCGAAGCCGGCTCCATCGGTACGGGTGCCGTGTCTTTCCATGTCTGGTGACGGAAGCTCAATGCGGATCCGACATACGGACGAATCCACACGTAACCCGGCACGCGATCGAACAGCGCGTACACCACGCCCGGTTCAATCTGCATCGACGTCACGCGGCCCGCGGCGGTGTCGCTTGACATTGCATCTCGCGTGAAGCCGACCTGGACGCCAAGGTGCTTGTCGTGCCACCAGCGCGCGGTCGCACCGAACGTGCTCATTGATCCCACCATCCCGCCGACGCCGACGATATGACTGATCGGTGTCCCCTGCCCGCTTGGCGGCACTCCCGTCGACCCGGGCGTGCGCTGCGTTGCCAGCGGTACTGCCGCCGGCGCAGATGACGAGGGAGATGCGGACGTCGATGTGGATGAAGGCGCGAGCGAAGAAGGCGCGCGCTGCGACGTGGTGGTCGTCGGCGCACTCGGCGTCGGCGTATTCAGGCGGCCCATCGTCGTGTGCACGTAACCAACGCCCTCAGGCACACCGACCCAGGTTACCTGGACCCAGCTTCCAAGATTGCGCAGGACCGGCAACGCGGTGCCTTTCGACGCATGCCCGACGACAGGCGCGGCTGTGCTCGGGCTTTTGTACACATCAGCCGATTGAACCGTGACCGTGAGCACGTTGTCCTGGGCGTAGAGTACCGCCGGAAAAATCGTGAGTACGATGACGACGGCTGCGAGACGTCGAGTCATGTGATCCTCCTGCGATCGTCCGTTGAGTACCCGCTGCATGCATTTGCAGGCGCGGAAACGTCACATACGAATCTCGTGGTTCAGTGACGCTTTTGATGGAACCGGACACGCGAAATGCGCCGAAATCGGCGCATTTCGCATCGCGGAGGAAATAGAGGCAAAAAGTCCGCCTCCGCGCCGAGCGCTTCGGCCAGACCTCGCCGGAGCCTTGGCGCAGGCGACCCGTTCGCCGACAGAACTACTTCCCGCTCGTACCGACCGCTCCGACAGTGAGCTGCTTCAGGAAAGCCTGAGCCTCGGGAGGAGCGGTGATATTCCCAAATGCAATCGTGCTCGCCTCCGCGGAGGCGCCGTAGGCGTCTGTGTTGGCATCCTTGTCGGGACCGAGTACGCCGCCCGACAAATCGATCCCGGCAAACACGCCGCGCGTTCGCGAATACGACAGGATTTGCGCCGACAACTGCGCGTCAGTCGCTGCCGCCGCGGCGCGGCCAACCGGTCCAGCGGCAACCGAGGCGTCTGCGCCGAGCGAAACTTTGTTCTTCAATAATTTCGTCGCGCCGTCACGATTCATGATGAGCAGCACGAGATCCATCTCCGCAGCACCGATCTGCAGACCCCAGCTGCCTTTCGCCAGTTGCATGAATACCGGGGCGCTCCACCGTTCACCGGACTTGCAGCTCATCACGCCTCGTCCATATTCGCCGCCAATGCCGAATGCCGCTTTCTTCAGGTCGGGAAGAACGACTACACACGCGGCGCGATCCCACAGTTTTGCCGGGATCCCATTGTCAGGCTGGTCGCGTACATCCGCCACCACAGCCGCAGCGTTCTGCAGCCGCTTGGCCTCCGCTGTTGAGATAGAAGCGGCGGCGGTGCCGATGGCGAGTAGCCAGACTCCTGCAACGAATACATACTTATGTCGCATACTTCACACCCCCGCGCGCTCTTTCCAGAACTATGCCGAGTCCACGAACCCTCGTGGTGCCACGCTCTTTGCGGTCTGGCTATAATCCCCGCATCCATCATGTCGGGACTCGCTGACATCACTCGCGAGGAGGCACAGGCGCGTGTAAACCGCATCGACGCGTTTCGTGCCGAGCTTGAAGAAGTGGAACGACAGGGAGCAATCAGCCTGACCGACGAACAGAGGGCGCACCTTCACGCCTACCATCAGACTTTGCTCGCCGGGTTGGCTGAGCGCTTCGAAGTCGATCGCTCACGCGCTGAATCTCAACTCTCCCTTGGCTTGCGTGTCGTGTCGTTGCTCGGCGCGGCGGCGTGCACCGCCGCCGCCGTCCTGTTCTTCCAGCGTTTCTGGGGATTGCTATCTACTCCGGTCCAGGTGGCCGTGGTATGGATTGCGCCACTCGCCGCTCTTGCCGGCGCTGTGGCGACGGCACGAGTGGAGCGAACGCTCTACTTCACCGCACTGCTGTCCATTCTTGCCTTCGGCTGCTTCGTGATGAACGTCTACGTCCTGGGCACAGTCCTCAACGCGCGCCCTTCGCCTCGCGCTTTTCTCGTCTGGAGCGCGTTCGCATTTGCGCTGGCGTACGTGTGGGATTTGCGACTCCTCCTGGCAGCGGGCGCAATTTGCGCAATCAGCTTCTTCTCGACATCCCTCGTCAACTGGTACGGGCTGCCGCTCGATGTCGTGTTCGAGCGACCCGAATCCGTGCTGTTGCCGGCCGCCCTCGTCGCGGTCTTCGCGCAGGCTGAGATGAACCGCACACGATACGGATTTTCCCAGGCACTTCGGCTGACAGGGCTGGTTCCGCTCTGCCTCGCCGTGCTGATCCTGAGCGAGGCGGGACGCCAGAGCCAAATACCGTTGCCGACACGGACAGTCGAACACCTCTATCAGCTCGCCGGCTTCGCGCTCGCCGCCGGCATGCTCGTCGCCGGGATTCGGCGCCGATGGACAGAGACGGTCAACCTCGGCGCGGCATTCTTCGGCGTTCTGCTGTTCCTCCGCTACGTCGACTGGTGGTGGGACGTGATGCCGAAGTATGTGTTCTTTCTCATCGTCGGCCTGACGGCGATCGCGTTGATGGTGGTGCTGCAACGGCTGCGCCGCTCGGCAGGAGCGGCATCATGACGCGCCGATCGCTCTTGCTGGCTGCGGCGCTCATCGTGTGCCTCACCAATGCTGTAGCGCTCGGGCTGGGTCTCCTGAATCGGAGGGGAGCAACCACAGAGGCGATCACGTTGACAGAGCGGGAACTGCCCATCATCTCCGCCGGTCCGGAATCGACGGCAACCATCCTGCGCCTGGTATGGACATCGCCGGTTGGCGAAAGTTTCCCGTGCGAGAAGATTCGGCCTCTGGGCTTCACATGTCCTGAGCGACCGCTGTCCAGTGGCAGCCGGGAGTTGGACCAGCCGCCACGCAACGGTTACGTCGTGCTGGAGTTTGACGGACCGGCATGGCAGCGTGTCCGCGAGCGAGCTGAGGCTGACGTGGCCCAACAGGCAGCACAGAACCCCACGATCACCCCGAACCGGTGGTGGTTGCGTCAGACGACTCACCTGGTCGCAATCGATGTCGGGGGAGACGTCAACGCTCTGCGACGCACATATTCGGATGCCTCGCGGTATCTGATTACGATGGGTCGTATCAGCGCACATCCAGTGTCGGTCCCGGGCCCTCCCGGGTTGATGACCCTGAACGGCGTCATCATTGGGCTGTTGCCGTCAACCATCAACATGCCGCTCCCCTTGTCATCAAAAGTTCGTGAGGCGGCGGCGTTGCATGCCGGAATTCCAACGGAATCCTGGACACCCCGTTACACGGTGACGCTGCGGTACGGCCGATTCGTGGAGCCCTGGGTTGTGGACGTGCGGGCAAATTAAAGGGAAAAGAAATGAGAACGCTCGTGATCGGCGGAACTCTCTTCATCGGCCGCGCGATCGTCAACGGCCTTGCCAAGCGCGGTCACGATGTCACGGTCCTGCACCGGCGGGGGCATCACGATCTCGGGTCCGAGATCAAGAACATCCAGGCAGACCGCGGTGATCTTCCGGCAATGACGCGCGCGCTTGGTGACGGCCGGTTCGACGCCGTCTTCGACGTGGCGTACGACTGGGAAAAGGGCACGACCGCAAATCACGTCGAAGCAGCGGCACGTGCGTGCGGCACCGAGGTGCAAGGCTACGTCTTCATCTCGAGCATCGCCGCATATGGTCCCGGACTGGAACTTCGCGAGAATGCGTCGTTAGTCCCGGACGACTATCCAAATCCGTACGCGCAACACAAAGCGTCCAGTGAGCGGGCGCTCTTTCGCATGCACGCGGAGTCCGGCTTCCCGGCGACGACGTTGCGCCCGCCATTCGTCCACGGGCCGAGACAGCCTTTTTATCGCGAACAGTTCTTTTGGGATCGCCTGTACGACAACCGGCCGATCATCCTGCCCGATGGCGGCAGCTCGCCGACGCAGTGGGTATTCGTCTCGGATCTCGCAGAGGCGTGCGTCCGTGCCATCGAGGTGGCCGACGCGGCGGGGGAAGCGTTCAACATCGCGCACACGGAGCCACTTACGCAACGAAGCTTCGTCGAGACTCTCGCGCGAATCGCTGGCGTCACGCCAAGGTTCGCGGCAGTCCCGCGATCGACGATTCAAACGGCGGGCGGCCAACTGATGGGTGGGAACCTTTACTTCGGCGAATTCCTCGACCTTCCCCCGCATATCACCGTAATCGAGAAAGCGCCGCGGATGCTCGGCGTTACTCCGACGAAACTCGAGACCGCGTTGGGCGAGAGCTTCGCATGGTATCGCCAGCAGCCACGACGCCGGATCGACTACACGTTCGAAGATCGCGTACTCGCGGCGAGCGCATAGTGTCCGGGATCCGTTGTCCGGGATCCGGGATCCGGGATCCGATCCGTGTTAATCCGTGTTCATCCGTGGCTCGTATTCATCGGTGTTGATCCGTGTTCATCCGTGGCTCGTGTTCTTCCGTGGCTCGTGTTCTTCCGTGGCTCGTGTTTCATCCGTGGCCCGGGGCAGCGAAGAGCATGTAGGTTCCGACATCGACGCGCGGGTAATCAGGTTCGATCGTTCGCGGCTTGGTCGCGACGAGTCTCCACGGCGCGAGCCACGATTCGTAGGTCGTTACCGGCCGCCCGCACGTGTATCCGAGATGAGCGTTGCCGCGATCGCCGGCTTCGAGAGTGGGATCGGTCTCTTCACACAACAACAAATGTCCACTCGGTGCAACGATGCGCCGTAGTTCGTGAATGACCGCCTGCACCTCCGGTTCGGGAACGTGCTGAAGAACGGTGAACACGAGGCCGAAGGCAAACGCCCCGTCCGCGGCTGGCAACCGTGCGAGCGCGTCAATCTGTTGAAACTCGACGGCCGGCTGCAGCGATCGCGCGATGCTCAAGAGTCCTGGCTCGCGTTCGAAACCGACGACCCGCTCGGCGAACTCGGTCAGGACAGGGGTTAAACGTCCGAACCCGCAGCCGACATCACAGGCGGCGGGAATCCGGGCCGTGAGGATGACGCTGCTGCAGAACTCGCGCACGTCGCGCTGCTCGAGATAAGCGCGCAGCATCGCGCGCGGACCGTCGACGTCGACAACCTCATGGGGCGTCCACTCCATTCGTGCCATATCGATCAAAGGATAGCGCACGGTTAAGGGTGACCGCCCGCGCCGTGGCACACTCCTCCTTCGCTCCGACGCCCGCACAGGAGGGACGAATCCATGAAGGTCACCTCTTTTGTCAGGGCGGCGGCGCTGGCATGTGCCGGCACCGCTCACGCACAAACGACTAAACTCAACCCGAAAGGCCGTTTCAGCGACGTGAATCCCTTGACGGGTGCGTTTCTCCCTCACTCGAGCGCACTCATCGCGGTGAGCGGCGGAACCAGCGGAACACTGGTCGCGAAGATCACACCGTAGGGGCGTTTGCGCGGAGCGCGCCTGTCCGCTAAGCTGGTTCGAGCACGACCATGACGCCGTTTCGCCAACGCCTGCGTCTTTTTACCGCCGCCTGGCTGCTCTTCCAGGCGACGTCATGGTCGGCGCTCGTACCGCGCGCGTGTTGCCTGGCGCACGACCCTCATTCCGCAAGCTTGGCAACGGCGGCGACCGACGACGAACAGGCATCAGAACACTGCGCTAAACCGGCCGAGAGTGCGGCGGCAGCGTCGCCGCACTCGGGTCATCATCAGACGGCTCCGCCGCCGACAGAATCACCGCGCAACGACTGTGCAATACGTGGCACGTGCGGGGGACCAGCTGCGGCACTGTTCACCGTGATTTCGATCGAAGGCGTACCCGCAACCCCGTTTACCGCTTCGGCCGACTTTCCACCAGCCGGGGCGCCTCTCCTTTCGCGCGATCAGCCGATTCGTCAGGTCGAACCTCCCGACGCTCCGCCACCGCGGGCGTAAACGTCACCCGTCTCTCTATCGAGGCCAAGGTGTGTCTCGAAACTGTTGTGGTGTCGTTCATCTGGAGGTGTAGCAGTGCGGTGGAAAATGGCGGCCGTCTTGTGTGCCGCCCTTGCGTGCGCGCGACCAGTCGTCGCGTCGCAGCAATCGGTCGATTACGCCACTGTCAGCGGCCGTGTGACTGACCCTCAAGGCGCGCCGGTTCCTGGTGCGCAGGTGACAGCGCGCCAGACCGAGACCAACGTCACGGTGCAAATCGTCACCGACGGCGCCGGCCGTTTTCGCTTTCAACATCTCAAGGTCGGACTGTACGAACTGAAGGTTGAGGTGCAGGGGTTCGCTGACCTCTCGCGCAACGTGAACCTGACGGCCGGATCCGCGTTCGATTTGCCTTTGACTCTGACGATTGCCGGAATCGATACGACTGTCACCGTCAGCGGCGGCGCGACGCTGCTGGACACCGCTCGAAGTCAGATCGCCGGGACAGTCCCACAAATCGAAATTCAAAACCTGCCGATGAACGGCCGGAACTTTCTCGATCTGGCATTGCTCGTTCCCGGTGTCTCGCCCACCAACATCGCCAGCACGCAACTGTTTGCGGAAACGTCGGCGGTTCCCGGGCAGGGGATCTCGATCGCCAGCCAGCGGAATCTTTCGAACAATTTCATTGTCGACGGGCTCTCGGCCAACGACGATGCCGCCGGACTGATGGGAATGCCATACGGCGTCGATGCGTTGGAACAATTTCAGGTCGTCACGTCGGGTGGTCAGGCCGAACTCGGCCGCGCCCTCGGCGGATACGTCAACGTCGTCACCAAGAGTGGAACCAATTCGCTGCACGGCGGCGCCTACGATTTCATCCGCGACGACAACCTCAACGCGGCCAACGCTCTGTCAGGCAGCCGGCTGCCGATGAACCAGCAGCAGTTCGGGGGAAGTATCGGAGGGCCACTCGCGCGCGATCGAACGTTTTATTTCACAAACGTCGAACGACGATTACTCGATCAGTCTGGACTCGTCACGATCCAGCCGGAGAATGTGGCCGCGATTAACGCGCGGCTGAGCGCTACCGGTTATTCCGGACAACCGGTGACGACCGGCGTCTATCCGAACCCCGTGCACAGTACAAATGCACTGGCCAAAGCCGACCACCGCTTCAACGCCTTCGATCAGGCAAGCGTCAAGTACACCGTCTACCAGGTCACGTCCGACAACTCTCGCGGCGCCGGGGCGTTGAACGCACCGAGCGCGTCGGCCGGTCTCGACAACATCGATCACTCAATCGCGCTGGGCAACACATGGACCGTATCGCCGCGAACGCTCAACGAAACCCGAGCGCAGTTTACCCATGGCAATCTCGAAGCGCCGCCGAGTGATCCAATTGGACCGGCCGTGAGCGTTACCGGTGTCGCGACGTTCGGAACGGCGTCAGGTTCTCCGACCAGACGCATCAACAGGATGTTTCAGTTCGTCGACAACCTGTCGCACCAGGCAGGCGCGCACTCGTTTCGCGCCGGCGTGGATTTTCTCCTCAACGACGACACGATTACCTACCCGCGATCGGCTCGCGGCAACTACACATTTTCGTCGCTGGCGAATTTCCTGGCCGGCAACTACAGCGGGTTCACGCAAACATTTGGCGATCCCGTAGTCTCGCAAACGAACCCGAATCTGGGGATGTATGCGCAGGATGAATGGCGCATCGGACCGGGCCTGACATTGAATCTCGGACTTCGATACGACTTGCAGTTCCTGCAAACAATCAAAACCGACCGCAACAACACCTCGCCGCGATTCGGGTTCACGTGGTCGCCTTCCGCCTCGCGCGATCTTGTCGTCCGCGGCAGCGCCGGCCTGTTCTTCGATCGCGTGCCGCTTCGCGCCGTCGCCAACGCCATCCTGTCGGCAGGGAACACGACCGAGATACCCAACCTGCATCAGCCCAGCGTCGCGGGGCTGATTCCAACTCAGGACGGCGCGCCGGTGTTTCCAGCCATTCTTCCGGCCCGGATCCTGACGACCACGCTCGTGGATTTCACAACCATGTCCCAGCAATTACAGAACGCCTATTCGCGACAGGCGAGCGTCGAACTGGAACGGTCACTCGGCGCGGGGCGTACGGTAAGCGTCGGGTATCAGTACGTGCGCGGCGACCAGCTGCTGATACAACTCAATCAGAATGTCGCAACGTGTGTCGCAGCAGGAACCAACAACGGCTGCCGGCCAACTGCAGCATACCGGAACAACAACCAGTACTCATCGGTCGCGACGTCCAACTATCACGGCGTCCATCTGTCTTTCGTGCAGCGGCCGACGACATGGGCGAGTCTGCGGCTGACTTACACGCTCTCAAAGTCGATGAACAATGTCGGCGAGGCATTTTTCAGCTCGCCCATCGATCCGAGCGACATCATGCGCGACTGGGGCCGCTCCGACGACGATCAACGGCATCGGTTTGTCGTCAACGGCCGCGTCAACTCGTCTCTGGCGCCGGCATCAACGGCCTGGGAACGTCTCAGTCACGGGTTCCAGTTGAGCGGTATGCTGCAGTACTACTCGGCGCTGCCGCTCAACATCACGTCGGGCCTCGTCAGTCTGCAGGGTCCGACCGGGCGCCCGCTGGCCGGCGGGGCGACGACGACCGCGAACTTTGATGTGAAGCGCGTCACGTTCATCCCAAGGAACGCAGGGGTTGGAAACGATTTCTTCGCACTGAACGTTCGGATCAGCCGCGGGTTTCGAATTACCGACACCGTGAAAGTGGAGGGACTGGTCGAAGGATTTAACGTGACCAATCGCGCCAACCCGCTGACGCGGAATACGAATTTCGGCGCCGGCGCCTACCCGGCAAATCCGCTCTCGACGTTCAACCAGATTACGGCGGTGGGAGATCCGCGCACATTCCAACTGGGTGCGCGGCTGATATTCTGAAATTGCTGGTTTTCGATTGGAATCCGCACTTTCAGTGTCCCAGCTGTGAGAGAACGTATTCCATCGGCTTGCTGGACACTTTGATGAATCCGTCGAGCGGACCGTCCAGCTCGAGGACAAGAAAAACGGCGGCGGCAACCGACACCGCCGCAACGAAAAGCACGGCGACGACGGTCGCATTCCGCGGCGCGTACAATCCAAAGCTCGCGAACGTCGCCGTTAACCAGAAGATCACCACGACCAAAAACGGAATCGGCACTGAGCCGGTGCCGGATTCCAGCACGCGCCAGCGCGCCTTGACGATTTCCTGACTGAGCTTCAGCGCTTCGGACTTGAACCAGCGTTGATTGTCGTGTTGTGGAGTGAGGGCGAGAATCTGATTCTCGATCTCTTCGATTGGCGGCGCGCCGCCGGCGGCGTGCAGAGCGTGTAGACCACCGCTGAGGTGCCAGATCTCTTCCAGGCGCGCGGCAACCGCCTGCCGAATCAGATCTCTCGTCCGCTGGGTCTCTGGACCGTAGCGAGCGAGGTGACGATCGAGAGTCAGGATCGCGGCTCCGCTCGTGCGAATGGCGACATCCTGCGCGTCGAACGTACTGCGCGCGGCGGCGGTGACCAGCCCCAGCAGCAGCGCCGTCATCGTCGCCACCAGCCCGATGCCGAGTCGTACGACATCCTGCGACTCCTTACTGAGATGCGGAGCCGGCAGCCGGCCCCGGATGAGGGTTGCGATGAGCGCGGCGGTGAACGTGCAGATGAATGTGACAAGTCCGAGAACAACCGCGTTCACAACGAATCCTCTCACTGTCGATCGAACACGGCTTTCGACTCGGAATTAGCGGTGAAGCTCTCGAATCGTTCCGTCAAGAGGAGCCGACCGCTTGCGTCAAGAGCGATGAACGCGACTAACATATCCGCCTCGGGTTTGATGGGATGTCCCCAGCTTACTCCATCGAGTCGACGGTAGCGCGATGAGAGACGTGTCGTGACGCTGGAAACGGTGAGCGTCGATAACGAGACTCGCGCGAGCCGGCGAGGTGAATGGCTCATTGGCGCCCTCGTCGGGGTCGTCGCATTTGGCGTCTACCTGCGAACGCTCTTCCCTGGCCTCGGGGGCGGCGGAGATTCGGCCAAGTTCCAATACGTCGGCAGCGTACTCGGAACACCGCACCCGCCAGGTTACCCGTTGTACGTCTTCGTCTCTTTCTGCTTCGCTCAGATTCCGTTCGGTTCGCTGGCCTGGCGAATCAACGCCATGTCAGCCTTCTTCGCCGCGGTGGCGGCTGTCGGGTGCGCTCTGGCCTTACGGCGACTGGGTGTCGGCCGCACGATCGCGGCCGCGATCGGCCTGGCACTCGCATTCGACCATGCCCTGTGGGCATTCGCGGTACGCGCCGAGGTGTATTCGCTGACAGCCGCGCTGACGGCGATTCTTGTCCTGTGCGCGCTCCGCTGGCAGGCGACGCGGCGCGAGCGCGATCTCTACCTGATGGTCGCCATATTCGCGCTCAGCCTGGGAAACCATCTGACGGCCGTGGCCCTCGCACCGGGGCTGATCGCGTTCGTCGTGCTGACCGACCGACGCGCGATCCAATGGCGGCCGGCGGTGATCAGCACGTTCATCGTCATCGCGGGACTCTGCCAGTACGGGTTCATCGTCGTTCGCACGGCCCAGAACGCCCGCTATCTCGAAGCCCGCGCCTCGAACCTGCGCGAACTCTTCGCGGTGATGCGCGCCTCGCGGTTCTCGGATCAGATCTTCGCGTTCCCAGTCCGTCAGCTGATCGTCGAGCGAATGCCGGAGCTGTGGCATCTCGCTGTCAGGGAATTCACGGTCTTCGGCATCGTGCTCGTGTTTGCCGGAATCGCGGCGGCCATCGCCCGTCGCATCACGGCCGGGGTCCTGCTGATCGTCGGAGCAGGTGGAATCCTGTTTCTGACGCTCAATGTCGGCGCCACAGATGTCGACGGCTTTTTGATCCCCGCGTTTGTCCTGACATGGATCGTCGCTGGCCTCGGGCTCGGGTGGTTATGCCGCCAGGTGTCGGCATTCGTGAAGCACGGGGCGTTGCTGGTCGTAGCCGCGGCGGTGACCATGCCGCTGGTGCAACTGGCGCGCAACTATCGACCCAACGACCATCACCGGCGCACGTACGAAACGCAGTACTTCGACGCGCTGTTCAATCGACTCGAAGCACGCTCTGCAATCGTCACCGAGAGCTACGCCGTCGATCAGCTCGTGCTTTACAAACTCGCCGGCGAACGCGCGGCCCGCGGCCGCACGATTGGCCTCATCACACGGGATATCGAAACTGTGCGGCAGAACGCCACCTCCGGATTTGCCACCTACGCATTTGCCGATGGTCGCGCGGCACTGGAAAGCCATGGTTTCCGATTCGAACCCGTTCAACTGTCCACGGCAGGAACACCCTCGGGCTCACCGATAGATATGGCGCCGCTACCGCTCTTCCGGCTGACGAAAGTGACGTCGTGTCAGGATATTGGGAACACCGGGTGGCACGACATCACGGAGGTCGCTCGTGACGGCCGGCTTCTGATCCGGATCGACAACTATCGTCCCTTCGATTCCGTAGTCGTCTTGTACGCCGCGCAGCCGTCGAGCAACGTCAGTCCACTCCTTGCCGCTTCACACGGTCCGGAAGCGCCGTCAATGACGACCACAGCGTTTCACGGCAGCGATACGAAGCTGGCGGCGACGATGCGACAGGACAACCTCACAGAGGTTGATCGACTTGCACGAGAATCGAACGTCCAGCGCGTCGAGTTGAAGGTGAACGATCGCGGGGATTTCTCCTGGTCCGCGCTCGACCTCCGCGATCATCCCGGCCTCGTGCTCGCCCGCGCATCGGTAGACCTGAACAATCCGCGACGCGCAAGTGTCTGTGGCTGGTCGGGACGAGATCTGTTCGAGTCGGGACTCGAAGAGCGTGTGCCATTCGGACGCTCGGGTGAGAATGCCTTTGGTGCCGGGTGGCACGGTCCCGAAATATCGACTGAAGGGGTCGACTTCAGATGGACCTCGGCACGAGAAGGGGAAGTGCTGATTCCGCTCACAAAACTCGGAGCGATCGCCGTGCGACTGCGCGCGATTCCATTCATATATCCGGGCTCACCAGCGGTCACGATCGGGCTGAAAGTGAATTCGCAGAGTGTGGTCGGACGACCGATGAAGAGTGGCTGGGACACATATGAATGGATTGTTCCTGCGGAAGCCTGGCATGAGGGATTCAACCGGCTGGCGGTCACGACCTCGCACCTCGCGAGTCCGGCCGCGGTCGGAATGTCGTCTGATTCGCGCTCGCTCGGGATTGCGGTCAGCGACTTATCGCTACGCCTGATAGGATCCAACCAGCAATGAATGATCTACCGCAGAAGTGGACGCTGAACGGCACCGTACTCATCGCCTGCAATTGTGACTACGGCTGCCCCTGCAACTTCAACGCCCGCCCCACTCACGGCAAATGCGAAGGCGGATGGACCTGGCATGTCGAACGTGGCTCCGTCGACGACGTGTCTCTCGATGGCCTGAACTTTTCGGTCTATGCCAACTGGCCTGGAGCCATTCATGAAGGCAACGGCGAAGCGGTGGTTCTCGTCGATGAACGCGCCAACGATCGACAGCGTGACGCGATCGCCTCGCTCGTCGGCGGCAAAGTCGGCGGCCCGTGGGCCGTCCTGGCGTGGACATGGTCGACCAAGGTTCAAGGGCCCTTACCAGTTCCGTACGACCTCCAATTGAACGGGATCGGCTCTCGCCTCAAGGCAGGGAACGTGGTCGAGCTGGAATCGGAGGTGATCAAGAACCCGGTCAGCGGAAAAGACGCGCACCCGCGAATCATGCTGCCCGAAGGCATCATCGTCAAAGAGGCCGACCTCGGATGCTCGAAGGTATTTCGAATCGCTGACGGAGTACCAATGGACCATTCGGGTCAATACACGGCTGTCGGACGCTTCCAGTACGCCTTCCCCTAACCATTTGTCGATAACGCCTGGCGCCATTCGACCTGTATGTGGAGGGAGTCATGAATCACGTTCAGTCGAATGATGGGACGCCAATCGCCTACGAGCGGACGGGCTGTGGCCCGGCATTGATCCTGGTCGACGGTGCGCTCTGCAGCCGCGCATTCGGGCCGTCGTCGAAGCTTGCTCCACTTCTGGCGGATCACTTTACGGTTTACAGATATGACCGCCGCGGACGCGGCCAGAGCGGCGACACGCCACCGTACTCCTCGGCGCGTGAGGTCGAAGATATCGCTGCACTGATCAGCGCCGCCGGCGGTCCGGTCTCCCTCCTCGGACTGTCGTCAGGCGGCGCACTCGCGCTCGAAGCGGCCGCGAGCGGTCTGTCAGTCAACGGGGTCGCGGCATACGAGCCACCATACGTCGACGCCGAAGGCAGCGGCGGCGGCGCCGCGCACGAGGCGCAACTCACGCGTATTTTGCGTGCCGGCGATCGCGGCGGTGCACTGAAATACTTCATGAAGGACATGGTCGGCGCGCCTTCGGCCATGGTGGTGATGATGCGTCTGATGCCCTGGATCTGGCGCAAGCTGGAAGCGGTCGCACACACGCTGCCGTACGATGCAGCGATCATGACCGAGTTCAGGATCCCGGAGAGGCGCTTCGCATCGATCGCTGTGCCTTCGCTGATCATGAATGGTGCGAAGACCGACAGTCGATTACAAACTGCCGCCCGAAAACTTGCCGACGCAATCCCTGCCGCGCTACATCGCGAGTTGGCCGGTCAGACCCACAACGTGAAGGCTGAAGTTCTTGTTCCGCCTGTTATCGAGTTCTTTGCGTCAACCGCCTGGGAAGGCGCGCGGAGCTAGGGCTATGGCATTCATCATCATGCATAAGACCAACGCACACTGGGAATCAGGCGCACTCCCGACGGCGCCGTTGATCGCGCGTGTCGGGTCACTGTTCGGTGAGCTGGAAAGCGCCGGCGTTCTCGGTGGCGGGGAAGGCCTGCGCGCCAGTTCTCAGGGCGTTCGGTTGCGGTTTTCTGGAGGCGCCCGCACAGTAATCGAGGGTCCGTTCACCGGTAGCAACGAGCTACCCGCCGGTTTCACGATCATCCATGCGGACTCGCTCGACGAGGCGGTGAAGTGGGCGACCCGTCAGGCCGAGGTGCTCGGGGATGTGGAGATCGATATACGACCCGTCACCGAGCCCTGGGATATCGGGCTTGCGTCAAAGCCTGACGACGTGACCACCGTGCGTTACATGATTCTGCGTAAGGCGACGACGGAAACCGAAGCCGGCTCATCTCCCACCACGACCGAGCGTGCGAGCCTGGCGCAACTGCTCCACGAAATCACTCGCACGGGGCTGCCGACGGCGACTGCGACGATTCGTTCCAGCTCGCGAGGCCGACGATACAAGAACACCCGCAACGGCGTCACCGTCATGGACGGCCCGTTCGTCGAGACGAAAGAGCTCCTCGCCGGCTATGTCATCATCTCGTCCGATTCACTGAACGAAGCGTGTCAGTGGGCCGTACCGTATCTCAACGCCGTCGGAGCCAATGAAGTCGACGTGCTTGAACTCGAGTGACAGCAGCCTTACTTTCCGATCGCATACAACGTGTCATCGGATCGAATGAACAGACGTCCACCGGCGATGGCGGGCGATGCGAGTTGACGCGCATTGAGGCGATTGCGCGACAGGATTTTCGGAGTGCGGCCGGCGGCGACGACAATCGTCTCGCCGTCTTCGCTCGCGAGATACACCTTTCCGTCTCCCGCGACCGGCGAGGCGGTGTAGACGCCGCCGACGCGATCCTGATAGACACGCTCTCCCGTCCGCGCGTCTGAGACAGTCAGTACACCCACGTCTCCGGTCATATAAATCAACCCGTTGTAATACAGAAGCGACGAGATGTACGGCGCGCCCGTCGCAAGCTTCCACGCCACGTGGGTGTTGGCGACATTGCCGCTGCCGCCAGGACGAATCGCCATGAACGGACTGCTGCGATAGCCCCGGCTCGTATAGATCATTCCGTCGTGGAAGACTGGCGTTGGAATCGGAAACCTGTTTGCTTCCTCGATGTACCACCGGCGCTCACCGGACGTGAGATCGTGTCCGCTGACGCCGACGCTGGAGTTGACCACGATTTCGGCGCGCCCACCCGTCTCGAGAACAAGCGGCGTGCTGTACGAAGTCACGCCGGCCGGCGCATCCACTTTCCACTGCACATCCCCGGTCCGCGCATCGACCGACAGCAGGTACGATCCACTTTCGTGATAGCAGAGCAGGATCAGCCGGTTCTTGTAAGCAACCGGTGAGCTGCCGTGCCCCCAATTGATTTGGAACGGACCATACGTGGCCCCAAGATGTTTCTTCCAGACCAGCTTTCCGGACAAATCCACCGCGGCGATCTGACCGGTTCCAAACCATGCGTACACCCGTTCGCCGTCGGTCACCGGACTTGGCGACGCCAGGTTGTGTTTTTCATGAACCGCAGGAAGCGGGCCCTCGGCCGGCAACTCGTAATCCCACACGCTCCGCCCGCTGCGACGATCGACCGCACTCACGAGAAACGTGACGCGGCTACCAGTGGAGCCGGCGGATGAACTGAGCGGCCGCTCGCCTGCGGCCATCGGATCGCCGCCCTGGACCAGGCGCGGACCCGGTCGCACTTCCCCGTTTCCGGCTTGCGCAGTCACGATAACGAGGTCGCCCCACACAATCGGAGAAGAAATACCGACTCCCCGTAACGTTGCCTTCCACGCAACGTTCTCGGTGTCGCTCCATCGTTCGGGGAGCGGCGTTTCAACCGAAACACCGCTCGCCGCCGGACCGCGCCAATGCGGCCAGTTCTCGGCGTGAAGGTGAACAGACAACACGGCTAACGCGACAAGCGCGAACAGAGTTCGTTTCATGAGCGAAATATAAGCTATTTCGGGGACTACGAACCGAGGTAGGGCAACGTGCGGCGCGAACGAGTGCCCCGAGGACGAGCCGGCTGCAGAATAGGCGCTTCGCTGGCGCGACGGGCGGACATCTTGAGTCCGATGCTGCCCAAGATGAGTGCCGCGATGACCACGATCATGACGACCAGCATCGTGACCATCGGGTCGTACGCAGGTATCAGCGCGGCCAACCAGCGATTGATCTCAAGCACGACAGAATTGTTACCGGTCATCGCGATGACCACAACAGCCATGCACAGCAGGCTTTCGGCGGCGACGTCCTGCCAGACTCGAGGGGGGACAGGTGTGGGCGGAGTGTTGTGCAAAGGCGCGTGCGAGTCCATCTGCTGCTGGCGAAATCAGCAAGTTGTGCGCCACAACGGCTTCTGACGCAGAGGCCACGCCAGCTCGACGTTTATCGAGAAAGCTCAAACAACAGTCTGCCGCAGGGCAGACTCTTTTTCTCTGGTTGTGAATTAATGTCCCGCGGATCATGCCCCTTCGAATGCCTTGCGCTTCATCTCTCCCCATCCGCGCTTGCCGGTGAGTGTGTGGTAGGTTCCGACGCAGGCCCACCACGAATTCAGCTGACGATACCCGCAGTTCTCGACGAGAACGACGATGACGAGCAGGACCAGGTCGCGCCCGCGCATGTAGCGCCGCGTGCCGAGGTCGCTGAGCACGACGGCGGTGAACGTAATCGCGCTCCCCGCGAGCACTGAGACCGCGACTGCGACCTGCCAAAAGAGCGGACTCAGGAGCCCGGACAGAGTGCCGAGCAGCACGACGATGTAACCGGTTAGCTCGAGCAGCGGTGCAAGCCCTTCGAACACCGCCGCGTATGGCAGCACGCCCAGACCGACAATCCCGAAGCGAGGATTGCCAATCAGCCGCCGATAACGCCAGAGAACCTGCAGCAAGCCGCGGCGCCATCGGTATCGCTGGGACCGCAGCGAGCGCCAGTCTTCGGGGGCCTGTGTCCAGGCGAGCGGATTCGGATCAAAGCCGATGCGAAATCGTTGGCCAGTTCCGCGGAAGTGCCGCTGCAGACGCATGGTGAGATCCAGGTCCTCACCAATCGCGGTCGCATCGTAACCGCCAACGGCAAGGACCGCGTCGCGGCGAAACAAACCGAATGCTCCTGAAATGAGGACGACACCATTGCACGAGGCGCAGGCAAGCCGGAACAGCAGAAAGCTGCGCATGTATTCGACAATCTGAAATCGCGCGAGCCAGTTCCGCGGCAACGCGACCTCAGCGACGCGACCGTCGAAAATGCGGCAGCCGTTGGCGATTCCGACGTTGCCGCCGACGGCCACCGTTTTCGAATTCTCGAGAAACGGCGTGACGGCGCGTATCAAGGCGTCGCGCTCGAGGATGGTGTCAGCATCGATGATCGCCACCAGAGCCCCGGACGCGGCATTGATACCCGCGTTGGCCGCATCGGCCTTGCACTTGCCGTTGTCCTTGTCGATCACGACGAGACCGGGATAACGGGTCGATCGATAGAGGCCGAGAACAGGCGCGGTCGGCAGGGGTTGGACGAAGGCGTGCGGGGCCGCCAGCAGGTGAAACGTGTCCTTCAAGAGTGACAGTGTCTCGTCGGTGGAGCCGTCATTGACGACAACGATTTCAAACGGGTCGTAGTCGAGCGCCAGCAGCGCCCGGATACTTTCGACGATCGTGAGCTGCTCGTTGTATGCGGGCACGACCACCGAGACGAGTGGACGGAATGCCATGCGCGTGACGAGCGCGCGAGCGCGGCGGGTGTTTCGGCGCTGGTGCGTCCACAGATACACCGCCGCCACCGGACTCATCGCAATCTGCGACAGGTTCCAGAGCACCAAATACGCGGTCAGGAACAGACTGGCCCCGACGGCGGCGGCGATGAGGAATGCACTCAACACTGCGGCTGCCGCTCCCACAGCATCTGGCGCGCGAGGTCGCCGGCGAGATCCTGTCGCCCGGCGTTCGCTTGCAGTTCCACGTGTCCGACCGGCCCCATCGCTTGAAGCGACTGCGCCGCGCAGAGCGCAACCGGCCAGGTGTCTCCGAGGTGTCGACCCAGTCGGGCGGCGGCGTCGCCGGGACCGGTCCAGTGACGCAAGGCCAACGCCGCCATTGCTCGCACCGATTCGTGCTCGCTGTCGAGAGCCTTGATCGCCAGCCGCGCCGCATTCTCATCGAGCCCAACATGTGCGAGCGCTTCAACTGCAGCGGCCTGGACCTCAGCGCGCCGGTCGCTCGTCCACAGACACAAAGCCGTCCGCGACCGTTCGGTTCCGCAGGTCGCAAGCGCCCGTGCGTAATCGAGCCGGTGATCGGGATCGATCTCCGCCAGGTCGAGCAGGAACGGCTCGCACTCGGTGCCGAATGCCGTGAGCGCCGCAATCCGACGACCGCGCGGGAGCGATCGGTCGTGAAGTCGAACGACAACCGCCTGCAGGGTCGTGGGGTCCTGCAGATCGGTCAATGCGTCCAGGGCCGCAGCGCGGACATTCCGGTTTCGATCGTCCAGTGCGGCGACGATCGAGGCGCTGCGATCCGTGATCTGAGTCAACCCGAGCGCACGAAGCGCAAGAGCCCGCCGCCACCACAGTCGACTCCGCAAGAAGCGATCGGCAATCGGGACGAGCGACAGCGCGCCGACGATCCTCCTGGTGGCGGAGATCCGCTCGGGATCGCGATCTTCAATCAGCGGCAGGATGAGCAGCGCCGCGAGAACCAGGCGATGCCGTGCGGGGCTGTCGACGAGCGCTCTCGTCGCAGCATCATCGCCCGCGAGGGCGCGGCTCACGAGCGTCCGGTAGCGCAGCTCGGTGCGCTCGCGCCAGGCCGACCAGTACGCGAACACGGCGCGCTCGACGATGACCGCGACGATCGTGCCGAGCGCGACAATCAGCTCGGTTCGGAACATCAGCCCAGTGAGACGCTCGAATGGCGCGATGGTGAGCATGAACAGCCTTTTACGCCTCTTCGAAGGCTTGGCGCCGGTCGTCGGAGCGGAAGATACTCGTCATCGAAAGAACTGCGCGAGGGCAATGGTGAGTCGGTCCATGGTCGTTGAGTTCGAACGCCACTGATGCTCGTAGGTGGTCGTGATCATCGTCAGCGACGGCAGATCGATGCGGCCTCCCACCGACACGGTCGTCGCACCCAACGAGGTCACGCGGTCAATCGTGAAATCCTCGAAGCTCTCGATACCGTAGGCGTATCCTCCTTGCAGGGAGACACGGCGCCACCGGCGCCACTTCCCGCGCAACAACACCGAGTGATCGCTGCTCGAATCGTCGGCGGCCGCGGCATCGGACTGCTGCAACGTGCTGTCAGTGCCGAGGTGCACGCGTGAGTAGGTGTAGCGCGAGTCGAACCTGATGCGCCCGGTGTCCCAGGCAAACATCGGAGAGAAGGCCACCACGTCGACGCCAGGGAACGACAATCGCCGGACGCCGCCGCCCCACTCGCAGGCATCGACGTAGTTGATGACGTCGCCGGAAAGATCGCTGGTCGGGAGCAGCGTGTTGTCCGGTCCGCCAAGCGCGTGAAATGCAAGATTGGATGCTCGCGTCATGCGCCACAGCAAGCCGCCGCCGGCGACAGTGTCTGATGTTCCTGATCGCTCTGCCACGTGCGCGCTGGCATCGAGATGCAGGCGCGGAGCGACGCGGATCGAGGTCCCGAACAGCCCCGACGACGTGTGTACGTCGTCAGGATCCCACTGGCGGAATCCCTCGAAGGTGATCGAATGACCGTAGGCGAACACGACGGCTTCATATCCGGCCGCGACGTCCGGATCATCTGGCGAAAGCGCCCGGGCACGCATGAAATACTCGAGTGCGCGCCGATCGTCGCCGGTGCGCCGATAGGCACGGGCGAGAGCACCGAACAGGTCGGAATTCTGTCCCGCCGCCGGTGCGACCTCGAGCAGGATCGTCAGCGCTTCCGGGGCCGCGCCTTTTCGCAGCAGCGCGTTGGCGAGCCCGATCGTCGCATCGATGTCCGCCGGATGCTCACGAAGGACAGATCGAAATCCCGCCTCGGCATCGGACGTCCGCCCAACGCGCAAGTCGAGCCGCGCAATCCACAAGCGAGCTTCGGTGTCGGCGGGGTCCTTCTGAACGACCTGCCTGAACAGCTCAATGGCTTCGGTATTCTTTCCTGCCCGGGCGAGTTGCTCGGCGCGAGCGCGCTCATCGGACACCGATTGAGATGCGGCGGCGAGGACGATGACCGTGACGATGCGCACCAGCATGTAGTTTGACGATCCGGCTGTTCAGTTCAACAGTCGTGCCGCAGGTTGCGTGGGGACGTTCGAAATTTACACCGGAAAGCGCCGGATCTACCCACGGCACCGCGTGGCGCTCCCCCGATATATCGGAGGGCCGCCACTCTTTCGCGTGACCTCCAGACGGCAGACCAACGTTCGCATTCTGCCGTCCTAAGACGCATGACGAGTCCGAATGCCCATCTCTTTGCGGATGGCCGGACCGACAAAGCCGTCAGACCACCAGTTCGCACCGCACTGATGGTCTCCATTGTCATTCACGCGATCGCCCTCACGGTTGCCGCGATCTTGGCCATGCGAATGGTGACCGGGCGCGAGAACACTCCTGCTCATTTGGTCCAAAGCACAGCGCACATCACGTGGATCGCGCGAGCATCGCAACCGGGTGAGGGACGAAGCGGGAGCGGAAATCAGATGCAAGCTCCCGCGCGACCCATGCAGCGGCCTGGCGTGGCTGCGGTCGCACTGCCAACGACGCCCCCGTCGAACGCGACGCGCATCGCCAAACCAGCAGATCCCGAACCGCTCAGTATCCCCGCCGTTGCAACCGCGGCTGGTATCCAGGAATTGCCCGGAGTGGTTGCGCCGCTGACGTCGGGGGCATTCGACTCGAACGGACCGGGAAGCGGCGGTCGCTATGGGGCGGGCCACGGATCCGGCCTCGGCCCAGGCGATGGCTCGGAGGCAGGAACCGGATACCGTCCAGGGAACGGCGTCAGCTCGCCTCGATTGCTTCGCGAGATCAAACCCGGCTACACGGGCGAAGCCATGCGCGCGCGAATCCAGGGAGTTGTCAGACTACAGGCAATCGTACTGCCCGATGGGTCAGTGGGAAACATGAAGATCGTCAGATCCCTCGATCACGTATTCGGACTGGATGACGAGGCATTGAAAAGCGTCAGTCAGTGGCGCTTCCAGCCGGGAACACTGGCCGGTCGCGCCGTGCCGGTCTTGATCGAAGTCGAACTGGCGTTCACCCTGCGATAGTCTACCGGCTCGACATCGATATCTCTTCGACAATCGCGCGCGAGGGTAAGGTCGCCACGAGCCACACGCAATCAGCAATGTCGTCTGGCTGAATCATGCGCGCTCGCGCCTCTTGTGCCGGCGGCTGCGGACGTTTATCGAGCAGCGGCGTGTTGATGTCGCGCGGGCAGATCGAGCAGGCGCGGACGCCATGACGCCGTTCTTCAGCATTGATCTGCTGCGTCAATCCATTCAGTCCGAACTTGGACGACACGTATGCCGGCCCGGCGAGATCGCGCGCCACCTTTCCCACATCTGAATTGATATTGACGATGGTCCCTGTCTGACGGGCACGCATGCCCGGCAGGAAGGCGCGAACGCAATAATACGCGCCATGCAGATTAGTGCCGAGGACCGCATGCCAATCATCGAGCGACAGCGCCTCGAAACTTCGCTGCGGCACGTTGATGCCCGCAGCGTTCACCAGCACATCGACGGTCGCGAATCTCGCGAATACCGCTCGCCCCATTGCCTCGACAGCTGCGGCATCACTCACGTCGCAGGGAAACGGCACCATTCGATCGCGCAGGTTCGTCCGGGCAAGCGCGATCGTCTCGTTCAAGGGTTCGGAACGGCGACTGACGAGAGCGACGCTCCATCCTTCCTGCGCGAATCTCAGCGCAATCGCGCGACCGACGCCACTTCCTGCACCCGTAACCACCGCCGTCTGTGTCATCCTCAATCACTCCGCTTGCCTCGCCGCGGGCGCGCCCAACCGGCTGATTATTTCGATTCAGCCGCGATTTGCCGATACGTCGCCTTTGCTTCCTCGTACGCGCGCTCCGCATCCGGGCGCTCAGTCGCGGCGATCCGGCGTGCACGCACTCGCCAGAGCTGCTCGACGCACGCGAGCGCCCATAACGCACTCTCCCGCGACGCGCGAATCGGTTTGCCCGCAACAATCACATTGACAGGATTGGTATGAAGCTGCGGAAACTGCCGGACAGCGATCCAGCTACTGCGATCGACGTCGATCGAGAATTCGACCGGATGCTCTTTGCCGTCGGCGGGAACTTCCTTCGAGGCCTTGACCCGTCCGTTGACGACGACTTCGACGAGCCGGTGGCCGCGCTGATACAGCGGATCTGGCGCCTGGATTTCCCGCTTGATGATCGTGTCGCCGATATAGCGCCTGCCGCCGACAGGGATCGCACCGCCATACGCAGGTTCGAGTGGCGTCTCTGGTGAAAAGGCGACGGTCGCTTTGACCATCACCTTTCCCGCCCGCGCAAGATTGACGTCGTCACCCGAAGCTTTGCCGTCGACGGCAAAATCGAAGGCATGCGCGTAGCCGTCGCTGACGTAGCTGCGGCCACGCGCGATTCCAGCGACCCACTGCCGATAGTCGATCGCAGTCTGGCGCCCGAGAAAGACATAGCTGCGGCCCTGGCCGACTCGCGTTCCACTCATACACGGAAAATCAGTCTCGCCGCTCGCCTTCACTTTGAATCCGGCATTGAGCAGGTGATACCAGGCATTCCACTCGCGGATCCTGTCGGTGTCCATGGCGCTGATGAAGTCGGTCAAGCCGTGTGCCGCGGTCACAAAAATCTCCTGCGCACCAACGCTGTTCAGTTCGGGAATCGCAAGATTGGGCAGCCGGTCGTCCGCACGATCGTGACTCGCCCGCAGCTCCGCGTCGGTGAGCACACCGTCACCATCCGCATCGATATCGGCAAACGGTTCGGGGAGCAGCCCGCGTACACTTTCGTTTCGGTCGAGCCTGCCGTCCTTGTTGGAATCGAGTTGCTCGAGCAGTCGCGCTGTCGCCGCCGCGGGATCGATTTGCAGTCCGCTTCCCGAATGCGCGTAGCCCGCCACCGCACCTTGCGTTCTCGTCCATTGAAGCACCGGCAGCGTCCAGGTCGGCCAGCCCTTACTGCCGTTTGCACCCGGATAAATCTGTTCCTTCAGATTGAGCAAGCACAGGTGGCCCAACGCCTCTGATCCGAAACCGCTCACCTCGATGTCGTACTTCATCACCGCGAGACGCTCGCTTCGTGTGTCGGGCGAGGGCGCGAAAAACTGCTTTTGATGATCGAATCCTGGCCCCCACGTCAGGACGCTGCCGACATTCAGCCCCTCGCCCTTGATCTGACGGAACATGACGGCGGGATCGACGCCCTCGGCCGGGAATGTGTAGTGAGCACATCCGGCGGCGTGAATGTGATGATCGCCACTGAAGAACCCGTGAGCGGATGGATCTATCCATCGCTGGAGACGAACTTCGATCTCAGGCCTTTGACCTGTCGCGTGCCCAGGAATCGTCACTTCTCGCTTCAACCACCGGTACTCCGGCCCGCGACCGTAAAACATCGTGAGTGTGCCGGGAGGCAGGAGAACCTCCTCGCCCTCTCCGCGGTAGATCTGCTTCTGGAAGAACAGATCGGGCGCAACCCGTTTCACCTGGGGCGGGAATACGTGTCCGTTCTGATCGACGAACTGAAATCGGCCGACGGTCGGCGTTCCGTCGTGGTCGAGAACGTGCAGCTTGACGGCAATGGCCGGTCTCACGGTGAACAACACAGGGATCTCTGCCCGAAATCCGAGATCCTGTGTGCCCTGCCCGAGATCAAACGCGATGGTCGCCTCGCGACGTCCGGCTTCGCTCGAATACACCAACGCGATCGCGTACTCGACCTGGAGTCCGCTCAACATCGCCGTCATCGGCGCCGCCGTGAACATCTCGAGATCAAGAAACCGATCGGTGCGCCGATCGATGTTCTCGTTTTGACGCAGCTGCTGTTGCTGCATCCGGTTTCCTGACAGCTCCGACATGCCCGCATACACCGGCCCTGCTTGTGGACTTCCGATGTTCAGTCTTCCGGTGCTACCGCTCTCGTTGACAACCTTCACGAGAACCGGCGTATAGCCCGCCTGCTGTAGGTCGCCATTCGCCGGTCCGCGAACCAGCCTGACCCGGGCTTCCGGATTGACGTGGACGACGATCAACACGCGGGGATCGAGCAGTTTCTGAAGGGCCGCGGCGTCGCGCGCCTGCCCCGCGCGCTTCAGCGCTGTGCGCAGCTCGGCAGGAAGAGGCGCACCCAGATACTCCAGCGCCTGATCCAGCCGCTCGAGGTTGGCCGCTAGTGGCTGACCATCCACACTGACGGGGGACAGAGCAGAAGCACCGGTCGTGAAATCCTGCGTCCGAGCCGTGCAGGAGAGTGTCCCGGCTGCGATCAGGAGCACGAGCACCGCGCGGCCGAAGCATATGTCGTTTGACATAGTCCGGGGCGTATGATAATCCGTTCGCACTATAACGCGTCGACTCTCTCCTGCGACGCGCCGACCGGCCACGTCTGTATCGTTTCTGCTCAACAAGGTGAGTCTCACAAGGAGGTTTGTGTGAGCGAGCGCAAGGTATTGGAATCCTTTCGTGTCCTCCAAGGGTTCGCGGCAGCTGCATGTCTTGCCGTCGTGCTCGGATTATTTCCAACGACTGCCGCCGCACAGGTCCTGTACGGCAGCATCACGGGAACCGTTACTGACAGCAGCGGCGCTGCGATTCCTGGCGCCACCGTCAATATTAAGGATGAGCAGACCGGCCTCGCGCTCAGCGCGGTCACTGACTCAACCGG
>DATJKH010000026.1:0-2182 GCA_035491715.1 Vicinamibacterales bacterium | reverse complement strand
GGGACCGACCCGAATCGTCTCGCGCCACTTCATCGCGCACGCCCACCGCGCCGGACTGGTGGTCAAAGTCTGGACCGTGAATGAACCTGCCGACATGCGGCGGCTCCTCGAGTGGGGCGTTGACGCGTTGATCAGCGATCGGCCGGATCTCGCGGTGGCTGCGGTGAGTGCCTTCGCCGGGCGCTAAACGGATACGGCCTCCCCGCCCCGGGTTTACAACATAGTAATATAGCTATATAATTGCCCATGCAACAACGCGGACTGCAGATCCCCGCCCATCCGCATTCTCGAGATCCTCGTCAACGGGGAAGTGCGAGCACAGGATTTGCAAGGAGCGCTCGCACGAGATCAACCACCCTATGGACATCCGGAGCACAAATCGATTCGCGTTGGCGATGGCGTTGATCGTGGTGTCGCACGCCTGCGGCGGGTCAGGCAGCCCGACATCCCCGTCGCAACCTGCTCTTCCCCTCGCCTCTGAAAGCGTCAACTTCCGATATCACGCGGCGTCGGGCGACACCATCGACACGAACTGGCAGGAAAGCTATCACTCGTGGGCAATCGCCACACTTGGCGTGCAGGTCCCCCAGAAGATCGACTATTACAAGTATCGAAGCCGCCAGGACATGGGGGATCACACTGGCAAATACAACACCAACGGATTCGCCGAGCCCGCGACGTTTGAGATTCATACGTTATGGCCGACCGACAATCACGAAGTTGTGCACATCTACACCGCGCTGATCGGGCGCCCGTCCGACTTTTTCAATGAGGGAATCGCCGTCGCGTTCCAGACCAACCCGGCGAAGGGCGACTTCGAGTCAGTGTTCAACGGCCAACCTGTGCACCAGGCCTGCCGACTGTATCTCCAGATCCGGACGCTCGCGCTACCGCTGGATCGAGTAGTCACGACCGGCGACTTCCGCGGGATCCCCGATGAGGTGTTGAGCTATCGCGAGGCCGGCTCGTTCATGCGGTTCGTGGTCGATACCTATGGCATCGATCGAGTCCGTGAGCTCTTTCGTATCAGCGGTCGCGACGACAACCTGACCACGATCCGGCAGCGGTTCTCGAGCGCCATCGGCGTTTCGCTCACCGAGGCGGAAGCTGCGTGGACAGCGATGCTGATGCAGTGAGGCGGCTCTTCAGGCTGCCGGAAATCCGGCAGGTCACCTCGCCGGATTCTCAGTAAGCGAAGCCCCACCGCGTTCGTCACTGCCGCACTCGCGAAATCCGGCCTGTTCCCATCTCCACCCGCTACCGCGACCGTCTGTTCGCCTGGTAACTTCCGTGGCTCGGACATTGCTCGGTGCGATGGTGTTTCACGCGTTGCAAACTGAGTTGACGCCTCCTCACCACATCAGGGGAGCCGGCCGTGGCGAATATCGACCCTCGCGATCCACACCGTCATCCGCGCGCCATGCGCACCATGCGCCCTCTCTACGTCGATCGCCTGCCGCCCTGCAACAGCGCATGTCCCGCGGGCGAAAACGTTCAGGCCTGGCTCGGTGAAGCGCAGGCGGGCCGCTACCGCGCAGCCTGGGAAATCATCGTTCGAGACAATCCGTTGCCGGCCGTCCATGGACGCGTCTGCTATCACCCGTGCGAAGACTCGTGCAATCGCAAGGATGTCGATGAAACGGTCAGCATCCACGCTGTCGAGCGTTTCCTCGGGGATGAGGCGCTCGCCAATGGCTGGACGATTCAGCCGCGGCTTCCGCGATCCGGCAAGCGAGTGCTCGTTGTGGGTGCCGGTCCCAGCGGGCTGTCGACCGCGTGGCATCTCGCATTGCTCGGCCATGCCGCCGTGATCTACGAAGCCGGTCCGATGGCGGGTGGCATGATGCACTTTGGAATCCCGAAATACCGCCTGCCACGTGAAGTGCTCGATGCCGAGATCAGGCGCATCGAGCAACTCGGTGTCGAAATTGTTCTGAACCACAAAGTAGAGGACTTGCTGGTCGAGAAGGCGGCCGGCCGCTTCGACGCGGTATTCCTTGCCGTCGGCGCGCATCTCAGCCGTCGCCAGGAGATTCCGGCGCGCGACGCCGGCAAGATCTATGACGCGCTGCAGTTTCTGAAAAACGTCGAGGCCGGCGAAGATGCGCCGAAGATTGGCCGCCGCGTCGCCATCTACGGCGGTGGCAATACCGCCATGGATGCCGCACGGACGGCGCGTCGT
>DATJKH010000025.1:0-79310 GCA_035491715.1 Vicinamibacterales bacterium | reverse complement strand
CTACTGCCCGCCGGTCTTGGTCGCCACAGCCGGCGCCGGGTTGGCGTCGGCATGCAACATGTCGGGGCGGAAGCCGTAGACGAACTGCTTGAACTCCGAGTGCAGGAAGTCAGCACCGAACTTGAACTGCTTCATCTCCTTGAACGCGCGGTCGGCCGTCCAGCTGTCATGCGTCATTCGATACGCGGCGGTCATCACGCCGGTGCGATGCTTGCCACCGACGCAGTGAACGTAGACCGGCTGATTGGCAGGGTCGTTGACGATCTTCATGAACTCAGCGAGTTGCGCAGCTGTCGGCACCACGTGTGTCGTCATCGGGATCTGGAAATACGCGAGTCCCGCTTTGCCCGACATCATCTCCTCGTCAGGTGACGCGTCGTCGCTCGTCAGGTTGATCAGCGTCTTGACGCCGAGCGCGGCGAGATCGGCGTAGTCGCGTCCCTGTGGCTGGGCACCACGATAGTAGACCGACGAAATCCGCCCGAAGTTGTCGATATGAATCGGCGTCCGGGAAGCGTCGGACGCCTGCGGAGCAGCGGTTGCGTAGTGTGCGATGCCAGGGCCGAGCGATAACGCGAGCACGAGCACAGCGGTATTCAGTCGCGCAAGAGTTCCAGAGCGCACAGTAATCACCCTTCCAAGAAAACGATGGTTAATGTAGTTGGGACGCCCGGGAGCGTCACTTGGTTTGAGGCAAGGTCGATGCCGCGGACGACTCGCGATAAATGTGGCTTGTTCGGCTGCTCAGTTGTCCCCAGGGCAATATGCAGGCGACGGAGCGTCAGGCGACGACGTCATGTGACCGCCCATCGTCAGCACCAGCAACCGATACTCGAAAAGTATGAGACTGAAAAGGTTGGCGGAGAGGGAGGGATTCGAACCCCCGTGCCGGTTACCCGGCAAGACGCTTTCGAGGCGCCCCCGTTACGACCACTTCGGTACCTCTCCTGAAGCTTCACCAGCGGCGACCCTACCGACGCTCTCTGAAAAACTCCTGAATCGTATCCCGGCACTCCGCTTCGAGCACGCCGCCCGTCGCGGTCATTCGATGATTCAACGCCGGGTGCTCGTGGGCGCGCATGGCCGACTCAATCGCGCCCGCTTTTGGTTCAACGGTTCCGTAGACCAGACGTGCGACCCTGGCGTGAATCATTGCGCCAACGCACATCTGGCACGGTTCGATCGTCACGTACAGCGTCGAACCGGTCAACCGATAGTTGCCAAGACGTTTGGCCGCGCTGCGCAACGCGACAATCTCTGCGTGCGCTGTGGGATCGTGCGAACTGATGGGCTGGTTGAACCCGGCGCCGACGATTTCGTCACCGACGACGACCACCGCCCCCACCGGCACTTCGTTGTGACGCCCTGCTTCGAGCGCCTGCTCCAGTGCGGCCCGCATGAATCGCTCGTCAGGGTCCACAATGCACACCCCTGTCTGCGAACGCGCATCAAGGGGAACAGATTATTTTACCATGCAGGTGCCCTTGCGCTGGTCCCACAACTTGCCCGCTGCCGATCTCACTCGGACAGTCGGCGCCGCACTTCGTCGAGGAAGTTGAAGACCAGGACAACCTTCTGCACGGTGGTTTGATTCGGCAGGTCCCCGCCGACGACAAACCGATCGCCGTCGGGATGCACATCGAACGGACGTGGTCCAGGGCGTTCGATGATCGGCTGCTCGGACCATCTCTGTGGAGGGCTCGCTCGAAAAGCGTTCCCTTCCACGTTGTAGGACACAGCCATCACATGAAAATCGGGGGATAAAAAGAACAGTTCCTTGCGGCGACGTGACCACGTTGGCGCCCACCCACCGGCGGTCGAGATCTGCCATGTTGTGCCTGATGCCGGAAACGCACGGACCTGCACCTCCGAGCGACCGGACTCATTCGAGGTATACGCGAGCCATCGTCCGTCTGGCGAGAACATGGCTCCTGGACGCTGCGCGATGTTGCTGAGGAACACCGTCGGTGTCCCCGCCTTCCACAGCGACCCGTCGGGCGCCATCGGCAGGATCATGAGATTCCATTGCTGACGAGAAATCTGCTGTTCGAAGGCGACATACTTGCCGCTTGGGTGCCATGAAGTGGCGTGCTGCCGATCCGTGCTGTCGGTCAGACGATGTGGCTCACCCGATCCGTCGGCCGGAAGCCAATACAAGTTTGATAATTGCTTCTGACCTCGTGCTGACGAGAAGACGACAGCACGCCCGTCCGGCGACCACACGGGATTCGAGTTTATGCCGGGATCGGATGTCAGCCGTGTGGTGAAATCACGCGCCCATTCGTAGGTGTAGACGTCCAGTTGCCGACCATCGTCGACGTAGAACGCGAGTCGCGTCCCGTCCGGCGAGAATTGCGGATCTCTCCAATCACGCGGCACGGCCCGCATTGCGACGGTGCTTCCGTCGCGATGCATCCACAGCATGGGAACGTCGCTGCGTATCAATGCGCCGGGCACATACACCAGGGTGCCGGTATCAGTGACGTCAAAAAACGAGGCGCCGCTGACGTCGAACCCCATGACGCCTTGTATGAGGGCGACCGAGGGGCCGCTCACCTCGAGCCGATTGATGTCGAACCGTACCGCGAAGAGCGTCGCTCCCTGCGAGTAGAGGAGGTGTCCGCTTCGAACGTAGCGGGCATAGTGCGCACCTCGAAGCACGATTTTCGAAGGACCGGACGGCAGCCGTTGAACGACGATGTTGGAAGCGTTGATGCCGCCCTGCGTTCCGAAGGCGGTGAAGAGAAGCGCATGCGCGTCGGGTAGCACTTGCGGCCATCGATGCGCTATTTCACCTTCGTTCAATGTCGACAACGGTTCAGGCTTGCCTCCGGCGGCAGGCACCCGCAGCAGCGTCGTCCATGGTTCACCAAAGGCGTTGAAGACAATGTAATCGTCGTCGCCCCACGACGCTCCGCGGGGATAGTTGCTGTAGACGTCACAGATCGACACGGGATTCCCACCCGCGACAGGTATCTTTTTCAATTTGCGATCGGCGAGGCTGAAGAATCCTATCCATTGGCCGTCGGGCGAGAAGAATGGCTCGCTCACCGCGCCCGTCGCGAGCGGCACAGCCTGCAACTCCCGGAATCGTCGGAGATACAGTTGCCGCACGCGATTCCGCTCGCCGACAAACGCCAGCATGCTGCCGTCGCGCGAGATGGCCAATTCCGTGGCCAGCAGACCGGAGCCGGCGAGAAATGAATCAGCACCGAGATCGATGCTGAAGTGCTGCGATAAGGCGGCCGGCGCGCCGCGCCAAGGACCCCAGACGGCTACGGTCGTCACGAGAACGATCGTGAGCGCGGCGGCGATCACCCACGGTACGACGCGTTGCAACGTCGTCATGCTGCGCGCTCGCTCTGTCCCCTCCAAAACATCCGCGGCGACCGGGCTGAACGCCTCCTCGATTTCGAGCCGCGCATCAGCCATATCCGACAAACGACGTTTCGGATCTTTTTCGAGAGCCCGGCGGAGAAGCCGGCGGATCGCCGGTGGTGTTTCGCTCGGTAACGCCGTCCAATCGGGCTGTCCTTTCAGTACGCTCGCCAATGTGTCCGCTGCGTCGTCGCCACGGAATGCGCGCTGCCCGGTGAGCATCTCGTGGAGCACGCAACCAAATGCCCAGATATCACTTCGCTTGTCGGCGGTTCGTCCCTTGGCCTGTTCGGGACTCATGTACGCAGCCGTCCCGAGGATCACGCCCATTGCCGTGATGACCGGACTCGCTCCCACCACTGCTGGCGAGAACGGCAAGGCGGCGGCAGGTCCTGATTGCGGCGACGTGGCATCCTGAAGAGGCTTTGCGAGACCGAAATCGAGGACCTTCACCGTTCCGTCGTCCCGGACTTTGATGTTTGCCGGCTTCAGATCACGATGAACGATGCCGTGCTCGTGCGCCGCGACAAGAGCGTCCGCGATCTGACGCCCAATCGAGAGGGCTTCGCCGAGCGGAAGTGGGCCGTTCGCGATGCGGTCGACCAGTGTTGGACCGTCGACGAGCTCGAGCACGAGGGCGTGAACGTCGCCGCGATCCTCGAACCCATAAATTGCGGCGATGTTTGGATGATTGAGTGACGCGAGCACGTGCGCCTCGCGCGTGAATCGTGCGAGGCGGTCGGCGTCGGCGGTAAACGATTGGGGCAGGACCTTCAGCGCGACGTCGCGATTCAGTTTCGTATCGCGGGCGCGATAAATCTCTCCCATGCCGCCGGCGCCGATTAGGGAATCGACGCGGTAGGGGCCTATGGCCGTACCCGGGTCAAGCCGTGGCAGGTCCCGGAGCACAGCCGCTGCGACTTCGTGCACCTGTTGGTCGACGACGATCGAGGTATGTTCCTGCGCGAGCAGTGATTCAACCTCGCGACGCAGGTCCGCGTCGTCTGCGCACGCCTCACTGAGGAAGGCGTCGCGCACCGCCGGTTCGCGGTCCATCGCCGCATCGTATAGGCCGGCGACTTTCCGCCATCGATCCGGATCCATCAGACTTCCGGCAACTCAGAGAGTCTACACGCGAGCCCCTGCCGCCGGTTCAGTCGTCGAGCGGCTTGAGCAAATGGGTGGCAGTGTACTTCCCGACCTTGCTGCCCAGCGCCGTGCCGACTTCAGTGCTGTTTCGGAAATGCATCCCGCCCCACACACGCGCATTGCCTTCCTCCTCGTGAATCTCTCTCACGTCTGTGTAGTGCCGAACCACACCAAGGTTGCCCTTGAACGCCAACGGCAACTGATCGGTGTCGAACCACACCGTGTAGAAGCCGAGCGCGCCCGCGCCAACCGTTGTGTGAGCCGCCGGATATTCCGGGTGTGAGGGTGTCGCGATGAACGAAGTCCACGACGCGTCCGGTTCCGTCAGGCCGTTGCCGTCGCTATCGCCGGCCTGAATTGCCGTCACAGGGCGCCAGAACAGGTACGCGTACTTCGCATCCCAACAGGCGATCAGCGCGTTGGTCACCGCAGCAATGCCGATCGCCTCGAAACGCGCGGCAGTCAATAGATCCATTGAGCTGGCCTGGCTCCGGACGTTGGCGCTCCAAAGCGCGCTTGCCGATGGCGACCAGAACAGGGCCGTTGCCGACTGTTCGGCGGTCCGGCTCGTCTCGGTGGCGCGGCCGAGATCCTTGATCTCGCTGTAGTCGGCCGTGTAGGTGTTGCTGTCAAGCGCAGGCGGCGCGTGAGGACGAAAGCGCGCCGGGTCGTCGTAGCCGAACGGCGTGACATATCGAAGGAACGGCGTCTGCGGATTGGCGAACGCGGGTGGAGTGGGAATCCACACGCCAGGGCCGCTTCCGGGCGTGTACCCCTCGAGGTCTGGATCGTTGCGGTGATCTCCGACGCGGGCTGCCAGAACCGCATTCGCCGCGGCTTCGCCGATCACAATCCCATCAGCAATCGCCGCCGGACTTGCGGAAATGGCGGCGATCGACACGGTATAGGCGCTGTCGATCGTCGCGGCTTTCGACGGGAACTCGTTCAGCGCGACGACGTACGCTGCCCGGATTGCCGCCGCTTCCGGTGACGCCCCGGCGCCGGACGGAGGCTTCGACGCAAACGGTCGATAGGATCCATCCATAACCGCGTTCACCGCGTCGAACATCGCGAGCTGCGCGATTGTGGTGCGAACTTGCGTCCGTAATGCGTTCTCAGGAATCGACGCTCCGAGCGCCGTGAATCGGTTGCCCCAATCGTCGAGGACCGCTGGCCCTGCCAGTGTGAGAGGGGTTGAGTCCAACGCCGCCGTTCGATCAATCCCGCTGTTTCCGATCGCTGTCCCCAACAGAAACACTGCCGCGCACGCATGAATCAACTTCATAAGAGTCTCCTTGAGATGCTTTCCCCGGGGTAAGCGGAAAAGCGGGGCAGGAACTACAATCCGGACGTTCGCAAGGAAGCGATTCGTGTCGAGCCCTGAAGAATCGACGGAAATCACCCGGTTGCTGAAGGCCTGGGGGCACGGGGACGCGGCGGCCCTCGATCGCCTGGCGCCGCTCGTCTACGAGCGGCTGCACCGGATGGCTCGCGGCTACATGCGGAACGAACGCCCTGGGCACACATTGCAGCCAACGGCGCTGGTGAACGAGGCGTTTCTACGGCTGGTCGATACGCGCGATCTCGACTGGAACGATCGCGTGCACTTTTTCGCGGTCTGCGCGCGAGTGATGAGACGGATTCTGGTCGATGCCGCGCGGTCCCGCGCGTCAGTCAAAAGGGGCGGACAAGTGGTCCGGCCGCAGCATTCGACGGCGATCGATCTCGATGATCTGCCGGGCCATGGTGCGGCGGTGAGCGCACAGGTCTGCGCGCTGGACGACGCCCTCACTGCGCTCGAGCGGATCGATCCTCGACGAGCTCAAGTGATTGAGCTCCGCTTCTTTGGCGGACTGAGCGTCGAAGAAACCGGTCAGGTGTTGCACGTCTCGCCGCAGACGGTGATGCGCGACTGGAGGCTCGCGCGTGCCTGGCTCGCGCGAGAGCTTTCGCATTAGGATCGGCCTGTCGCGCCGAAGCGTTCATCTTATAGAGAGCGCGAAGGCGGATTCAGGAGGATCGCGTGAAGAAGATCCAGGTGCAGGGCTTCCACCACATCACCGTTGTCGGGTCGACGCGGCAGAGCGCGATTGATTTCTGGGAAGGCACGCTCGGCATGCCGTTCATCTTCGAGCAGCCCAATCTCGGGAAACCCGACGAGAACCACTTGTACTTCGATCCGGGGGACGGCCGCCTGCTTACGGTCTTCACCAATGAAACCCGCGCCGATGCCCGTCGGACGGCGCCTCGCGAGGTCGGATGTATGGAGCATCTGGCGCTCAATGTGTCGCGGGCGACCTTCGCGCTCGCCCCGGCGCGTCTCGGTGAACGCGGCATCGAGTTCATCGAACGCGACCGCGGGTTCATGAATTCGATCTACCTTCAGGATCCGAACGGCATGAAGGTCGAGCTCTCGTGCTACAAGTTTGAAACTCCGCGCGGATTCCGCGACGCCGACGTCCTGATGCAGGCGCACCGCCTGCGTGTCGAGCGCGGCGATCATCACATCACGGAGGATCATCTCGCTGATGCGATCGAGATTCTGCTGGCGACGAGAGATCGATTGTCGGAGCCTGTAAAACGGGGCTAAAGCCTCTGGTATCGAATGACGCCAGTTTCCTTCCGAAATCGTCGCGCCTTCATACGCAACCCCTGAGGCCACGTACAGTCGAGCTGGCTTCCTAATTGCACCTCGGGCAAAATTCGTGGTTTTGACATGCACTTCCGTATCAATCGGAAACGCTGATGGCGCTGGTTTGACAGAATTCCAACGCGTGCACGGCCTGTGATTTTCCGGTGCGCAGAAATGACGCACGAAGAGTGACTCTGAAGGAGTCTCAATGGAACCCTCCGCTTCGACGTCCGCTTCGTCGCTTGAACCCAGAGTTGCTGACGGTGGTCACGGATCGGCGTTCATCACCGACAGCGATCAATTCTCTCGCGCGCTGCTGGCGGCGATGCTTGCCTACAAGCAGGGTGATTTCTCGGTTCGCATGCCGAACGATCTCACCGGCGTGAACGGCAAGATTGCCGACGCGTTCAACGACATCGCACTGGTCAGCGAACGTCGGGCGCATGAAACCGCGCGGGTGACGCGGGCCGTCGGCAAAGAAGGCAAACTCAAACAGCGCATGACGCTGGCGGGCCTGACCGGCGGATGGGCCGACGAGGTCAACGCCCTCAACACGCTGATCGACGACCTGGTCTGGCCGACGACCGAAGTGACGCGCGCGGTGGGCGCCGTTGCCAAGGGTGACTTGAGTCAGGCAATGGCGCTCGAAGTCGATGGCCGGCCGCTCGAGGGAGAGTTCCTGCGTTCGGCGCGCCTCGTCAACAACATGATCGATCAGTTGTCGGTCTTCACGTCGGAAGTCACCCGCGTCGCGCGCGAAGTCGGCACCGAAGGCAAGCTCGGTGGACAGGCGCAAGTCAAAGGGGTGTCGGGCGTCTGGAAGGACCTGACCGAATCGGTCAACCAGATGGCCGGCAACCTGACCGCGCAGGTGCGCAACATTGCCGACGTCACGATCGCGGTGGCCAATGGCGACCTCTCCAAGAAGATCACCGTCGACGTGCGCGGCGAGATTTTGCAGCTCAAGGAAGCCATCAACACGATGGTCGATCAGTTGCGCGGTTTCGCGGCGGAAGTGACGCGCGTCGCGCGCGAAGTCGGCACCGAAGGCAAGCTCGGCGGCCAGGCGGTCGTGCCGGGTGTGGCCGGCACCTGGAAGGACCTCACGGACTCCGTCAATGCGATGGCCTCGAACCTGACCGCGCAGGTTCGCAACATCGCCGGCGTGACCACGGCGGTGGCGCGCGGCGACCTCTCGCGCAAAATCACGGTCGACGTCAAAGGAGAAATCCTCGAGCTCAAAGACACGATCAACACGATGGTCGACCAGCTCAACGCGTTCGCGTCGGAAGTGTTCCGCGTCGCGCGCGAGGTCGGCACCGAAGGCAAGCTGGGGGGACGCGCCGAAGTGCCGGACGTCGCCGGCACCTGGAAGGACCTCACCGACTCGGTCAACGCGATGGGCGCCAACCTGACGGCGCAGGTCAGGAACATCGCGGAAGTGACGACGGCGGTCGCGCGTGGTGACCTGTCGCGCAAAATCACGGTCGACGTCAAGGGGGAGATCGCGGAACTGAAAGACACGATCAACACGATGGTCGATCAGTTGAACGGCTTTGCGTCCGAAGTCACGCGCGTCGCGCGCGAGGTCGGCACGGAAGGCAAGCTCGGTGGCCAGGCGGTCGTCCCAGGTGTTGCCGGCACCTGGAAGAACCTCACCGACTCGGTCAACTCGATGGCGTCCAACCTGACCGGTCAGGTCCGTAACATCGCCGACGTCGCCACCGCGATCGCGAAGGGAGACCTGTCGAGAAAGATCACCGTCGACGTCAAGGGAGAGATTCTCGAGCTGAAGAACACCATCAACACGATGGTCGATCAGCTCAATGCGTTCGCCTCGGAAGTGAGCCGCGTGGCGAGAGAAGTCGGCACCGAAGGCAAGCTCGGCGGACAGGCGGCGGTGCCTGGAGTTGCCGGCACGTGGAAGGACCTCACGGACAACGTCAACTCAATGGCGTCGAACCTGACCGGTCAGGTGCGCAACATCGCCGACGTCGCGACGGCAATTGCAAAGGGCGACCTGTCGCGCAAGATCACGGTCGACGTCAAGGGTGAAATCCTTCAGCTCAAGAACACGATCAACACGATGGTCGACCAGCTCAACGCCTTCGCGTCGGAAGTGAGTCGCGTGGCGAGAGAAGTCGGCACCGAAGGCAAGCTCGGTGGCCAGGCGGAAGTCCCCGACGTCGCCGGGACGTGGAAGGACCTCACCGATAACGTCAACTCGATGGCGTCGAACCTGACGGGCCAGGTGCGAAACATCGCCAACGTCGCGACCGCCATCGCCAACGGCGACCTGTCGCGCAAGATCACCGTCGATGTGAAGGGGGAAATCCTCGAGCTGAAGAACACGATCAACACGATGGTCGACCAGCTCAACGCGTTCGCGTCCGAAGTGACGCGCGTCGCGCGCGAAGTCGGCACCGAAGGCAAGCTCGGTGGACAGGCCGTCGTGACCGGTGTTGCCGGCACGTGGAAGGACCTCACCGACAACGTCAACTTCATGGCCTCGAACCTGACCGGCCAGGTGCGCAACATCGCGGAAGTCGCGACCGCCGTCGCCCGCGGCGACCTGTCGCGCAAAATCACCGTCGACGTGAAAGGCGAAATCCTCGAGCTGAAGAACACGATCAACACGATGGTCGACCAGCTCAACGCGTTCGCGTCCGAAGTGAGCCGCGTCGCGAGAGAAGTCGGAACCGACGGAAAGCTTGGTGGCCAGGCGGTCGTCACCGGCGTCGCCGGCACGTGGAAGGACCTGACCGACAACGTCAATCAGATGGCCGGGAATCTCACCGCGCAGGTCCGCAACATCGCGGAAGTGACCGTCGCGGTCGCCAATGGTGACCTGTCGAAGAAGATCACGGTCGACGTCCGCGGCGAGATCCTGCAGCTGAAAGACACCATGAACACCATGGTGGAGCAGTTGCGATCGTTTGCCGCAGAAGTCACGCGCGTCGCGCGCGAGGTTGGGACCGAAGGCAAGCTCGGCGGACAGGCGGAAGTCCCGGGCGTTGGCGGCACGTGGAAGGACCTCACCGACAACGTCAACTCGATGGCCGCCAACCTCACCAACCAGGTGCGGAACATCGCCGACGTCGCCACATCGATCGCGCGCGGCGACCTCTCACGCAAGATCACGGTCGACGTGAAGGGAGAAATTCTCGAGCTGAAAAACACCATCAACACGATGGTCGACCAGTTGAACGCGTTCGCCTCGGAAGTCAGCCGCGTCGCCCGCGAGGTCGGCACTGAAGGCAAGCTCGGCGGGCAGGCGCTCGTTCCCGGTGTTGCCGCGGGCACGTGGAAGGACCTCACCGACAACGTCAACTCGATGGCGTCGAACCTGACCGGCCAGGTCCGTAACATCGCGGAAGTCACGATCGCCGTGGCCAACGGCGACTTGTCCAAGAAGATCACCGTCGACGTCCGCGGCGAAATCCTGCAGTTGAAGGAAGCGATCAACGCGATGGTCGAGCAGCTGCGTTCGTTCGCCTCCGAAGTGACGCGCGTGGCGCGCGAAGTCGGAACCGAAGGACGCCTGGGTGTGCAGGCCGTCGTCCCCGGCGTCGCCGGTACGTGGAAGGACCTCACCGACTCGGTCAACGTCATGGGCGCGAACCTCACCGCGCAAGTCCGGAACATCGCGGAAGTCACGACCGCCGTCGCGCGCGGCGACCTCTCGCGCAAGATCTCGGTCGACGTCAAGGGAGAGATCCTCGAGCTGAAGAACACGATCAACACCATGGTCGACCAGCTTCGCGCGTTCGCGGCCGAGGTCACGCGCGTCGCGCGCGAAGTCGGCACCGAAGGGAAGCTGGGAGGTCAGGCCGAAGTGCCCGGCGTCGCCGGCACCTGGAAGGACCTTACCGACTCGGTCAACGTCATGGCCGCCAACCTCACCGACCAGGTCCGCGGCATCGTCAAGGTCGTCACCGCGGTTGCCAACGGCAACCTGCGCCAGAAACTGACGGTCGAAGCGAAGGGAGAAGTCGCGGCCCTCGCTGAAACGATCAACAACATGACCGACACGCTCGCGACGTTCGCCGAGCAGGTGACCAACGTCGCCCGCGAAGTCGGTGTCGAAGGACGGCTGGGCGGCCAGGCGAACGTGCCCGGGGCAGCCGGCACGTGGAAGGACCTCACCGGTAACGTCAACCTGCTGGCCGCGAATCTGACCAACCAGGTGCGCGCGATTGCGGAAGTGGCAACCGCCGTCACCAAGGGGGACCTGACGCGGTCGATTCAGGTCGAAGCCCGTGGCGAGGTCGCGGAGCTCAAAGACAACATCAACACGATGATCGACAACCTGCGCGGAACGACCGATCGCAACCAGGAGCAGGACTGGTTGAAGACCAACGTCGCCAAGTTCACCCGCATGCTGCAGGGGCAGCGCGATCTGGTCACCGTCGGCAAGCTCCTGCTGACCGAACTTGCACCGCTGGTCAATGCGCAGCAGGGCACGGTGTATCAGATGCTGAGCGAGGTCACCGACGCCACACCGTCACTGTCGCTCCTTGCCGGCTACGCGATCGGCGACGATCAGGCACCTCGCATCGAAGTTGGAAAAGGACTCGTTGGCCAGTGCGCGCTCGAGAAACAGCGCATCCTCCTCACCAAGGTGCCGTCTCGTTACATGCGCATCCACTCCAGCCTCGGTGCGGCGACGCCGAAGAGCATCGTCGTGTTGCCGGTTCTGTTCGAAGGTGAAACGAAAGCGGTCATCGAGTTGTCGTCGCTGCAGCCGTTCACCGCAACCCACCTGACGTTCCTCGAACAGCTGACGCAGTCGATCGGCGTCGTCTTCAACACGATCGAAGCGACGATGAGGACGGAGAACCTGCTGCTGCAGTCGCAGCAGCTGACGATCGAGTTGCAGACCCGGCAGAGCGAACTTCAGCAGACCAACGAGCAGCTGGCGCTCAAGGCGCAGGAGCTCGCGGAACAGAACGTCGAAGTCGAGCGCAAGAACAAGGAAGTCGAGCAGGCACGCCGGGCGCTGGAAGAAAAGGCCGCGGAGCTGGCGCTGACCTCGAAGTACAAATCAGAGTTCCTCGCGAACATGTCGCACGAGCTTCGCACACCGCTCAATTCGATCCTCATTCTCGGGCAGCAGCTCGCGGATAATCCGACCGGAAATCTGGCTGCCAGGCAGGTCGAATTCGCCAGGAACATCCACTCGGCCGGCACCGACCTCCTTACACTGATCAACGATATTCTCGACCTGTCGAAGATCGAATCGGGCACGGTGACCGTCGAGCCCGAAGAGCTCACGTTCAGATCGCTTCGCGATACGGTCGGGCGCATGTTCCACCATCTCGCGGAGTCGAAGAACCTCGCATTCCAGGTGGATATCGACAATTCGCTGCCGAGAACGTTCACGAGTGATCCGAAGCGCCTGCAGCAGATTTTGAAGAACCTGCTTTCGAACGCGTTCAAATTCACATCGCAGGGCCAGGTCAACATGCGAGTGAAGCAGGTGACCACGGGGTGGACGCCCGATCATCCGGTTCTTCGTTACGCTCCGGCAGCCGTTGCAATCGAGGTATCGGACACCGGCATTGGCATCGCGCCCGAGAAGCAGCGCCTGATCTTCGAAGCATTCCAGCAGGCCGATGCCGGCACCAGCCGCAAGTACGGCGGAACCGGTCTCGGTCTGGCGATCAGCCGTGAACTGGCCTCGCTCCTTGGTGGCGAGATTCGCCTGATCAGTGTCCCCGGGCAGGGCAGCACGTTTACTCTGTACTTGCCGATCAACTACATCGGCCCGGTGCGGGCGGTAACCGCTCCCGCGAGCGAACGGGTTGCGGCAGACACGGCGCGTGTCGTCCCGACGACGCTTCCGGTTCTCGCTGTCGCCAAGACCGAAGAAGTGGTGCTCGACGACCGCGACGACATCGTCGAAGGCGATCAAACGCTGCTTATTGTCGACGACGACCCTCACTACGCGCGCGTGCTGCTTGGACTCGCGCGGGACAAGGGTTTCAAGGCGATCGTCACCAACCGCGGTGCCGCGGCACTCACGCTCGCGCGGCAGTATCTGCCGACGGCAATCACGCTGGATGTCTTCCTTCCCGACATGCTTGGCTGGACCGTGCTGAACAACTTGAAGTTGGATCCAGCGACACGGCACATTCCGGTTCAGATGCTCTCTGTTGAAGAAGAGCGGCAGCACGGCCTGTCGCATGGTGCTTTCTCCTACCTCGTCAAGCCGGGAACGACACAGGATCTCGAACAGGCATTCGATCGCATCAAGTCGTACGTTGTTCCTCACAAGAAGCGGCTGCTGGTTGTGGAGGATAACGAGATCGAGCGCGAAGGCATCGTCGATCTGGTGATGCACGACGACATCGAGGTGGCTGCCGTCGGAACCGGGGAGGAAGCGCTCAGTGTTCTGCGAGAGCGCCCGGTGGAGTGCTGCGTCGTCGATTTGCGCCTGCCGGACATGTCAGGATTCGATCTGCTGGGACGGATGCAATCCGAACCGGAACTGCGCGACACACCCGTGGTCGTATTCACCGGCAAAGAGCTGAGTTCTGAAGAGGAGGCTCAGCTGAAAACGGTGGCGAAGAGCGTCGTGCTGAAAGATGTGCAATCGCCGGAACGATTGTTCGACGAGACCGCGCTGTTCCTCCATCGTGTCGTTGCCGATTTGCCTGAATCCAAACGCAAGCTCCTCGAGCGGCTCCACGGCTCCGATGCCGTCCTGCGCGGTCGCCGCGTCCTCATCGTCGACGACGACGCCCGGAATATCTTCGCGTTGACGAGTCTGCTGGAAAACCATGAAATGGAGGTCGTCACCGCAACCAATGGACGTCAGGCGATCGATCTAATCAATGAGACTGAGGGTCTCAGCGTCGTCCTCATGGACATCATGATGCCCGGCATGGACGGCTACGAGACGATGAGAGAGATTCGCAAGAATCCGGAGTTCCGAACGCTGCCCATTCTGGCGCTTACGGCGAAGGCGATGAAAGGGGACCGTGAGAAGTGCCTCGGAGCGGGCGCGTCGGACTACATCGCGAAGCCGGTCAACACGGAACAGCTGTTGTCGCTGCTCCGGGTTTGGCTCTATCGCTGAACTGTTCCAGGTTGTTGGTTGTCAGTTCTGAGTTCGAAGGGCACCACTGAATGAACGAGGACGTCAAGATCCTGATCGTCGACGACGAAGGGCGGAACCTGGACTCGCTGGAGATCATGCTTCAGCCGACCGGTTGTACGTCCATCCGCGCGACGTCTGCCGACGAGGCGCTCCTCGCGGTGCTGCGTCACGATTTTGCGGCGATGATCCTCGACATCCGAATGCCCGGGATGAGTGGGATCGAACTTGCGAACCTCGTCAAGCAACGACGCCGGACGCAGTACGTTCCGATCCTTTTTTTGACGGCACACCTTGTCGACGACGACGACATTCTTCGGGGATATGGCGTTGGCGCGGTCGATTACCTGAGTAAGCCCGTCAAGGGCGACATCCTGCGATCGAAGATCAACGTCTTCATCGAGCTGCATCGAAAGACGCGCGCGCTTGCGGCTCTCAACGAAGAACTGCAACGGCAGGTGGCGGCACGACAAAACGCTCAAGAGGCGCTTCAGCATGTCAACCAGGAGCTCGAGTTGAGGGTGGCCGAGCGGACCAGCGCGCTCGAGCAGGCGTTGCTCCGTGAGCGTCGCGCTCGCGACGAGGCCGAGCGGCAAAGCCGCATCAAGGATGAGTTTCTGGCGACGCTCAGCCACGAGCTACGAACGCCGATGAACGCGATCCTCGGATGGGTGAGTCTGCTGGCCCGAGGGGAGGGCGTCAAGGATTCACGACACGCAATAGAGGTCATCCAGCGAAACGCCCAGATGCAGGCGAAGTTGATCGAGGATCTTCTGGAGCTGAACAGGCTGGCGCTGGGGACGACACGGTTGGAGGTGGCACGTACCGATATCGGAGCGGTGGTTCTTGCCGCGGTGGAGTCGATGAAACCAGCCGCGGAAGCCAAGCACGTTCAGGTTGTCGCGAGTGTTGAAACGGGGTTGCCACAGGTGCAAGCGGATCCCCAGCGGGTTCAGCAGATCCTCTTTAACCTGCTGCACAACGCGGTCAAGTTCACTGGAGCGGGCGGCACCGTCGACGCGCGGGTCAGTCACGCGGATGGACACGTCCGCATCCTCGTGCAGGACACCGGGCGCGGCATCGCGCCGGATTTCCTGCCGTTCGTCTTCGATCGATTTCGGCAAGCTGATGCATCGCCGACGCGCGGCGCGACCTGGGGACTTGGCATCGGTCTGTCGATTGCGAAGTATCTGGTCAAGCTTCATGGCGGCTCCATTCAAGCCGCCAGTCCCGGCCTTGATCAGGGCGCCACGTTTACGGTGGACCTTCCGGTGATGGGCCAGCACGGTGTGACGCGTGGTGAAGACATGGATGGTCTGGCCGCTGCGGCACTGTCGTAGCGATACTGCCTAGCTTGAAATCACGGCAGAGAAACTGGTAACAGGTACGCACGGTATGTCTGTTTCGATAAGTTGTCCGCAGCTCGGTGATGCGGGTCTGCGCAACCAGCTCACGACCGCCGTCAAGACGGTCGTGAAACGCTGGCGGCCGGCCTTTGAAAGCTGGAGGCTCTCGCTGTTCAAATCGCAATCCGGCAGCGGTTGGGACCTGGCGATTTCGGGCCCGCGATTCCGGAAGATCTTTACGCTGAACGGCCCGGTCGACGATCTTCCAGGTCTCGTGAGTGCGTATATCGACGCCATCCTTTCTCAGCTGTCCGACCAGCGGCGAGCGGCTCCGAATCACTGATCACTGATTAGATGCCGAACTGGCTGCGGGTGATCGATACGGTGACAGGGCTCGCGCGAACGGCCGGGCGGCTGCGCGCGACATTTGATCCCGGGTCCACCGACATCGCCGAGGGAACGACTCGCGGGCTGGAGACGCGGTTAGCCGGTGTCGTGGTCGCGGCGTTGAAAGAGGCGTTCGATCGCGATCGCGCCCGGATGGACCTCGAACGCACGCAGGTCGAAGCTGAGCAGCGGCGTGCGGAAGAGGCGCTTGCTGCAGAGCTGCGTCGCCAGGCGGCGGATCGTGCGCTCGGTCAGCTCAAGCTGCTCGCGATCATGGCGATCGCAGCGTGGATGCTGTCGGCAGCCCTTGCCGTCTGGCTGCCAGGGATGCGCGCCGGAGTCCCCAGAGGTCTCCTCGGTGCCGGCTGGGCGCTCTCATTCGGCGCGCTCGCCTGCACGTTTGTGGCCTTTCAGACAATCTCGACCTGGGGCGCCTCGGGGCAGCCCAACACGTTGCCCGCAAGCCGCGCCTCCGCGGTCGCGCCGTGGCTTCTCGTTCTCGCCCTCGCCAGCACTGGCGCCAGCCTCCTCGCCGCGCTATAACATGGCCATTGGTGGATTTGTGCATTGGTGTCGTGGTGAATTGATGAACGCATAATGCGAGGCGTTGATCCACCAACTCACCAATTCACCAATCGCCAATTCGAAAGTCACCAACGTGAAACGAGATCCTCTGCTGCAGGCGATCGCGGAAGCACGGCACGCCGATCCGTTCGCTGTCCTTGGACCACACCTCGAGCCGGACAAGGGTGTGGTGATAAGAACCGTCATTCCGACCGCCGAGCGCATTAGCGTGACGCGCAACGGGTCGGGGTCCATCGAGATGACGCGACGGCATCCTGCCGGCATTTTTGAAGCGACCTTCCCGGACCTGACCGAGATTCCTGATTACCGGCTGCGCGTGTCATACCAGGGGGGCGTGACGTCGGAAATCGACGACCCGTACCGCTACGGCCGTGTCCTGTCGGACTACGACCTGTATCTATTCGGCGAGGGGAAGCACACGCGCATTTACGACAAGCTCGGTGCGCACCCGATCACGGTCGGCACGGCGGCCGGAGTTCACTTCGGCGTCTGGGCGCCGAATGCAAAGCGCGTCAGCGTCGTTGGCGACTTCAACGCATGGGACGGTCGCCGGCACCCGATGCGTTCGCTCGGAGCCAGCGGCGTATGGGAAATCTTCATACCGGGTATCGCGACTGGCGAGCGATACAAGTTCGAGCTGCTCACTCGGTATGGAGAAGTGATCCTGAAGTCCGATCCGTTTGGATTTGCGTTCGAACTCCCGCCGCTGAGTGCCTCGCTCGTCGCGGCTCCCCAATATCAATGGAAAGACGACGAGTGGATGCGATCGCGGCAGTCGGCTGATTCCTGGTTTCACCGGCCGTTTGCCGTTTACGAGGTGCACCTCGGCTCGTGGGCGCGAATCCCGGAGGAAGGCAATCGATATCTGACGTATTCCGAGCTGGCGGAGCGGCTGATTCCCTACGTCAAGGAGATGGGCTACACGCACATCGAGCTGCTCCCGGTGATGGAACACCCGTTTTCCGGCTCGTGGGGCTATCAAGTGATCGGCTTTTTCGCGCCGACCAGCCGCTTCGGCAAGCCGGAAGAATTCAAGGCGTTGGTCGACGCGTGCCACGCGCATGGAATCGGTGTCATTCTCGATTGGGTCCCGGGGCATTTTCCGAAAGACGCGCACGGGCTCGCGCAGTTTGACGGCACGGCGCTCTTCGAACATCAGGACCCCCGCCAGGGCGAGCACCGGGAGTGGGGAACGCTGATCTTCAATTACGGACGCAACGAGGTCCGCAATTTCCTGCTCGCGAACGCGCTCTTCTGGCTGCACGAGTATCACGTCGACGGACTGCGCGTCGATGCCGTTGCCTCGATGCTCTATCTCGATTACTCGCGTAAACAGGGGGAATGGATTCCAAACCGTTTCGGTGGACGGGAGAATCTCGATGCGATCGAGTTTCTCCGTGAGCTGAATACCCTCACCCACGCCGAGCAACCCGGTTCGATCACGATTGCGGAAGAATCCACAGCGTGGCCATCGGTTAGTCGGCCCACGTACGTCGGCGGGCTGGGTTTCACTTACAAGTGGAACATGGGATGGATGAACGACATCCTGGAGTACGTGCGGAAGAATCCGGTCTATCGCCGCTATGAACATCGGCACCTGACCTTCTCGCTCCTGTATGCGTTCAGCGAGAACTTCATCCTGCCGTTCTCGCACGATGAAGTCGTTCACGGCAAGGGGTCAATGTTCGGGAAGGTTCCGGGCGACGACTGGCAAAAGGCGGCGACGCTCCGCAGCCTGTATGGGTTCATGTACGCCCATCCGGGGAAGAAGCTCATGTTCATGGGTTGCGAGTTCGGGCAGACGCGCGAGTGGAACTACGACTACAGCCTGGACTGGCATGCCCTCGACGACCCGCTGCACCAGGGACTGCGATTGTTCATGCAGGATCTGAATCGCACCTACCAGTCGGAGCGTGCGCTGTTCGAGCTGGATTTCGACGGCAGCGGGTTTCAGTGGATCGATTGCAACGACAGCGAGAACAGTGTTGTCTCGTTCATCCGCCGCGCCAAGGACAGCGCCGACTATCTCGTCGCGGTTCTGAACTTCACACCGGTGCCGCGGGATGGATACCTGGTTGGCGTCCCCACACCCGGCCCATACCTGGAGCTGGTCAACAGCGATGCCGCGGTGTACGGCGGATCGAACATCGGCAATGGCGGCGCCATCTTCACTGAGGCACTCGCGGCGCACGGCTATCACCAGTCCCTACGACTGACCCTCCCGCCGCTCGGATTCCTGCTGTTGAAGCCCGGCCGCTAACCACGGATTCACACGAGCCACGGAAGAACACGAGCCACGGAGTAACACGAGCCACGGAAGAACACGGATTAACACGGAATAACACGGGGCACGGAATAACACGGATTAGTGGTGGAAGATTTCCGCGCGTTCAGCGAGCGAAAGGCACGCGAGGCGACGTCGGCGGTGCTGGTGCCACTCGATACCACCGAGGATCATTCCGACAAATTTGCCACTCGATCGATTGGTAACGCGTGGACTCGCCAATATTACGATGGACTGTTTCATCTCGCGATGTACGGCCGCTCATGTCCGTTCGTCTCGCTCGTGTTCGTGCAGTCCAAGAACGGCAATACGGGCACCGATAATCCCGACGAACTCGGCGGTGGGCCGCTCGACAAGCATCTCGTTTACGAAGGGCTATCGAGGGTTGGCGTCGACGCGGTGCTTGCCGGCGCGAAGACGGCCGACGATCCCGGCACGTTTTTCTCCGTCTGGCATCCTGAGCTCGTTGCGCTTCGACGAGAGCTCGGTCTGCCGCGACATCCCGCGCAGATCGTCGTCACCGGCACAGGTCGCATCGACCCGGAGACGAGCCGGATTTTCAATGTGCCGGAAGTGTCAGTCTTCGTGCTTGCCGGTCCGGTCGGATGTCGCGAGCTCGAGCGAGCCATTGCCGATCGCTCGTGGGTACGGCTGGTTCCGATGTCGGGCGAGGACCTGAGGACGCCGCTCGAGTATCTCGGTCGCGAATATGGAATCCGGCGGATATCAGCGGTGGGTGGTCGAACCACTGCATCCGCGCTGCTGGATCAGGGACTTGTGCAGGATGTCTGCCTGACAACGACGGATCGATACGCCGGTCAACCGAATACCCCGTTGTATGTTGGCAGCCGTCCGGCGCGGATGACGCCAATCGTGCGCAAACGCGGGCTGGATCGCGAGTATCCAATGGTCTTCGAGCACCTGTCGATTCAAACGTAGAATCTATTTGCTCATGCCCTCGATCCGTTCCCACTCGTCGTCACTGACCGGCATGACCGAGAGGCGCGGGACGCGGGTGAGAGGAAACGTCGCGAATGACTTGTCTGCTTTGACCGCCGCGAGCGTCACGGGGTTTTTCAGTTTGCGCACCGGGACGACATCAACGGCGTAGAACTTGCCGGTCGTGTCACTCGGATCCGGGTACGACTCTGCTGCTGCCTTGGCGACACCCACAACCGCCTTCTCGTCTCCCGTGTGATAGAAGAAGATGCGGTCGCCTCTCTTCACGGATCGCAGGTGCTTCTGAGCGACGGGATTTCTCACGCCGGTCCACGAGGTCTTCCCGTCGCGAACGAGATCGTCGTAGCTGTAGTGCGTCGGTTCTTCTTTGAATAGCCAGTTCATTTCTGCATCCTATGCCACCACGCCGTCCAATCGCCAACGACTGGTCCGAATTGCGACTGAAGGATCGGATCGAGCGTGATCTTCGCATCCTCTTTGTTGGAATCAATCCGGGTGTTCGTTCTGCACTGACGGGTCATCACTTTGCCGGGTATTCGAATCGATTCTGGAAACTCCTGTGGGAGTCGAAGCTGGTACCGGAACCGATCACTTATGCCGAGGATCATCGGCTGCTCGAGTGGGGCTTCGGGATTACGAACCTTGTCGCGCGACCCAGTCCGGGGATCGACGATCTTGCGCCGCCCGAGTACATCGCCGGCTGGCACATCCTCGAGCGAAAGATAAAGAAGTATCGGCCGAGGCTGGTTGCGCTCGTCGGGGTGACTCTATATCGAGTCATTCAGCCGCTGCTGGCCGACGACGCCGACAAGAACACACGCGGACGCTTGCGGACCGCTCCACTAACCACTGGTCTTCGCCCGGAGACGATACACCAGGCGCGCATCTACGTGTTACCGAACCCGAGCGGGCGCAACGCGAACTTTACCTACGATGAGATGCGGCGGGCCTTTCGAGGACTTCGACGGGCCACGGAAGAACACGGGAAGGATAAGCCACGGATGAACACGGATTAACACGGAATGAGTGAGCCACGGATGAACACGGATTAACACGGAATGAGTGAGCCACGGATGAACACGGATTAACACGGAATGACTGAGCCACGGATGAACACGGATTAACACGGAATGAGTGAGCCACCGATGAACACGGATTAACACGGATTAACACGGAATGAGTGAGCCACGGAAGAACACGGATCGACACGGAAACGAGTGAGCCACGGAAGAACACGGATCAACACGGAATGAGTGGAGCCACGGAAGAACACGGATCGACACGGAAACGAGTGAGCCACGGGAGAACACGGATTAACACGGAACGAGTGGGCCACGGAAGAACAGGGATGAACACGGAACGAGTGGGCCACGGAAGAACACGGATCAACTGACGCATGCAATGAATAAATCGACGCACATTCTGGGCTGGAGCGTGTCAGAAATTTTGTGTGTCGGGCATAACATGAGGAGCCGTTATGCCACGACCTCGCCGTAAGACCCTGGTGCGCGAAGCACCACTGACGCCCGTCCCGTCGGAGATTCTCCATCAGTTCATTCGAGAAGGACCGATCTCGCCTGAAGAGCTCGACGCGGCGGCGCGTCGCTTTAAGAACGCACTGATCGAGCGCGCACTGGGCAGCGAGCTCACGCATCATTTGGGGTATCCGTCTGGCGGCGCGAAGCCCGTCGACGCGACCAATCACCGCAATGGGACGAGTGGCAGACCGTGCTGACCGACGATGGAGCGGTTGCCATCGCGGTCCCGCGCGATCGAGGGGACGTTTGAACCACGCCTGATCGGCAAACACGAGCGCCGGTTCACAGGCTTCGATGACAAAGTCCTGGCGCTGTACGCCCGGGGGATGACGGTGCGTGAGATCCAGGCGTTCCTCAACGAGATGCACGGCGTCGAAGTATCGCCTGACCTGATCAGCACGGTCACCGACGGGATCGTGGCCGAAGTCAGCGCCTGGCAGAGGCGGCCGCTCGACCCGATGTATCCGGTCGTGTTTTTCGACGCTCTGCGTGTGAAAATTCGCGATAAAGCGACGGTGATGCGCAAGGCCGTTTATCTGACCTTGGCGATTCTGCCCGATGCCACGCGTGACATCTTGTTTGTTGTTCGTTCCAGATAAAATGCCGCGCATGGACGCTGCCGTCCCCGCGGACGCCAAAAACGCGCCCACAGGGACTTGGAAAACCGCACAAAACGCGGTTTCCCACACCGCCCACGCGCATCATCGTCAATGCGCCCTACACACAAAAACCTGACACTCCCCTGCCGCGTTCGCTGGCGTAACTCTCGAGGCTCGTTTGGTGGGACGATTCCGGGCAACTTGCCGCGCCACAGCTGCAAGTACCGCTGCTCACTTTCACCCGGCCCAGTCCGTGTTAATCCGTGTTGATCTGTGGCGAGATGAATCCGTGTTAATCCGTGTTCATCCGTGGCGAGATGAATCCGTGTTAATCCGTGTTAATCCGTGGCGAGATGAATCCGTGGTCATCCGTGGCTTCATCTGTGGCGAGATGAATCCGTGTTAATCCGTGTTCATCCGTGGCTTCATCCGTGGTGAGATGAATCCGTGGTAATCCGTGGCGAGATTGATCTGCGTTTGTCCGTGGCTCAGTGGGCCGCTGCCGCGGCCCGGCTCCGTGGCCGCCGCATCAACATCACCAGCGGCAGCAGCAACAGAAAAATAATCCCCAGTAGTCTGAACAGGTCGACGAACGCGACCATGGTGGCATGGCGCTGGACGGTTCCGAATACGGCGGCGTAGGCACGCTGGGTCGCGGTGGCCGCGTCGGAGCCGGAGGCGAGGAAACCCTGACGTGCCGCTTCGAGCGCGTTCCGCGCGGTTTCCGAGAATGGCGTGACGTGCGCGCCCATGACGTTGATGTACTCCTGCTGCTTGCGCGCCAGCAAGGTCCCGGTCGTGGCGATCCCGATACTTCCACCGAGATTGCGCATCAGATTGAACAAACTCGTGGCGTTGCCCATTCGCTCGCGCGGAATCGGATCCATGCTGATCGTCGTCAGCGGAACGAAGAGCGCAGACAGGCCGAGACCCTGGAAGAACTGCGGCCAGAAGATGTCCCAGTAGCCGGCCTGCAGGTTGAGGCGCGCCAGCCAGAACAGCGTAAATGCCCCCGCGACCAGGCCGAATGCAACCATTTTTCTCGGATCGATTTTTCCGATCATCGCGCCGACCAGTGGCATCCCGATGAACGATCCCAGACCACGCGGTGCCATCGCGATGCCGGCCTGCAGCGACGGATAGCCAAGCAGCGTCTGCAGCATGATCGGCAATAGCACGAGACTGCCGTAGAGCACGAAGCCGAGTGTCGTCATCAAGAACACGCCGGTGCTGTACGTGCGCACTTTGAACACGCGCAGATCGACGACCGGCTCGGCCGCGATCCACTCGCGAACGAGGAATGCGATCAGGCCGCCGCCCGACAATACGACCAGCGTCGTAATGAAAAGAGAGGAAAACCAGTCGCGTTCCTGGCCGAGATCGAGGGCAAGTTGCAGCGTGCCGACCCAGAGCGCCAACAACCCGATGCCCCAGTAATCGATCTTGTCGGTGTCCTTGCGAAGGTAGGCCGGATCGAAGACGTACAGCTTGGTCATGACGAGCGAGGCGATGCCGACCGGAAGATTGATGTAGAACACCCACCGCCAGCTGTAGGTGTCGGTCAGCCATCCACCAAGTACTGGTCCCAGAATCGGTGCGACCACGATGCCGAGACCCCAGAAACCCATCGCCTTTCCGCGCTCGTGCGGCGGAAATGCTTCGAGCAGCACAGCCTGCGAAAGCGGCTGCATGGCCCCGCCCGTCGCGCCCTGCAGGATGCGGAATGCAACCAGCAGGGGCAGGTTGGGCGCGATGCCGCAGAGCAGCGACGAGATGGTGAAGCCGGCGACCGATGTCATCAGTAGCCGCTTCCTGCCGAAATGGCGCGCGAGCCATCCGGTGAGCGGGAGAACGATCGCGTTGGCGACGAGGTAGGAGGTCAGCACCCACGTCGATTCATCGATCGAGGCCGACAGATTCCCGGCGATGTGCGGCAGCGATACATTGACGACGGTCGTGTCGAGCACTTCCATGAACGTCGCGAACATCACCGCGACGGCGACGATCCATGGATTGACGTGCGGGTGGTCGGTCTCTGCCGTCATCGCGACGAGTTGGTGTAGATCGTCGGCGTCACCGACATGCCGGGCCGCAAACGATGTTCGGGATCCTGGCCGGGCTCGAGCACGATCTTCACCGGCACGCGTTGCACTACCTTGACGTAGTTTCCAGTGGCGTTCTCCGGCGGCAGCAGGCTGAACTTCGCACCGGTCGCGGCAGCGATGCTGTCGACATGTCCGTCGAACACCCGGTCCAATCCGTCGACCTCGATCCGTGCGCGCTGCCCGGACTGCACGCGCTTCAATTGCGTCTCTTTGTAGTTGGCGGTGACCCAGACATCACCCAGCGAGACGAGCGCAAACAGCGGCTGTCCCGCTTGAATGACCTGGCCCGCTTCGACCGACTTGCGGCTGAGAACCCCGCCGGTCGGCGCCGTGATCTTCGTGCGCTGCAGATTCAGCTCCGCCTGTGCCAGCGCGGCCGTCATCTGCTGGACGCGCGCATTCGCCATATCGGCACGTGCTTTCGTCACGCGGAGTTGTTCGGGGCCGGTTTGCGACCCGTGAAGCGCGGCCTGGGCCTGCGCCGCCGCACCGCGGGCCTGCCGGGCGCGCTGTTCGGCAACGGAGACGGCGACCTCGGCGGCACTGACGTCGGAACGCGCCGCATCCGCTGCAGCACGGGCGGAGTCCGCCATCGAGACGGCAGCGTCGTACTGCTGCTGTGCGATCTCCTCCTTTGCCGCAAGCCCTTTCAACCGTTCGACATCCTTGGTCGCCTTTGCCGCGGTTGCTTCTTTTTCACGTTGACGTGCCTGTGCCGCCGCGAGCTGCGCGCGGCCGGCCTCGACCAGTCGATCCGCGACCGCGACGCCAGCCTGCGCCTCCTCGACTCCGCCCGTGGCAGTGCGCAAGGTCGACTCCGTCGACACCTGGGTCAAGGGAATGCCCGTCTCGGCTCCCGACGCGTTCGCTTGCGCATCCGCCAGCTCTGCGCGAGCCCGATCGACAGCAACCTGATAATCGCGCGGGTCGAGTTCCACCAGCACGGTGCCAGCCTCGACGTATTGGTTTTCCTTGACGTTGACTTTGGTGACCGTTCCACCGACGCGCGGCGCGACCTGCGTAATATGTCCATCGACCTGCGCATCGTCGGTCGACACCCGCCCGGCAGTCATCCAGAGATAGATCAGCACCGCACCGACGATGAGGACCGCGGCAAGGGCCAGCCAGCGGCCGCGTCCGGCGAACCGTGAGGGTGCCGCGTCGTTCTCGGCAACTGCATTGGTCTTGTTCTCGACTTTCGGATCCATCTATTTGATTCCTTCGACAAAGGCCTTCACTGATTGTTCTGCCGTCCCGACTGCGCGCGCGAGTGAAGCCTTGGCGAGGTTGTGGGCGTAAAGCGCATCGATGTAGCTCTCGGATGCGATCGCGACTGATTCCTGTGCCTGCGTGACCTCGATGTTTCCCGCGACGCCCGCGGCGAAGCGGTCGCGCGCCTGTTCAAGTTCCTGTCCGGCGAGCGTGACGTTGGCCTGCGCGGCTTCGAGCTGCTGCGCCGCCGCCCGTACATCCAGGAGCGAGGTGCGCACGTCGTACTCGACGCGTCCACGCAGGTCGTCGAGCTCGAGCTGACGCCGGCGAAGCTCCGACGCCGTCTCGATTCGCCGCGCGGTCGAGCGGCCACCATCGAAAATGGGAAGCCTGACGGTGGCTGCCACACGGAAGGTCTCGTGCGATCCCGAGACTGTTTGGCCAAGTGCACCGTAGTCGGCATCGAGATGCACTGTCGGAATGTGATCACTGGCCGCGGCCCGGCGTGAGGCTTCGGCGGCGGCGAGCCGCTCGCGCGCCGCGAGATAATCGGCGCGAGATTCAAACGCCGTTTTCAGCGCTGTCTCGAGCGTGATGTCTGCCAGCGGGGCGTACGGAATCTTGTCCGCGAGCGTGAACGCCTGCGCGGGAGGAAGGCCGATCGCGCGCGCAAGCTGCAGTTTGGCTTTCTCGAAATCGCTCTCGGCGCGGATCGTCCGGCGCCGCTGATTCTGGACCTGCACCTGCGCCCGAAGAACGTCGATGCCGGCGACGACGCCCGCCTGTTTCATGTCGGCCGCCTGCGTCGAGAGTGCCTCGGCGGTCGCCTGCTGCGCACGCGTGGCTTCGGCGCGGCTGGCGGCGGCGACGGCTTCCAGGTACAGGTTGACTGCTACGAGCGTGACAAGATCGCGGGCCGTCCGGATCCCGAGCGTCTCCGCGCGCTCATTCGCCGCCGCTGCGCGAGCGTCATTCAGCGCGCGAAGATCGAGGACCGGCTGCGACGCATAGACGCGCGCGTCGAAGACGTTGAACGGACCGATGACCGAAGGGTCGGCCTGGAAGCCATAGGCCTCGAGATTGATGATCTGACGGCTGGTGGTGACACCGGTCGAGATGTCGGGCAACAGGCCTGCGAGCGCGCGCCAGCGCGCCCCGTGGGCGTTCTTCGCCTCTTCTTCCTGAAGCAGAAGGCCGAGATTGAACTGCAATGCGCGTTCGACCGCCTCTTTCACCGAGAGATTGATCGTCGTCGCGGTGGCGGCGCCCTGAGGGGCGCTGCCGAAGAATGGACCGCTGTTACTCGCCTGTCCCCCAACGGTCTGCCCGCTGGCCGTTGCGGCCACAGCCAGCATCGCCGCCACCGCCGACGCAATACTTCTACGCATCGTCTTCACCGCTTCACTCCGTCGCCTCGCTCGGGCCGCGGGCGCTTTCCCTTTTCGAGTCCGTTCCAAACGAGCGAGGTGACGAATTCGACCTCGCTCGCGACATCAAAAGCTCCGGTCGCGACGATCGCGCGTGCCACGAGACCGCGCGTGAGATCGAAGATCGCCAGGGCCGCGGCGGCAGGGTCGACGTGGCGGATTTCGCCGCGAGACACGCCGCGTGCAATGGCGTCCTCGAGCCGGCGGGTCTGTCGATCGACCATCGCCTGGAATTCCGACGCCCGCGGTTTCACGCTGGTGATGTGGCGAGAGATGGCCGCGACATACATGCGGAAGAAGTCGCGGTGTTCCAGGAAGTACTGCGCTCGCGCGGTCACGAAGGCAGCAATCGCGTCATGCAGATCCGGTGCCCGCTCGACCGCCTCGTGCGTCCGTCGATCAAGCTCGGCCAGACCACGGCTGAGCGCCGCGTCGTAGATGCTCTGCTTCGATCGGTAATAGAGATACGTCGTCCCTTTCGCGACATCCGCGTCGTGCGCAATCTGCTCCATCGTTGCGCAATCGAACCCGTATTTGCCGAATATGCGGGTGGCCGCGTGGAGCAATGCGTCGCGGCGATACTCGGTAATGACGTCGGTTCTGGTGGGCCTGCGATGACCGTGCATTCAGTAAAATGACCAAAGGGTCATTATAATGCAAAGGCTAAAGGGAAAGAGAAAACCAGGAAATCGTCGATAATCCAAGGTGGAGGCTGATATGTCAGCACGAAACGGAGACAAGTCCCGCTACCAAATCAATCGCAAACGCGGGATCCATCGCCGCGTGAGGATTCGCCAGCTGATCAAGTCCGTCCGCAGCGGGCCAGTCCCCGCCGCCAAGCCCAAGTAAACAATGACTCGCCACTTGCCAGCACTCGTTCTGTGTGCCGCGCTCGTCGGCTCCGTGATCCTCTCGGCGCAGGCTCCTCGCGGTCCCGCCACCGCGGAGGAGGCGCGAAAGTTTCTCGCCGAGGCAAACGAGGAGTTGCTCCGGCTGATTAACGAGGCGAATCGCGCCGGCTGGGTGCAGGGCACTTACATCACGCCGGATACCGAGCTGCTCGCGGCGCGGGCCAACGAACTGCTGGTCAACGCGAGCACGAAGTACGCCAAGGACGCGCGCCGCTTCGATGGCGTCCAACTCTCGACCTCCGATCGGCGCCAGTTCGACGTTCTGAAGAACTCACTGACGATGTCGGCTCCGCCAAGTGCGAAGGAGGCCGAGGAACTGACGCGGCTCGTGGCATCGCTGGAAGGCGCGTACGGGAGCGGCAAGTACTGTCCAAAGGGAGCGACTGGCGACAGTTGCCTCGACATCGAGAAGATCACCGAGATCCTCGCGGAGAATCGCGATCCCGCGCGCCTCAAAGAAGTGTGGGAGGGCTGGCACACCATCGGAGCCCCGATGCGCAAGGACTACGCGCGCTTTGTCGAGCTGTCGAACAAAGGCGCGTCGGCGTTGGATTATGCCGACACCGGCGCGATGTGGCGCGGGAAGTACGACATGCCCGCCGATGCGTTCGCCAAGGAGCTCGATCGACTGTGGGAGCAGCTGCGTCCGTTGTATCTGTCGCTGCACACCTACGTCCGGGCGCGGCTGCACGACAAGTACGGCGCGATGGTGCCGGAACGCGGGCCCATTCCTGCCCACCTTCTCGGCAACCTGTGGCAGCAGGACTGGTCGAACATCTACGATCTGGTCGCGCCGCCTGGCGACAGGCCGGTTTACTCGCTGACCGAGAACCTCAAATCGCACAAGATCGAGCCGCTCGAGATGGTGCGAATCGGCGAGCGATTCTTCACCTCGCTCGGATTCGATCCGCTACCGAAGACCTTCTGGGAACGATCGCTGTTCCTCAAGCCGCGCGACCGCGAGGTGGTCTGCCACGCGAGCGCCTGGGACATCGACAGCGAGAGCGACGTGCGCATCAAGATGTGCATCGACCTCACCGCTGAGGACTTCATCACCATCCACCACGAACTCGGTCACAACTTCTATCAGCGTGCGTACAGCAAGCTGCCAGTCATCCTGAGAGACAGCGCCAACGACGGGTTTCACGAAGCGGTTGGTGACACGCTCGCGCTGTCGGTCACGCCCGAGTACCTGGTAAAGATCGGACTGCTGGATAAGGCGCCGGATGCGTCAGCCGATACAGGGCTGCTGCTCAAGGCGGCGCTGGAGCGGCTTGCGTTTCTGCCGTTCGGATTGCTCGTCGACCAGTGGCGGTGGCAGGTGTTCGCAGGGCGTATTACTCCGGCCAACTACAACCGCGGCTGGTGGGATCTCAAACTGCGTTATCAGGGTGTCGCTCCTCCGACCTCCCGAGGTGAGGAGTTCTTCGATCCGGGCGCGAAGTATCACGTGCCGGCCAACACGCCCTATGCCCGCTACTTCCTGGCGCAGGTTCTCGAGTTCCAATTTCACCGGGCCCTGGCGCGCGCCTCCGGCTGCACCGGACCACTGCACCGATGTTCGATCTACGGCAGCAAAGAGGCGGGTGCGAAATTGAAAGCCATGCTCGAGTTGGGCGCCGCAAAACCGTGGCCCGATGCGCTCGAAGCCCTCACCGGTCAGCGCCAGATGGACGCGACCGCGATCGCCGACTATTTCGCGCCGCTGAAGACGTGGCTGGATGAGCAGAATAAGGGGAAGCCGGTAGGATGGTGATTGGTGGGGTGCCAGGGGTGCCGAGGGTGCCTAGAGTGCCTAGAGTGCCTAGAGTGCCGAGGGTGCCTAGAGTGCCTAGAGTGCCTTGGGTGCTAGGCGTGCAAGGGGTGCCGAGCACCCATGGCACTTCATGGCACTTCATGGCACTCCTGGCACCCCAGGCACTCCTGGCACCCCAGGCACCCCTGGCACCCCTGGCACCCAATGTATGATCCCCCCGTGCAACCCAGCCGCCAGGTCCTCGAATCCGCAGAATTCCGCCGCCTCGTCGCCGGGCGCTGGCGCGTGTCGCTGGTGCTGACGGCGCTGCTGTTCATCCTCTATTACGGCTACATTATTCTGATCGCCACCAATCGCCAGCTGGTATCGCGCCCAGTCAGTGGGGCGACGACAGCCGGCATCCTTTTCGCCACGGGCGTGATCGCCGGGGCATGGGTGCTCACCGCCACCTACGTCGTCTGGGCCAATCGGCAATACGATCCAGCCGCCGCGCAACTGCGGGCGCGCGCCGAAAAAGGCCACGGATGAACACGGACAAACGTGGAAAGGCCGCCACGGATGAACACGGACAAACACGGAAGGCCGCCACGGATGAACACGGACAAACACCGAAAGGCCGCCACGGCTGAACACGGACAAACACGGATGTTGATGAACTCTTAGCGCATGCAGACGACGCTCGGCTCACCGACGCTATCCGCAATCGTCTCTTTCCTTATCATCGTCGCGTTGACGCTGGCTGTGACGTATTGGGCGGCGCGGCGGACGCGCTCGACGCGCGAGTTCTACGCCGCCGGCCGATCGATCAATTCCTTTCAAAATGGACTCGCGCTCGCTGGCGACTACATGAGCGCGGCGTCGTTTCTCGGCATTGCCGGTCTCGTCGCGCTTCGCGGCTACGACGGGATGATTTACGCCACCGGGTGGCTGGTCGGCTGGCCGGCGTTGATGTTCCTGATCGCCGAGCCACTCAGGAATCTCGGCAAGTTCACCTTCGCGGATGTCGTCGCCTTCAGGCTGCGGCAGGTTCCCGTGCGCGTGGCGGCCGCGTTCGGCGGGATCCTCACGCTCCTCTTTTATGTCCTGGCGCAGATGGTCGGCGCCGGCAATCTGATCACGCTGATGTTTGGCCTCTCTTACGAATGGGCGGTGATCATCGTCGGCGGGGTCATGCTCGCCTATGTGCTGTTCGGCGGCATGATTGCGACGACCTGGGTGCAGATCATCAAGGCGATCCTGCTCTTGTTTGGCGTGACGGTGCTGACATGGCTCGTGCTGTCCAGGTTCAACTTCTCCCCGGGCGAGCTGTATTCCGCGGTCGCCGCGCGCTACGGCCAGGCCGCACTCGAGCCTGGTGGACTGGTGAGCGATCCGGTGGACGCAATTTCGCTCGGCCTGGCGCTGATGTTCGGGCTTCTCGGCCTGCCGCACATCCTGATGCGCTTTTATACGGTGCCCGACGCGCGCGCGGCGCGGTCGTCGGTCCTCTATGCGACCGGCTTCATCGGCTACTTCTACTTGATCATTCCAATCGTCGGTTTCGGCGCATCGGCGCTGGTCGGCCGCGAGATCATCCGCAAGGTCGATTCAGGCGGGAACATGGCGGCGCCGCTCGTCGCCGAGCTTCTCGGCGGCACGCCGTTTCTCGGGTTCATCGCGGCAGTTGCGTTCGCGACGATTCTCGCCGTCGTTGCCGGGCTGACGCTCGCCGGCGCGAGCGCGTTGTCGCACGATATTTTCACTCACGCGATTCGCAATGGGCACGCGAGCGAGCACGAGCAAATCCGCGTCGCGCGGATCGCGACGGTCGCGTTCGGGTTGATGGCCGTCGTCCTCGGGATTCTGTTCAAGGGACAGAATGTTGCGTTCATGGTCGGTCTCGCGTTCGCGATTGCGGCGAGTGGAAATTTTCCCGCGCTTCTGCTCTCGATCGTCTGGTCGCGCTTCAACACGGCCGGCGCGGTCTGGTCGATTGTCACGGGCGCATTGATGGCTGTGCTCCTGATCGTGCTGAGCCCGACGATCTGGGTTGACCTGCTGCATCACCCGAGCGCCATTTTTCCGCTGCGTAATCCGGCGATTGTCTCGATGCCCGTCGGATTCCTCGTCGGAATCGTCGCCTCCCTCATGACCCGGGAGCCGGAGGCCGAAGCCAGGTTTCACGACGAGAAGCTGCGCACGTATCTCGGCATCGGCGCCGAATAATCAGCAGTGTTTCACCGCCGGAAGTTGAAAACGTTCGCGCATTTGGGGATCGTAGCTGCGGCCCTCGCAGTGTCGGCGTGCAGCAATCCAAACGAGCCCGGCCAACAGCCGCCTGCTCCAACAATCACCTGTCCCGCGAACATCACCACCCGAGGGGTGCCCGGCGGCGGTCAGCCGGTGACCTATCCACCCGCGACGGTTACCGGCGGTGCCGCACCGGTCACGACAACCTGCACGCCTGCGTCGGGAAGCTCTTTTAACATCGGCTCGACCGCCGTGTCGTGCACCGCCGCGGACGCAGCCGCGCGTCAGGCCCAGTGTTCCTTCACAGTGACGCTCACGCCGATGCTGCTCGGCGTGATCAAGTATGTGGCGTTCGGGGATAGCCTTACCGAAGGACAGAACGGCAGGTCCGGGTTGCGTGGCGAGCGCATCGTTGATGTCCCCAACGCCTACCCAACCAAACTTCAATCGTCGTTGAATTTCGAATACACCGGCCAGGGAATTACGGTGCCGAATTACGGCAAAGGGGGCGAGCCCATCGATGATAAGGCCATTGACCGATTGAAGGGGATCCTTGCGACGGAAAAGCCCGGCGCGGTGTTGTTGTTGGACGGTTACAACAACATGTTCAGCACGTGCGCGCCCGGCGTGTCGAATACTGACGAGTGCGATCAGAAAATCACAGACGTTGCATTCGGCATCAGAGATCTCATCAGAACTGCTAAGCGGCCGGAATACGGAGTGCGCTATATCTTTGTGAGCACCATGACACCGCCGGGCCCGTACTTGGGCATACCTCCGGATCGGCGGATTGCCAACGATGCCATCATGCGAGCGAATACTCGAATCGTCAGCATGGTGCGCGCGGAGGGTGCGACACTCGTCGATACGTATCCGAAGTTCATCGGTCACGAAGCAGAGTACGTCGATCAGGATGGCCTGCACCTCAGGCCCGCTGGCTATCAAGCGGTTGCGGATTCCTTTTTTGGCGTCATCAAAAGCACCGTCACCACCGCACCGGGACTCGGCGCGAGATCGTATTGAGGGAACGGCACCATGGCCGACAGGCTCAAAGGGAAGACCGCATTCATTACGGCGGCAGCAGCAGGCATCGGCCGCGCGACGGCGTTGGCGTATGCGCGCGAAGGCGCGCGCGTTATCGCGACTGACGTCGATCTGGCGGGTCTGGAGGCGCTCAAGCGGGAGCAGCCCGGCATAGAAACGGCGCGTCTCGATGTGCTCAGTCCTTCGCAGTGTGACGCGATCGGCGGCCAATGGCCCGACATCGACATCCTGGTCAATGTCGCCGGGTTCGTCCATCACGGCACGATCCTCGAGTGCCCGCCCGAGGAGTGGTCTCGCTCGTTCGACCTGAACGTCACGTCGATGTATCGGACGATTCGCTCTGTGCTTCCCCGGATGCTCGACCGCGGCCGCGGATCGATCGTCAATGTGTCGTCGATTGCCTCGAGCATCAAAGGCATTCCGAACCGCTGCGTCTATGGCGCCACCAAGGCGGCGGTGATCGGATTGACGAAGTCGGTGGCCGCCGATTTTGTCGGCAAAGGTGTGCGATGTAACGCCATTTGCCCGGGCACCGTCGACTCGCCGTCGCTCGCCGGACGCATGGCGGCAACCGGAGACCTCGAGGCCGCGCGTCGCGCCTTCATGGCGCGTCAGCCGATGCAAAGGATGGGAAAGCCCGAGGAAGTCGCGGCGCTGGCGGTGTATCTAGGTAGCGATGAATCCGCGTTCACCACCGGGACCACCAGCATCATTGATGGCGGTTGGATCATGTGAGGCAACCCGATCGCCGGACAACGGATCCCGGATCCCGGCAGGCTCCTATCGCCTTAACAGCCCCGACCAGTTGATGACGACATCTATCGGTGGGACGACCGGATCAGAAATAAAGGTGTTGACGACGATGCGGTCGCCGTTGGGAGAGATTGTGTAGTCACCGCTTCCCACCGGGTCGGGAACGTTGATGTGGAAGAGCGGCATGGGCGCGGACTTTTGAAATCCACCCGCGGCAATTGGCACAGCCATCAGGAGCCCGTCGGAGCCGAGATACAGCAACTCGCGACCCTGGCTGCGCCAATGCGGTTGCGACCCGCCGTGTGTCGACACCTGCCAACGCTGTCCAGTCGCTGGAATCGGCTCGACATACACTTCCGGACTGCCCGACTCGCTCGACATATACGCCAGCCATTTTCCGTCGGGTGAAAACTCGGACTGCCAGTTTTGGACTCGGGGGCTGGCCCGGAGCAGCCGCGGCTTCTCCGCTGGATCCACAGGATAGAGCCACAGCCCGCTGCGGAGAACCGTCGCGCTCAGATACTTTCCGTCGGATATCCAGTGTTCGACGAGTTTGTCTCCGCCTCCTGCAACCAGCAGCTGTTCCGGCTCGGTCGTATCGACCGCCTTCACATAGACGTCGTAAACCGCTCCGCGCTTGGACGAAAACGCAATGCGTCTTCCGTCCGGCGACCACGTCGGCCTCGCATCAGGGGCGGCCGTGCTCGTGAGCCGCGACGCGGCATGACGTTGGAGGTCGTAGACCCAGAGATCGTCGTTGCCGTCGTCCGGGTTGACCTTTTCGGCAACGACTCGATTGCCGTCGGGTGAGAAGCGCGGGTGCCGGTACGATCCAGGGGCAGTCAACCGTTCTAGTTCACGTCCGCGACCGTCGAACACCATCAGTCGCGTGATCGGTTCACCGGCGGTTTGCCCGTACACGAGCACACCAGTGGTCGCGACATCGAACGCCGCGTCTGCCGCCGTGTGGTACTTGATACGATCGGCGAGTGTGAACGGCTGGCCCTCGAGCGTGGCCGTATTGGCGTCGAAGCGCTGGACCTGGAGAATTCCCTGGCGCACGAACAGCAGATGACCGGCTGCGTACTTCACTCGCGAAAACGCCGGCATGATGAAACGCGGCGTGTCACCGTCGATCGACCCGAGATAGACTCCGGTCCGATCCGGAACTTTGCTGCGAATCACAAACAGGAATCGTCTGCCGTCGGGCAAGAACGTCGGCCAGGCGTGCTGGAACTCGCCGAGTGATGGATCTATTCTCGTCAGCTGGGTAGGGCTGGCGTTCTGATCGAGCGCGACTCTAAAGATGCCCCCCTCCCGGCCGAACACGATCGATTGACCGCTCCAGTCTCCGCCGTGAGGCGTCGCCACGTCCGCGAGCTCGTCGGGCTGCGCATTGCTGGAATCGGCCGGAATCCGTTTGAGTTTTCCATCCGCGAAAAAGCAAAGGGCAGACCCGTCTGGTGACCAGAACGGCGACTCTGTGGCGGTCGTGTTCATCAGCGGCCACCCGTTGGTGGCATCCAGAGCGCGAACCCAGAAACGATCGCGTCCTTCGACGATGGCCCCGAAAACGACGAAACGGCCGTCCGGTGATATTCGCGGCCAGCTTCCAGACGTATATGGCGGACCGATCGTGAAGTGGGTCACGAGTGCCGGCGGCGCCGCTGTAGCCGGTCGAAGCCACGTCGCGAACCCGATGAGGACAGCAAATGCGACGACTGCGATCGCACCGATCCATCGCCATGCACGTGCGCCTGATGACAACGCAGGGAGCGCGACGCCGTCACCGCTTCCCGTGCGCACAATCGTCGCGTGAGATCCGGAAGCCGCGACGAGCGCGTGCTCGAGTTCGCCAGCAGTTTGATATCGCTCCGACGGATCACGGGCGATCGTGCGTTCGACGACCTGGACGATCGCGTCAGGCACGTCGGGCCGGAGATCTCGTAAACGTCGCCGTCGTCCTTCCGCGTGCGCCAGTTTCAGTGCCGCGACCGTTTCTCCTTCGATTGGAAGAGCGCCTGAAAGAAGAAAAAAGAGCAGGACGCCAAGGCTGTAGACATCGGATGCGATGGTGGCGTTACCACCGCGCAGTACTTCCGGGGCCATATAGAGCGGCGTGCCCGATGCAATCGTTTCCTTCGTGTCAGGTTGAATCGCCTGCGCACCGCTGAAATCCATCAGGACAATTCGGCCGCCCACCTCGCGCATCACATTTTGCGCTTTGATGTCTCGATGGAGGAGACCGGCACCATGAAGCGCAGCGAGCGCCCGGCATAGGTCGACGCCGACGCCGGTGGCTTCACGCGCACTCAACGGTCCGTTATCGCCGATCATTCGAGCAAGCGTGTGGCCTTCGATGTACTCCATCCAGATGCCGGTTTCGTCGCCCTCGCGATCGGCACCATAAACCGTCACCACGTTCGTATGCCGGATTCGCGCGAGATGCCGCGCCTCTTCCAACGGCGAGGTGACCGAACCATTGACCGATCGCCGCAGCTTCACTGCGACATCACGATCGAGTGTCGGATCCCAGCCGCGGTGGACGGTGCCGAACGCCCCCGATCCAATCACTTCAAACACGACGATGTGCCGCCAATGGCGCGAAGCAGGAGAGCTTGGGCTATGGTCCGAATCCGAGGGACTCAGGCCATCCGATCTGTGGGCGTTGACGATCGTCGCAAGGCCACGGAGCTGTCGGAGAATCTGCTTCTTCGACTGATCTGTTGCCTGACGTTCGGCCTTGTCCCAGTCCACGTCGGCCCCGTCGGAGACGGCTGATCCGAGCGCGATGAGCCAGGCGTCTTCAGGCGTATCGCTCACAGCGCAAGTCCCGGAGAGACGGGTACTGGAGACATTGGTGTTTGGGAGCGCAAATCATAGATCGTGCGCCCTCGGCTTGCAAAGTGCGCACTGCCGCAACCTTGCGGGGCGGTTGTGCCGTCTAAGAACCCGTCGCCCGGAGGCCGCATGCCCACCGCACTCGAGCACCTGACCCGTGATATTCGTTTCGCTGTCAGGCAGTTACGCACGAATTTCGGATTTGCCAGCACGGCAGTCGTGACCCTGGCGATGGGGATGGCAGCCACGATCGCGATCTTCGCGTTCGTCGATGCCGCACTGATCAGGCCGCTTCCGTACCACGACTCCCCCCGTCTCGTCGGAGTCTTTGAGTCGACTGAGGCATTTCCGCAGGGTAATTTGTCGTTCGCCGACTACCTTGACTGGAAGAAGTTGAATTCGGTTTTCACGTCTCTCGCTGCCTATCAAGGCACCGGCGCCGCGCTGGCGGGAACGGACGGGGTGGAGCGCGTCCCCGTGGCGCGCGTGAGCGACGACTTCTTCCGGACGCTGGGCGTCGCGCCAGTGCTGGGCCGCGACTTTCGAGCCGGCGAGGATCTTCCATCAGCGCAGAGGACCGTGCTCCTCAGTTATGCAACGTGGCAGAAGCGTTACGCTGGCGATCCGAACGTTCTCGGCCGGACCGTCACGTTAAACGAAGCTGCCTACGTCGTCATCGGTGTGCTACCGCGCGAATTTCACTTCACTCCTGCAGAACCAGCGGACTTCTGGATGTCGCTTCACGCGGTGAACCCCTGCGAGTTGCGCCGAAGTTGCCACAATCTCTATGGAATCGCGCGGCTGCGCGACGGGGTCTCCATCGACGCGGCGGTGGCGAATGTGGCTGCGATCGCGAGCCAACTTGAACGGCAGTATCCGGATTCGAATCAAGGGCGGGGAGCGGCGATTGTTCGATTGGAGGAAGTGATCGTCGGAACGGTACGCCCTCTTCTGCTCGTACTGATTGCCGGCGCCGGCCTGTTGCTGATCCTCGCGGCCGTCAACGTCGCCAGTCTCGTCCTCGTCAGGTCGCAAGGACGGCGGCGCGAAATGGCGGTGCGTGCCGCGCTGGGCGCGTCAAATGTCCGAGTCGCGACACAGTTCCTGACTGAGGCGGTTGTCCTTGTTGCGCTGGCGGTTGTCGTGGCGCTGGTGGGTGGCTACTGGACGATCGAGTTTTTGACCAGACTCATTCCTGCGACCATCAGCGCACGCATGCCGTATCTCGCCGATCTCGGCCTCGGCGCGCGCGTTATTGGTTTCGCCCTTGCTCTCGCGATTGCCGTCGTGATTATTCTCGCGGCAATACCGGCCCTCCGTCTCTTCAACGCCGACACTCATCAGGGACTCGTCGAAGGCGGACGAACCGCAGCCGGTCTCAACTGGCGCCGGCTCGGATCGAAACTCGTTGTCGTCGAAATCGCCAGCGCGATAGTCCTGCTTGTTGGTGCCGGGTTGCTCGGAAAAAGTCTCTACCGATTGATGCAGGTGGATATTGGTTTACGGGCCGATCATCTGGCGACGCTGACGGTGACGGCACCGAACTCGCGGTATTCGACAAACGATCAGATTACAGCGCTGGCGGATCGTCTTTTGACGCGGCTTGCCGCATTACCCGGCGTTCAATCGGTTGGTCTCTCGAGCCGGCGGCCACTGGTGGGCGGCAACACGATGTGGACGCGCGTCGTCGGGCGTCCTTACAACAGTGGTGAGCATGACGAGGTGCATTATCGCGAAGTGACGCCTGGCTACTTCACGACGCTCCAGACTCGCCTGATTCGCGGCCGTTACTTCCGCGACGATGAAGATGAGTCCAAGCCGCCGGTCGTCATCATCAATCAAGCTCTGGCAAAAAGGTATTTTCGCGCCGACGATCCAACGACACATCAGCTTGTCTACGCGCCGCCTTCGACGCAGCCGCCGATGGCGATCGTTGGCATTGTCGACGACATCAAGGAGTCGCCACTCGATTCAGAAACGCCGCCGACCATCTACGTTCCCTTCGATCAGGATCCGACAAGCGGGTTTGCCCTCTTTGTGCGCACGACCCAGGCCGAGGAATCCGTCCTCCCGACGATCAGCGCCGCGATCCACGAAATCGATCCAGCGATTCCTGCATTTGGCGCGTCGACCATGCGCGCGCTGGTCAACGATTCGCAGTCCGCTTACCTGCGCCGGTCATCAGCGGCACTGGTCAGCGGTTTCGCAGCGATTGCCTGGTTGCTGGGCATTGTCGGCCTCTACGGCGTGGTGGCGTACTCGGTTAGCCAGCGCACTCGCGAAATCGGCGTGCGCATGGCACTTGGCGCGCAACGCGCGACCATCTATCAGTTGGTTTTGCGCGAAGCGGGGTGGTTGACGTCTGCGGGTGTGTTGATTGGCGTTGCCGCTGCGATTGGAGCGGCGACGCTCATGCGCGGCTTATTGTTCGGCGTTCGCTCCTGGGATGTTCCCACGCTCGTCGCCGCCTGCGGCGTGCTTTGTCTCTCTGCTCTTGGCGCGAGTTACATCCCAGCGCGCCGCGCCGCATCCGTGGATCCTGCTGAGGCGTTGCGCGCCGAGTAACCGCCACACTGGTTTGCTCGCGTGTTCCCGTCGCCTCGACCGAACGGTGCGCCGAACCCGCCGCGCTACGTCGGTTTCCTGCGACATCAGACCACGGAAAAACGCGCACTAATAGGACCACGGAAGAACACGGATTGACACGGATCAAGAGTTCATTGAATTTGTCCGTGTTCTTCCGTGTTCATCCGTGGGTTTGTCTTGATCCGTGTTCATCGGTGTTCATCCGTGGTTGTCTTGATCCGTGGTCGTCCGTGTCCGTCCGTGGTTGTCTTTCGGCGCGGCACGGGTGAACGTGTTGCCATGGCGGGGCCTCGACCGAACGGTGCACCGAACCCGCCGCGCTACGTCGGTTTCCTGCGACATCAGACCACGGAAAAACACGCACTAATAGGACCACGGAAAAACACGGATTGACACGGATCAAGAGTTCATTGAATTTGTCCGTGTTCTTCCGTGTTCATCCGTGGGTTTGTCTTGATCCGGTGTTCATCCGTGGTTGTCTTGATCCGTGGTCGTCCGTGTCCGTCCGTGGTTGTCTTTCGGCGCGGCACAGGTGAACGTGCTGCCATGGCCGGGTCTCAACTCCATGTCCATTCCGTGGTTTGTGACTCCCGTTATCTCATCCGCGGCTCTTTTCCTACACGAATCAGTAGCTCTTGCAGTAACGTGACATGTTTCAGTGGTCGCGGAAGGAGTTGGAGCTTATGGAGCAGCGGCGGTTCGGGAATTCCGGGTTGAGCGTGTCGGTCCTCAGTTTCGGGACGATGACGATTGGCGGTAAGGACCGGTTCGCCAAGATGGGGAATCTGGGCGTGGCGGAGACGAAGCGCATCCTCGACGTCTGCCGCGAAAGTGGCGTGACCACGATCGACACGGCCGACGTGTATTCGTTCGGCGCGTCCGAAGAAATTCTCGGCGAGGCGTTGCAGGGAGAACGGGAAGATTGGGTCCTCATTACAAAGTCATTCATGCGGCTCGGGACCAGCGGTCCGCACGATACGGGGCTATCGCGGAAGTATCTAATCAAAGCCTGCGAGGCCAGCCTGAAGCGATTGAAGACCGACTACATCGATTTGTACATCGGTCACGAGCCGGACATGTTCGTACCCCTCGATGAGACGATGCGCGCCTACGACGACCTGGTAACGCAGGGCAAAGTGCGGTACGTCGGCTGTTCGAACAACTCAGCCTGGCAGGTGATGAAAGCACTCGCCGTCTCGGAGAAGTTGGGCCGCGTCCGGTATGTATGCCAGCAGGTGAACTACAACCTGATCGCACGGGACGTCGAGCACGAGATCGTTCCGCTCGCGTTGGACCAATCGATCGGCATCATGGCGTGGAGTCCGCTTCATGCCGGATTGCTATCAGGAAAATTTCGTCGTGGTGCGCCGCGACCGTCAGTCAGCCGTTTGAATGAACTGGACGTTCCCGGCACCGTCGACTTCGAACGCGTGTACCGCATCGTCGACAAGCTGACGGAGATTGCGACCACGCGCGGCGTGACGGCCGCCCAGGTGGCCTTGAACTGGGTCATGAACAAGCCGGCAGTAGACACCGTGATCATCGGTGCCCGCGACGAAGCGCAGCTTCGCGACAATCTCGCGGCGGCCAACTGGCGATTGTCAGCTGAGGAGATGGCGACGCTCGACGAGGTCAGTGCGCTGCCGGAGCCGTACCCGATATGGCATCAGCACAAATTCGGCATCGAGCGCAATCCCCCTCTGCCGAGTATGCGACCGTAGGTGGGTCAGATGGGGGTCTGACCCCGGTCTGACCCCCACCCTACTGGCCGGCCTGATTCACCGTGAACAGCTGGCCGCCAATCGTGATTGAGCCGCTGCGCGTGGTACCACTCACGTTCGCATCGACGCTGAACGTGACCGTGCCAGGTCCGGCTCCGCTGGCTCCGCTCGTGACGATGATCCACGCTGCGCCGCTGACCGCCGTCCAGGCGCAGCCGGCGCCGGCAGTGACGGTGATCGGCGACCCTGCCCCGCCGCCAACCACCATTGGTGTGGACGTTGGGGAAATCGAGATCGTGCAGCCGGTGTCCTGATTGACCGTGACCACTTTCCCCGCGATCGTCGCGGTGCCACTCCGCGCGGCGTCAGTGTTGGCTTGAATATCGAGGCGCACGGTCGCATTGCCCGAACCGCTGCCGGCGGTCCCAATCGCGATCCACGGGGCATTGCTTGCCGCGGTCCACGAACACTCCGCGGCGGTGGAAATGCTGACGTTTTGAGGTCCGCCCGCAGCGGGCGCCGCCAGGACATCTGGTGTCACGACAGCGCTGCAGCCGCTGTCCTGCGTCACCGTGAACGTCTGGCCTGCGGCCGTGATCGTTCCGTTGCGCGCGCCACCGGAATTCGGACCCGCTGTGAATTGCACCGAGCCCGGTCCGTTCCCGCTCGCGCCTGACGTCACGCTGATCCACGGCGCATTGGCCACTGCCGTCCATGCGCACGACGCGCTGGTGTTGACGTTAAACGACGCTCCACCACCTGCAGCCGGTATCGCTTGGGTGTTCGACGAAAGAGCAAACGTGCAACCACCCGCCTGCACCACGGTGTAGGTCTGCCCGGCGATCGTTGCGGTGCCGTTGCGTTCGGCGTCGGCATTCGCAGCGACGCTGAGTTGCACTGTGCCGTTTCCTGATCCGCTGCCGCCGGAAGAAATCCCAAGCCACGGCACATTGCTGACTGCCGTCCACGCGCAACCAGACGGCGTCGTTACGCCCACCGAGACGGGTCCTCCGCCGCTCGCGACGTTCTGGTTTGTCGGCGAGATGGAGTACGTGCATCCGGCACTCTGGTTCACAGTAAAGGTCTGTCCACCGGCTGTGATCGTCCCGCTTCGCTGCGGACCGGTGTTGGCGGCCGCGGTATAGCGGACAGTCCCGTTCCCCGATCCGGTTGCCCCGGCCGTGATGCTCAGCCAATTAGCGTTGCTGTTGGCGGCCCAGCCACATCCGTCCGCCGCTCTCACATCAAAATTGCCCGATGCACCGCCTGCAGGCGCCGATGCGGAGGTCGTGGCGAGCGAGAAACTGCATCCTTGTCCCTGATTGATCGTGAACGTATGCCCGGCGATCGACATGGTGCCGGATCGTGACGGCCCGTTTGTCGACGCGACGGTGAAATTCACGGTTCCGTTTCCGTTTCCGCTCGAGCCCGATGTGATCGTGATCCATGGCTGCCCGCTCGTGGCCGTCCACGCGCAGCCTGCGCCGGCAGTCACCGTTACCGACCCGGTTCCTCCAGACGAAGCGACAGATTGCGAGTCCGGTGCGATGGCAAACGTGCACCCCTCGCCCTGGGTAATCGTGACGGTTTGTCCCGCAACCGTAATCGAGCCCGATCGTGATGGGCCATTGTCGGCGGCGACGTTTATCGTGACTGTTCCGGGTCCACTCCCGCTGCTCCCCGCCGCAATGGTGATCCACGGCTGGTTGGCGGATGCAGACCACAGGCAGCCGCTCCCGGCGATGACGTTGATCGTCCGCGCGCCGCCGCCTGCCTCAACATTGAAACTCAGAGGTGAGACCTCAATGGTGCACCCCGGAGACTGAGTCACAGTGAAGACCTGTCCAGCGATCGTGGCCGTTCCCGTCCGCGCTGGTCCGTTCGTGCCGGCAACCGTCACGGCCACAATGCCCGATCCGGTCCCGGTGGCTGTGACGATCGAGATCCAATCGGCGTTGCTCGCAGCCGTCCATGGACAACCGGCGGATGCCGTGATCGTGACGGCCTGCGTTCCTCCCGACGGCGGAACCGAGTAGGTCATTGGCGACACCGCGTAACTGCATCCCTCAGCCTGGGTGACGCTGAAATGCTGTCCGGCGATGGTGAGTGTTCCGGTTCGAGGCGGACCAGTCGTGGCGGCAACGGTGAACGTGACCGGGACTGAACCTTTGCCGTTCGCGTTCGAGTCGATCGAGATCCACTCGACGCTGGATGCAGCCGTCCAGGTGCACTGCGCGCTCGAGGCGCGGACATCGACACTACCGCTTCCACCACTTCGAGGAAGAGCCGTGGCGTTGCTCGACAGCTCGAATCGGCATTCGCCCGCTGCCTGCGACACTTGCGCGCGCTGGCCGTTGATCATCACCCCGCCGGTCCGTGAGGTGGGATCTGCGTTCGCTGCGGCCGCGAACTGGACGGCCCCAGGGCCTTGACCCGATGCGCCGCCAGAAATGCTCAGCCATGAAACTTCCGGCTGAGCCGTCCATTGACACTCGCGCTCGGTTTGAATGTTGATGGTGCCGCCCCCGCCGTTGGCAGGAACGGTGTTACCTGGACCAGCAACCGTTACCGCACATTTGGACAAGGTGGAAGGCGCGGTTACCGTGTTTCCTGATGAGCCGCAGGCGGTGAGTTCGAGCGAGCAGATCAGTATTGTTGCAATTGCTGCGAAACCGCGAAGCCAGTGCGTAACTCGTGTGTTGCCCATTGCCGGAACGGCTGTGGTGCCGCCACCGAAGAGCCACTGCTTTCAAGATGCTTACCAAGACTGGCAACTGTAAGGGGAAGGCGTTCGACCCCGCCACTCGGCGCATATAATCAACGGGTTATGCACCGACGCGATTTTTTGAAAGGAAGCGCGGCAACCGTCGCGCTAGGCCGTCTGCCGGGGTACGTTCAACAACTCGCTGACGTCCGGAAACGGGTCGGGCTCATCGGTACAGGTTGGTACGGGAAAACCGATCTGCTTCGAATGGTTCAGGTCGCGCCGGTCGAGGTCGTTTCGCTGTGCGATGTCGATCGCCGCATGCTGTCGGACGCGGCAGATCTTGTTGCCACGCGGCAGGTCTCGAAAAAGCGACCGCGGACCTACTCCGATTACCGCGAGATGTTAAAGGCGGGCGATCTCGACATCGTGCTCATCGGCACGCCTGATCACTGGCACGCCTTGCCGATGATTGATGCCGCGCGCGCCGGGTTGGACATCTGGGTTCAGAAACCCATCAGCGTCGATGTCATCGAAGGACAGGCGATGCTCGCCGCCGCACGCAAATACAAGCGGGTCGTCCAGGTCGGGATGCAGAGACGCAGCACGCCGCACCTTGTGCGCGCTCGCGATCGCGTCATTCGTGAAGGGAAGCTCGGGACCGTGGGATTAGTGGAGGTCTATTGCTACTACCACATGCGTGCCACACAGAATCCGCCGGACACGCAACCGCCCGACTATCTCGATTACGAGGCATGGACCGGCCCGGCGCCGATGCGTCCGTATAACTCGCTTGTCCACCCGCGCAGTTGGCGCGCCTTCATGGAGTACGGCAACGGGATCGTCGGCGACATGTGCGTGCACATGCTCGATATGGTACGGTGGATGCTCGATCTTGGGATGCCCGCGCGGATCAGTTCCGCCGGTGGCATTCTCGTCGACAAGAAGAGCAAAGCCAACATCACCGATTCGCAAACGGCGACGTTTGATTTCGGTAATCTTCAAGTGGTGTGGACGCACAGGACGTATGGCGACGCACCCGATCCGAAGTATCCGTGGGCGGCGACGTTCTACGGCGACAAGGGCACGCTGAAAGCCGGCGTCATGGGATACGACTTCATCCCGGCGACGAAAAACGATCAGGCGATTCACGAAGATGTGACCTACGAACTTGACCAGTTTCCCGAGGATCGCACCGAGAAGGATCTGGAAACACACGTGGCGCCGGCGGTGCGCGCACACATGAAGGACTTCCTCACGTGCATCCAGTCGCGGCAGACGCCGGTGGCGGATATCGAGCAGGGGTATATATCCGCGACCGCATGCATTCTTGCCAATCTCTCGATGAAGCTCGGACGGTCGATCCAGTGGGACCACGGGAAGGGAGTCGTGGTTGGCGATTCCGAAGCGAACCAGCTGCTCCGCCGGCCGTACCGGGCGCCCTGGGTGCATCCGGAACCTGGAACGGTTTAAGGAGTCAAAACAGCCGTGGGCGCGGCCGTCCCCGCCAACCCTCAGGGCCTTCAGGTCGTCTGATAACGGAGAGTTCGATTGAAAGGGAAGTCTGTTCTCGCGCGAGCCGTCGGATTCGCGGCGGTTGTCGTTGCGTTAGCCGGCGCGGCGGTCTTTCTGTACGCGCGCCAGCCAGCCGCGGTCGAGCCTTCGACCAATGGCCGGCAGGATGGTCTGTTCAGGGTGTCGCGGCGGGACTTCGTCAGAAGCATCCGGCTGGCCGGCACCGTTGAGGCAGTCGAGTCGACGACCGTATCGGCCCCCCGGCTCTCGGGACCGAACTCAAATTCATTGGTCATTACGACGCTGATCCGGCCAGGTGCCACCGTCACAAAGGGCGATCTGATCGTCGAGTTCGATCGACAGGAGCAGCTCAAAAACTCACTCGACCGGCGTGCCGAGCTGCAGGATCTGGAACAGCAGATTGCCAAGCGCGAGGCGCAGGAGCGCGCCGCCCGCGCGCACGACGACAGCGAAATGACCCTCGCGCAGAGCGCGATTGCCCGGGCGCAGCTCGAAATGGGAAAGAACGAGCTCCTGCCCAAGATTAATGTCGAGAAGAACAAGCTGGCGCTCGAGCAGGCCGAAGCGACCATGAAGCAGTTGAAGGCGACCTACGATCTGAAGCGCCGGGCAGCCGAAGCCGACATCCACATTCTGCAGATCCGCCGCGAGCGCGCAGCGAACGCGGAACGCCAGGCTGCGGGAAACGCCGAACGCATGTCGATTCGCGCCCCGATTGGCGGGATGGCCGTCGTAAAAACGATCTGGAAGGGCAACAACATGGCGGAAGTCCAGGAAGGGGAGGAAGTCCGCGCCGGTGTTCCGATCGTCGACATCGTCAATCCAAACGCGATGCGTGCGCGCGCGCGCGTCAACCAGGCCGATGTCAACGGACTTCAGGCGGGTCAATCCGTCCGTGTCGGTCTCGATGCCTATCCGGCGTTGTCGTTCGACGGACGGATCGCTCAGATTTCCCCGCTCGGCGTCACCTCGGTGCTCTCATCCAAGGTGCGGTCGTTCATCGTGCTCGTCAATGTCAGTGGATCGCACCCGAACCTGATGCCGGATCTGTCTGCCTCGCTGGATGTCGCCCTGGATCGCACAGCCCACGCCATCGTGATCCCGCGCGACGCGATCCGCCAGGACGGCAATCGCACGCTCGTTCGGGTGAAACGCGGCAATGGTTTTGAGGATCGAGAAGTCACGGTGCAAGCCACCAACGCGCACGAAGCGCTGATTTCCAGCGGTCTCGACGATGGCGCGACTGTGGCGCGAAACATCCAGAGCCCGTCTCGGGCATCCCGGTAATGGCTGCGGTCCGCCGGTTCTTCGCTCGTCGGCGCAATGTGGCCATGTCGGTCGTCCTTCTTGTGCTCGTTGCTGTGGGCACGTTCGCGGCGGCGCGCCGCACGACCACACCAGATCTGCCAACCGTCCTCGTGACCCGTGGCGAGTTCATCGACACCCTCGAGATTCGCGGAGAGATTCGTCCGCTGAAATCAATCGTGCTCTCGTCGCCGATGCAGTCGGGCGATCTCCAGATTCTGAAGCTCGCCAAGAGCGGAACGATGGTCAAGCCGGGGGATGTGCTGGTGCGGTTCGATCCCTCGACGCTCCAGCGGACGATCCAGGAGAAGCAATCAGAACTGAAGCAGGCCGACGCCGAGATTGAACAGGCGCAGGCGCAGGCGCGGATTGCTCGCGAGCAGAACGCGACGGCAGTGATGAAAGCCGGGTACGACATCGAACGCGCAAAGCTCGATGTCGCCAAAGGCGACACCGTGTCGCGGCTCGACGTCGAACAAGCGAAGCTGGCGGTCGTCGATGCGCAACAGCGGGAACGCGAACTCAACGAGAAGGTCAAATCGGATGAAACGTCTGCCCAGGCTGACCTCTCGGCGAAACGCCACAAACGGGAAAAGGCACTCTTCGATCTGCGTCGTGCCGAGCGCGGCCTGGAGAATCTCGAGTTGAAAGCGCCGGCATCCGGAATGGTCAATGTGCTGCCGAACTTTCGCTCCGGTTCGATGTTCGGTGGGCAGCAGGAATTTCAGGAAGGTGATCGCGCATGGGCGGGAGCCGCCATCCTGGAGCTGCCAGATCTGTCGTCGGTGCATCTCGAAGCGCGTCTCGATGAGTCCGATCGCGGCCGTTTGCAGGCGCAGCAGGATGCCACCGTGCGCATCGAAGCGATTCCGGGAAAAGATTTCAAAGCGCGGCTCGATAACATCTCGGTTCTCGCCAAGGTTGATTTTTCCTCGGGTTGGCCACCGGCCAAGAGATTCGACCTGAATCTCGTGTTTCTCGAGATCGATTCGAAGATGCGGCCGGGAATGACCGCGGTGGCGCGGATTGCAACGCAGCGTGTGCCGGACGTCACGCTCGTTCCTTCCGAAGCGATCTTCCAGCGCGACGGCGCACCGATCGTCTACAAGCTCGATCGGTCAATGTTCGTTGAAACGCCAATCACGATTCGCAAACGCGGGAAAGAGCAGGCGATCGTCGATGCCGGTGTCGGCGCCGGCGACCGCATTGCCACCCGAAAACCCCAGGTCGAGATGATCAGGAGAGCCGAATGAACCGGTTTCGGCGGCGAATCATTCTCGCCGCAGTCGCCGTCGTGATTGTAACCGCCATTGGCGCGGCGGCTCTTGCCGTCCCTCGGCTGCCGTCGCGGACGACGACCGTGCCGACGACGCACGTCACCAAGGGCCCGCTGAAACTCACCGTCCACGCGATCGGAGATCTTCGGGCCGGCCGTACCGTGACGCTGGTCGCCCCGCCGGTCGGCGGCATGTTGCGCCTGGTCACGCTCGCCCAAACAGGGACGAGTGTGAAATCCGAATCCGCCGTCGTCGAGTTCGATCCTGCCGATCAGCAGTACACACTCGAGCAAGAGAAGATGGACCTGGCCGAGGCGGAACAAAACATTGTCAAGATCCGGGCGGATGCCGCCGTCCAGGTTGCGCAGGACGAGGTCGCCCTGTTGACCGCGCGGTTCGATGTCCGACGCGGCGAACTCGACGCCACGGCCAACGAGTTCATTGGCGCCATGGATGCGGAAAAAAACAAGCTGTCGCTCGAAGAAGCGCGGCGACGCCTCGCGCAGTTGCAGGAAGACGTGAAGTCACGCACTGCGACCAACCAGGCATCGCTCGCCGTGGCGCTCGAGAAGCGCAACAAAGCGCTGCTCTCGATGCAGCGCGCCCAGCAGGTGATCGACAGCCTCGTCATTCGCGCGCCGTTCGACGGCGTGGTTTCGGTGAAGGAGAATCGCGACGCGTCCGGCGGCATGATTTTCTACGGCATGATTCTGCCGGAGTACCGTGCCGGCGATCAGATCTGGCCGGGACGTCCCGTCGTCGATGTCATTGAATCGGGACGAATGGAAGTGCGCGCCAAGATTGATGAAAGCGATCGCCCCAACCTCGTCGCCGGTCAGAACGCGGTCGTCGAAGTTGACGCCCTCCCGGGTGAAAAATTCACCGCCAAGGTTGGTCAGTTGTCGGGCCTGGCCTCTCGCGCGAATTTTTTCGAGTCCTCGAGCGCGACGCGATTGTTCGATGTCTCGCTCCAATTCGACAAGCCGGATCCACGATTGAAAGCCGGTGGTTCCGTGCGGGTCACCCTCGACGGCAAGGAACTGCAGGATGCGCTCCACATTCCGCGTCAGGCGGTGTTCGACAAGAACGGAAAGAACTACGTGTTCGTGAAGACCGGCGAGCACTTCGAGCCGCGCGACGTCAAAGTCGAGCAGCGCACGGAAAGCCGGGTCGTCATCTCGGGCCTGCCCCAGGGGACGGAGATCGCGCTTGTCGATCCGACGGCACGGACCACGACCACCGCTTCACCATCGGCGCCGACAGTGCCGGCGGGCGGAGGACCTCGGTGAGCGTCGCCAGAACGCTGCTGTCGCCGGCCAACACCGACTTCCTGCCCGATCTCCGCATGGGGCTCGAGAACCTGCGCGCGCACAAGCTGCGATCGCTGCTGACGATGCTCGGCATGATTTTCGGCGTCGCCGCAGTCGTCGCGATGTTGTCGATTGGCGCCGGCGCTCAGCAGGAAGTGATGGCGTTCATCGAGCAGTTGGGCGTCCGCAACCTGATTGTCGAAGCACGCGAGGCCCCGGATTCACAGACGCTGCAGAAGATCCGTCAGTTGTCGCCAGGCCTGAACTTCAAGGACTTCCGCGTCATACAGGCCAACGTCGAAGGGATCGCGGCGGCCACGGCGCGCAAGCGCTTTACGCCATCGAAACTGATTCCGCGTCCGCAGTCGGATCCGCCGATGGTCTACGGCGTCAGTCCCGCGTACGTCAGCATCGCCAATCTTGCCGTCGTGTCGGGCCGATTTTTCGACGAAGGTGAAACTGCCGGCGCTGTACCGGTCGCCGTCCTCGGCGAAGCGGCGGCGGCGTCACTTTTCGGTGCGGAGGATCCAATCGGCCGTTACGTGAAGGTCAACGAGCAGTGGTTCCAGGTCATTGGTGTCGCGGGTCCGCAGCTCACCGTTCAATCGGAGGTGGCCGGACTGCCGGCGCAGGATCGGAACAACCTGATGTACGTGCCGTTGTACTCGGCGATCTTTCGTCTCGAGGACGGTCAGTCGCAGCAGAAGGACGAGATCGACGGCATCTACCTGCAGATGCGCTCGGGGTCCGACATTCCCTCCGCCGCCGCCTTGCTTCGCGGCCTCCTGAATGTTTCGCATCGCCAGGCCGGGGACTTCACAATCGTCTCGCCTGCCGAGCTGCTCGCGGAACAGCGTCGCACGCAGCGTGTGTTCGAGATGGTCATGGTCGCCATCGCCTCCATCTCACTGCTGGTTGGCGGCATCGGGATCATGAACATCATGCTCGCCAGCGTGATGGAGCGCACGCGCGAGATCGGCGTTCGCCGTGCGATTGGCGCGAAGAGGCGCGACGTCATCCGTCAGTTCCTGATCGAAACGACGATCATCTCGCTCGCCGGCGGCGTCCTCGGCGTCATCGTTGGCGTGGCGCTCTCACGCGCGATCGGATATCTGGCCGGCTGGTCGACAATCGTGACGACGACGTCGATCGTTCTTGCGTTCTTCGTATCGGTCACGATCGGCCTCGTCTTCGGGCTCTATCCAGCCGCTCGAGCTGCCAGCCTCGATCCGGTCAAGGCGCTTCACTACGAGTGAAGCAGCCCGACGCTACCGGCTGTACGGTTTTTCTTCACGGCGCACCAGGATCTGCCGTGCAATTGAGCGCGCGACTGAATCGGGATCCGATATGCGGGTTCAGAAATCTGGCGCTTCAGGGTTCACGGATTTGGAGATCGGTGAGGATTGACGTTCTGAACCGATGGTCATAAAATAGTGGTCATGGCTAAACGGGCGGGTCCTGCCGCTAAGCCGCGCGCGCGCCACACTCGTTCTCGAGACCATCTATCGGCCGCCCAATTCAAAGCCACCTGCCTGGAATTGATGGATCGCGTGCGCGCGACCGGCGTCGAGTACGTTGTGACCAAGCATGGAAAGCCGGTCGCCAAACTGGTGCCGTATACGGATTCTGAAAAGAAGCCGCTCTTTGGATCGATGAAGGGAACCGTTCTGAAGTACGAGCGGCCCATGGATCCCATCGACGCTGACTACGACATCAATCGCGACTAGCCAACGTGCTGCTGCTCGATACGCACGTCTGGATCTGGACCGTCGACGGCGACGAGCGGCGCCTTGGGCGACAGAGCCGCAGCGTGTTGATGAAATCGGAGTCGCACGGCGCCATTCGCGTATCGCCGGTGAGCGTGTTCGAGGTGGTCGCGCTCCACACGCTTGGTCGGCTTCGCTTGGCTCGAACGCCCGAACGGTGGATCTCCGAAGCGCTCGACGCGGCTGGGATCCGGCTCGCCGAATTCTCGCTCGATGTTGGCGTGGATGCGGGCCTGATCCCGCGAGCGGCCCTGGCCGACCCTATCGATCGGTTTCTTGTCGCGACCGCCCGTCAACTCGATGCGGTTCTGATGACCGCCGACGCACGGATTTTGGACTACGCATCAACGCAGCGGACCGTGCACGTCCACGACGCGAGGCGGTGACAGCGCGGCCGCTTCATCATCCAGAAACAGCCAGGCGTTTGGATGACGTCTGAGCAGTGACGCGGGATTCTGCGGCCCGATCTCACCGCTGAGGGTCTCGCGCACGATGTGAGCCTTTGCCGTGCCTTTCGCCAGCACCCACACTTCCTGCGCGGCGAGCAGTGCTCGCAGACCTACCGTCACACCCCAGCGGGGCAGATGCTGGTGGGCGAAGTATCGCGCCGATGATTGCACCGTGCTGTCGTGCAACTCAACGCGACGCGTCGCGCTGTCAACCGGTGATCCTGGTTCGTTCATTCCAAGATGGCCATTGAGACCGATTCCGAGCAGCGCGAGATCGAACCCGGTGCCGATCGCCGCGTCGTAGTCGGCACAGTGTGCGGTGATGTCTGCTGTGTCGGGATCCAGCGCGTGGAAGGAAGTTGGCGGGAGATCCAGCGCGTCGATCAATTGGCGTCGAAGCGTGTGTGACGTGCGTCCCGGATCGTCGGCGGCGAGACCGCCGAATTCATCGAGCGCAAAGATGGTCGAGCGCGTGAACGACACCAGGCCGGCGCGAGCGCTGCGCGACATCTCGGTGTAGACATCGACGGGCGTTGTCCCTGAGGGCAGGCACATTTTGAGGTCCGGGTTCACACGAAGGCGATCGCGCCAGAGCGAGGCGATCGCCTCCGTCCACTTCGTCTCGGAATCGAACCGCAGGACGTTCATTCCGTCCCGCGGAGCCACAAATCGATTGGCCTGGCAACCTTCCGCCGGAATGGCAAAGTCACTTTCGCGCCCTGTCGCGCGGAATGATAGGCCGCGTAGAGCATCTCGAGAACGGCGCGTCCATCTTCGCCGGTCGTGACCGGTGTTTTGTCGTGTCGCACGCAGTCGATGAAATGTCGCAATTCCTGCGGATAGCCTTGATTGAAGGCTTCCTCGACAGTTGTAAAGGTCCAGCCTCGCGTTGTGCCCGCCTTCTCCATGGCGTAGCCGTAGCCTTTTTCGCTATAGGTGAGCGCGGCGTTTCCCATGAACAGATCCGCATACATGACGCCACCGGTACCACACACTTCGACGCGATCCTCCATGCCGCCAAGCTTGGCCCAGCTGTTTTCGACGACGCCGACCGCGCCGCCGTCGAACTCGACGACTGAAATCGAGTGCTCTTCGCAGCGAGTGCGGTGGCCGTGAATGATTCCCGTGCGCATGTGGGAAAACACACTGGTGGGCTTCTGCTCGGGCGCAAGCATCCATCGGAACCACGCGAAACCGTGACATCCCATGTCCATCAGCGCGCCGCCGCCTGACTGATCTAGGTCGTAAAACCAGTCGCTGTGAGGGCCCGAGTGCTTCTCGCACTGACGGAGGTAATAGACGGATCCCAGAGCCCCCTCGCGAGCGAGTTCCCTGACCCGCTCGTATTTCGGTGCGAAGCACAGCTCTTCGGCGTACATCAGTTTCCGGTTCTGCGCCCTGCATACCGCGATCATCTCGTCGGCTTCCTCCAGGGTGAGGCACAAGGGCTTTTCCAGAATCACGTGCTTTCCCGACGAGGCCGCGGCAATCGTGGCACGTGCGTGCAGGTGGTTGGGAAGACAGATGTCGGCGACGTCGTAGTCGTCGCGCGCGAGCGTTTCGTCGAGGTGTGTCGACCAGTGCCGAATACCGTGCTTGCTGGCAAATACTTGTGCGTGTTCTTCACGGCGCGAGTAGACGCCAACGATCTCGGCATCCGGGACGAAGCGATGATAGGACTCCGCGTGGATGTCGGCGATGAATCCCGAACCAATGAGGAAGATTCTTGTCCGGCTCATCAAAGACGCTGCAGCAAATCGCGCGTGTAGCGAACACAGACCTCGAGATCGTCAATCCGCTGTTGGCCGGCGGTCTTTCCCTCGGGACGTGGTGTCGCCGGTTTCGGCGTCCCCTTTTCAGCGACCGCAAGAAATCGACTGAGCTCCCATGCCGGCATCTTGCGCCAGTTGTCCCAGAACTGCGGATTGTAGATGGCGTGGATCCGCGGATTCGCCGACACCAGGTTTTCGAAGATGATCGGCAGGCCGGGTTTCACCTGGATGAACTTCCTGATCCATCCGTCGATGTCGACATTGCCGTCGCCCATGTTGACCCAGCGAACCGCGATGCCTTCGGGAACCTTCCACACCGCGCTGTCGCGGACGTGACACGTCTCGGCGTAAGGACCAAGCATCTCGAGCGTCATATGCGGGTCTTCGAGCATCCAGACCGGATTGCCCGAATCGAGGCACACGCCCATGATGTCGCGGCCGATGGCGTCGATCATCATTTTCATTTCGCGTGCCTGCAGGTCGCCGCCGTGGTTCTCGACCGCGAGCTTGATGCCGGAGTCGGCGATACGAGTCCTGATGCCACGAACGGCATGAATCGTATTGTCGATATGCATGTCGATCTGCGGCCGTTCCGGGTCGCCGCCGACAACACATCGCATGCAAGTGGCGCCGAAGATTTGCGACGCCTTCAGCGCCCGCCCGAGCTGCTCCTCCAGCGTCCCCTGCTGCGCGTTGAACGACCGGGCACTCGGGCAGATCGACCCGAATGCCAGCTGCAGCTTGATGCCGAGTCGATCCGCGTGCTCGCGGACTTGCCGGATCGCGGCGTCGTCGCGAAGCGTCGCTGGCGGCAGCGACACCATCGCCCACATCAGCTTGATCGAGCTCAGGTAGTCGAGAAACTGGATCGGCGTGAAGTTGTTGCCGCCCACGCTGCCGTCAATCGACCCCAGTTCGACGTTGGCCGCCGGCCGAGCCAGTAATCGTGAGGCGTGAAAAGCAGCCGCCCCGGTTCCAAGGATGAAGGTGCGTCGATCCATGCGGCTGATTGTAATCGCGCAATTCATCAATTCACCAAGTCACCAATTCACCAATTCCCCCGGCTTCGCGGTACCATGCCATCAGTCCATATGGCTGACAGCAGTCGCGAGAAGTTCGCCCAGCTCGTGTTCTACGTGCTGATCCTGCTCGTCGGCTATCTCACCTACCTTGTCATCCACCCATTTCTGGCTCCGCTTGCCTGGGCGACGGTGTTCGCGGTCATGTTCTATCGCGTTCATCTCGAGTTGTCGCCACGGATTGGGCCGAGCGGCTCGGCTCTTGCCGCCACGTTGATGACCACTGTCCTGATCGTGGCTCCCGCGGTCGTGCTTGTCTCGGTTATCGCGCGCGAGGCGCCGCAGCTCATTGACTATCTTCAGCAGATGTCGCTGTCGGCACCGTCTCAGATCGACCGCGCATGGGAGGTCATCCGTCGTCGAAGCCCTATGCCGCTGCCTGAAGATCCTGCATTCGTGCTTCGCGAGGGTGTGCAACGCATTCTTGCGTTTTTGGCGCCGCGTGCCGGCGCGGCCGTGGCCGATCTCTTCGCGACGCTCGGCAGCCTGTTCGTGATGCTGTTTGCGATGTTCTTCCTGCTGCGCGATGGACACACGCTGGCGCGGCAGGTCCGCGATCTGCTGCCGCTGCCGGAGTCGGCCCGCGATCGCCTGATGACCGACACACGTGATCTCATCATCGCGAGCGTCGGCGCCGCGCTGGTGGTTGCCGCCGTGCAGGGCACCATTGGCGGCATCGCGTTCTGGCTGCTGGGCATCAGGGCTGCGGTGATCTGGGGCGTCGTGATGGCCGTTTGTTCGCTGATTCCATTGGTCGGGGCAACGTTGGTCTGGGTGCCGGCAGCGCTGTGGCTTCTGCTGTCCGGAGAAATTGTGCGCGGGATCATTCTCATCCTGGTCGGCATCTTCGCAATCGGGCTTACCGACAACATCCTGCGCCCGATTCTGCTCGCGGGCCGGACGACGGCGAGCGGACTGGTCGTGTTTCTCGGCCTACTCGGTGGCGCGGCCGCCTTCGGCTTCATCGGTCTCGTACTGGGCCCCATCATTCTGGTCACAGCGGGGAGCATGATACGGGTCTTCTCGCGCCGCGAGCCTCACGTCGTCGTGGAGCGCACGGCCACGGAGAAACACGGATAAGGCCACGGAAGAACACGGATCAGGTCAGGCCACGGATTCACACGGATTAACAGGAGTCCGGCCACGGATTCACACGGATTAACACGGGTCAGGCCACGGATTCACACGGATTAACACGGAAGGAAACATGTTTGTCGTTGAACTGACCTACAAAGTGCCCCTGGATCAGATCGACGCGCACATGACTGCTCACGTGAGGTTTCTCAAGAAGTATTACGCGTCGGGCAATTTCGTTGTCTCGGGGCGGAAGATCCCGCGTGACGGCGGGATCATTCTTGCAGTGGGAAAGGACCGAGAGCAGGTTGAAAACCTGATTAAAGAAGATCCGTTCTACAAGTTCGGGCTCGCTGACTTCCGGGTCATTGAATTCCGCGCCAGCCAGCGCGCCGCCGATATCCCGAAGAGGGTCGAATGAACGCGTTCGATGCACTGTTGAATGACGTGCGCTCGGCCGTGCGCGCGCTCCGGCATTCCCGCGCCTACACACTATCGGTCGTCGGAACGCTCGCCATTGGAATGGCCGTGACGATTGCCGCACTCGCACTTCTGAATGCGTCCATGATTCTGCCGTTCCCAGGTGTGACCAAGCAGGAGCGCCTTGTGCGAGTGGCAGTTACTCGAAACTGTGGACGCGGCGACTGCTGGGCACCGATGTCGTCGCCCGCAGACTACGCGGCGCTGTCGGACGGATTGACCGGTCTTGAATCGGTAGCGGGCTACGCGGCAGGAAATGTGGCGGTCGGGGTACCGGACGCGCGCTCGATGCGCGCGCTGCTGGCATCGGCGAACTATTTCGATGTGCTGGGCGTCCGTCCGGCAATCGGCCGTGCCTTTACGGCAACTGATGAGAAGACCCATGCCGCTGTCGCCATCATCGGTTATGCGGCCTGGAAGCGGGAGTTCGGTGGCGATCCGTCAGTGGTTGGTCGACCGATTCGTGTGGCCGGCGACTTCGTGCACATCGCGGGTGTCGCGCCACCTTTCTTTATTGGTATCGATCGCATCAGATCCGGGGCCGACAGTCCTGATATCTGGCTGCCCATGTGGCTCGCGGATCGTCTCGTTCCGCTCACCGGGGCCGACGCGCGGCGCGCCGAGCGCTCCGTCAGCTTTGTCGGCCGATTGCGACGGGGTGTCGGCATCGAGCAAGTACAGGCGCAGGCTGCCGTTGTCGCGCAGCAAGTCGCAAGCTTGCGAAGCGAGACGCCGCCGGCGACAAGAGCTGACGTCCGCCGGGTCTGGCGCGTCCGGCCTGAGAGCTGGCAGTTTGGCGCGATCATCGTCCTGCCGATTCCAATCCTTGTGCTGGTGATTGCATGTGTGAATGCGGCGAACTTGATGCTCGCGCGTGGATCGCAGCGGAAGCGCGAGATCGCCATTCGTCTGGCGATTGGTGCCGGACGTCTTCGTCTCGTTCGCCAATTACTGGCCGAGAGTGCATGCCTGGTGATCGTGGCGACGATTGCGGCGCTTGGATTGGCGTGGTGCGGTCTGCAGTTTGCGAGCAATCCGCTGGGGACACCGATTCCGTTCGACACGATCGTGCTTGCCTGCACGGTCTTCACGGCTGCTGCGACAACGATGGCGTTCGGACTGACGCCGGCGATCCGAGTCAGCGCGCAGCGTCCCTCGACGACGCTCGGAACGATCGCCGGGCACAGCGATGCGGCGCCGGCGCAGTCGCGCATGCGGCGCCTGTTGATTGTCGTTCAGGCAACGTTGTCGCTTGGCCTGCTCGCAACCGCCTGGCAGCTCGTGTCGACGGTGCAGGCAGATGCCGTATCCAGTGGCACGCCTGCCGATCGGCTTCTGATCGGCCGATTCGATCTGCAGCCGCTCAACTTGACCGCCTCAGCCACCGAGGAGTTCCATGCCGAGCTTCTCCGTGGCGTTTCCAGACTTCCCGGAGTCCAGGCGGCGGGTCTCGCGGGTGCGACATCGGTGTGGAGTTTCGGTCAGTCGTCGGCGTCGCTTCACGTCTGGCAGCTCGGTGACTCGCCGGAGATGGCGCGCGCCGCGGCGGGCGGCTATGTCATTGGCGATCTGTTTCAGGGTGTCGGTCTTCGCATGATCGCAGGCCGCGACTTCGTCGATTCGGATCGTCACCATCCGCAACCAGAAGCGGCCGTCGTCAATGCCGCGTTCGCCGCCCGGATGAATGGTCCTGTCGTAGGCACGACGCTGCGCGTTGCACCGCGTGGTCGCGACTTCCGCTCCGGACTCGACGTCCGCATAATCGGCATCGTCGAGTCGACGGTGGAACCGAGGTTCGAGGATCGCCTCCCGCCAGAGAAAGTGTATCTGCCTGTACCGATCGAGCCGGAGCCGGCCCTCGCGGTCTACATCCGCACTGCAGATTCGGCAGCCGCGCTCGCGCAACCGGTGCGCGAGCTGGTGAGCCGAATCGATCCTCGAGTGCCGATTCAGGAGATCGGATCCCTGCAAGAGTTCAACGAGCGATCGTTCTCGCAGAAGTTGTGGCTCGCGCGGGCGGCTGTGTTTGTCGGCCTGATCGGACTTCTGCTCGCGACTGCAGGCTTGTACGGTATTTCGTCGTATGTCGTCTCGATGCGTTCTCGCGAGATTGCGATTCGAATGGCGATCGGAGGAACGCCCGGCGCGATCCTCTCGATGGTGCTCAGGCAGTCGATGCGGGTAGCCGTGGCCGGACTCGCCCTGGGCGGCGGCGCGGCTCTCCTGGCGAGCCGAATCGTTCAATCCGAGTATCACGGGGTGGTAGGAATCAATCGCCCGGCGTTCGCCTCTGCGGTCGTTCTCTTTCTGACGGCGATGCTTGTTGCCAGCGCTATCCCCGCGTATCGTGCGTCGCGCCTCGATCCCGTGGAGAAGTTGAAGGAAGGGTGAAGCCGCGCAGTCTGGCCTTGGCCTTCATCCAGAGCGTCGGCCACTCGACGTAGAGTTCGCCGGCAGTGTTGACGAATTCGCGAAACGCGTCGTATCCCGCACTGATTGTTCCGGCACGATGGAACTCCAGAGGCAGCACGAATGACCGCTTGCCGGCATTCTTCAACAGCAGCATTCGATACACACGAAGATGGCGTTGCCAGTAGGGCGGGTAATCGTCGCGCTCTGCGAGCGCCGCATCGATCAGCGTGAGTTCTCTGTCTCTCGTCCGCAGCGTGGCAAGACTTGTCACGCGCACGAAATCGGCCTCTGGTAGCGCGGCAATGCGCTGCAGCCATTCACCAAGTCTCGTCAATCGACGTCTCGGATCTGCGGCGCGCAATGACGGACTCCATGATGTAAGCAGGGAAATCAGCAGATCGGCAAGGCGCGTTTCAGAGGCGGAGCGAAAGCGTCTGCCGTGATACCGCGGCGATCGGGCGGATGCGTGGACGACCGCGTAGGGGAGGTGACACCCCACCGCTTGCAAATCGATTGCACACAGAGTTGCACCGAAGAGCCCATCTTCATTTCGTCCTACGGGTAGAAAGGGCGGAGCGATCGATGTGTTCGACAGTCCGAGACACCCGCCCATACAACTGGCCTCGTGCATGATGACGTAACGATTCGCCACTTTGCAGATTTCGCGCGATCTGAACGCCGTGTCAAAACTTGTGTGGCTGCCGGCCAGTACCGTCTTCCAGGTTCCCGTACTGAACAGGAACCGGTCTGGGTACGTCACACCAGCATCTCCGGCGATGCCTGTGAAAGTCATTCGGACGCGCGCCGATCGGACGCCCTCAGCCGCTTCTCGCAGGTGAGGACATGCGCGCTGCGTATCGACACGAAGGTCTTTGGCTGCGGCCAGCGATCTTACGGTGCGGCCCAACACCGTCTCGTGCGGGTTCAGGAGGTGGACTCTCGCGGGCACGAGGCGCTCACAGACATCGTCGCGCCGGTGGTAGAACGCGATATGCCTCAGCTCAACATGCCCACCCAACGTAATCGCGCGGCGAGAGGATCGCGGCCGCCACACATCGCACACCATGTCGTCGTCCACAAACAGCACGTTCTCGCCGCTGCTCAGGAGCAGAATGATGTTCCGGTTTCCGGAGGCGCCGGGACGAAAGGCGAACCCGAGCAGCGAGTCGTCGCATAGCGTTCGTAGCTCCTGCCGGATTGCCGCCTTCTCTTTCCGTCCGACGAACGTGATCGCGTGACCGGTGGCGCCGCGGATGGCCGCGACGGCAGATCGTCCGAGCGCCTCGTTGCGTGCGTTCTTCGATGCGTCGACGACGATGATTCGCACGTCCGCTGAGTGCGAGCTGAGCTGGCGGGACAAAGACCACACACATCGCTCGAGCAGCTGTGGCCGATCGGCAGTGGTCACTCCGATTGCGGAAATTGGCGGCGCGTTATCCGTCACAACGACCGGCGCAACGATTGTACCTTCAGACCGCAGCGAGTTGCGGTTGCCGCGCCACGATGTGACGCGCCGGCACGGCGATCGAGTGCTTCGGTGCCCAGTAGTCGATCGTGCGCGCGAGAATCTCTTCGAGATGGACGCTTGGTTTGTACCCGACGAAGTTCTGAATCTTGCTGATATCAGGCACCCGGCGCGCCATGTCCTCGAAGTTCTGTCCGAAAACCTGGTGATGCGAGACGAACTCGAGCGTGGAGTCACTGCCGGTCATGGCGATGATCTTCATCGCCAGATCACGGATGCTGACTTCTGCGCCGTTTCCGATGTTGAAGACCTGGCCCACACTTCGAGGTTCGGCGATCAGGGCAAGCAGTCCCGCGACGACGTCACCAACCCAGGTGAAGCTGCGAGTCTGTGAACCGTCGCCATGGACGATGAGCGGTTCGTCGCCGAGCGCCTGCCGCACGAAATTGGGAATCACCATTCCGTACCGATCGCTCTGTCTCGGACCGACCGTGTTGAAGAACCGCACGACAATGACGGGCACCTGCTGTTCCTGCCAGTATGCGAGCGCTAGGAACTCGTCGATGAGTTTGCTGCTGGCGTAGCCCCAGCGCGTTTTGTTTGGCGGCCCGAGAACGAGATCAGCATCCTCGCGAAACGGAAACACGGCGCTCTTCCCGTAGACTTCCGACGTCGATGCCACGACGACGAGTTTTTTCTGCCGGGCGGCCTGACGAAGGACAGTCTCCGTGCCGTGCACGTTGGTCTCGATCGTGTGAACCGGCCTGCTCACGACCAGGCGGACGCCGACCGCGGCGGCGAGATGGAAGGTCATGTCGCACTGGTCCATCAAGTCCGCGACGGCGCTTTCATCAGTGACCGACCCGATCGTATATGAGAAGTCCGGGTGCGATCTCAGATGCGCGATGTTCTCGATCCGTCCCGTGGAAAGGTCATCGAGAACGTCGACCTGGTCGCCGCGTTTCAGCAGGGCTTCGGCCAGGTGCGATCCGATGAAGCCCGCTCCGCCAGTTATCAAGACCCGCATGAATCTGTGCTCCGCAAATACCCCATCAGCGAGCTGCTGATGATGTGAACGAAAATTTTCTGATGACCGACACGCTTGCGCTGTATCCGCCGAATGCGCCGCTGCCGAGGCGCTGGTTGAAAATGCCGCCGCCCGACACCTTCAGGGCCCACGGCTTGAAGATCCCGAAGGTGGCCTCGGCTGACGCGTTACCGCCAGGGCGAAACGCAGGGCTGAAGTCGTCACGCTGCGCGCCCAGGCCGAGCGACATCCCAAGACCAACGTTCTCCCGCATCTTCCAGTACGGATAGGCGGTGAACCCGTAGTACTGATAGCGACTCGGATCGTAGTAGCCGTTGTCGTAGTTCGTTCTGGTACTCAGGTGACCGACAACGGCGCCGAGATCCAGGTTCAAACGTTCGGTGCGGGCGACGCTGTAGCGTGGCTGGAGCGTGAACTCCCATCGACGATTGTTGTCGGATAGAGTCTGGGAACGGACGTTGCCGGCGACGACCAGTCGTAGAGTCGGGGACCATTCCACGCGGCCGCTGTGACTCACCTGGTGCAGGCCGAGACCCACGGTTCGTGGCGACACGACGAACAAACCGGAGCTGCGCTCGACCGACAACGTCAGCCCGTCGAACGGCATCACGTCTGCGCCGATGGCGTAGGCGGTCAAGCTATCTATTGCTGTCCGCGACTGCCCGACGCGGCCGCGAAGGTTGACGCCAGCGAACGGGTGGGCAGCGCCGATCCAGATCTGATCGTGCCGGGCACTCTCGGTCCCGTCGATCTGTTCGAGACCGCTTCCTTTATCTGCGCGCAGCTGCTCGTGCTCGAAGCCGCCGGACAGTGCGGTACCACTTGCAAACACCATCGTCGCGCGCGGTTCGACCCGCAGGATCTCGAGGGTGCTCGAGTCGCGGTACAGGTTGACGCCCGGATCCGCAGTCGATCCGAGAGCATTTCGAACCGTCCGTTCGACCGAACGCGTATCGCTCGAATCTGGCTGCAGCTGACGCAATGCGTCGAACGCCTGCGAGGCCTCCCGTGTTCGTCGATCAGCGGTAAGCGCGATCGTGCGCGTCAAGGTGAGCTCGTAGTCGTCCGCGTGCGCCCGGAAGAGTGGCTCGAGAATGTCGAGGGCTTCGCGAGGACGTCCGGCACGGGCAAGAACAGCCGCTCTCTCGCGCGTGCAGGCGTCGTCATTGCCGAACCGATCTTGATACGTATCGAGGTTGTCGAGAGCGGCGGCGTAATTGCCACGCCACATCTCGCTTCGTGCCAGTTCGATCCAGCCGCTGGGCGAATCAGGTTTGGCGCGGAGGTATTGCTTGTAGGCGTCGACCGCCGCGTCGGTGCGACCGCTCCAGGCGTTCACTCGCGCGAAGTTGAGAGCGACATCGTGATCGTCAGGCTGCAACTTCGCCAGCCGGCGATACGAGTCGCGCGCCCGAGCGTAATCACCTGCCCAGGTTGCGAGCGTCGCGCGAGCGCGGAGAAAGTCCACTGAATCAGGAGAGATCGCAACCGCGTGTTCCATCGCTTCGAGTGCTTGCAAGGGTCGATCGACCATCGCATAGCCCTGCGAGAGTTGGACGTGGACGTTGGCGTCCTGCGGCGACTCCTGAACGGCCCGTTCCAGCGGGGCGATGTCCGGCACGGCCGGCGCCGACTGGGCGAAGCTGTTCGTCGACCAGAGAATGACGACGAACATAACCAGTCCGACACGTTTCATTTCCGCCACCTTCGATTCCCGGTCACCCACACGTCCGCGGCGAACCGGCCGATCGTCACGAGTTCTGCACCCAGCAGTGCGTATCGAATCGGCGCGACCGCCAGTCCCTTCATCAAGTACTCGAGTCTGCGGCCCTTCATCACGAACACCAGGAACATGACCGACAGGAGCGTCTCGCCGCCGATCGTCACGAGCAGCGTTTCCCATCTGCCGAGGATCACGAGAATGAGCAGGCCGGTTGGGAGCGCGATCTTCTCGACCGCGGAGGCAAGAAGGAACCACCCCGCTGGTCGACCGTACTTCTGCGTGTGCTCGCGTCCGAATGGCTGGCGATAGGGCTCACCGATTTGTCGCTCACCGGCGGCAACATCCAGGGCTGGACCGGCGCCACCGCTGATACGTCCCCGCGTGAAAGGAAGCACGTTGGCGATGTCAGTCGCGATCGAGAGGACAGTGTTCGGTGAAGGAGCTGCGCCAGCTGTCGCGTATGCGACCGTTGGTCGCTGTGCGACGAACGAAACGAGTGGTGTTCCGGACCCAGTGCCGGAACCGCGGCTATGGCGCCGGCGCTTCAATGCCTTGAACGGAGTCTTGAGAAGCGCATCGAAATAGAAGGCCGACTGTAAGAACGCCGACGACCACAAATTCAACTGTTTGGGCAGCCGTTGCACTTGAGGCTCGACGGTGCGTGCACACACGTCGATCACCTGAATGTTGCGATATCCTTCGTTGAGCATCGCCAGCCCGATGAAGATATCTTCGGAATTCGTGAGGTCGTCCCCGAGTATCGGCTCTACGTCGTCGAAAAGTTTCTCGAGGTAGGCGCGGCGATAGGCGACGGCACAACCGGCCGGGTTGGACACGGTTCCGAAAGCCACCATCTGTCCGTGAAAGACGAACCGCTGCAGAGACGAGTACAGGACGTCGCGATAAACATTGGTCGTCGCGACGGCGAGGCGGCGCAGCCAGGTCTTCTTTTTCGCGGGCCGATACGACGGCGAGGCGGTTATAAACGTCTGAACCGGAACTGAGTTGTCGGCTGCACGCATGTCTTTCTCGCGAAGCGGCAGAATGCTGCCGCACGCGCTGGCGATGCCGACGCCCTGATAAAGCTCCTGGACCGTTCGTTCGATGTAGTTATCCGACTCGAGGATCGTGTCAGCGTCGAGGACGAACAACACATCCGAATCGAGTGTGCGAGCCTGATCCTTGATCGACGGTGTCTTGCCAATCGACATGACGCGCTTGATGACCAGGACGTCGAGTCCGAGGATGGTGCCGAACCTGACCGCCCGTGATGCCGTATGGTCCGAACCGCCGTCGTCGACGACGACGATCTTGCGAGGCCGTACGGTCTGGCGAACGAGAGAAGCGAGGCAGCGGATGATGTTGTCCTGCTCGTTGAAGGCCGGAATAACGACGTCGACCGTCGCCGATCGCCAGTCATACGCTGGCGTCGGAACGGTCGCGTCGCCTCCCCGCATCAAGCCGATGATGCTGAGCAACGTACTCGGACCGAGAACGAAGTAAGGTAGTTGGGCCACTGCTGCATCGGTGTCAGGCAAGGGACGCGCCGGCCCAGACGCCAGGCCGTCGGCGGAGCAGAAAGTCAAAGCAGCCGTGTGAGTTGCGGCGAATCCGTCGCGCGGCTTCATCGCGGTGTCGAGCGGAAAGATCGCTGGAGGGAAGCAGAAATCTTGCTGCGAGCAAACGCAGTCAGGCTACGCCGATGAAATCATTCTTGAGCCCGCTACTGCGATCGAATGCCGGACCATTCGTCTTGACGAACACACGGAACGATAAGGTTGTCGCGCGGATGTTGCTCACTGCATTCGATTCGACCAGCCGTCGGCGCGGGCTGCTGAAACACGAGTCGTTCGAAGAAGGCAGTGCGCTGATCATCGCTCCAAGCAACGCAATCCATACGTTCTGGATGCGCTTCGCCATCGACGTGGCGTTTGTCACGAAAGAAGGCCGAGTCGTCAAGGTGTGTTCGAGTGTGGTGCCGTGGCGAATTGCAGCCGCCTGGGGCGGATACGCGGTAATCGAACTGCCGGCCGGCGCCCTGTCAGTGAGCGACACGCGGCGAGGCGATCTTCTGCAATTGACCTCCCTCTAAACGTTTGTCTGCAGCCATACGAATCGGCTGACCGCAGGCAAACAGTTGACGAACGCTACGGGACGCATCGTTCGTCTGGTACGGATTTCCACGAGAATTCGCGAAACTTCATAAGCCCGGATCGGACCGGGCTCGGCATCGCCGTTGCGTCAATCACGGCGTGTCTGATCGACGACGCGACAAGAGATTCAAGCTTGCGGAACCGGCGGATGCTTCGTTAACGGTGTTTCCGGACATCGTCGTTCAGGAAGCACGCGACGGTGAGTGGATAGCGATCAGCCGCGAGCCGGCGACGATCGGCGAGACGCTCGTGCTCGACATCGTCCTGCACGCCGACGATGACGGAGAGGTGCGCGAACGGTTCGACGTCTGCGTGATCGACAGTCAGCCGCTCGTTGTCGAAGGAGATCTGCGTCACAGGCTCCGACTGTTCGGCAACTACGACGCTCGCATCTTGTTCGAGCAGCAGGTCAGACGCGGATGATACATGACAGCGGTTCCCCTGCGGTGCTGATGCGTGAGCACCTCATGACGATCGTAGACGTCTGTCGCTCGGGTTGTCTCATCGAAAGCCGTCAGCGACTGGAAGTGGGCACCGTCGGCAGGTTGAGATTCAGACTCGGCGACGAGGAATGCACCGACGACGTGGAAGTGGTGCGCTGCGATGCGGTCGGGCTGGGCCAGCCGCTCTATCACATTGGCATGCGCTTCCTGTGGACGACACCGCGGCAGGTGGGAACGATTCGCGAGGCGGTGATGCGTCATGTCGAAGACGTGACCGCGGCGCGGACGAGCTGGTTGATGTAGCCACGTTTTCCTTCCGTCTCGCCGTTCCCCTTCTCTTTCATCTCTCTCGGCGCTGCCATCGCGGGCGTCAGCGGAGAACAGCAATGATGCTGTGTCCGCTGACTCTGTGGTGAAGCCAATCGGTCGCCTCCTTCCTCCGTCCATCCCAAACATCTCTGTGAACTCCGTTCAGTCTGTGGTGAAGCACGTCGTTGGCTGCGTCCACTCTGTGCGCTCCCGGCCAACAGCCAGAAAATTTGGTCCCTACCAGACGTCTCATTTTGCCGGGACTCGACGAAACGGTGCGGAGTGCGAGTCACCAGCCGCCTCTGTTCCGTTCATTCGCCGTAACTCAATCAATTCACAGCGGTACGCGAAGGACGCGATGCGGAGCGCAAGGTTGGTACGCCTGCTGCTATTGACCGGGTGCACGCGAAATGATTCGCGTGATTAGAACAACCAACTTGATCGTCGACAGAGTGTCGGCGGTTGCCGGGCTCCCGCGCGGGCAGCTCGGTGTAATCAAAGAGACCGCGCAGGAGAGTAAGTATGAAGAATCTCGTCGCTCGTTTCGTTCGTGAGGAAGAGGGCCAGGACCTGATCGAGTACGGTCTGCTCGTCGGCATCATCACCGTCGGCTGCATCGTGGCGATCAAGGCAATCGGTCCGAAAGTCCAGAAATACTTCGACGATCTCAACGCGAAGCTGTAGTCCGCCCCGGGCGCGAGGCGGGGCAACCCACCTCGCCCCACTCGTCAAGGAGACAAGGCATGAAGAGTTTGATTCTCAAATTGGGTCGTGACGACAAAGGCCAGGACCTGATCGAGTACGGACTGCTCGTCGGCATCATCACTGTCGGCGCCATGATCGCCATCAAGGCAATCGGGCCGAAAGTCCAGAAGTATTTCGACGATCTCAACGCAGCACTGTAAGTGGGCGAGGGCGGTGCTGCCGCCCTCGTGACCGCAGGCAATTCAGGAGAATGTTCATGGCGATCCGTTCACAGTATCGAGGCGACCTCGCGGCACGGCTGCTCTCGGATGACCGCGGCCAGGACCTGGTCGAGTACGCGCTGTTGACGGCGATTATCGGCATCTCCGGATTACTGATCCTATCGACGATTTCCACGAAGATGGGCACCGCATACAGCGGCTGGAACACAGCGGCGCAGAACGCATGGCAACCCTGCGCGCCAAAGCCGGCGACGTGCCCATAGATAAAGAGAGACGACCATGAGCCCTGTTCACATCTGCACACTGACGATTGCCGGCGCTGCGTGTGTTACCGATCTGCGGACCCGCCGCATTCCGAATGTGCTGACATTCGGCGCGGCGCTTGCCGGGCTGGTGTTCCAGTTCGCCACCGGCGGCGTCGAGGCGCTGGGTCAGGCTGCCCTTGGCTGGCTCCTTGGGGCCCTCGTCTTCCTGCTGCCGTTTGCTCTTGGTGGCCTCGGCGGCGGCGACGTGAAACTGCTGGCTGCGCTCGGAGCGTGGCTCGGGCCGGCCGATGCGCTGTGGCTGGTCCTTTATACGGGCGTAGCGGGTGGTGTGATGGCGGTCGCCGTGTCCGCCCGCTACGGCTACCTGGGTACGGCTCTACAAAATGTCAGGTTGCTTCTGTGTCACTGGCAGGTTGCAGGTATCAAGGCACTGCCTGAGATCACGCTCGAGGGAAGCGGCGGCCCGAAGCTCGCGTACGCGTTTCCAATTCTGATGGGACTGGTGACATCTGTATGGCTCCGATGACGCTGTCCCGCCGACGACTTGGTTGCGACAAGGGCGCAGAGCTCATCGAGTTCGCCCTGGTATTTCCGCTGCTCCTCCTTGTGATGTTCGGGATCATGGACTTCGGGCTGTTGTTTCAGCGCTACGAAACCGTGACGAACGCGGCGCGTGAAGGGGCTCGCGTTGCCGTGCTCCCTGGGTACGCGCAGGCCGACGTCCAGGCCCGCGTCACCCAGTATCTCGCAGCATCAGGGCTCACGGCGACGCCGACAATCGCCTATACCGCCCCGCAGGCGCTGAATGTCGGTGGCGCCTGCGTGACGATCACCGGCGTTACGGTCGGGTATCCACATCAGTACTTGTTTATCGGAAAGATCATCGGACTATTTGGCGGCTCTGGATTCACCACGAAAACGCTCACCGCCACCGCGAGGATGCGGTACGAAGGTGCGGCAGCCGCGTGTTCTTAGCAGTACATCAGGAGACAGTATGAATCGTACTACACGCACGGTCGTTGTCATGGCCGTCGCAACACTTATGGCAGGCATCGCCAGCTTTGGCGTCTACGCGGCCGTCAAGAGCATTCCCGTCCGCGAGGTCGAAGTGGCACACACCTTCGTCGCGGTCGCCGCGCACAACCTGCCGACCGGGTCGCGGCTCACCGAACAGGACGTCAAGCTCGTCGCCTGGCCAGCCAAGAACCCGGTGCCTGGCGCCTTCTCAGAGGTAAAGCCGATTGTCGACCGGGGCCTTGTCGCCAGCGTCAGCGAAAACGAGCCGCTGACAGAAACCAAGCTCGCGCCGGTCGGGTCGGGTGCCGGATTGCCACCCTCGATTCCTCCCGGGATGCGTGCCATGTCGGTGAAGGTCGACGAAGTGATTGGCGTCGCTGGCTTCGTCGTGCCGGGAACCCGGGTTGATCTTGTCGTCACGCTTCGCGGCAGCGGCCAGGCGGAAGAGTCGATGTCGCGCACTGTCGCGAGCAACGTGCTCGTCCTGACCGCCGGCACGAGGTTCGATCAGGAGCAGGCGAAAGATGGCAAGCCGCAGCCGTCGACGGTGGTTACGCTCGCCGTCTCGCCGACTGACGCTGAGCGGGTCGCGCTGGCTTCGTCGGAAGGAAAGATTTCGCTGGCGCTGCGCAACCCGCTCGACGTGACACCGACCGAAACCGCGGGCGTGCACGTTGCCGCACTGCGACTGGGCATGGGGTCGGCGCAGCGGCCCGAATCGACAAAATCGCAATCGACCAGTTCCCGCCGGCCGCTGGCCTCCCCGCCTTCAGCTGCGCCCACCGTAGTCCCTCCGTCAAAGATTTACACCGTCGAGGCGATTCGTGGCGCCAAACGGACCGAGGAGTCAGTGAGATGAGTGTTGGGATTTCGTGTCGGATTCAGCGCCTGGCCGCAGGCTCGGTTCTTGTGAGCCTTCTCGCCTCTCCCGCTGCGGCGCAGGGGATGGTTCAGCCGCTCAGTCCTCGAGAAGCTGCGGCTGGCACCGCAGCGCCGCCGACCGCCGGCGGCGGTTTCGAGCGGGTGGTCCTGTCGGCCGGCCGCTCCACGGTGTTGAACACGACGTTCGACATCACGCGCATTGCGGTCACGAACCCGGCGGTCGCCGACGCGGTTGTCGTCCAGCCGCGCGAGATCCTGATCGACGGTAAGAGCGCCGGGACCGTCAGCCTGATTGTGTGGGGTTCGCAGGAGCGGCGTCAGTACGACGTGGTCGTCGATCCCAGTGTGACGACCCTTCAGCAGACATTTCAGCAGCTCTTCCCCGGCGAGGACATTCGGGTGGCGATGAACGACGAGAGCGTCATCCTGACGGGCAATGTGTCGAGCAACGCCGTCATGCTGCGTGCCGGTGAGATTGCTGATGCGACGTCGAGCAAAACCGGCGTCGTCAATATGCTGCAGCTTCCGGGTGGCTCCGAGAGCCAGCAGGTGATGCTCCAGGTGCGCGTCGCGGAAGTCAATCGAAAGGCAATCCAGGAGCTGGGTGTCACTCTCTTTTCCACTCGTCCCGAGGCCACCGGGAGGATCGCCACGCAGCAGTTCTCGGCGCCGGGTTTTGACGACGACAAGGGGGGACTCGTTTTCAGCGATTTCCTGAACCTCTTCTTCTTCAACCGCAAGGAAGGGCTGGGTGCGGCGATCAAGGCGCTCGAGCAGAAGGGACTGTTCCAGTCACTCGCCGAACCAAACCTGATCGCCTACAACGGCCAGGAGGCCAGCTTTCTCGCAGGCGGCGAGTTTCCTGTGCCCATCGTGCAGGGCTCCGGTGCGGCCAGCAACGTGACGATCATGTTCAAGGAGTTCGGTGTAAGGCTGAACTTCAAACCGACGATTGCAGGCGATGTCATCCGCCTCAAGGTGCGTCCCGAAGTCAGCTCACTCGACTTCAACAACGGCATCACGCTCCAAGGCTTCCGGGTGCCGGCACTCATCACGCGCCGCGCCGAGACCGACGTCGAGCTGCGGGACGGGCAGTCGTTCGCCATCGCGGGACTGCTGAACAACACCATGCAGAACGACGGAGCCAACGTCCCATTCCTGAGCAAGATTCCGATCATCGGCTATCTGTTCAAGAGCAACGCCGAGCGGAAGGAACGCACCGAGCTGATGGTGCTGGTCACGCCGCACCTGGTGCGGCCGTTGAATCCGGATGAAGTGCCCGCGCTGCCGACGCAGCCGGAGCGATTCCTGCCACGTCCTGACGCGCCAGCGAAGCGCGGCCAGGGCGGCAAGTAGTCATTGCGACTGTGGGTGAGGCTTCGATGACCAACGTTGGGCGATTGTTGGCGGGCGATGAGCGCGGGGCAGTCCTCGTACAGGTCGCGATTGCGATTCTGGTGCTTACCGCGATGGCGACGTTCGTGGTGGATCACGGCGTTTTGTGGGTGAGCCGCGGCCAGGCACAGAATGCGGCGGATGCCGGTGCCCTGTCCGGAGCGATCGCTCGCGCTTACGACGAGCTCACTGATCCGCCGGCAAGCAACGGCAAGACTTTCTCGAGCGCGATGGGTGCAGCTCTCGCCAATAACGTCTGGACCACGGCACCCACCGCGCAGGTCTCGTGGGCCTGTCCCGCAGGGGTCGCTGGCTCGTGCGTACGCGTCGATGTGTACCGAAACGGCGAGCTCGGCAGCACGCCGTTGCCGACTATCTTCGGGAAGCTGTTGAACATTCCGTCTCAGGGCGTGAGAGCGACCGCCACCGCAAGAGTCGCCACTGGGAATGCGAGCAACTGCATGCGGCCGTTCGCCGTCGCCGACAAATGGATAGACAACGTCAGCCCGGCACTGAATCCCAGGAAGTTTGAAAGATGGCAGACGCAGGGGGGCCATGCGGTGCAGCTGAATCCGAAGGACGTATACGTGCCACCGAGCAGCGGCAGTGCCGGAACCGGCTACACGGTTGCGGCAGATCTCGGAGCGCCTGTCACGCTGAAGCGCGGCAATCCGAATCAGACCGCCGATAGCAACGTCGAGCCGGGCTGGACCTTACCCGTTCGGCTTCCCGACGGTAACGGCGGCTATCTTTCCGGCGCCGCCGACTACAGCGCCGCGATCAAGTACTGCGTTGGCAATCCGGTAACCCTCGGTCAGTACCTGCCGACCGAAGACGGGGTGATGTCGGGACCGACGAGTCAAGGTGTCTCGACCGATGCGGATTCGCTGATCAACCGGGACTCCGGGGCGACCTGGAACACACCCGCTAACTCCGTCGAGGGGACATGTGCACCCGCATGTGCGCCGATGAGCCCGCGCATCGTACCGATCGCCGTTTTTGACATGGACGAGTACCAGTGGAGGAAGGCCGAGAACAACTGGACCACAGCCTGGGAACCCGGCGTCGGTCCGGGAACAGGAGCCTTTTCCTGTCCGGCCGGTGGCAGCTGTATCCGCGTCGTCAACATCCTCGGGTTCTTCGTTGACGGGATGAGTGGAAATGACGTGGTGGGACATCTCGCGTCGTATCCCGGTGAATTCGTGCTCAACGCGCCGACTGTCGGCGGCGGCGCTGCGTTCTTGAAGACGATCCAGTTAGTGCGATAGCGGAGACCAGATATGAATGTCAGTGTCGTTGTCGGGCTCGACCGGAAGTTATCGGATGTTCTTCGCGCGTGCGGCGCTCAGGTGACGTCCGTTGAAATCGATGATCTGAACGCGCTTGCCGAGCCGGCCGTGCGACAGCCCGACGTCCTCGTCGTGGATGCGCGAGGTCTGAGCGTGATGCCAGCCGAGCTCGCGGTGATCAAGCGTCAGCATCCGGCGACCGGTATCCTCGTCGTGCTTCCGCGCCTGGAAAGCACGCTCATCCTCGAGGCGATGCGCGCTGGTGCGAACGAGTGCGTGGGGGATCCGATCACGCGGGAGGAGCTGCACGCCGCGCTCGCGCGCATTGCAGCGCAGCGCCCCGCTCGTCGTCGAGGAGACGTGTTCGCTGTGATCGGTGCAAAAGGGGGAGTTGGAGCGACCACGGTCGCTGTGAATGTCGCGACGATGCTCAATAAGCTGCACCCTTCCAGCACGCTGCTGATGGACCTGCACCTGACGTATGGCGATGCCGCGATCTTCCTGGGCGCCGAACCACGATTCTCTACCCTTGACGCACTGGAGAACATGCACCGGATGGACGTGTCGTTCCTTCGGACCCTGGTGACTCAGACCAAGTCCGGCCTCAACTTACTGGCATCATCCGATCACGCGGTCAGCCCTCCAGTCGACGTCACACGGGTCCGCTCTTTGATCGATTTGGCAGCCAATGAGTTTCGCTTCCTCGTGCTGGACGTGCCACGCGCCGACCCTGCCGTGCTCGATTCGCTGGAGTCCGTGAACACCGTTGTCGTGGTCGCGAACCAGGACGTGGCCACCATTCGAAGCGCGGCCCGGATGGCGGCCGCACTCGAACAGCGCTACGGCAAGCAACGCGTCAGCATTGTCATCAGCCGCTATGACGCTCGCGCCGAGATCGGGCAGGCAGACGTGGAACGGGTGATCGGACGGTCGGTGGCCTGTCTGTTTCCGAACAATTATGAGACCGCGCTCGCATCGCTGAACAACGGCCGTCCGCTCGTGCTCGACAATCACACAAAACTCGCGAGCGCGTTTACGACGTTCGCCAGTCACTTGGCTGGTGTGCCCGCTGGGCGTCCGGAACGAGTGAAGTCAACAGGTTTTCTATCGCTCATCGGCGGTCGCCGCTCAGCATAGGGAGAAATGATGTCCGCAGCAGTAGCTACATTGACCGCCGTAGAGTCGACCCTGACCGGTGCGTCTACTTCCCAGACCAGAGACTATCAGCGCCTGAAGGCGAAGGTCCATCAGGAGCTGCTGAACCGCTTGAATCTCGAGAGGCTTACGCGCGTCAAGCGTGAGGACGCGGAGCCCGAGATTCGGCGAGTTATCGCCGTCATCATCGAAGGGCAGCTCTCGACCACTCCGCTCAGCCTGCGCGAGCGCGAGACGCTCGTCACGGACGTGCTGAACGAGCTCTTCGGCCTCGGTCCGCTCGAAGCGTTGCTGCGCGATCCGGCCGTGTCGGACATCCTGGTGAATCGGCACGATCTGATCTTCGTCGAACGCGAAGGAAAGCTTGAAGAGACGGACATCGTCTTCAAGGACGACCGTCACCTCCTGCAAATCATCGAACGTATCGTCAGCTCAGTCGGCCGTCGCATCGACGAATCGAGCCCGATGGTTGATGCACGGTTGCAGGATGGATCCAGGGTCAACGCCATTATTGCCCCGCTCGCCCTCGATGGCCCGGTCCTGTCCATCCGCCGGTTTCGAACTGACCGACTCGGTGCGCAAGATCTGGTTGGTCGGGAGTCGCTGACCCAGCCGATGCTGGACTTCCTGAAAGCTGCAGTTGCGTGCCGGCTCAACATCATTGTGTCCGGGGGCACTGGCGCCGGCAAAACCACGTTGCTGAACATCCTCTCGAGCTTCATCGGCCAGACAGAACGCGTCGTGACCATCGAGGACGCCGCCGAGTTGATGCTGAGGCAGCGACACGTGGTCCGTCTCGAGACGCGACCTGCCAACATCGAAGGAAAAGGTGCTGTGAAGCAGCGCGATCTGGTCGTGAACGCGCTGCGCATGCGGCCGGACCGCATCATCATGGGTGAAGTTCGGAGCGAGGAAGCCCTCGACATGCTCCAGGCCATGAACACCGGTCACGACGGCAGCCTGACGACCATCCACTCGAACAGCGCGCGAGACGCGCTGTATCGCCTGGACACGATGGTCGCGATGGCGAATCTCAGTATTCCTGAACGCGCAATCCGGCAGCAGATCGCCTCGGCGATCAATCTGATCGTCCAGGTGACGCGGCAATCGGACGGCACACGGCGCGTGACCGGTATTACCGAGCTCACCGGCATGGAAGGGGAAGTGATCACGATGCAGGACATTTTCCTTTTCGAAAAGACCGGTCTACGGCCCGACGGGAAGGTGTGCGGCCGCTTCAGGGCCACCGGAATTCGTCCCAAGTGCAGCGATCGTTTGGCGCAGTCAGGGTTCCGTCTGCCGGCGGACATGTTCGAACACACCAAGGTCGTCGGTTGAGGAGTGAGTGATGTCGATTGCGATTGCGTGTTTTGTCGGTGTTCTGAGCCTGCTTCTCGGCGCGTACTGGTTCTTCGTATTGCGTGCAGAGACAGCGGCGCAACGAACCCTGTCGCGGCGCCTCAATCCGACGCGGGCTGTCGCGCGACTTTCAGAGGCGTCGCTGCTGAACGAGCTCAAACCTAATAGCACGCTGCCGGTGCTCGCACGTGCGTTCGGGCGTTTTGGCAGTGCGGTTCGTCCGGTCGAGCGAATGATCGAACGTTCCGGCTATTCCGTTTCATTGGGCCAGATCGTTCTCAGCTCAGCTTTCGCGGCGGTCCTCGGAGCTGCCGCGGCCTGGCAGCTCACACAACAGGTTCTGTTGGCGGTCGGAGCATTCCTTCTGTTGGGAATTACACCGTTCATGTTTCTTAGGCACGCCGCAAGTCGCCGGCTGGCCAAGTTCGAGGAGCAGTTTCCAGAGGCGATCGACCTCATAGCACGGGCACTGCGAGCTGGTCACGCGTTCACGACAGGACTCGGGATGGTCGCTGACGAAGTAGAGGAGCCGGTGAGAACCGAGTTCCGGCTACTGCACGACCGACAGAACTACGGCATGCCGCTTCCGGACGCCCTCAAGAGCCTGGCGGTCCGGGTGCCGCTGCTCGACGCCAGGTTCTTTGCGACCGCCGTGCTCACGCAACGTGAGTCTGGGGGCAATCTGTCGGAGGTGCTCGATGGCTTGTCGAAATTGATTCGCGAGCGCTTCAAATTGAAACGACAGGTTCGAACCTTGAGTGCACACGGCCGCATAACGGGATGGGTGCTGGCTGCGCTGCCGATCGCGCTGGCCGGGTTGATGTTCGTGATTTCGCCCGAACACATCGGACTGTTGTTCACCGACCCGCTTGGCGTGCGCATGATCGTGGCGGCGGGCGTCCTGCAAGTCATTGGCTTCATCGCGATGCAACGCATCGTGAACATCGAGATCTGAGCGGGTGCCTCCATGCCTATGACATTGACTGTTTCACTCGCTGCGGTGTTCGTCTGCGTTGCCATGGCCTCAGGCCTGGCAGTTTCGCGCATGCTTGCGTTCTCGACGACGGGGCGCAAGCGGCTCAGGGACATGGCGACGGTAGCACCGAGCGACCTTCTTCGCGCGGACACGCTGGTCGAAGTCCCTAACCCGGCATTACATCGCCTGTCACGTGCGCTGCCGAAGTCTCCGAAGGAGATGGGACGACTGCGACGCCGGCTCGCTGCCGCCGGCTACTACGATCTGACTGCCGCAATCTATTTCTCCGCCGTGAAGTTCGCTGCTCCCGTGGTGACGGCCGGGCTGGCGGTCTTCCTCTTCGGGTTTTCTGAAGGTTGGATGATGGCCGCCGTCGGCGCCACGCTCGGATACCTGGTGCCAGATCTCTGGCTGAATCGCAAGACCCGGGCGATGGCCAAAGCGATCGAAAACGGATTGCCTGATGCTCTCGATCTAATCATCGTGTGCATCGAAGCGGGCTCGAGCCTGGACCAGGCCATCGTCAAGGCGAGCGACGAGCTCGAGATCACGCATCCGCCGCTGGCGCAAGAAATGCGGATGATCACCACCGAGATTCGCGCCGGAAAACCGCGTCTCGAGGCGTTCACGAATTTTGCCCAACGCACGAAAGTGCCGGACGTGCGCTCGCTGGTGACGATGCTGACGCAGACCGACCGGTTCGGTACCAGCGTTTCGCAGGCGCTCCGCATTCACGCCGACACGTCACGGACGAAGCGCCGCCAGCGCGCTGAAGAGCGGGCGGCAAAAATTGGCGTGAAGCTCGTGTTTCCCCTGGTGTTGTGTATCTTCCCGGCGGTCTACGTCGTGTGCATCGGCTCGGCAGTCGTTGCGATCTACCGCGGTCTGTTTTAGTCGTCCTAGTTCACTCGTATCGGTCACTCGTTTGGAGGTTGTTATGGTCAATGTTGCAATGATGGCGGTTCTCGGTGTGCTCGTGGTGGTCTACGTCCTTAGGCGAAAGAGTCGTCTGAACGACGACGTTTAGTCGGACCGGTGCTGCGCATCCACATGAGATCGCAGCACCAGTCATCGTTGTCGGTGATGGTCCTGGAAACGAGGAAGTGATGATTGCTGAAGTGATAGATAACCCTCCGATTGGAGCTGGAAATGCGCGTCTCGGTCTGAGCGCACCGACAACTCTGGCCGAGACGGGGTTGAGCGAGGACCTGATCACACAATTAGTGATCAAACTGCTTCACTTCAACGCGAACTGCACCGGGGTGGAGATTGCCCACCGCCTCGGGCTCGAATTCGCGGTCGTCGAGTCGATCCTCGAGACCTTGAAACAATCGCATCAATGTGAGGTGGTGGGTGGCGGTTTACTGGGCGCACCGTCGTTCCGATATCGCATTACGGACGAGGGAAGACGGCGAGCGCACCTGTTTCTGGAGCACAACCAGTACGTGGGAGCGGCGCCGGTGCCACTGGCGCAGTATCGTGAGTACATAACCAAGTTCCAGCAGGAAACGAGGAGAATCGTCACTCCAGCTGCAGTCCGTCAAGCTGTTTCACATCTGGTGTTGAGCGATCGTGTAGTCAACCAGATCGGCCCAGCCGTGACATCGGGGCAATCCCTGTTTCTCTACGGCGGTCCGGGAAACGGCAAAACGGTGATCGCCCAGGCACTGCACAATCTGCTCGAAGGATCCATCGCCATTCCGCACGCGCTCGAAGTCGAAGGTCACATTATCAGGTTGTACAACCCGCTCAATCACGAGCCGATTCCGGACCTTGGTGCTGATCCCTGGACTACTGATCCGCGGCTCGATCGTCGCTGGGTTCTCTGCAGGCGGCCCAAGGTGATGGTCGGTGGTGAGCTTACGATGCAGTCGCTGGATCTCGTGTACTCAGCGACAACTGGCTTTTACACCGCACCGATTCAACTGATGGCGAACGGTGGACTCCTGCTCATCGACGACTTCGGCCGCCAGCGTTGCTCACCTCGCGATCTCCTGAACCGATGGATCGTGCCGCTCGAGAGCCGCGTCGATTTTCTCACGCTGCAGACCGGTCAGAAGTTCGATATGCCTTTCGCGGTGCTGCTGGTCTTCGCGACCAACTTGCAGCCGTCAACGCTGGTCGATGAGGCATTTCTCCGGCGCATTCAGTACAAGGTGCTCGCCGAGAGTCCGACGGCGGAGGATTTCCGCGAGATCTTCAAAGCGTGCTGTCTCCGTCAGGATGTCCCCTACGACGACGCGCTGGTCGAAGATCTCCTCCAGGGCTTCTACAGGCCTCGGGGAATCGCGCTGCGCGGCTGCCAACCTCGCGATCTGATCGCTCAGGCGCTCTCGCTGGCCAAGTACCTCGGTGAAGCACGACGCCTGACGGGCGAACTTCTGCACGCCGCGTGCGAAAGCTACTTCGTCGAGGACGAGGAGCCGGCGCCGGTGTACGCGTGAGCGGGAGGCTGCGCGGTTGGTACTCGGCGGTCGGGGCTGCTGCCGCCCCGTCGTCATCTGACGTCGTCACGTGATGACGGCGCATCAGATACCACTGCGTCAGTTGCTAAAACCCCCGCAATTCCAATAGTTTACCCATAGGCAGAAATCGGGTCTGGGCTTGCACTATTACTCGGCATGTCGAATCCGAGATTTGTTGTAGAAAGCCCCGCGATGAAGGAACTGCTGTCGATGGCCGATCGCGCAGCAAAGAGCCCTGCCAAGATTCTCATCACTGGAGAGAGCGGCGTTGGCAAAGATCTCGTCGCGCGACACGTTCACATTCAATCGTCGCGAAGCGGCGCGCCGTATGTCGCGGTGAACTGCGCCGGGTTGACCGAGACCCTCCTGGAGTCGGAGCTCTTCGGTCATGTCAAGGGAAGCTTCACCGGCGCCTTCCGAGACAAGCGCGGAAAGATCCAACTCGCCCATCGAGGCATTCTCTTTCTCGACGAAGTCGGCGAGATGAGCCTTCGCATGCAGGCGCTGCTCTTGCGGTTTCTCGAAAACGGTGAGATCCAGGCCGTCGGTTCCGATTCGCCGCAGACGCACGTCGACGTCCGCGTTCTGGCGGCGACCAACCGGAATCTCGCCGAGCTTGTTGCCGCCGGGCAGTTTCGCGAGGACCTTTACTACCGATTGTGCGTGATCCACCTTCGCGTGCCGGCATTGCGGGACCGGCCCGAGGATGTTCTCGCACTGATGAAGCAGGTCCTTGGGCGCGCCGAACGCAATCTCACGCTCACCGACGCCGCGGTTCGATCGTTCCTGGCATATAGATGGCCGGGCAACGTGCGCGAGTTGTTGAACGTGCTCGAACAGTTGGTCTGGCTGTCGCCGACTGGTGTTGTCGACGTCGAGCACCTGCCGCCGGCACTGCGCAGCTGCCCACAACTGCTGGCGCCACGCGCCGATCGGCGACGGCAGGCGGCCGATGATCTCTATGACGCGCTTGTGAAACAGCGGTCCTCGTTCTGGGAATACGTGTATCCGATGTTTCTCGCGCGCGATATCACGCGCCACGATCTGCGCGAACTCGTTCGCCGCGGTCTGCAGGAATCGCGAGGCCGCTACAAGTCGATGCTGACGTTGTTCGGCATGCCGAGCACAGACTACCGCCGGTTCATGAACTTCCTCGCCGCGCACGAGTGCAGCGTTGCGGTGCGGGAGTTCCGCCGCGAGCCGGACCCCGCCGAGGCGCCATTAGAGATACCGCCTTCGTATGTCGCGCCGCCTGCGTTCGCGCCGTCGCCGATGGTGCCGGCGCACTAAAAATTCGGGCGACGAATCCCGAGCCTTCGCATCTTGGACTGCAGCGTCGTCCGTTGCAGCCCAAGACGGGCGGCTGCGCCGGCAGGCCCCGCGATCACGCCGCCTGATTCACGCAGTGCGCGAAGAATCGCTTCGCGTTCCGCCTCTTTGAATGTTGTTGCGGCCGGCTTGGTGGCCGATACGATTCGATCCTTCCGGGACGGGAGATCCTGAAATGGAGGGAAGAGCGTATCACCGGGCGAGAGGACCACGGCCCGCTCGATAACGTTCTGCAACTCGCGAATGTTGCCCGGCCACTTCCAATGCTTGAGGGTGTCCATCGTTGTGTCGGTGATAGCCGGCGGCGTTCGTCCCATCCGGCGCGAGAACTGCGCGACGAAGTGCTCCGCGAGCGCCGGGATGTCGTCGGCGCGTTCGCGCAGCGGCGGGATCATGATTGGAAACACGTTCAGGCGATAGTAGAGGTCGCTTCGGAACGATCCGTCACTCACCATGCGCTCGAGATCGCGGTTGGTTGCGGCAACGATGCGCACGTCGACCTTTTGGGTTCGAGTGCTGCCGAGCCGTTCGAACTCGCGTTCCTGCAGAACGCGCAGCAGCTTCGGTTGCACGTCGGCCGGAATGTCCCCCACCTCGTCGAGAAAGAGAGTGCCGCGGTTGGCGAGCTCGAGCCGGCCGACCCGGCTCGCAGTGGCGCCGGTGAACGCGCCCTTCTCGTGTCCGAACAACTCGCTTTCCAGCAGCCCTGGCGGCAGCGCGGCGATGCTCATTCGGACGAAGTTGCGATCCCGCCGCGTGCCGTGGTCGTGAATCGCGCGAGCGATGAGTTCCTTGCCGGTGCCGGTCTCGCCGAGCAGCAGGACCGTGCTTTCGGTGGGGGCCACGGTCTTGACTGCTTTCAGGACGGCCCGAAGCGCGGGGCTCGTGCCGACAATCCTGCCGAACTCGTGCCGGAGCTCGAGCTCGAGATACTGCTTTTCATCGGTCAACCGGGCGTTCAACCGGGAGATCCGCTCGTACTCGCGCGCGTTCTCGAGCGCGATTGCAATCTGCGCTGACGTCTGTCCCAGCAGCGCCACATCGTCGGGGGGGAAGGCATCCGGCTTGGTGGCACCGACATACAGTGCGCCAAGTTTCCGCCGCTGGCTCAGGAGCGGAACGCAACACATCGATTCGACTCGTGCCGTCTTCATGATCGACGCGCCGTGCCATCCAAGACGTTCCATCTCGGGGCGCCGGAACACGCCAGCCTCGCCTCGCCGGAACGTCTCACCGGCTGCCGACTTCTCCATGTCGATCACGGTGCTCGACTTGGTGAAGCCGCGTGCCTTCTCATAAATCAGGTCGAGCGTGAGCTGTTGCGACTCCCGGTCGTAGAGCGCGACCCCGATGTGATCGGCGTCGACGATTCGCTGCACTGCAGCACAAATCGCCTCGAGCAGC
>DATJKH010000024.1:0-27619 GCA_035491715.1 Vicinamibacterales bacterium | reverse complement strand
CGCCTACAGCCAAGAGCGAAGAGCCAATCACACGCGACGGATCATCCAACCGACCATATCCTGCCGTTTTGAGAAGTGGACGAGCGGCGCCACGGCCGGCAGACGAATGCCGGCAGCGTCGGCCATCGTGTTCTCCGAGATCACTGCCTCCGCTGGCTGCAGCGGCCACGGCGGATGATGGATGTCCACACGGCACGTGTGGAATGAATTGTCTACGGTGAACAGGCAGTAGCGCTCGGTAAGAAAATATTCGAGTGTGCCTTCAACTGGCTCGTCTGCATCGCCGGTCGGACGGTAACGCGCCACGAATCCTGCGGACGGTCCCGATGCCGCGGATCGTTGACTGTCGTACTCGATCCATCCGTCGCGTTCTTCGACGCTCATCTCCGCCGAAAAGTACGGGAGGTGAAACATCGTTCGCGCCATGCCAACGGCGACGGAATTGGCTGCGTCGAGGCTGAAGAAATAGACGCCCGGAACGCCGCCAACGCACACATAGGTCCGAACGTTGAGTTCCGCAAATTCCGACATCCACGGCAGATTCGGAACACCGCGTGGCGAGACGTTGGTCATGTAGAACGGCACGATGCCGAGCCATGCCTGACCGTGGAATTGGTCGAGTTCAAAACCGCGTGGGATTTTTTCGCGAAGCGTCGCGCCGTCAACGGGCCAATGCGCAAACAGCAGATCGTTCCAGGTCTGCGTCATGACCCACGGTGATGACGGCATCGGCCACGGCCGATGAGCGGTGATGTTGAGAATGTCGCGGTTGAACGACATGGCAAGAGCGAAGTTAGCGAACAACAAACAGCATTCTGGGGAAATCGAACTTCCCGGCAACTGCATCGATGATGTTGATCTGGCAGGTATACAGGCCTGGCATAAAAGACGACGCGGGCACCTCGAATTGAAACAATGCCGCGTGTCGATCCGGCGCATCGATCGCCGTTCGCTCGACGACAGGCGTTTCGAAGACCTTCACTTTGCCGCGGTAGAAGGCGAGGCTGGTGCGAAGCTCTGGCGACGATCCATTCGTTTGCCCCGGATCGTACACTTCGTAGTAGAAGAAGAGCTTCTGATCCTTGCCGACGACGTGCGTGAGGTTCGGCAGAAGCTGCACGCCGTCGCGGATGAGTGGATTGTCCGTCTTGCCTTTCATGGCCACTGTCTGCAGTTGCGTGCTGAGCACGACCGAGCTGACCTTCATCGACGCCTGCTTCAGTTCCGGGACGACGATCGGGGCTTCGAACGTTCCCATCAATCCGGTTGCGTTCTCGCGAACCACGACCTTGACGGAAAACCGTCCGGGCGGCAGCGTGACACCGGACTGGTAGAGGATCTGCTTGCCGGCAAGCGTCTTCTCCGTGCCCGCCGGCAGCTTCAATGTCTCCCGGAACCGGCCGACCGGAAAACTGCGTTCGTCGCGCACCATGCCGAGCACATCGAGTGAGACAAGTTCGTTGGCATTCGCGACCGGAACGGCGGAGCCGGGCACGGTCAACGAAACCGGAACGTAATATTTGTCGGCTGCCAGCCGGAACCATCCGGCGGTGACCAGGACCGGAAGATCGGTTGCCGAGACGGCCGCAAACATCTGCTCCTGGAGCTGTGATTCACGATCGTTGCGTGAGGTGTGACCGAAGTCGCGCTCCGCGTAATATCCCGCCCGCGCTTCGACGCGCATGCCGTCGCGCTTGACGCGAACCTGGATGCGACGGAAGCGTCCGTCTTTCGTCGGATTCGTGCTGCTGTAGCCGAGCAGGTAGTACGCCGACATGTCGCGCTGCACTCGCGCGAATGCTTCGCCGAAATCGTTCGAGTCGGTGAACGCGCGGCCTCCCGTGTCGGACGCGAGCGTCGTCAAGGTGTCTTGTGAAGATGCCAGCTGATCGAACTGTTGCTGCACGCCGCGCCCTGAAAAGAGCGACTGTCCGCGTCCGCTCGCCTGTCGCGCGTCGCCTCCCGGAACGACCGCCTGCAGCCCGCGTGTGTCGATGGCGTAGATGGCGACGTTGGCTCGCACTGCCGCGTTAATCGCGGATCGCAGCTCCACCTGGTTGTCTTGCCCGCTGCGCTGCATGCCGGCGCTGAAATAGAGAATCGATTTCTTCTGCTCGATCGGTGAGAGCGCCTCGGCAAGCGTCTTCAACGCACGTAGGCGCACGTCGTTGTTGAACATGTCGAGCTCGGCCGAGTCGGCGCTGGTGGTGTCGTCTGTCGCAGTCGCCTGCGCTTCATCGGTCGCTGCCGTCGCCGCGGCGGCGGTCGCTGTCGACGTCCCATCGGTGTAGGCAATCGTGCTCAGCGCCGAGGCGACCTTGGCCCGGTCGGCAGTGAAGTCGGTCACCACGCTCAGCGTCGACCCGACGGTGGCGACGGCGACGAGATCGGCAGGCGACATCTTCTCTTCCACGTATCGGTTTGCCGAGTCCACCGCCCGCTGCACGTCCTCAGGCTGCATCGAACTGACATCGAAGACGATGGTGATGAGCCTTCGCCCTGCCAGCATGTCCGACGTCATCGGGGTTGGGGTCTCGGCCGGGCGTGACGCGGCAGCCGTCGACGACGCGGCGCGCTTGCTGTCTTCCGCCAGTTTCTGCTCGACCCCGGCGAGCAGGTCCGCCGACTGCACCGCCGGCACCGCTTTGTCGCTGATCTCTTCGAAGTTGAAGTTGGTGATTTCCTGAGCACGGCCGTCTTCGCGCACCTCGAAGTCAGACGCGGTCAGATTCCGAACCACGGCGCCAGATTTGTCGCGAACGATGACGTCGACGGAGACGAGGTTCAGCCGCGACCGGAACACCGGTTGGGACTGCTGTGCGAATGGAGCCGTCGGCGCGGCGGCCGCTGCCAGGATGCCGGTGGTGAGAACGACCGCGCAGCGGAGGAGGGAGGCACGCATTAAGTCACCAACATTCACTGTCACGCTGCATTCCTGATTAAGAGATCACATAAGGAGAAAGGAGAAGGGAGGATCTTTTTGTGATCGAAGAAAGCAAATTGACCCGCTCCTCCGTTCTCCCTTCTCCTGTTTTTCCTATTCAGTGATCGATGTTGATTGATCCCGTACGTAACGAGCTAAAACCGGAACCGCAGATTCAGCTGCGTCGATCGCATGCCGCGCACTGAGAGCACTTGACCGAATGTGGGTGAGTTGACCACCGTATCGATCGTGCCCCAGTTCACCATGTTGAGCAGGTTGTTTGTGTTGACCTGGATGGTCATCACCCGGTTGCCGCCCATTCGAACATCGCGTGCGACCTGCATGTTCAACAGCCTGCTGCCGGGACCAATGATCATGTTGCGAGAGGCGTTGCCATACGTGCCGGTTGGCGGAATGAAGAACGCCGTCGTGTTGAAGAACCGATCGATCGTCGGGTCGGCGATCGACACCTCTGCGCCGGTGTAGTTGGCGCGCAATGTGCCGTTCGTGCCGCGGGCGACGTCGCTGACTGCCGCCGTCACACGCGGCGTGTAAGGCGTCCCCGACTGCCACGTAAAGGTCGTCGACACCCGCCAATCGCGGAAGACCGATTGCCGCACACCTGGCTGCGAGAACCATTTGCGGTTCGGTCCGAAGGGCAGTTCGATGTTGGCGTTCGCCGAAAGCTGATGCCGGCGATCAAAACTGGAGAGGCCCCATTCAGCAGCGAGATTCTGATCGTCCTGGGCGACGTTCGAGCCGCCTCCTCCGATCGAGGACGCGTCGTCACGCGATTTGGCGAGCGTGTAGCTGACCCCCCAGCCGATGCCTTTGGCCGGACGACGGGTTGCGCGGAACGTGGCGGCGTGAAGAATGGATTGTCCGTCGGACGTTTGCCAGAGGAACGGCTCGACGTCGGGGATGCGCAGACCATTGGGTCCCCGATTTGGCGCGCGAACCATGTCGAGATCGGCGCCTCGCGTCTGTGTGTAGCCGCCACCGAGGTTCCACACCTGCCGCAAGTCTCTCGAAAAATCGACGTTCAACGTCTGCACGAGTCCGAGCGCATAGGTCTTGTCGATTCCGTATTGATTCGTTGTCTCGCCTGGTAATGCAGTGATGAACGGATCCTGAATCGACAGCGGGTCCAGATAAGTGCCGATGGTGTTGTCGGTGACGGCAAACGGCGCCTGTCCGGTCAGCTGTCGCGCGATCGACGAGTACGAACCGGAGTTGTAACTGATGCCATATCCTCCGCGAAGGGTGGTGCCCGGCTTTATCCGCCACGCGAAGCCCACCCGCGGAGCGATGTTGTTGGTGTCGGCGTCCAGCAGTTCCTTCGGGAAGTGACCGGTATACGGACCCGTCTCGCCGGAGATGACTGGAGCTGCGGCCGTGAAATCCGGCGTGACATCGAGGTTCACCATCTGTCCCGAACGTTCGTAGAAGGGCCAGATCAACTCATAGCGAACGCCGAGATTGAACGTGAGCGTGTTCTTGTACCGCCAGTCGTCCTGCCAGTAGGCACTGAGCGACTTGTCGGCGAGCCGAACGTTGCCGGGGCCGTACTGAACCGTCGCCTGCTGCGGCATCCCGAGCAGGTAGTCGGCGAAATCGAGCGCGCCTCCACGGACGGTTGGCAACCCACCAGACGAGTACAACCCAGTGAAGACAAACGCGCCGCGGGCGTTGCTGTCGGTCTGGTTGTCCGATTGGTCAAACCGGAAATCCCCACCGATATGCATGGTGTGCTTGGTTCCCGCAGGTCGAGTCAGTCCATACGACAGCGACAGCCGCTTGTCGGTTCGGCGTGATGGCGTCAAATCGCGCACGCTCGAGAATGTCGAGAACGACAACTGAGGCACGCCCCAGTCGAACGGATCGGTGGCGACGCCGCTAATCCCCGCGTTGCCGGCGACATCTTCGATATAGGCGTACTGGTTCACCGATCGCGACTCGGTTCGTGAATAGTTCACGCTGACGTTGTGCAGCATTCGCCGATGCTGAATGTTCACCGACGCCGGGAGCGTCAAGCTCGAGCCATTGTTGGCTCCGCTCACAAGCGGAAACACATTGTTCTGATCGTTGTCGTTGCGCCGGTACTGAACCTGCGCCGTCAAGTTGACGCTCGTCCCTTGTTGTCCCCGGCCGCGTCCACCAGGGCCGCCAAATCCACCGCGGCCGCCGCCGCCACCGCGTCCGCCAGGGGCCCCACGCCCACCGGCGTTTGGCGTGAAGCTGTGGGTCACGCGCACGTTGATGTTGTCGGTGGTCGATTGATTCGTTGCCGCGTAGTGATAGTTGCGGTTCGTCCCGTCGAGATTCGGCAGCGGCAGGAAACGGAGGAGTGCGAGAGATGTCGAGTTGATGCGCGACGACGGGATCTGGTTATCGTCGAACGGAAGGCCGGTCACAGGATCGATCAATTGACTTCGAATCGCCGAGAAGTCACCCGCGCGCATGGCGGCCGTTGGAACCGTTGCGTACTGATCGAAGAGATCGCCGCCACGCGTCCCGTTGTAGGTCGCCATGAAGTTGGTTCGTCGATCGCCTTTATAAACGTGCGGGATTCGGACCGGACCGCCTAACGTGACGCCAAACGCCTGCCGTGAATACGGCGTCTGCTGTGCGGATGCTCCGGGATGCAGCTGGTAGGGAGCACTGTCGAGTGCCGATCCGCCGAATGTGTAGTTCGTTTGCGCGTTATACGCGTTCTGTCCACGGCCACGGCCAGCGAGGATGAAATCGCCGCGTCCTCCACCTGGTCCGCCCGGTCCGCCGCGACCTCCTGGTCCACCGGGACCCGGTCCACCACGTCCGCCGAATCCTTGACCGCCGCCATCGAACCCTCGGCCACCTGGGCCGAAGCCCTGCGCGAATTCACCGGTCACCGGATTGAATTCACCGCGGCCGATCGCATCGAGGCGCTCGTTCATCATGCCTCGATCGAGGCTCGCCATGTTGCCGTTAATGGCCACCGCCTCGGTCGGTCCTTCAGTCGAGAACCCTGGAGGCAACAGCAGTCGCGTCAGGTTGTCGCTCGTGTCGTTCGTCTCGACGCCGGCTGCTGCCGCCGCTTGCGTCTGAACGTTGAGTGTTTCAAAACGTTGCGCGCCAGCCGGGGCCGCATTCTGCGCGCCACCTGCGGCACCTATTGGTGGAGCACCGCGACGTCCCGATGCCGACGCCGCAGGTGATCCCGCACCGGCTACTGCAGGCGTCCGAGGCGCAAGCGTCAGCTGAAAATCAATCGTTTGATCGCACGTGCCGGCGCCAACGGTGATCGATCGCGACGCAGATGTGAATCCCGTGAGCTCGGCCGACAGATCGTAGGTGCCTTCCGCGAGCGAGATTCGGTAGGTGCCATCAGGATCAGTTGAGGTCGCCGTCTTCACCGTGCCGGCACTGCGAACGAGGACCGATACACCGGGGAGAGGCTGCGTGCCGCTCGCGGCGCGGCCGCTGATCCGGCATCCGCCCGTCGCTTGCTGCCAGGCGTCGAGCGGACCTCTGACTCCGAAAGCCAGAGCTCCGCACGTCGCAATGATCGCCACCCGCGCAAGTGATGGTTGCCGGCGCGTCCGCGCCATTTCGTGATTACTCCTCGGTCACACTCACTGTGTAGTCCAACGGTTCTGCTTCGACGTCGCCGGAATCGTAGACCGCTACACAGTATGTCCCCTTTTGCAGCGTCCCGCCGATCCGTCCGTGGATCTGAGTTGTATCCATGGCTTCGACGAGCGCGCAGTTACCGGCTGCTGTCGGTGTGCCGAGTCCGAGCCCGACCCTGGTGGTCGTTCCCGGACGAAGATGGGTCAGCGTGACTTCGACCGCTCCTTCACGCTGAACTGTGAAGCTGTGAGCGCTGACTCCTTCACGCGGTACAGATCCTTCGAACGTTGTCGCAACCTTCGAGCTGGGTCCGCTCGACAACGTGGTGATGGCGCCGAACGCCGCAAGCAGGGCGGCGGCGATCCAGGCGACTCGACTCGTAGAAAGCATGATGATCTCCTTTACCGGCGGCTAAATTGCCGACACCGGGTTCCTGCCGTTCGCGTCCGGTGTGTCCTGACGCTCGTCTGGCGATGTGTGTTCGTCGGTAGACCGCTCCGGCGCGGGCGCGGCGATGGCCGGCGACTCGGTAAGGACACTTTTCACGACGGCGTTGCCGGTGAATCCGATCACTCCGGCGACCGGGAACGCCAGGAGTGCGTGAATGAGCCGCAGCTGTCTGCGGTCGATTGGTTCACGTGATGTTCGGTGCTTGGCTGAACCTTTCATGTGACCCTCCGTACTTGATGCCTTATACGGAGGGGATTTGACGGGATGGCGGCAGGTCAGTGACAAGTGTGTGGCTGACTAGGAGTGCCCGGGGTGCCCGGGGTGCTAGAGGTGCTGAGATGTAGGACCGGTCTTAGACCGCGCCGACCGCCGGCAGATCGAGTTCGAACATGGCGCCGCCATTCGGCGCATTGGTCACGGTAACCGTGCCCCCGTGCCGTTCGATGATGGCGCGGACGATAGAGAGACCAAGGCCGCTGCCGGATGGGACGGCCGTGCCGGCGCGTGACGCATCGACCTTGTAAAACCGATCGAAGACCCGGGGGAGATGGTCTGGGGGGATTCCTGGACCTGTATCGCTGATTGTCAGGTGCACGGCGCGCTCGTTCGGAGAGGCGCTGAGTCGGACGACGCCGTCGGTTGGCGTGTGGCGGATCGCGTTGGCGGCGAGGTTCTGCAACGCCTGCTCGAGCCGGCCCGCATCGCCGAGAATGCGTGGTGTGCCAGGCGCGACATCGATCTGCAGCGCCACACCGCGATCGCGCAGTGAGGGCGCGTGCCGATCGGCGATGCGCCGGAAAAGATCTTCGACCGCAACCGGTTCCGCCTTCAGACGATCACCGCCCCCCTCGAGACGCGCCAGGTCGAGCAGATCGCCAATGATCGCCTCGAGCTTGTGTGTCTCGTGTTCGACGATGTCGAGGTAACGCCTGCGAGTGTCCTGATCCAGCGGCACGTCCGCCATCCCGAGCGTTTCAACGTAGCCGCGGATGGCCGACAGCGGCGTCATCAGCTCGTGGGAGACGTCGGCAAGAAGCTGACGACGTGCGCGATCGGAGGCGGCAAGAGCAGTCGCACGACTCTCGAGGTCATCGGCCATGCGGTTGAACGTGCGCGCCAGGGAACTCACCTCGTCGCCGCCGCTCTCTTTCGCGCGAACGTCGGTCCGGCCGTCACCCAGCGCGCGCGCGGCGTGCTCGAGTGAGCGAATCCGCTTGTGAACGGGACGGAAGACGAAGAGTGCCGTGAGCGTCGCACCGAGCACGAGCAGCCCGAGCGCCAGCCACGTCAAAGTCGGGCCAAGTTCTCGCAGTGCGACCGACACGGGTGGTGGATTGGACGGCACCGCGACGACGCCGACCTGGCGCTCAGCTGCCATGATGACGGCGTACTCGGCGGGAAATCGCGGCCCGCCTCGCCGGCCGAAGCCGCCGCCTGGTCCAGGACCGCCGGGGAATCCCCGCGGCTCGATTGCCGGCGCGGAGGGCGAGTCGCCGGTCGATCCGCGAGACGGCGTGCCTTGGGTGCCTGGAGTGCCAGGTGTACCGTCGCGTCCAGTGTCCGGACCAGGGGCGGGCCCAGAGCCCCGTCCCATAGGCGGCGGCTCGCCGAAACGCGGACCACCAAACATTTCGTTACGCAGTCGTCCCTGAACCGATCGACCGAACTCCGGCGGCAAGCCGTTGGGGCGGTTGGATGCGCGCTGTCCGTTGGTCAGCACAACGAGAAACGGTTGATAGATGTGAGAAAAACGATCGCGAACGAACGCCTCGATGTCGAGACCAGGGCGCTGTTGAATCTCGCTGCCCACTTCCTCGGCGACCATTGTGGCCAGTTGCGCCGGCGTGCGTGGCGCAGCCGCGAAGATGCGGTCGGTGAGCCACAGAAACAGCAGGACCTGCGACAGCAGGAGCACCGCCAGCATCGCGATGAAGCCGAACGCGATCTTCCAGTAGAGACTGCGATACCAGACCGGATCAGACATCGGCGAACTTGTATCCCGTGCCCCACACGGTCAACACGAATTTCGGATCGGCGGGATCCTGTTCAATCTTCCGACGAACCCGTTTGACGAGGGTATCGACGCTTCGTTCGGTAATGTGTGTGTCGTCGCCCCACACCTTCTGCATGAGCGCGTCGCGACTGAACACGATCCCGCGATTGGTGGCGAGCAGATACAAGAGATCGAATTCATGCGCGGTCAATTCGATTTCTCGATCCTGCAAACGGGCGTGACGCCGCGCCGGATCGACCGTCAAACCTCCGGCGACGACCGCGGCCGCATGACCGGGCGCGCGTGACGGCCGACGCCGCAAGAGCGCGCGAACACGAGCGATGAATTCGCGAATCCCGAACGGCTTGGTCAGGTAGTCATCGGCGCCGCTCTCGAGACCCAGGACCTTGTCGGATTCCTCGCGCCGCGCGGTCAGCATCAGAATCGGAACATCACCGTTGAGCGACTCGCGGCGCACGGCTCGGCACACCGTGACGCCATCGAGCTGTGGCAGCATCACGTCGAGGATCAACAGATCGAATGGATCGGCTTTCGCGAGCCGCAATCCTGTCGCGCCGTCACCGGCGGCAACCGCGGTCAGACCCTCGAGCTGCAGATGCAGCACGACCAGGTCCCGGATATGCGGATCGTCTTCGACGACAAGCACGCGGCCGCGTGATTGGCCGTCGCCGCGCGAGTCAGCAGATGGTGTCACCGTTCCAGTCTACCGAAGAGTACGTGTGCCGGCGCGATGCCATCGTTTTATCACTCTGCGGTCATACGAGTGCCATTGCTGGTCTGCCGTCGGTCGTCTTCACGCTGTCACTCGTGACAGACACGAATGTGCGTGGGAGGTGACGATTTTCCGTGGATTTCATTGTCGAAATGAGCAAATCCGCGGCAACAAATAGTTGCGCCCGCGGTACTTGGATTGCTTATACTAAGGCGCCTGCCTGCACCGTCCGTTCGGAGGATTCCGTGAATCCCATGCGCATCGTTTCTTTCGGGCTCGCGTTGATTCCAGCTACGGTTCTGACTCTGTGGCCGGTCCAGGCGGCAGCCCAACATCGTGGCCCCTACCACGGTGGCACTCACGTTTCCGTAGGCGTCGGGTTCGGCTACGGGCATCCGGTTTACGCGGCTCCCTATTTCTACAACCCGTACTGGTGGGGTTTTTACGGCGGCTTTTATGGAGGATTCTGGGGATATCCATACTTCGCCGGCCCATACCCCTACTATGGCTACCCGGGCTACGCCTATTACGACCCTTCTGCTGATCTGCGAGTCCAGGTCACGCCGCGGACCGCGGAAGTCTACGTCGACGGCTATCTCGTCGGCAGCGTCGACGACTTCGACGGCGTGTTCCAGCGCGTCCACATGCCACTCGGGGAACACGAGGTCACGATCTACTCGCCCGGCCATCGCAGCATTGCGCAGCGCATGCTGTTCCGTCCGTTCGAGAACTACAAGATCAAGGACACGCTACAGCCGCTTCCTGCCGGTCAACCGGACGAACCACGCCCGGTGCCGGTGCCGCGTCCGCAACGCCAGCAGGGCCCACCGCCAGGTCCGCCTCCGATGGAGGAAGCGCCGCCGGGGTACGGGAACCGCATGCAGGTCGAACCCGGCGATCGGTTCGGCACAGTTGCCATTCGGGTGCAACCAGCCGATGCGGAGGTCTTGATCGACGGTGAACGTTGGGAGGCGCCGGCGAGTGAACGCGTGATCGTTCAACTCAGTCCAGGCACGCACCGCGTCGAAATCCGCAAGCCCGGCTACAAGCCGTACTCGACAACGGTGAACATTCGCAGCGGCCAGACATTTACGGTGAATGTGAGCCTGTCCGCTCAGTAAGGGAAAAGGAAAAAGGGAAAAGGGAAAAGGGAAAAGGGAAAAGGGTCCCTTTTCCCTTTTCTCTTTCCATGCTACAAGCGGACATGACTGCAGCCCGCTTGCTTTTGTGTCTCCTCACATCAGTTGCACTCCACTCACAGTCGGGGCCGCCTGCGGCGACCGAACGCTACTGGCCGCAGTGGCGAGGACCGTACGCAACTGGCGTTTCAAAGACCGCCACTCCACCGCTCCAATGGAGCGAGACAAAAAACATCAAGTGGAAGATTGAAATCCCGGGACGCGGTTCCTCGACACCAATCGTGTGGAACAACCGGGTCTATGTGTTGACTGCCATTCCCGCTGGTGTGGCGGTCGACGGGTCGCACGTTCCGCGAGGTGCGTCTCCGTCGATGCATAAGTACGTCGTGCTGGCGATCGATCGCGCAACTGGAAAGGTCGCGTGGGAACGCACCGTGCGCGAAGAAGCGCCGCACGAAACATCCCATCCGGAAAACGGCACATGGGCGTCGAGTTCGCCGATGACCAATGGCGAGATCCTGATCGCGCCGTTCGAATCGCGCGGCATTTATGCCTACGACATGAACGGCACGCTGTTATGGCAGACCGATCTCGGCGACAAGCGGATGCGGAACCAGTTTGGCGAGGGCAGCACGCCGACGCTCTATCGTAATCGTCTCGTCGTGGTGTGGGATCACACCGCCGGCTCCTTCATTACCGTTCTCGACACCAAGAGCGGCAAAGAACTCTGGCGGCAGTCGCGTGACGAAATCGACACGTGGGCGACACCGCTGGTGTTTGAACGCGACGGCCGTGCGCAGGTCGTCGTGCCCGGCATGAACCGCGTCCGCAGCTACGACCTCGACACCGGAGAACTGGTCTGGCATACCGCCGGCCTGACGATGAACCCGATTCCGTCGCCGGTGGCAGACGACACGTTCGTGTATCTGATGAGCGGGTTCCGTGGCAACAGTCTCAAGGCGATTCGGATCGCGGGCGCCAAAGGGGACATTACCGGCACCGACGCGGTGGCCTGGACGCTCGAACGCGACACCCCATATGTGCCATCGCCGCTGCTGTATGACGGCATCATCTATTTTCTGAAGTCAAACAACGGGCTCCTGTCGGCGTACGATGCCAAGTCGGGCAAGCCCCACTTTCAGGTGCAGCGGTTGACATCCGCGCCCGAAGTCTTCGCGTCGCCAGTCGGCGCCGCCGGACGGGTGTATATTCCATCCCGCGACGGCACGACCGTCGTCCTGAAGCACGGTCCAACGATGCAGATGATCGCCGAGAACAAACTGTCGGATGGATTCGATGCCTCGCCGGCACTGGTGGACGGTGAAATGTACCTGCGGGGCTACAAGTATCTGTATTGCATCAGTGAGTGACAACACATGAAACCTTCGATTGGCCGTAGGCGATTCATGCAGACTGTCGCGTCAGCGGCGGCGATTTCCGCACTTCCGAAGGATGGGTTCGGTATGGCCGTGAAGCAGAGTGCACGACCGCGCATTCGATTCTCGGTGATTGGCATCAATCACTCGCATATCAATGCTCAGGTGAACTCCATCCTGCGTGGTGGTGGGGAGCTGGTGTCGCTGTATGCGCTCGAGGACGATCTCGCCGCGGCATTCATGAAGACCTTTCCGCAGGTAAAGCGCGTCCAGGCCGAGAAGGAGATCCTCGACGATTCGTCGATACAGCTTGTGCTCAGTTCAGCGATTCCCGATCAGCGTGCGCCCATCGGCATCCGCGTCATGCAGCACGGCAAGGACTACATGGCCGACAAGCCCGGAATCACGACACTCGAACAGCTCGCGGAAGTTCGCAAAGTCCAGGCGCAGACCAAGCGGATCTATTCGATCATGTACAGCGAGCGATTCGAGAATCGCGCGACGGTGAAGGCAGGTGAATTGGTCAAGGCCGGAGCGATCGGTCGCGTGGTGCAAACGATCGGGCTTGGTCCCCACAGGATCCATCCGCCAGACCGGCCCGCCTGGTTCTGGGAGAAGCCGCGATACGGCGGGATTCTCTGTGACATCGCATCGCATCAGGCGGATCAATTCCTTTACTTTACGGGGTCGACGCGCGCCGACGTGGTGGCGTCGCAGGTTGCGAACATCCGTCATCCGGAGCATCCAACGTTCGAGGATTTCGGCGACGTGACACTTCGTGGAGACAAGGGGACCGGTTATATTCGCGTCGATTGGTTTACACCGGGAGGGCTCGCCACCTGGGGCGACGGACGGTTGACGATCCTCGGGACCGACGGCTTTATCGAACTCCGCAAGTACCTCGATATCGGTGGGAAACCCGGCGACAGTCACCTCTTCATCGTCGACCAGAAGGAAACACGCTACATCGACTGTAAGGACGTCAGCCTGCCGTACGGTCCGGCGCTCGTGAACGATGTCCTGAACCGCACCGAGACGGCGATGTCACAGGAGCATTGTTTTCTTGCGACCGAGTTGATGTTGAAGGCGCAAAAACAGGCACAGAGAGTGAATCTGACGTAATTTGTTGCGCGGCTTCAGACCCCGCCAGAAGGACGACGCGATGTCTCAATCACGGCGCGATTTCCTGACTACGGTCGGCAAAACTCTCGCGGCCACGTCGGTGATCTCCGGCTTCCCTTCGATCGTGCCGTCATCAGTTCTCGGCGCGTTCGCGCCATCCAATCGCATCAACATTGGCGCGATTGGAAACGGACGGATCTCACGCGGCCACGATTTGCCGGGGCTCTGGAAGTACGACACCGCGCGCATCATGGCCGTGTGCGATCTCGACACTCGCAGGGTCGAAGAGGCAAAGACCCTCGTCAACGGCTACTACACGAAGAAAACGGGAAAGCCATACGACGGCGTCAGGACCTACGGCGACTACCGCGAGCTCCTCGCGAACAAGGACGTCGACGCGGTCGTGATCAGCACACCGGATCACTGGCACGCGATCATTGCCATCCATGCAGTCCAGGCAGGCAAGGACGTGTATCTGCAGAAACCTGCCTCGCTGACCATCGCCGAAGGGCGTGCGTTGAGTGATGCGGTGCATCGCTCTGGCCGGATTTTTCAGATCGGCAGTCAGCAGCGCTCGTCTCCGCAATTCCGATATGCCGCCGAGCTCGTCCGCAACGGACGGATCGGACAGCTGCGCACCGTGCAGGTCGGCCTGCCGGGCGATCCCGCCGGCGAAGTCGAACCGACGATGCCGGTGCCGAAGACGCTGAATTACGACATGTGGCTTGGTTCAACGCCCGTCGTTCCCTATACCGAGAAACGTGTGCATCCCCAGGTTGGCTACGACCGGCCCGGATGGCTTCGATGCGAGCAGTTCGGCGCCGGGATGATCACCGGTTGGGGCGCGCATCACATCGACAGCGCGCACTGGGGCATGGACACGGAATACACCGGGCCGATTGAGATATCGGGCACGGCGGAATTCCCAAAAAGCGGACTGTGGGACGTTCATGGTCCGTTCAGGACCGAAGCCGTCTATGCCAACGGCGTTCACATGATCGTCAGCGGTGATTTCCCGAACGGCATCCGCTTCGAAGGCACCGAGGGTTGGGTGTTCGTCTCGCGTGGCAACGAGACGGTGACCGCGAGCGATCCGGTGTCGAAGCTCCAGGACAGCCAGGCGCTGAATGCGAGCGATCCGAAGATCATCAAGTCAGTGATCGGGCCGGACGAGATCCATCTGTACGAGAGCAAGGATCAGCACGGGAACTGGCTTGATTGCATCCGCTCACGTCAGCAACCGATCGCGCCCGTCGAAGTTGCGCATCGCGCCTGCACGGCGTGCCTCCTGCATCACATGGCAATGAAGCTGAAGCGCAAGATTTACTGGGATCCCGACCGGGAGCGCTTCAAGAACGACGACGAGGCCAACAGCATGCTGTCGCGGCCAATGCGGCCGCCTTACACATTGCCGTAGACGTTCCGCCTTCAGGCGGAAGAAAAAACCCCGCCACTGAAACAATCCACCAAACGAACGGCGTAATTCCATCGTCTTTAGTCTGTGCAATCTTGTTTGCCGGGCCTAACCAAAGCCGAACGGTAGCACCACCGATAAAACTCAATATTTGGCCGCACCGGGGAGATGCACAGTTATGCGAGTTTTCGCACATGTTGTACTGATAGGTACCTTGGCCGGGTGGGTCCTCGCGCATCCGGTCACGCCGGCGGCCCAGGCACCCGGGCGTGATCCGGCACCCATTCTTGCGGCCGCACGCGAGGCACTTGGAGGGGAAAAGCGCCTTAGCGGCGTCAAGAACTTCGTCGCGACGGGTCGTACCCGTCAGGTCAGAGGCGATAACCTGGTTCCAATCGAATTCGAGATTGCGGTCGAGCTTCCCGACAAATACGTGCGGAAAGATGAGATTCCGGCCCAGGAAAGCGGTCCGACATCAACCGGGTTTAACGGCGACGAGCTGATCCAGCTGCCAGTACCCGCTCCGCCTGGTCCCCCACCGGCGGCTGCCCAGGGACGGGTTGGAGCGCCACCGCCGCAGCCGCCGTCCCAGGCGCAACTCGACGCGGCGCGGGCGATGCGCGTCGCCGCGGTGAAGCAGGACTTCGTCCGGCTGACGCTCGGCATGTTTGCCGGATCGTTCAGTTCGTATCCGTTGACCTTTACCTACGTCGGGCAGGCCGAAGCGCCGCAAGGGAAAGCTGACGTTCTGGAAGCGAAGGCCCCGCCAAATTTCTCGGTGCAGCTTTTCATCAACAGCCAGACACATCTACCCATCATGGTGAGTTGGAAACAGGCGCCCGGGCGTGCGGGCGGCGGACGCGGGAGGGGAGAGGGGCCGCCTCCCGAGGGGCGCGGTCGAGGAGAGGCCCCACCGGCCGAAGGACGCGGTGCACCGCCGCGTCCGGAAGGTGCAGCACCACAAGCGCCGCCGACGGCCCCGCCGCAAGGAGCTCCCGCCGCTCCTGGCGCAGCGGCTCCGAATGCCGGCCGTGCTGCCGCGCCGCCCGCGCCCGTTGAATACCGGATCTATTACGCGGACTACCGCGACGTTGACGGATTGCAATGGCCGTTCAGGCTGCGGCGGGCAACCGGCCAGGACACGACTGAGGAGACGACGTTCGATCGATTCAGGATCAACACGAAGATCGATCCAAAGAAATTCGAGGTCCGTAAATGAGGCCACGGAAGAACACGTCAGAACACGGACAGGATCAGCCACGGACGAACACGGAACAACACGGACAGGGTCAGCCACGGAAGAACACGGAACAACACGGACAGGATCAGCTACGGAAGAACACAGAACAACGCGGAAGGGATTGGCCTCGGGTGATCGCGGCCGTTTTTGGTGCTGTTCTCATTGCTGGTGCCATCCGCGTTGATGCAGGCCAGGCCTCGCCGCCGCGCGCGCGCGTCATTATTACAGTCGTCGATCAAAGCGGTGCAGTCGTTCCGGATGCGACGGTGACGCTGGCCGGTCTTGATGAAACGACCAAGCCGGTCACGATCGCGCCTGCGAAGACGTCGGACAAAGGCATCGCCACGATCGAAAACGTCTCTCCTGGACGATATTCAATCGAAGCAACCTTCCCGGGCTTCGAACAGGGCCTGTTGAAAGATACGCGCCTTCGCGCCGGCGACAACAAGCACGTCATCGTCTTGCCGATCAAGAAAGTTGAGACGGAAGTAACGGTCGGACGCGACGCGCAGGCAGTCGCGGCCGATCCGCGCGCGCGCTTCGGCACCGCGCTGACGCGCGAACAGATTGAGGCGCTCTCGGACGATCCCGCGGAGATGGCGCAGCAGTTGGCGGATATGGCAGGACCGAATGCCATCATCCGTGTCGACAGTTTCGAAGGTGGGCAGCTGCCACCGAAGTCGCAAATCAAGTCGATACACATCACGCGTGATGCGTTTGCGGCGGAAAATCACTTCGCCGGCGGTCTGTTCATCGACATCATCACGCAACCGGGCGTTGGTTCGCTCCGCGGCGGCGGCAATCTCCGGCTGCGCGATGGAGCGTTGAGTGCGCGCAATCCCTTTGCGACGCGGAAGGGACCCGAGCGCCAGCAGAACTACGGCATGTTCCTCGGCGGTTCTCTCGCGAAGGAGAGAGCCTCGTTCTCGATCAACCTCAATGGAGGGACGTCATTCAGTACACCCTACGCCTTCTCCTACATACCCGGCTACGGCAGGTATTCAGAGCCGCTTCCGATCCGTCAGCCGAGCGACAACGTCTTCCTGAACGGGCTGCTCGACTACGCCTTGACCCGAGATCAGACGCTCCGCGTCAGCGTCAGCAGGAATTCGTTCAGTCAGGAAAACATGGGCGTCGGCGGCAACGATTCGATCGAGCGCGCGTACGCGAACGAGAATACCTTCACCACGGTGCGCATCCAGGAAGCCGGTCCCCTTGGCCGCCGGTTCTTTACAAATACTCGTCTCATGATCGGACGCCAGACCAGCGGAAACAATTCGACGATTGAATCGGTCACCTACCGTGTGGTGGACGCGCGAACGACAGGGGGAGCACAAGTTCGTGGCGGGCGGCACGGAACCACGTTCAATCTGCAGTCAGATCTCGACTATGTGCGAGGGATTCACTCGCTTCGAACTGGAATAAGCATCGATGGCGGTTCCTATTTCTCAGACGATGAGTCCAATTACCTGGGCACGTACCTCTTCGACAGTCCGACCGCATTCGAGGCCGGAACACCGCTGAATTACACGCGCCGCCTCGGCGATTCAGCTATCGATTACAACAACGTCCAGGCGGGGATCTACCTCCAGGACGACATCCGCGTGCGCAGGAACCTGACGTTGAGTCCCGGAATCCGCTACGAGCTTCAGACGCACCTGAGCGATTACAACAATTTCGGCCCGAGATTCGGCGTGTCGTGGGCGCCGTTCAAAGGCGGGAAGACCTCGTTCCGCGGAAGCTTTGGCATCTTCTACGACTGGCTGAGCTCCGGCATCTACGAACAGTCGCTGCGCGTGAACGGATTCCGGCAACGCGAGTTGAATATCGCGAACCCGTCGTTCCCTGACCCGGGGAGCGCCGGCACAATCAGCACTGGGAACCGATACCTGCTCAGCGACGATTTGCCAATGGCGCGGAATACACGCGTGAGCGCGGGCGTGGACCAGACGATCTCACCTCTTGTCCGGGTGGGCTTCAACTACGCGCACGTCAGGGGAACGGGTTTGATGCGCGGAGAGAATCTGAATTTTCCGATCAACGGCGTGCGGCCGGACCCGCTCTTCGTCAACATCATCCGCGTTGTCAACGATGCGGCCTCCCGGCAGGACGTGCTCAACGTGTTTACGTCGTTGTCGTTCGCGCCGCCTTCACCGCCGATGAATCAAACGGGCCCGCGCTGGAACTGGAAGCGCACCTCGTTCAACATCAACTATTCCACCGGCAGACTCGAGAACAACACCGACGGACCCTACAGCCTTCCCGCGAGCGGATCGCCGGCAGGCGAGTGGGGGCCCGTCGCCGGAGAGATCAGGAAGCATCGGTTCAACATCGGCCTCAACTCGAGCGCGCTGAAGAATCTCAATGCGAACATCAATCTGAATGCAGCAACCGGCACGCCTTACACAATAACGACCGGTCACGACGACAACGGCGACCTGGTCTTCAACGATCGTCCGGCGGGAGTAGCGCGTAACACGCAGTGGACGCCGAGTCAGTGGACGGTCAACGGATTCTTGAACTACACGATCCCGATCGGGAAGAAGACCGTGCAGAATCCCGGCGGGATCACCGGCATTACCATGCGCAACGGCGAGATCTCGGTGATGACCGGAGGTGCGGCGCCGCCGCGTTATCGCATCGGCATTTCTGCGAACATCATCAACCTGACCAACCACGCCAACTTCGTCGGCTATACAGGGACCATGACGTCGCCGTTCTTTCTTCAAGCGCAGAACGTGCAGAACATGCGGAAGGTGGATATCGCGCTGAATTTCTCGTTCTAACTATGATCCGGGGGGCTTCGCCCGGCGAAACGACTACTTCGCAGGAACCGCCTTCAACAAATACTCACGCCGCGCGTCGGCGAATGCCTTGATGCTCTGCACACCGGCTTCGAACCCGGCAGTGTCATAAATTTTCCGCGTGTCGACCTTGACGTCCTCGGCAATGAGGTCGTGATACTTCTGTGCCGTCGGACCAAGCGTCTTCCAGTCGAGCCACTTGTCGGCGATCTCGCGAACGTATGACAGATAGCGCGCGCGCAGCGCCGGCACGGCGAGAAGTTTCGAACGCAAGGGTTTACTCGGGTCGGTGATGCGAACCAGTGGATCGAGCGTGGGACCCGCGCCGCCGGGACCGAACCCGCCGCCGCCGAATCCTCCGGGCGGCGGCTGGAAGCCTGGATCGCCCATGCCCGGTGGTGGTCCTCCAGGCCCGCCTCGCATGAACCCACCGGGTCCGCCCCCCCGGCGCCCGCCACCTTCCTCGGGACCCATGGCTTCGTTCACATCGTGCGGGATGACGTGAATGATGCCTTTTTCGTCCTGATACAGGCTGTAGTCGCTCGCCCGCGTCCAGTAGCCATCGGTGTTGACAAGCGCGATTTCGACCGCGAGAAATCTCAACGCACCGTCCACGTCGAAGACTGGCGCCAGCGCCGCTTCGAGCTTGTCTGGAGGCGTGTCGTTGAGAACCTTGAATACGTGGATCAGTGCCGCCCACGCTTCGGGGTCTTCCTTGCTGGTCATTTCATAGGAGCGTTGATAGTCAGCCGGGTTGTCGCTCAGATAGGTAAAGCCTGCCTGTCCCTGCGGGCTGCCGGGAGTTTTCCAGCGCGCGCCCTTGGTGGACTGGTAGAAGTCGCGCGTGAAGTCTTTGTTGAACTGTTCCGCGTTGACGTACAGTCCCCAGCTCTCGCCGTTGATCACGACGCGCATGTAATTCATTTTCGGCGTCGGCAGATAGTGCGACGCGATCTCGGTGTAGAGCACCGCCCGCAGAAAGCTCGGATCGCTTGCCGCGTTGAGAAGATTGAGCGTCTTGTAGCCGTTGAATGCCTGTTTGTCGTCGGCGAAGTCGAACGACAGATTGAGCGAGCGCTTGCGCCCTTCCGGAATCATGAAGTACGACGACATGCCGCGGAAGTGAACGCCCACGTCGTTGTAGACCTTGCCATCAATGGTCGCGACCGCGGGGACGTCCACGTCTGTGTTGTTGAACGCCGCCAGCTCCTGCTCCCAATCATTCGCTTCAAAACGCAGGAAAACAGTCCGGATGGTCATCGGGTCGTACACCGGCGCGGTTGCATACGTCTTCACATCGGCGGGCGCCAGCTTGCGTCCGGGCTCCGCCGGACTCGCTCCACCAAACGGTCCGCCCCGACGTCCGCCGCCGAATCCACGAACCGGTTGCGTCGCGAGCCATTCCCGCGCGGCTTTGCGTTCGGCGGTATTGAGCCGCTTGTTGTTGTCGGTATCGAATTGGGCGAGGACCTTGCGCTCCTGTTCCATCGGTCCGCCAAAGCCGCCGCGCTGCGCGGCTATGCCGACTGGCAGCAGCGCCGCGAGGGCCACGCCGGTTGCGAATATCTGTTTTGAAAATCTCATGATCAGTTCCCTGTGTTTTGGCGCGGTCTAAAGACCGAGCCCTACATTGCACGGCACTGGCACCCCAGGCATCCTCGGCACCCCGTCTTAGTCCACCTGCTCTTCCCGCCTGTGTAACTCCACGTTCTGTACGCCGTCGATCCGGTTCAGCGCGTTGACCAGCGCGCTGGCGTGGTTGTCGCCGCGCAGCGCCGCGTGATACGACGCATCGATCGACATCCCTTGCCTCGCTGTCGTGACCGAGACGAGTCGCCGCCCCGAGACGAACTGATCGAGGGTCGCACCGAGCAGCGCGTCCGCGTCGTGGCCGAGAGCCATCCGGACGTGCAGCGCGTACGGTAACTGTTCGTCGGTGGGTGGCGGCAATGTCATGCTTCGCCTTCGCAAGAGCAGCGCAGCGCCACCAACTACCGCGAGCCCACAGAGGGCGACAGTGGGGTGATTGGCCCCCATTGCCATGCCGATCGCCACCGCGAAAATTACGTACGCCGTGTCCTGGGTGTCGCGGACCACGGTGCGGAACCGGACAATCGACAGGGCACCAACCAGGCTGAACGCGCGCGCGACGTTGTCGCCAATCACCTGCGTGACCATTGCGATCAGAATGGTCAACAGCACGAGCGTGACGCCGAATGAGTCCGATTCGCCATCGGCGCGACGCGCACGCTTGTAAACCCAGGCGATCGCGAGACCAAGGACGAACGCCAGTACGAGGCGCGCCGACATCAACACCAGCGCGCCGCTGTCGAAGTCGATGAGCGGCGCCAGAGACTCAGGCATGCGTGGAGTTGGCGCTGACGGGGACCACGGCACCAAACGCGCCCTCACCCAGTGCAGTCATTCCGAGGCGATACTTCGAAGCGCGCTGCGGTTCGAGGGCGAACTCTTCGACCAGCCGTTTGAAAACCGCAGGAACGCGATAGCGGTACTTCAACTCGAGGATCATCTGTCCGGGGACGACCAGTGCGCCAGCCTGACTTGAAAAACGAGTGGTCCGCACGCCGACGACCCGGACATCGTCATCGAGCGTCAGCCGCGCCGGTCCTTCTGGGGTACGGGCAAACCGCGCGACCCGTGCATACGACAATTCGCACACCGGCCGGATCTGCCGAAGCAAGAGCCGGCGATGAAACCACTCCCCAGGCCACCCCGTGTCGGCAGTCGGGTCGGACAGTTGACCGAGGGAATCCAGGGGGACGATGGTCCGGCGCTTGACCAGCACACCCGGCTTGCGCAGCTTTCGTTCCAGGAAGACGAACTCCGCCTCGCCATACCTGCGCACGCGATACTTGCTTCTGCCGAATGACCCCCTGCGATGAAAGACATGGCCTTCCGCGGTATCGAAATACAGGCTGGCGGTGTGGTACGAGTCGTTGAACTGGCCACCCCCGTAGGGATCCGGTTCGAGGTTCTCCCGCGCCCAGCCACGGATCTGTTCACCGACGGCGGCCGGGAGCACGAACTTGACCTCTGAGGCGAAGGGCCGCGTTTCGCGTGCGTGTGGTGACATCAGTTCTTGAATACGTTACATCGCGGTCACATGCTACGAAAAACTGCGATCTGAGTTCTTTCTTCACGGTTCTGCCATAGAAATGCCGCCGAAACTGATTGCTGAATGCTCACTGTTGATTGCCTCGGGCGACAAAACCGACAATTAGTCCTTTTAGCGGCGTGTGCCCCAATCAATCAGCAATCAGAAATCAGCACTTACATGCCCTCACCCAATGACGCTACCAGGTTGGACAGGATCGCTCATAACGCGATGTTGAAATACGGCCTGCGGCCGGAATGGCCACCCGAAGCGATCGCCGAACTGGCGCGGCTAAGGGCGAAAGTTCCGCCGGCAGCGCGGGACCTCCGCTCCTTGCCCTGGTCTTCGATCGATAACGACGAGTCCCGCGACCTCGATCAACTCGAGGTGGCGGTCGACGACTCCACGCCACGACTCCTGATCGCGATTGCCGATGTCGACTCGCTGGTCCAGCAGGGTTCCGCTCTCGACACGCACGCGCAAACGAACACGACATCCGTGTACACGCCGGCGCGGGTGTTTCCTATGTTGCCGCCGGAGTTATCCACCGATCGGACGTCTCTCAACGAACGGGAGGATCGCGCAGCGCTGGTGATCGAGATGGCGGTTGATGAGGATGGGACCGTCACCCGTTCTGATGTCTACCAGGCGCGGGTGCAGAATCATGCGAAGCTGACCTACAACGCCGTGGCGGCGTGGCTCGACGGCCGTGAGCCGGCTCCGTCAGCGCTGACGAGCAACTCGGCGCTGGCCAGGCAGCTGACGCTGCAAGATCGCATTGCGTCGCGGCTTCGCACGCATCGAGAAGAACAAGGAGCTCTCGATTTCGATCGACGCGAAGCAAAACCTGTCATGGCTGACGGCGCGGTCACCGAACTTCGCACCGACGAACCCAATCGGGCACGCGATTTGATTGAAAGCTTCATGGTCGCCGCAAACGGTGCCACCGCCCAGTTCCTCTCGTCGCACGGTTATCCGTCGATTCACAGGGTCGTCCGGTCGCCGGAGCGGTGGCCTCGCATCGTCGATCTCGCGCGCGAGCATGGCGCATCCCTTCCCCCGGCTCCCGATGCGCGGGCGCTGCAAGCGTTCCTGGCGGCGGAACGCGCCGAGCAGCCGGAAGACTTTTCGGATCTGTCGCTCAGCGTGATCAAGCTGCTCGGCCGCGGCGAGTACGTTGCGGAGTCGCCGACGCGTCCCTCAGACGGTCACTTTGCGCTTGCCGTCAGCAATTACACACATTCCACGGCCCCGAATCGCCGATTCACGGATCTGGTGACGCAGCGGTTAATCAAAGCGGCGCTGAGTGGCAGGACGTCGCCGTATCAATTGGCGGAGCTGTCGCAGCTGGCCGCGCACTGCACGAAGCAGGAAGATGCGGCGAACAAAGTCGAACGGCTGGTGCGCAAAGCTGCCGCCGCTCTGTGGATGTCGAACCGCATCGGCGACGTATTCGATGGGATCGTGACCGGGGCGTCAGCAAAGGGCACGTGGGTTCGATTGCGAGGACCACTCGTCGAGGGACGCGTCGAGCGCGGGCAGGAGGGACTTGACGTCGGCGACCGGGTGCGCGTCCGTCTGCTGAGCACAGATCCGGATCAGGGTTTTATAGATTTTGCGCGTGTGTGAATTGGCTGAGAGCCAGGAGCTATTTCTTCAGTGCGAGCCGAATATGCTCCGTATGATGACGGCAATGCCACGCATACATCCCGAGCGCATCGTCGATTGAGACCATTCCCCACTGAGGGTGGGAAAACGTCTTCCGGAAATCAGGCTCGGGCAGGGCACGCAGGAACGCGAGCCATCGGCGGTGAAGTGCGTCGAGGAGATCGAGCGACATCGCAACCGGCGCACTTTTCGCTTCCGGCAACTCCGCCCACAAATTCTCTTCGTACGTCTTGGCCGCAGGTTGATTCTCGGTGACGGCGAGTTTCATCCGTACGTACGCGTTCATGTGGCTGTCGGGGACATGGTGGACCACCTGTCGCACGGTCCAGCCTCCGGGGCGGTACGGCGTGTCAAGTTCGGCGTCGGTCAAGCCTGTGACCAGCGACCGAATGCGCGCTGGCGCTGATTCGAGAACGGCGAAGTAGTCCTCACGCGTGCGCGCATTGAGCGGCACCGTGCTGCGCGGCATGGGACCGACCGGGTAACGCAGGCGTTCGATGTCCTGGCTTGTTTGCATTTCACTTCACCAATTCACTAATTCACCAATTCTACGACGCCCCCCGCGGCAGCTTCCCAAGCAGCCGACCGAGAAGCTTGACGCCATAAATAGCTGCGCGTTCGCGCGTTTGCTCGAGATCGACGGGATCGTTGGTGAATCGAAGCGCCCACAGATCACCGACAGCTTTGTCGTCCCCTTCGGTCGGATGCAGGGCGATCCAGTAGAGGGCCTTGATCAACTGATCCTTCGGAATGTCCTGCTGCAGCTGATAGAACACGGCCTGCGCCGCGAAACGCTCGATCGGTTGCTGCTGCACGTCGGGCACCGCTGCGACGTAGAGCATGTTGCGAACGCGCTGCACCGGATCCGCGACCTTGCCTGGCTGCCAGGATGGAAGGTTCTCCTGAATGAACCGCAGGTGTTCTGATGTGTCGGGATCCGGCTCTTCTTCGTCGCGCGCGATCGGTGTGACGATGCCGCTGTCGGATGGCAGTCGATCGAAGACCAGATCACGCTCGATATCCGCGACTGTCACCGCCTGCCACGATGGTGGCGTTGGGTGAGGAAGCGTCACCGTGTTTGCGGGAGCTTTCTCGGCTGCAGGCTTCTCGGGTGGAACTGCCTCCACTTGCGGTAGGTCGTTGGGAATCGTGGACCGTGCGTTCGACGGGGCAGGTGCGGGTGCCGCTTTGCCGGCGGCGGCTTTTTTCTCTGCCTCGCTCAACGTCAGTACCGGCGGAATCGGAGAACGTTCTTGGACGGAAGCGGACGCGGGGGCCGGCGCCCCCGGCTCCGGAGTCGGCGCCGGCGTCGCAGCCGGGGCCGCGACGCTGTCCTCCGACGATCGCGCCGATGCGGGCGTGTATCCGCGCGATTCCGCAAGGACGCCGACAATCACCCACGCCAGCACGGCGACGCTGATCCAGGCTTTGCCGGACCGTCGCGCGAAGCGCTGTTGCGCATCCCAGCGGAACATCTTGGCGCCCGCAATCGTGCCACCGGTGCCGATGATGACCAGCGCCAGCAGTTCGAACCCGGTCTTGCCGAGCCCGGGCCCGACAATGCATGCCTGCAGCGCCTGCACCGCGTAGCGTCCCGGGAAGAACTGCGAGAGGTGCTGCGCCCAGTCAGGCAGGGTCGCAATCGGAACGGCGATGCCGCCGATGATCAGCATGGGAAGAAAGATGCATTGCCCGAGGGCCTGCACGGCCGGCACGTTGTCGGCCATCATCGCCATCACCAGGCCGAGGCCGATGAACGCAAACGAGACGAAGGTGAAGACGATCCACAGGTCGACCGGATGCTGCGGCCACGGCATGCCCATCGCCAGCGCGACTGCGAGCTGGAGCAGTCCCGCGGTCAGGAGGATGAGATATCGTGCGGCAATGACGCTCAGCACCAGCGTGGCGGTCGGAATCGGCGCGAGGCGGTAGCGACGCCATACGCCGCGCTCGCGCTCGCTCACCATCGTCGTTGGCAGGCCAAAACAGGCGCCGCCGAGGACACTAACGGTCAAGAGTTCGCCCATGTGGCGCGCGAGGACCACTCGCTCGTACCGATACAGCACGTAGAACGCGAGCAGGAAGATCAGCGGGAACAGATAGCTGTAGATGAGCGCCATCTTGTTCCGGTAGTGCAGCGTCAGGCTGATACGAAGCTGCTGAAGGGCTGCTTGCATGAAATCAGGTCCGTTACTGCTGTGAGTCCTCGGCGGTCAATGCGAGGAACACGTCTTCCAGTCTCGCTTTCCGGGCGTGGAGTTCGAGCACTTCCACCCCGAGATCGTTAACGACTTTCATCACCGCCGACAGTGTCGGACCGGCCGTCTTCGTCCTGAATGTGATCGTCGAATTCTCGCAGACGAGGTCTTCGATTCCAGGAATGACTGCCAATGACTTTGGGTCGAGGGGCTGTGCGGTTCGCAGCAGGACACTCTGTGCCGAGGTACTCGCGGCGATAAGATCCCGGGGCGGACCAGAGGCAATGATTCGGCCGCTATCGATGATCGCAATTCGATCGCATAGCTGTTCCGCTTCGTCGATGTTGTGCGTCGTGAGCAGAACGGTGTGGCCGTCGCGTTTCATCCTGACGATTTCACCGTGAAGGTCCCGGCGAGACTGTGGATCGAGCCCGCTGGTGGGTTCATCGAGGAAGATCAGTTCCGGGTTGTTCACGAACGCGAGCGCGACGGCGAGACGCTGGCGTTGCCCCGCCGAGAGCGAATCGAACGACGCATCAGCTTTCTCAGTGAGCGAGAAACGGTCGAGCAGCTCTGAAGCGGCGGCCGTCCTCTTATAAAAGGATGCGAACAGTGCCAGGGCCTCGCGCGGCGTGATCTTGTCCTGGAGAGCTATGGTTTGAAGAACTGCGCCGATCTTCTCTTTGACCGCCTTCGGGTGCCGGCGCGCGTCCAGGCCGCAGACTTCAATATAGCCGGCGTCGGGCTGTCGCAGGCCAATCACACACTCGAGCGTCGTGGTTTTTCCGGAACCGTTGGGTCCGAGCAGCCCGAAAATCTCGCCATCTTCAATCGCAAAGCTGACACGCTGGGCGGCGAGGACGTTGTCGTACCGTTTTTCCAGTTCTTTGACGACCACCTTCTGCATGGCTGCCTTGCAGAATACAACAGCAAGGGACTTCCGGTCGGAGACCATTCGGAGGATGATGTGGTTTCCGGCTTTAGCCGGAAGAACTTACAAGGAGTCACAAATGCGACGGGCTTTCACCACGTTCATGATCGCGCTCGTGTGGAGTGCAGCGGCATTCGCGCAAGCGCCTGCCGGCACCGCCGCGCCCCCGGCAGGGCAGCAAGGCGGCCGTGGGGGCGGACGAGGGCCACAGGGACCGCAGGTCGTCTCACCGCAGGTGAACGCCGATCGAACTGTCACCCTCCGGGTGCTTGCACCGAAGGCGACTGAGATCACGGTGACAGGTGAACTGCTGAACGGCAGTCAACCGAAGCCGATGACGAAGGGAGACGACGGAATCTGGACCGCGACGCTCGGGCCGGTGCCCGCCGACGTCTATACGTATGCCTTCAACATCGACGGAGTGAACACGACCGATCCGCGCAACCCGTGGGTCAAGCTCGTGTCCGCGACCGGACTCGCGTCGCAGGTCGAAGTGCCGGGCGATGGTCCGCAGTACTACGACTCAAAGCCGGTGCCGCACGGTCTCGTCCAGATCATGACCTATGAATCGAAGGCGACCGGCGCGACCAGACAGGCGTACGTCTATACCCCGCCGGACTACAACCGGACGACCACGAAGTATCCAGTGTTCTATCTCCTTCACGGTGGTGGTGATCTCGATCCGGGTTGGGTGATGACCGGCCGGGCAAACATCATCATGGACAACCTGCTGGCCGAGAAAAAGGCCGTCCCGATGATCGTGGTGATGCCCCTCGCGCGTGGCGGCGGCAGTCTGGGGCTCGGACCATCCGGGATGTCGCCAGGGATTGCCGCTGCGGGCAACGTGGTCCCGGGCGCCGGTCGGGGAGCTGGCGCGCCTGGTGGCGCTCCTGGTGCCCCG
>DATJKH010000023.1:0-3518 GCA_035491715.1 Vicinamibacterales bacterium | reverse complement strand
CGGAATTCGGATTTGCAAATCCGACATCCACACGATCCGAGATCCGAAATCGAAATAAGTTTCCCGGTGGCCATAGGAGCAGGGTCACACCCGTTCCCATTCCGAACACGGAAGTTAAGCCTGCTACCGCCGATGGTACTGCCCGCGCAGGTGGGTGGGAGAGTAGGTCGTTGCCGGGGATTCATTCAAAGGCCTCAGTGAGAAATCACTGAGGCTTTTCTCTTGTACGTCGGTTGATTTGAGTCAACTACTGTTCCGGCGGCCCTACGTTATTCTCGATCTACCGTGAACCATATCTACTACATCGTTCTGCCAATCGCACTCACCGCGCTCGTCGTCAGTGCCTGCTCGCAATCAGTGTCTTCGCCTACCGCGGTCTCGTCGCCTTCTGCGGCCTACACCGCCGCGCAGCTCGAAGGCACCTGGACGCTCACGTCGATCGCCGTCGCCGGCCAGGCGAAACAGGATCGTCCGTTCAGTGCGATCTACACGCTCGACTTCAATCAGGGCCGGCTGTCGACGCGCGCCGACTGCAACACCTGCGGCGGATCGTATTCAATCGACGGATCGGTGTTGACCGCAGGCCCGGGTCTCGCGTGCACGCGCGCCGCGTGCTCGACGATGGCATTCGAGAATGCCTACACCGGGATTTTGAGTGGCGACAGCACCATGGCCGTCACCGGGTCGACGTTGTCGCTGTCATCCTCGAGAGGCACGCTCAAGTTCGTTCGCAACTAAGGCGTTCAGCGGAGCGCCTGATCGACCAGCGTCGGCAACACCTCGCGAATGTCAGTCGCGTTCGGAACGAGCTGGTAACTCAATTCTTCGACCACTTTGGCTCAGCGTGGGGTGGATTGTCAGACCTGCGCGGGCGAGCAGGTAGCGCAGCGTCGCACGAAGCACGCCGATGCCATATCGAGTGCTGCGCCAGAAGTTGATCGATGAGGCTTCTTCAAAATACTTTGATGGACAGGTGATTTCCGCAACCTCGTAGCCAAAGTACACGAGCTGCACGATCATCTCGTTGTCGAACACGAAGTCGTTCGAGTTTTCTTCGAGCGGCAGTGTGAGCAGGGCCTCCCGAGAAAACGCGCGATACCCGGTGTGATACTCGGTGAGCTTCTGCGGCAGGCAGAGGTTCTGAATCAAGGTCAGGACGCGGTTCGCCACATACTTGTAGAGCGGCATCCCTCCGACGAGCGCGCCGCGGCCGAGCACCCGCGACCCCATCACGCTGTGATACACCCCGGAGGTAATCATCGCGGCCATCGCCGTGATCAGCTTGGGCGTGTACTGGTAATCGGGATGCACCATCACGATCACGTCCGCGCCGATCTCCAGCGCCGCCCGGTAGCAGGTTTTCTGGTTGGCTCCATATCCGGCGTTCGCCGGGTGGACCACACACCTGATGCCCAGCTCCTTCGCGACCGCGACCGTTGAATCCTGGCTGGCGTCATCGACGAGAATCACGTCATCGACCACGTCGCGCGGAATCTCCGCATACGTCCGGCGCAGCGTCTTCGCCGCGTTGTACGCGGGCATGACGACGACGATTTTCTTCCCGTTCAGCATCAGGAGGCAGCTGATTCTACTGCGCATTGCCGCCTGCCTCTACAGGTCGCATCGCGATCGATGCTCGGCCGGGTCTCATCCACGGATTACGCGGATTACACGGATGCGAGCGGCGCCGGCGGCGTAGCCGCCGACGCAGGACACGAAGCCCGGAATCACAAGCCAGACCCACTTGAAACAGGCTTGCGATTCCGGGCTTCGTGCCCTGCGATCGCGCGCGCTTCGCGCGCGCTGGCGCCGCTGCAGTCGCGGTCGCTCGATAGTCCGCTTGTCGTCCTCGAGCCGCTCTGAATGCGGGCTTCAATGCCGGCGAAGCTTCGAATCCAGGAGACTGACCTCCTCCATTTCATCGAAACCTGGCCGGACGAACGCTCGCGCATTTGGCACCGCGCGCTCGAGATTGCGCTGCATGCGGCCGATCTCCGACAGGAAGGGTGCGACGTCTGACTCAGAGTAGTGGTGTGTGTTGACCAGAAGTGTCCACGCGATCCGCATTCGTTCAAGACCTAATAACGCCGCTTTGCCCCATCCATTCGCATCCGATTGCTGGGGGCCCGGGCCGTCGCGCGAGACCGTCCCGAGGCAGAGCAGCATCTTCACTGGCACGAACAGCGTGAAGTGATCGATCGTTTCGATTGCCATTCGAACGGAAGCATTGGCCGAAAACCGCGCACGCTGCCGTTTGCGGTGAAGCGCTCTGCCGTTCCGGACCACTTCAGGGCTCGGTTGCATCGAAGAGGGCTCCAGGTCCGTTGGCAGTTTGGAGTCCGTCTCGCGGGGCGGCGCCTGGGCCGGGTGATTTTGTGCGGCGTCATGCATCATTTCGACCTGTTCGAGAAGGCTCATCCGGCTATCAGCGGTGGTCGTCTCGCAATCGCTGTTGTGTTTCACGAACAGCTCGCAATGCGCCGTCAGCGCGCATCGCGCGCACCATCGATCGCAGAAACTCGATACGTTGACGATGAACCCATCATTGAGGGTCATGGTGGTGCCTCCTTTACGACCAATCGACAGCTTCGAGTTTGCGAACTTCGTCCGGTTCATCGAAACCCGGCCGGACGAATGCGCGCGCCTGTGGAATCAGCTCCTCGAGCTCGCAACACAAACGGTGCAGTTCCTCGATGAAGCGCGTCGACTGTTCACCGGAGATGCTGCCGGCGGTGCGCGCATCGGCCCAGGCGGTCATGGATCGATCGATGCCGATCAGCGCGATCTTGGCGGAGCCCTCATGATCGGGTGGAAATTCCCGGTCGCCATCGAATTCGTTCAAGCCCTTCAAGGCGCGCCGCGTCTTCGCGGCAATCAAGGGCGCGAACCAGTGGATGATGGTCGACGGATCGTCGTGGCTTAAGCAGCCGCTGTGTTCGGTGGAGTCGAGGGCCGTCCAGGCGTGATCGCAATACGCCTGGCTGAGTGCGACGACACGCATCAGCCGAGCGGGCAGCGGTGGCGGCTGCGGCACCTCCTCAAGCTGCTTCTCGTCGATCTCCGACAGAACCTCTTCCATCCAGCTGTTTGATCGACGCACATCGCTTGGGTGCGGCGGCGCCTCGCGGAGCAACGTGAGATCCGAATCGGCTGCCGCTTCATACTTCGCTTCATCCGCAAAGACGTGACAGCGCGACGTGAACCGGCACTTTGCGCACCAGCTATCACAGTAGTTATAGATGCCGACGATGAATCCGTCATGAACCTCCATGCGCCCTCCGCGCGATGACAACAGCACGTTCTGTTCCCGTGCGCAGAGGCTGACTTGAGGCGACAGGACGAGATCCACCGTCGCAATTTCTGCGTACTCGGCGAGGTGGAAGTGATCCGATTTTGCGGACACCCTTTTGAGCGCACAATGCGCGAGGGGAGTCCCCGATGCGTCCGCAGAAGCACGACACGTTTTCGAAGGAATTCCGAGAGGAAGCGATCCGGCAAGCCCGGGAGGGTACGCAATC
>DATJKH010000022.1:0-64912 GCA_035491715.1 Vicinamibacterales bacterium | reverse complement strand
GGGGAGTAACCTCAATGATTCGATTGACCTCGCGGCTGCTCGCCGTACTCGCATTGCTCGGCGGATCCGTCTCGGCTCAGCGGGCCGTACCGATCCCGCAGCACCTCGTGTTCACGCCCTATCATGCGAGCGGGATCTATGAAGTCGGTGAAACCGTGGGTTGGACGGTGACGCCCGGTTCGCCGCCGCCAAGCGACAAATACAAATGGACGATTCGCCGAAACAACGCGACGGTGCTCAAAGAGGGCGCGCTGGATCTCGGGACCGGCCAGGCGACGATCGAAATCGTCGGCGATCAGCCCGGGATGATCTACGTCGCGGTCCAGGCATACGAGGATGTGAAATCCCCGGGCGCTCCGCCGTCCGGTGAGTCGCCTCGCTTCGTCGGTGGAAACGCCGGGCGCAACACCGGTTTCTATGCCGTCGGTGCCGCAGTGGCGCCGACCAGGATCGGATTGTCGACGCCTCGTCCCGCAGATTTCGACGCATTCTGGGAACGCAAGCTGTCGGCGCAGGCCACTATCCCGACCACCGCGACGCTCACCCGTGTGGAGACGCAAGAACCGGGCGTGGACATGAACATGTTCGAGCTCGAGGCGCTCGGTTCCAAAGCCCACGGTTACGTGGCGAAACCGGCACGCGAAGGCAAGTTTCCGGCGATCATCCAACTGCAGTACGCGGGGATCTACGCGCTCAACGCAGCCGCGGTCGCGCGTCGCGCGGCCGAAGGCTGGTTGATCATCAACGTCGATTCGCACGACAAGCTTCCGTCCGAACCATCCGGCAACGTGCCGCGCCCCTATCAGTCGGTCGGCAATACAGACCGCGAGCAGTCCTACTTCCTGAACATGTATCTCCGCGACGCTCGAGCGCTCGATTACCTGATCACACGACCCGACTGGGACGGGAAGACGATCGTCTTGACTGGCGGCAGCATGGGCGGCCAGCAGAGCCTCGCGCTTGCAGGCTTGCGACCGGAAAAGATCAGCGCCGTGCTGGTATGCGTACCTGCCGGCGCCGACACGAACGGCGATCTCCACGGTCGCAAGGCCGGCTACCCAAACTGGCCGTCGGACAACGCCGACGTGATGAGGACCGCTCTCTATTTCGATCCGGTGAATTTCGCGTCGCGAATCAAGGCGCCGGTCATGGCGGGCGTGGGATTCATTGACACTATTTCTCCGCCGGCCGGCATCTGGACGGCACTGAACCAGATCTCGGCACCGGTTGAACCGCTCCCGATGGTCGAATCCGAGCACGACAACCTGACTCCCGACAAAGCACGCGCGTGCACAATTCGCACGAATGAAATTCTCGATGTGCTCGTGCACGGTGGACAGTTCACACCGAAACCGCTAACCCGGTAAGCTGCGCAACAATGTTTGTTGCGCAACAAATTATGTTGCGCTAGACTGGGGTGGTATGCCGGTTGCGCTCGCCCACAAGGTCGAGGCCCTTCGCGCCGATTTCCGCTCGGCGGCGCAGCTTGCCGATCTGCTTGGCGTCGATCGCTCCCAGGTGATGCGCTGGCTGCGAGGGGCCGGCATCGATCCGCTGAACGCTGAAAAAGTTGACCTGCTCGAGCTGGTCTGGTCGAACCTGCTGCGGTTGTACGACCGCGATGCCGCGCTCTCATGGCTGTTCGGCGTGAATCCTTCTCTCGGTGACCGGCGCCCGGTCGATCTCATTCGCCTGGGACGCGCAGAAGAACTGATGCGCGCCATCCGTGCCGAACGATCCGACTCGTTCGCGTAAGCGTCGATCGCACCTCCGTGATCCTCTACCGATGCTTCGCCTGGGACGAGCGCGCTCACGAGACGGATCCGGACGGACCGCTGTGGTTTCCCCGCGTCTACCAGGGTGAGGGACGTCACGACAATCCCGATCTCTTCGGCTGTCTCTATCTCTCCGAGCAGGCCCTTTCGACGCTCGTCGAGCAGCTCGCGCGGTTTCGCGGCCAGCGGCTGCTACCCTCGCTGCTGCGACGCCGGGGCCTGCCGCTGGCGCTGGCCCACCTCGAGCTCGACAATGACGCATCACTTGTCGACCTCGACGATCCGGTCGTCCTGCGGCGCGAGCGGCTCAGGCCGTCGCGTGTCGCCACGCGCCAGCGATCAACGACCCAGCCGCAGGCACGTCTGCTTCACGCCCGCTATCCTGACGCCGCCGGGCTGAAGTGGTGGTCCACGTACGAATCGCTCTGGATGAACGTGACGGTGTTCGACCGCGCCGCGCCACGACTGCGCGTCGTCTCGGTGCGATCCTTGACGACCGATGATCCGGCCGTCGTCGAGGCCGCGGACTTCTTCGGTCTTCGAACGGTGGCCTGAGAGCAGCCCGTAGTTTCTCCACTAGACGCTCTAGACTATCTCCACTAGATCGTCTAGAGTTGGGCAATGCCGTCCCCGAATACGCCACTCCTTCAGGGCACGCTCGATCTGATCGTGCTGCAACTGCTGAACGCGGCGCCGACCAACGGCTACGATCTCGCGCTCCGCATTCAGAACACCACCGGCGACGTGCTGACGGTGAACGCCGGCTCGCTCTACCCGGCACTGTACCGGCTGGAACAGCGCGGTCTTATCCGGGCGGCGTGGCAGGCGACGCCGAACGGCCGGCGCGCGAAAGTCTACTCGCTGACCCGCGCCGGGCTCCGGCATCTCAACGATCAGCGAGAGGCGTGGCACCGCTTCGCCGGCGCCCTCACGGCAATCCTTCACGTCTCATGATGATGCGCGGCTGGCTCTGGCTTCGCTCGATCCTCTTTCGTCGCCGCCTCGAACGTGAGATGGACGAGGAAATGTCGACGCACCTTGGCCGCTCGGTCGAGCGTTTCCAGGCGGCGGGTCTTTCACCGGACGACGCTCACGTCGCAGCAACCCGCGCGTTCGGCAACATCGCCGCCATCAAAGAGGATGCGCGCGACGCGCGCGGAGGGCGTGGAATCGAGTCGGTCATCATGGATGTGCGCCATGGCATTCGCTGTTTGTCGCGGACGCCGTTCACCACCCTGACGATGATCGTGGTGTACGCGCTGGGCATCGGGGTCAACGCTGCGCTGTTTCTCTTCATCTCGTCGCTCGTGCACAGCCCGCTTCCCGGGATTACCCCAGACGACTCGCTTGTTCGTATTCGAGGCATCGAGCGGCGTACCGGAGCGAATATCGGGCGCGAGTTCTCGTATCCCGAGTACCGCGACTACGCTGCACAGACGTCGTTGTTCACCGACGTTGCCGCGTGGACATCTGCCGACGTAGTCCTTGGCGTCCGCGGCAGCGACGGCTCACGTCACGAGACGCTCTTCAGCGGTGCTGCGACATACGTGACGTCGAACTATTTCCCGGTGCTGGGAGTTCGTCCCGTTCGCGGTGCCGGCCTCCCACCTACCTTTCCTGACGACGGTGGTGAGACTGAGCTCGTGGCCGTGATCAGTCACGTCGTATGGGAGCGATGCTTCGGCCTCGCAGCCGATGTCGTTGGCCGGGCGTTAAAGGTCAACCACACCACGGTCACGGTCGTCGGCGTCGCACCGCGGCATTTCTCCGGCGCCCGAACGGGCGGTTCGCCGATGCGCGTCTGGGTGCCGCTCAATGCGCGGCCGATCCTGCAACGGACACCCGTCGATCTGACAAGCGACGATGCGGCGGTTCTCGGCCTGGCGGCGCGGCTGCGATCAGGCATTGGTGCGGATCAGGCCCGGCCAACCGTCGAGGCGATCGGTGCGCGATCAATGCAGCTCATGACCGGGATGCAATCAGCAGGGGCTCGCTCGACCGACCTGGTCCCCATGCTCGCGGGCAACTACTTTCCGCCGTCGGGCGAAACGCCCAGCGCGATCGAACGGGCCAGCAGTCTGGCCATGCCCATTCTGATCCTCCTGGTCACGTGCACGAACGTCAGTGCACTGCTCGCTGGACTTGCGATCGCACGCCGGCACGAGATCGCCGTGCGGCTCACGCTCGGCGCGGCACGTCGCCGGATTGTTCGCCAGCTCGTGACCGAGAGTGTTCTGCTGGCGGTGGCGGCGGGCGTCTCGGCGCTGCTGGTGATCTGGATCCTGCTCCGGCTGGTGGAATCGAGCGTTGCCGACATGTACGTCGTCTTTGACTGGCGTGTTGTGCTGTTCACAGTCGTAATTGCCGTAGTCGCAGGCATCATCTTCGGTCTGTCGCCGGCGCTGCATGGGACGCGCGGGCCGCTCTCAGACGTTCTCAAGGATGCGGCGGGCACTCTCGTCGGATCGCGATCCCGATTGCAATCCGGCCTTGTCGTTGCACACATCGCGCTCACACAGCCGTTGCTGCTGGGTATGGCGGTTCTGATTCTCGAGATGCGTGACGATCTCAGGAGAGTACCGTCGACCGTCTATGCCGATCGTGTCGTCGATGTTCGTTTCAACACCAATCCGCGTTACGGCTCAATGGACCAGGCGCGCGAGATCACGCTTCGACGTTTGCGGGATCGGTTCGCCGCGTTGCCGGGCGTTGTAGCAATCGTGGCGCAGGAGAATGCCGACGAGTATTTCGATGCCGCCGTTGCCGGCGTAGACCAGGCGGGTGACGAAACTGCGCAGCGCTTTTTCGTTCGTGCACAGGCTGCACCGCCCGGTTACTTCTCGCTGATGGGCATGCCCATTGTCCGTGGCCGCGACTTCGATACGGGGCGTCGTGAGGATTCCGCAGCGATCGTCATCGGCGCGGCAGCGGCGAACCGCCTCTGGCCTGGCGCCGATCCACTTGGTCGCCGCCTAGTCAGCTTCTCGCCGACACGCCGGGGCAGCACCTTCACGGTTGTCGGCGTCGTGGACGAACCCGGCACGGGACGCAGTGACAACGGCGAGGAGATTCGCGTCTTCGTTTCGGACGTCCGGGTGACCGGTCACTTCCTGATACGGATGCAGAATCCGGCGCAGCCGATTCTGCCGACAATCCGCAGCACGGCGGTGAGCGCAGCACCTGATCTGGCAGTGGTCAGTGTGCGGACCCTCGAGTCGATCGAATCCGAACGTCGCAATTCATTGACACGAGCCCTCGCCGCCACGCTCGGTGCGGGCACGCTGGCATTGTTCCTCTCGGGGATCGGTCTCTATGCCGTCGTCGCATTCGCCGTGCGGCAGCGCGCGCGAGAGATCGGCATTCGCACCGCTCTTGGCGCCAGTCGTCGGCAGGTTGTCCGCTTGTTCCTGATGCGCGGTCTGAGACTCAGCGTCGGCGCGATGATGCTGGGTCTGACACTGAGTGTGATCGTGGTCAGGCTGATGGCTGCTTTGAAAGGCGACGATCCGCCGTCCGGCCTCACTGGATTGGCCATATCGATCGCCGTCCTCGCGATCGCGGTCACGGTGCTTGCGACCTGGATTCCGTCGCGCCGCGCCGCGGCGATCGACCCGCTTCTGGCGTTGCGCATCGAATGAATAGCGGCGCAGTGCTTCCGATATAATCCGCCGCACACCAATGTCTCTCCAGGCAGGCTCACGTGTCGGCCCTTATGAAGTTGTTGCGCCGCTCGGCGCCGGCGGCATGGGCGAAGTGTATCGGGCGCGCGACTCGCGGCTGCGTCGCGACGTCGCGCTGAAGATCCTGCCGGCGAACGTCGCCGTCGATCCGGATCGCCGCGCACGGTTCGAGCAGGAGGCGCACGCAGCCGCGGCGTTGAATCATCCCAACATTCTCGCCATCTTTGACGTCGGCGGCGCCGCCGATGTGTCCTACATCGCCTCCGAACTGGTGAATGGAACCACGCTCACGACGGTCATCGAACGCGGACCGATGCCCGTCCGTGCTCTGCTCGACATCGCCGTCCAGATCGCCGACGGCCTGGCGTCGGCGCACGCGGCGCGTATCGTGCACCGCGATTTGAAGCCGGCCAACGTCATGATGACGAGCGACGGCCGGATCAAGATTCTCGATTTCGGACTTGCGAAACAGACTGGAGTCGCGTCAGGCGTCGACGAAACCATCGCGACCAATCACACCGTCCCGGGAATGATCGTCGGCACCGTCAACTACATGAGTCCGGAACAGGCGTGCGGCAAGCCTGTCGATCATCGCTCGGATCAATTCTCGCTCGGGCTCATGCTCTACGAAATGGCCGGTGGCAAGAAGGCGTTCGACGAGCCCGAATCGGTGCAGACCCTTGCGGCGATCGTGAGCAATGAGCCGCCGCCCCTCGACGTGCGTGTTCCCGCGCCGCTGCGCTGGATCATCGATCGCTGCCTGGCAAAGAATCCGGAACACCGCTACGAGTCGACACGCGACCTGTATCACGAGTTGAGGAACGTTCGCGATCACCTGTCGGAGCTCTCGACCGAAGTCGTCCAGCCGATCGCTGCGCCGACCGTTGCGAGACGGAGCGGCGGATGGCGCCTGCCGGCTGCATTCCTGCTCGGCCTTGCCGTGCCGGTGGCATTCGCTCTCGTGTGGGTTGGTCGGCCATTGCCGGATCCCTCCACCTACCGCTTTACACCATTCGCGTTCGACCCCGGAGGCCAGAGCTGGCCCGTGTTCTCGCCGGATGGGAAAGCCGTCGCCTATGGCTCCCGTCAAAGAGTGCTGGAGCCGTATGACGTCTATGTGCGCTATCTTGATGCGCCGGCCGCCATGCAGCTCACCCATCAAAAACTGCCAGCGCATCCGATTGGGTGGAGTCCGGACAGCAAGCGTGTGTTCTTCGTCACGATGGGAGACTCGCCGACCGTGTGGTCCGTTGCGATCGTTGGCGGCGAACCACAACTCGTCGCGTCGCTACCCAAATCTCTCGCGTTTACGGGGCCGTTGGCGATCACACTGTCGGGAGACAACAAGGTCGTGGCGTTTCTGGGGCGGTCTGAGGACGGTACGTACGGTATCTCGACCATCGCATTGCCGGCCGGCACACCAGGCCGATATTCGATCGCGCCCTACGCCACCAAGACGGGCTATAACAGTCCAGTTCTGAGATTCTCGCCTGACGGAAAACAACTGCTGCTCATCCTCAATCGCGGGAGCGGAGAAGAAGCATGGGTACTCAAGTTTCCAGAAGAAGGCAGCGCAGGTGTGCACCGGATCGAGCCGCCGCTGCGTACTTTCTCTGGAACGCCGACAGCGGCGTGGATGCCTGACAACCGACGCGTCGTCATGGCGCTACAGGACGCGCCTTACGGAGCTGAGCAGCTCTGGACCGTGGACACGAAGTCGGGCGAGCGCCACGCGCTGACCAGCGGCACACGAAATACGTCAGGACCGGCGGTCGCACCAGACGGCAACAGGATCGTCTTTCGCGAGACGAGTGGCAACTACGACATCGTGTCAGTCGACCTCTCAAATGGCGCGGCGAGCTCGTTGATTGCGACCGAACGAAACGAAGAGATGCCGGCGTGGGCTGCGGCAGAGAATTCGCTGGTCTATGTCACCAATCGAAACGGACCTGAGGAAATCTGGCTCCGGCAGAACGGAGTCGCAGATCGACCGATCGTGTCGACCCGCGACTTTCCTCCGGATACGACACTGGGTTTCATGGCACCTGCACTGTCACCGCGTGGCGATCGCGTGATGTACACGCGGATCGAGCGCGGTGGACTTGCGCGCCTATGGATCTCTGCAGTCGCCGGCGGGATACCAATTCGAGCGACTCATGACGACGATCGGCGCGGCGAGTTCGCCGGTTCGTGGTCACCCGACGGCACGTGGTTCGTCTACTATGCCCCGACAGGCGACAAGCAAGAGCTGCTAAAAGTGCAGACGACCGGCGAAGGCGTGCCTGTGCTCCTCAAAGCGGCGATTCCCGAAACCCGGGACGTGCCGACCTGGTCGCCATCCGGGGAATGGATTCAGTTTGCCACCTCGTTGATATCTCCCGACGGAAAAATGGAACGGTCACTTCCTCAGAGTGCGCCGGCCTATTACGCGTTCTCGAAAGACGGCAAATTGCTGTATGGGTTACGCGCCGAGAACGAAAAGCAGTTGCTCTTCTCGATTGACATTGCCGGCGGTGCAGAACGCGCGATCGGCTCGCCGAATACGTTCGAGCCTCGCAGCCCTTTTTCACCCTCGATCCGTCTCAGCCTCGCGCCTGATGGCAAGAGCCTGACTTACGGCACGGGCATCATCCGAAACAGCCTCTGGATTCTGGAAGGGTTCAACCCACCTGATGGGCTCGCCGCGCGGCTCGGCCTGCGCCGCTGATCACTTCTGATCGTCGCGTTCGTCGGTCCGGAAGAGCGACGCAGGAAGTCCCCACTCGTTGACCAGGTTGCCATCGGGATTGTAGTCCCACGCGTACCGCACCGATCGGGGGTTCGTTACCTCGGGGCTGGACACGACGACTGTTGCACCATCGATCTGCGCGGTTGCGGCGACGTACTTGCCATCGACGCCTGCAATCTGAAAGCCGGTCACCGGTCCATTGCCTCGCGCCTTCAGCGTCTTACCTGCATTGTCGAACCAGATGCGGATCGCATCGCCTTCACGAGTGAACTGACGATAGAGCGGACTCGCACCTTTATTCTGTGCAAGCATCGCGAGGCGGCGGCCGACGTCCTGTTTGTTCGTGGGATGAATATTCGTCGGATTACCGATGTCGTTGATGATGGCGATTCCGGTGTTGCGCAGGGTCGTGGCCTTGACCTGGCCCTCCTGAACGCGCATCCAGTGGCCGTTTTTCGCCGCGTTGCCGTAATTGGCGAGTTGCACCCAATAGAACGGGAAGTCACCTTGCCCGAACGCGCGTCGCCAATCGCCCACGAGCGTCATCAGCGCCTCACCGTAAATGTCCCCCTGCGCGCGCCCCGCTTCTGTTTCTCCCTGGTACCAGAGCGCACCTTTGATGGTGTACTTCACCAGCGGCGCCATCATCGCGTTATAGAGCGTCGTCGGCTCATGCGCATGGCCCGGCCCGAGCGGCGCAGCGGGACGAGCGCCCTGCGAACCACCGGCTTCCCATTTCTTGAGTGCCTGCTCGTAGCGGCTCTGGTTCATCGGGTATTGAAGGATGGCGTTCTGCCAGTACGACAGAAATGGTTCAAGCGTTGGATTGGCTGCCAGCGCCGGACCACTGAGCCACGATGCGATCGGTGTCCCGCCCCAGGATGAATGGATCAATCCGATTGGCGTCTTCAAATCCTGATGCAGCTGGCGACCAAAAAAGTAGAGTACCGCGGAAAAATCCTTGATGGTTTCCGGCGAACACACGACCCAGCGGGCGTCGACGTCTTCCACCGGCACCGGCGATGTTTTCCGCGGAACATAGAAGAGTCGAATCTGCGGAAACTTCGCTGCGGCGATCTCCGTCTCGGCGCTATCCGATTGCGACACCGCCCACTGCATGTTCGACTGACCAGATCCGATCCACACATCGCCGATGAGCACATCAGCAATCGTGATCGTGTTGGTTCCCTGCACGGTCATCGTCGATGGCGCCCCGCCTGCCAAAGGTTTGAGCCAGGCTTCCCACCGCCCCGTTGCGTCGGTCACCGTTCGCACGGTCTGCCCGCGGAAGGTCACCGTCACCGGTTCGGCCGGCGCGGCCTTGCCGAAAATGCGAACGGGCATGTCCCGCTGCAGCAGCATGTGATCGCTGATGATGCCCGGGAGCTGGACATCCGCGGATGCCTGACCAGCCAGCGTGAAAACCAATGTGAAAAACGTCGCCGCAATGCGAGTCTGCATGGGCGCCATTTAATCACTAATTGCTCGTCGCTGATCTGTATCATTACGCGTTACGATGGGCGGCATGATCGCGCCTTTCCTCGTCGCTATCGCCGTCACCGCCCAGACCGCTAGTCTCACCTTCACCAAACCACCCGCGTGGACCGATCGAGCGGCAGGCAGTTCGATGCGCGTCGCGGAGTTCGTCGTGCCGCGAGCGCCGGGAGACACCGAGGATGCCGAGCTGATCGTCTATTACTTCGGCGGGGGCGGCGGCAGCGTCGAGGCAAACCTGGCGCGATGGACCTCGCAGTTCGAGTCGACGAAGGAGCCGGCGCGGACGACGGCAACAGTGAATGGTTTGAAGCTGACGAGCCTCGACATCAGCGGGACCTACGTCGCGGAAATGCGTCCCGGCTCGAGCGACCATCACAACAAACCGGGGTACCGAATGCGCGCGACGGTCGTGGAAACGCCGAAGGGCCCGTACTTCATCAAACTGACAGGGCCCGCCAAAACGATCGAGAGCGCCGGCGCTGCATTCGGACAGTTCCTCAACAGCCTGGCGTTCAAGTGACGCACGTAGTGCGACATGTCGAAGATTAACCGACGGCGCTTTTGCCAGTCGCTCGCTGGGACCAGTCTTCTGTCGCGAGCGTCACTCACCTCGACCGATCTCCTGCAAGCCACGGTCGCAGCCCCAGACAGTCCACACATCGGCAATCTCTATCCGTTCGTGCAGAAACAAGCGGATCGATCGCCATTGGAACTGTCGTTCCTGCAATCCCGTTTTCGCGATCTCAAATCGTGGCAGGATGTCGCGCGCGCGCGAGTTCTCGACCGATTGTGTTATTCGCCGGCAACCGTATCACCCGCCGCAGAGGTGATCCGCCGCACCGATCGTAACGACTACATAGAGGAGTACCTGACGTTTCAGACGACCCCGGATCTCCGTGTCCCCGCTTACGTGCTGATCCCCAAGAACTCTCCGCTCCCGGCGCCGGGACTGGTCGTCCTCCACTGCCACGGCGGGGCGTATGTCTGGGGCAAGGAAAAAGTCGTTGCCACCACGAACGAACATCCGGTGCTGTCGGAGTTCAAGAAGGGACTCTACGAAGGCACAAGCATTGCGAACGAGCTGGTGCGCCGCGGTTATGTGGTGATCACGATTGACATGTTCTATTGGGGCGAACGCCGCATGCTGCTCGACGATGATCCCGCTTCGTATCGCGAGCGGCAGAGCATGACGTCAGAAGAAGTCCAGGCATTCAATCGTCGATCGAGCCAGAACGAACAACTGGTGGCGCGCACGCTGATGACGGCTGGGATCACCTGGCCCGGTGTCGTGTTGTGGGACGATCTGCGGACTCTTGACTACCTCGCCAGCCGGCCCGAAGTCGATCGTCGGCGACTCGGCTGCGTCGGTCTCTCGGTCGGCGGCTATCGAAGTTTCCTGCTCGCCGCCCTCGATCAACGGATCAAGGCCGCAGTGGACGTCGGCTGGATGACCTCTTACGGCTCGAACCTTCGTCGCCACGTCATCAACACCGTCGGCTTTACCTTTCACATTCCTGGTTTGTATAGGTACCTCGATCTCCCGGATCTCGCCGCGCTCATTGCGCCTCGCTCGATCTTCGTCATCAACGGATCGAAAGACGCATTGTTCCCGTCAGATGGTGTTGAGAGGGCCTTCAGAAAGATTGAGGCCTGCTACCGAAAGGCAGGTGCGCCCGACCGGCAACGTTGCCGTTTGTACGATGCGCCCCACCAGTTCAATCGCGAGATGCAGGCCGAGGCATGGGAATGGCTCGGCACGAACGCCCGATAGGGCTGGATATTTGGGATATTGAGGCGTAATCTACGGGGCTCAACACCGACAAGTCGTGGAACTGGCAACAGGTACCCAGGTTGGTCCTTACCTGCTCGTGGAGCGCTTGGGCGCCGGCGGGATGGGAGAGGTGTACCTGGGGCGCGACACCCGGCTCCAACGAAAGGTCGCGCTCAAGTGCCTCCTCGCCTCACGGCACGACGGGGAACAACACGCGCGCATCCTGCACGAAGCGCGCGCAGCCGCCCGCATCAATCACGGCAATGTCGCCACCATCCATGACGTCATCGACGAAGGGGCCCGTGCGTACATCGTCATGGAGTTCGTCGAAGGAGAGAATCTCGCGGCACGCCTCAGGCGTGACCGAATTCCACTCCGTGACGTGATCGGGATCGGCCGCCAGTTGCTGTCGGCTCTGGCGGCGGCGCACGCCGTCGGAATTGTCCACCGCGACTTGAAGCCGGCCAATATCCAGATCACGCCGGAAGGCATCGTCAAGATCCTCGACTTCGGCGTCGCGCGCGCGACCGCGCCGCTCCTGGTGTCGGCGTCAGCGCTCACCGAGAGCAAGGCCACCGAGACGGACGGGAAAGGGTCTCGCGCCGGAACGCCAGCCTACATGGCGCCGGAACAGATGGTCGGCGGAGAAACCGATCACCGCGCCGATCTGTACAGTCTCGGCGTCGTCCTGTTCGAGCTGGCGGCGGGCCGTAGACCGTACGAGTACGTGGACCCGATCGAGCTGGTCCAGATGCCGGACTCGCTGGCGCGCCGCGCCAACGACGTCGATCCGTCTCTGCCGGCCAGCCTGGCCGACGTCCTCGGCAAGGCGCTCAAGTGCGATCCGCGGCAGCGCTTTCAGTCGGCGCGGGAATTTGACGATGCGCTCGCGGCAGTGTTGCGTGAGCTGGATCGGCCCCGCATACTCACCCGCCGGCAGTCCATCACGCTTGGAGTGGCTGGTGTCACCGGCGTCGCCGCCTGGTTGTACTGGCGCGATGGCGGTCAACCGACGCCACTGCCGCAGGTGATCCGATCGATCGCAGTGCTGCCGTTCGTCAACCTGTCGGGCGATGCGGCGCAGGAGTACTTCGTCGACGGGTTGACCGATGGCTTGATCAACGCGCTCGGCTGTATCAGTGCGGTGAACGTCAAAGCTCGAACGTCGGTGATGGCATTCAAGGGGCTGAAGCGCAGCATTGCCCAGATCGCCCGCGAGTTGAAGGCCGATGTCGTCATCGAGGGATCGGTGTCGCTTCGCTCGAACGGCGTCGAGGCGGTTCGAGTCGCCCTCAATGTGATCAATCCGGCGACCGAGACACAGATGTGGAGCACCGCGATCGAGCGCGGCCTTCGCGAGATCCTCACCATCTATCCGCAACTCGCGCGCGAGATTGCGCAGAACCTGCACCTGCCGGTCACCGCCGACGAACAGCGGCAACTCGATGCGGCGGCGCGGCCGGTGGATCCGGAGACGTTCAAGCTGTACTTGCTCGGCCGCCAGGAATGGGCCGGACGGACGGTGCCGCAATTGCAGCGCGCGCTGACGTTTTTCAGGGACGCGGCGGCTCGAAGTCCAGATTATGCGCCGGCGTATGCCGGACTGGCGGACACCTACGTGCTGCTCGCCGGGGATTTCGCCGCGTTGCCGCGGAGCGAAGGGGCCGCCCTGGCGATCGCCCATGCATCACGGGCGTTGACGATCGATCCGGGCCTGGCCGAGGCTTACACGTCGCTCGCGTTTGCGAATTTTTTCCTGCTCTGGGAATTCGCTGCCGCCGCCAAGCAATTCGAGAAAGCCATTGAGCTGAACCCGAGTTACGCGACGGCGCATCAGTGGTATGGCAATTACCTCTCTGACATGGGACAGGAGGATCGAGCGCTCGTTGAGATGCGCCGCGCGCTCGATCTGGATCCGCTGTCACCGATTATCAGCCGCGACGTGGCGTGGCCATTGTTCTTCAGCCGCCGGTACGATGAAGCCGTTGCGCAGCTGGACGTGACGCTGGCGGCATTTCCCGGGTATTTACCGGCCGAACGCCTGCGCGCGCGTTCACTGGCGATGCGCGGCGAACACGACGAGGCGATTCGGCAATTCGAGGAGCAGAAGGCGCGCGGCGACGGAGCGCGACCGCGATGCGAGCTGGCGTGGGCGTATGCGGTCGCCGGCCGGCGTGAGGAGGCGCGCGCGGAACTGCGCCATGTCTCGGCGCTGAAGGTGCCGGTCTACCCGTACGACGTTGCCCTCGTCCACGCCGCCCTCAATGATGCGCCGGCCGCGCTCGACGCACTCGAGCAGGCCTTTCGCGATCGGGATCCCACACTGGTCAACCTGCGGCACGATCCGCGGCTGGAAAGCCTGCGGGCGAATCCCCGCTACCGGCAACTCGTCGCACAAATGCGGTTTCCGCAACTGTAGTCGGAGGACAATGATGGCGAAGAAATCGAGCGGACGTCGGATCACACGAAGGGATGCAATCACCCTCATCGGCGCTGGTGCGATCTCTGGCACGGCGTCCCCTGCTGAGGCTCAGCCGCCGCATCCATCGTGCGACCATCCTGGAGCGGTGACTCACTACAAGAAGAGCGCCAACAACGCAATCGTCTCGCTGACGTGCTGCGAGGAGACCAAGAATGCCATTCTGGTCGGTGTCGAGGAACAAGGCAAAAAAGCGACGCTGCGGGGGAAGACGCACCTGAAGCCTCTGAGGGATCGCCTGGTCAACGATCAACTCCTCGAGTACTGCTTCATGCTCTGGGGACTCGATCAAAAGCAGGCCCAATCGTTATTCGACCGGCTACCCAAGGAACTCGGGCTCGAACTAGAAAAAGGCAAATGAAAGCTCGCCTGAAGGTCAGGCGCAGCGGTCATCTCGTTTCGTACTGGACGGACGAGGGCATGGTGATCACCAACTACGCAACCGGCGCGGCAGTGATCGCGGATGCTCTCGTCTCCCACGTGCTGGGTTACTGTTCCGACTGGATTGACGCACAACAGCTGCGTGAACGGTTGCCGGGCATCCCGCCGGCAACCATGACGCGGCTGGTCAAGTCGATGATCGAACAGCAACTTCTCGTCAGTTCGAACGGCGAGACAGAACCGCGCATGCGGGCACTCGACACCTGGCACGCATGGAATCCAGCCGCCGGGTTCTTCCACTTTTCAACAAAAGACGTGGCCAGGGCGCGCGATCCCGAGCACCGGGAGAGAGTTCTCCGTCAGAGTGCCCGGGCCCAGGGTGTGCCGCCGGCGCGCAAGACATATCCTCGCAGTCGGTCGCTGGCACTGCCGCCGCCACGCACCACCGGCGCGTTTCCGGAGGTGTTGCTCGCTCGACGCACGTGGCGCAGCTTCGACTCGGAACCCGTGACGCTCGACGACATCAGCACACTGCTCAACCTGACGTGGGGAGTCCAGCGCGTCGTCGACGGCGGTGAGCTCGGACCGGTTCGCCTCAAGACATCTCCGTCATCCGGCGCCCGACAACCGCTCGAAGCGTACATGCTGGTTCGCGCGGTGGACGGACTCGAACCAGGTCTCTACCACTACAGCGGCGACGATCATTCACTGTCGATGATCAGGAAGGGGGCAACAGGGAGAACCATTCAGCGCTACGTCCCCGGTCAGTGGTGGTACGAGACGGCGGCAGCACTCTTCCTGATGACCGCCGTGTTCGCGCGAACTCAGTGGCGCTACCCTTTTGCCCGCGCCTACCGTTCCGTCCTGTTCGAAGCGGGACATGCGTGCCAGACATTTTGCCTCGTCGCAACCTGGCTCGGGCTGGCGCCGTTTTGCACCGGCAGATTCGCCGATTCCCATGTCGAGCGCCAGCTGCGCATCGACGGCATCACTGAGTCTTTTCTTTATGGCGCCGGGGTCGGCCGGCGGCCGCCTGGCGTTGCCTGGGCACCGTGGGCGCTCGACAGCTCACCCTCTCACCCGCTGCGCCGACGCCGACGGTCCAGCGACGACCAAGAGTAGGGCCGGGTCTTTAGACCCAGCCGGATGGATGACGGCACCGATGGTGACGATTCGAGCGGCAACGATCACTGATTTGCCGGCGATCGTCGCGATATACAACGAAGCGGTGGCGCAACGTTTCGCAACCGCCGATCTCGACCCGGTCACGATTGCCGATCGATCGCAGTGGTTCCACGATCATGATCCGGCAAGCTATCCAATTTTCGTCGCCGAGCGTGAGGGAACCGTCGCCGGATGGTGTTCACTCAGTGCGCATCGGCCCGGTCGCGCTGCGTTGCGCCGAACGGCCGAAATCTCCTACTACGTTCGAGCGGCTGATCGTGGTCGCGGCGTCGCCACGGCGCTCGTTCAGCACGCCATCGATCAAGCTCCACGATTGGGCAAGCACGTGTTGTTCGGGATTCTCCTCGAGCGAAACGATGCCAGCATCCGGTTGCTGAAAAAGTGCGGCTTCCAACTCTGGGGCCGTTTGCCTGACGTCGCGCTAATCGAGGGGGAACTGGTCAGCCATGTCTATTACGGGAGAAGCGTTTGACTGCGTCATTCAGCGGCCGCCCGGTAGGGGCACGTGAGCCGGATACGCTTTCTCGCCGGCAAGAATCTTGACCGGCAATCGATTCTCACGAAGCGGAATCGGGCAGGTCGTGTTCGGGTTGAACGCGCACGGCGGGTTGTAGGTCTCATTGAAATCGAGCACGGTCGTACCGTCGTCGCGAAGATCGGAGTAGAGGAACCGCGCGGTTCCGTATGTCTCCTGTCCGCTCGACGCGTCCCGGAAGACAAAGTAGAGCCGCTTCGGTCTCGTCGTAAACGGCCGCAGCCGCACCGTCTGACCCTCGATAGTGAATTCCACCACGCCTTCCGACTTGTAGTCGTCGACGTCGCCGTATGTGTTGACGACCTTCAGCAATTGCGGCTGCGAATCGCGAATCATCCGGCCGGTGACGCGGTACTTCGCGTCGATCGGAAACCACGAGAAGCCAAGGAACCCGCGCGCGAGCGGTCCGTTGGGATCGCGGACACGCACCGACCGCCGTTCGCCGCTCACGTGAATCACCAGGCGGACGTCCCCGATGGCGAGTTCGTCCTCTTCCGGCTCGCGGTCGTCGCGAAGATCGACAGCTTCCGTTACGAGCGCGTCCTCGAGAGTAATGTGGGCATCTCGCGCAGGCTCGAAACGTACCTGCTGTCCGGTCATGACGAACCGTCCAACCGTCGCCGGCGTTGATGACGGGAGGACGATGTCGTTTGTCGGCGCGCTGCCGGCGGTGTTGACGCCAGGTTTGAGCTCGTGGAGGCCGGCAATGCTGACCCAATCGCGGCGGTAGTCCGCTTCGTGTTTGGCCTGCCACTTCGCGGCGGCCTCATTGGCCGCTCGCTCGTCGGTTTCCGTTGAGCGCGGCGACTCCGTTGATTTGGCGCAGCCTGCCGCCAGCACAAGCACTGCTGCGATCACGATTCGGAGCGGATGAGGGGACGCTCGCATCGACGTCCCCTCCATTGTTCACGATCTGCGTGTTGCGTGCTGAAAATGCGGATTTCTGGGCTTACCTGTCGGCCGCTACGACAACGGTCTTCATGACCGCTGCGGCTCCATCGGTACGACGGTCGGCTGCGTCTCGCTCCGCCCTGGTCAACGGCAGATCGAGGCGTGATGTTCCCTCCAAGCGGATTTGCCGCAGGAAGTATTGATCCCCGTAACGGTGGAACACCAGTGACGGCGGTGTGTCATCGCGGGCCATCTTCACTTCCGCCACGCGCACGAATGCACCGCTTCGCTCGCTGCGCAGCAGCAGCATCTCCGGGTGTCCGTTCATTTGCGACAGGCGATAGGTATCACGTGGCAGGGTCGTATCCCCGACAGCGAATTCGAACGGTATGCGCGCAATCACCCGTACGTCCTGCTGCGCCTGTACCGTCGCGACAGTCGCCAACGCCGCAAGGGCGGCGAACGCTGTGACGAGTCGGTGGTAAGTCTTCATATGAACTCCTTTCTTAAGTTCATACGAACGCCGTGTGGCCAAGGTTGTCCATGAGTGTGAAATTGATGTGACGAAAGTACTGATGGCGGGCATGAATCGCTAATCACTGATCACTGATCGTCAATCCACGAATCCCGAATCGCCGAATCCGAGGATTAGGGATTCGAGGATTCGAGGATTCGAGGATTCGAGGATTCGAGGATTGGGGATTGGGGATTGGGGATTCAACGATTCACGATGAGTGATGAGTGATCAGTGATTCATTAGCGTGCGCAACAGGCGCTGCATCTCTTCGACGACTTTTGCCCGGTCAGGATCCGAGGCCAGGTTGCGCAACTCCGACGGGTCCGATTTCTCGTCGTACAACTCGACGCCGCGCTTGCCCTCATCCCACTCGGTGTAGCGCCACTGTTCCGTTCGAACGCTGTAGCCCATGAAGAACCCGTTCGCGGCATTCCCGCGACGGACTTGCGTGAATGCCGGATGGTCCCATGCTGTCGCCGGATCTCGCAGGAGTTGCACCAGCGATCGGCCGTGCAAACCGGGTGGAGGGGCGATCCCGGCAAGATCCGCGAGGGTTGGGTACAAATCGACAAACTCGACGATTCGTTGAGACGACTGCCCTTTCGCACTCACACCTGGGGCGGCGATGATGAGCGGCGCGCGAGCAGAGCGCTCAAACAGCATCTGCTTCATCCACTGGCCGCGCTCGCCGAGAAGGTACCCATGATCGCTGATGAAAATCACGATGGTGTTCTCGCTGAGACCCAGCCGATCGAGCGCGTCGAGCACCCGACCCACGTTGGCATCGAGAAAGCTGATCGACGCGTAATATGCCTGGATCGTCTGCCGCACGCCTTCCTCGCTCACGTCCCAGTTGGGCGGCGTGGTAAACCACGCCGGGGCAGGCACTTTCGCGACATCATCGGGCGACCACTTCGGGGCGGCGATCCGATCGAGCGGATACATGTCGAAATACTTCCGCGGTGCGATGAACGGACAATGCGGACGATAGAACCCGGCGCCGATGAAGAACGGACGCTCCTTGTGCTTCTCCAGCAGCGCGATGGTTTCCGCGGCGACCTTCCCGTCGGTATGTTGCTCGTCTGGTGCGGGCGACGCATAGTACGAAAGTGAGCTGCCGAGGCCGCGGTTCGGCGTCAGGTTGGTGAGCGTGGTCTCCTCATCCTTGTCAATGCCGCGCGGATTCACGACCTGATCCCACGACGCCGGATCGTCGAGCCCGCTCGTGCCGATGTCTCCCGGGTTTCCGTAGTGATAGATCTTCCCAACGCGGACGGCGACATACCCGTTCCGTTTGAACATCTGCGGCAGCGTCACGGCATCCGCGAGGTTGCTGCGAAAGTTCGTCTGCAGCTCGTAGATGCGCGTCTTGTCGGGACGAAATCCTGTCAGAAGAGAGACCCGGCTTGGGCTGCATAGCGGAAACTGCGTATAGGCACGATCGAACTTCACACCACGCGCGGCCAAACGATCGAGATTGGGCGTCTTCACCATCGGATGCCCGAACGTGCCCATATCGTCGTTGAGATCGTCGGCCATGATGAGCAGCACGTTCGGCCGCCGCGCCGAGGGTTGCTGCGCGAATGCCGGGAAGGCGACGCCAAGAACAATCGTCAGCAGTGCAGCGATCCCCAAAGCCGAGACTGTCCATTGCCGGCCGGTATTGGCTTGCGTTGTTGATGCCATGATGACCTCTCAGGCTATTTCTTTACTGGTGCATCGGCGGGATTCACATAGTTGATCGTGAACGGACCAATGCCGTGTACCTGAACGAGCGTGGTAGCGTAGCATCGACCGGCCCGGATGGCGATTGACTCCTGTCAGGCATACGCGTAGAAGATCTGGCAAATAGGAGGGAACCCGATGAAGCGTCTGGCGCTGTTTGGCACGCTGGTCGTCCTGCTTGGGCTGGCTTATGTGCGCACAGTCGAAAGCCAGTCCGGCACGGTGCGCCAGCTCGCACCTGGCGTCTATTCCCGTCAGGGCGATCGGGAGACACAGCAGCCCGCGAATACCAGCTGGATCGAGTTCCGCGATTTCGTCGTGGTCATCGAGGCGAACACGCCGTGGGGCATCAAGGCCGCGCTGCCGGAGATTCGCAAGACGACGAGCAAGCCGATTCGATACGCGTTTGACACGCATTACCACTGGGACCACACGCAAGGCAACAGCGTCCTCTTCGACGACGGGGTCACCGTCGTGTGCTCTCAGGATTGCGCGAGCGAGCTCGGCACGAAGGGAAAGACCGAGTGGGAGCAGATGTCGAAACGGACAGGTGAGTACAGTCTCGCGTCGTATCGGCTGCAGGCACCATCGGTGATGTTCGGCGACTTCATGGCGATCGATGATGGTGAACGACGACTCGAGCTGCGGCGGGTCGGCCCGGCGCACACGATTGGCGACGCGGTCGCGTTCCTGCCGAAGGAAGGAATCCTGTTCACCGGCGATCTCTGCGTCAACTGGCGATCCGGCAACAACGTCGGCGATCGCGACGCCGATCATCAGCACTGGGTGCAGGTGCTGAACGAGATGGCCGGATGGAACGTGAAGACGGTCGTGCCGGGACATGGTGGTCTCGGTACCGTCGCGACGCTCAGGGCGCAGAGCGCGTTCATCGATGACCTGTGGAAGCAGGTTTCGGCGGGAAAGAAAGCGGGCAAGACGGTCGAGCAGCTGGCGAAAGAAATCGACCTTTCGAAGCACGGGGATTTTGCCGCGGACGCCCAGCAGAACCAATCGGCCATCCGGTCAGTCTTTCGGAAAGCGCCGGGATAGTTCGCGGGCCCCGTGCGAGTGACCCGTCAGCGCTGCTCGATCGAGAATGCTACCGGTAGCTTCAGGAACTGCTCGTATCGTTGTGCTGCCGCAGTGAGCATGCGGCGCTCGGTTGAATTCAGGCGCCGCAGCGGCGTCACTCGAACCTGTATGCCGCCCGGCGAGCGCGTCACACGCCACGTACCTGCCACGTATCCGGCGATGACCATGGCATGCTGAAACGTCACCCAACCATTTGACGCGAAGGCGATCTTCGCCGGTCCGTGCGGCACCGCCGTGCGATCGCGATAGGCAACCAGATACTCGTCATAAATCGGCAGCAGGTAGGCGTGACGATCGCGCGCACCCGACCGTGGCGACGGCCCGGCGGTCCAATACGTCAAGCCGTTGTCGTTCTCGCGTGTCGCCTGAATCATCTCCGTCGCACGCCTGCCCTCCGCGATCGTCAGTCCCGACCACCACGCGAAATCCCGGATCGTCGCCGGTCCGTGGCTGGTGAAGAATCGTTGACCCAGTGTCGCCAGCGCTTCGTCGCGGGACAATCGCTTCGCCTTTGGCGCGCGTGCACTGACCAGGGCATACGTCGATTGCCGTTCGCGCCGGCGTCCGCTGCAGATGATCCCCTCGAGTTCGGCATGCATGACCACACGCGCCAGACGATTTCCGGTCATCGGCAGGCGGGCGCGGTCGAGGCGGGCGGCCAGCTCCGCTCTCGTCAGGTGATCGCCGTCACCGAGGGCTCGCTCGATGGTCGCGGCGCAGCGTGTGAGCGTACGGGCATCAAGCCCGAGTTTGCCGTTGTAATACGACATGATGCGATGGACGCGCGGCGCGGTGAGTTCGAGCAACCAGCGGATATCGGACGCGGCGACGAAATGCCAGGTCGGCCGCATCACATGAGTGCGAAGAATGCGGCCGTCGTCACACGCCCGTTGAATCTCCGCCTCGGTGACGCCATCGGCCATGCGCAGACCGATCGCCCATTTCGCCGGTTCGTACTCCTGCGCCTGCATGGCTCCGAACCATGCCACCACGTCGGCCGGACGTCGAAGACCTGCCGACGTGAGCTGTTGATTGCGAAGCCGTCGTTCGGCGATCGTCACCACGGATTAACACGAGCCACGGATGAACACGGATGAACACGGATCAACACGAGCCACGGATGAACACGGATGAACACGGATTGACTATGTCGATGCGGTCTCCCCGCATGAGCCACGATCCTACTTTGATTTCGTGTTGAGCTTGCACTGCATCGCATCTTGGCGGAACGTACGGTACATGCGGATCGCGCAGGTTGCACCCTTGAGCGAGAGCGTGCCGCCGAAGTTGTATGGCGGTACTGAGCGTGTCGTTTCGTTTCTGACCGATCAGCTCGTCGATCTCGGCCATGATGTGACGCTCTTCGCGAGTGCGGATTCGTCGACGTCGGCGACACTGGCGCCGATGTGGCCCGAGGCGCTGCGCTTACAGGGTACCTGCAAGGACCATCTCGCGCCGCATCTCCTGATGCTGGAGAAAGTCGTCGCGCGGATCGCTGAGTTCGACGTCATTCATTTCCACATCGCGCAGCTTCATTTTCCCGCCATGCGGCGGCTGGCACACGTTCCGCATGTCACGACGCTGCACGGACGGCTGGACATGGATGAACTGAAGCCACTGTATCAGGAATTTGCCGACATCCCGGTCGTGTCGATCTCGGACGCTCAGCGGCTTCCTCTCCCTCATGCTGGCTGGGTCGGTACCGTCCATCACGGTCTGCCTCTGAAACTGTTCTCGTTTCAGCCGCAATCGGGAGACTACCTGGCGTTTCTCGGACGGATCTCACCGGAGAAACGCGTCGATCGCGCCATTGCGATTGCCACGGCATGCGGCGAGCGTCTGCGGATTGCGGCCAAGGTCGATGCCGCCGATCGCGACTATTTCGATCGCGACATTCGTCCGCTGCTGGATCACCCGCTCGTCGAATTCATCGGCGAGATTCCTGATCGTGAGAAGAACGCCTTCCTCGGCGGCGCGAAGGCGCTGCTCTTCCCGATCGACTGGCCAGAGCCGTTTGGTCTCGTGATGATCGAAGCCATGGCGTGTGGTTTGCCGGTGGTCGCTTTTCCCGGCGGCTCCGTGGGCGAAATCATCGATGATGGCGTGACCGGGTTCATCGTCGACAGCATCGAGGACGCCGTCCATGCGGTTCGCCGCATCCATACGATTGACCGCGGCCGATGCCGGAACACGTTCGAACGGCGTTTCAGCGCACGCCGGATGGCGTCGCAGTACGTCGAGATCTATCGACAGCTCATCGTCGGGAGACCAGGGCTGGTGGCATAAGCCGGCGTACTATGGCCGAACTCGTAAGCCTTGAAGAACACTTCGCGATCGTCACCGACACCGATCGCAGCGGCTCGCCTCGCCGTGTCCTCAAACATGGAGACACGTTCGGCGTCTTCGACCTGCACGGTGATGCGATCTCGCTCGAGAATGGCGACCAGGGCCTCTATCATGCCGGGACACGGTTTCTGTCGCGATTCGAGCTGCTGCTTGGCCGCCGGCGGCCGCTGCTCTTGAGTTCGACGATCAGCGACGACAACACGATTCTCGCCGTCGATCTGACGAACCCGGATGTCGTTCGCAACGGCCACGTGCTGATATCCCGCGGGTCGGTCCACATCTTCAGGGCGCGCACGTTGTGGAACGGTCATTGTCTCGAGCGCATACGCGTGACCAATCACTCGCAACACTCGATTCAAACTCCGCTGGCGCTGCAGTTCGATGCCGACTTCTCGGATGTGTTCGAGGTGCGCGGAACAAGGCGCGAGCACCGCGGACATCGAAGAGGGGACCGCGCAACCGCCGAGCAGGCGGTGCTGCGATACGAAGGGCTCGATGGTTCGGAACGGCGGACCGTCGTCACGTGGGATCGCCCCCCGGCGCGATCCGATGTCGGCGCCGTGGTTTTTTCGCTCACGCTCGAACCCCAGGAGGTGACCGAAATAGAACTCCGCATTGCCTGCGAAGTTGGCGAGCCCTCGCTCGATATCCGCTTCAGCGAAGCTCTGGAGAAGTCGAAAGCAGCTGTCGGCAAACACGACATCTGCAAGTGCACGGTCGTCAGTTCGAGCGACAGTTTCAACCGCTGGTTCAGCCGGTCGGCTGCGGATCTTCACATGATGCTGACCGACACGCCGAGCGGTGTGTATCCGTACGCCGGCATTCCCTGGTTCAGCACACCGTTTGGACGGGACGGCATCATCACCGCGCTTGAAACACTCTGGGCCGCGCCGGACATCGCGCGCGGCGTCCTCGAGTTTCTCGCCTCGACTCAGGCCACGGTTTACAACGAGGCACAGGACGCCGAGCCGGGCAAGATTCTGCACGAAATGCGTGACGGCGAAATGGCCGCCCTCGGGGAGATCCCGTTCGGCAAGTACTACGGGAGCGCTGATGCGACGCCTCTCTTTGTCGCGCTCGCCGCGGCGTATTTCGAGCGAACCGCCGATCATGAATTCGTTGACTGGCTGTGGCCGCACATCCTGGCCGCGCTCGAGTGGATGGATACATCGGGCGATCGAGACGGCGATGGATTCATCGAGTACCAGCGTCGCAGCCACACCGGGTTGATCCAGCAGGGATGGAAGGATTCGTACGACTCCGTCTTTCACGCCGACGCGTCTCTTGCGGAACCGCCAATTGCGATGTGCGAGATCCAGGGGTACGCCTACCAAGCGTGGCGCGGCGCCGCGAAGCTTGCCAGGTCTCGCGGCCACGCAAAAGAGAATCGCGACTGGCGCGCGCGGGCGATGCGGCTGCGATCGCGGTTCGATGATGCGTTCTGGTGCGACGACATCGGCATGTTCGCGCTGGCGCTCGATGGGCGAAAGCAACCCTGTCGCGTGCGGGCATCCAACCCGGGACACTGTCTGTTCAGCGGCATAGCCACTGTCAGACGCGCGCGCAAGGTCGCGGCGATGTTGATGGGCGATGTGATGTTTGCCGGCTGGGGGGTCCGCACTGTCGCCGCCGGCGAGGCACGATACAACCCGATGTCGTATCACAACGGATCGGTCTGGCCGCACGACAATGCACTGATTGCGTCAGGCCTCGGCCGCTACGGATTCACCGATCGCGCCGCGCGCATCATGTCGGCGATGCTGGATCTCAGTCAGTGGGTCGACAGCAACCGGCTTCCCGAGCTCATTTGCGGTTTCCATCGCCGCGGTGGCGAATCGCCAACGCTCTACCCGGTTGCCTGTGCACCGCAAGCATGGGCCTCGGCTGCGGCATACATGCTGCTCGCCTCGTGTCTTGGACTGGAAATCGACGCCGCCGGACGCCGCGTCTGGTTCCGGCGTGCCATGCTTCCCGACCGTGTCGAGTGGATTCGGCTCACCAACCTCTCCATCCTCGATGCCAGCGTCGACCTGCTGGTGACTCGTCACGCGCAGGACGTTGGAATTGAGGTCCTTCGCCGCGAGGGGAACGTCGAAATCCTCACCGTGAAGTGAGCGTAGTCGCCGAGATAACGGAGAAGACAACTCTGCTATCTTGAGCTCATGTCCGTCGCACCCGTCTCAACTCGCGCTCGACTGTCCGTACGCCGCTGGATGCTCTGGCTGGCGTGGTCCGCTCTGCTGATCTTTGCCACCATCGTGATCGGCGGCGGGGTCAGTGCGCGCCGCCGTCTTCCCGACCTCCAGCCCTGGCACCGGATAGTCCTTCGCGATCTCCGAGCCGGCGACGTGACGGCACGGTCGACGCTCAACGACTACCTCGGGATCGAAGATGCCGCCTTTCGCGCCATCCACGATCAAATCGAGCAGCGGCTCGACGCCGCCGAGCGAGTGCCGGCGAATCGATACAACCCCGACGGCATCTCCCATCCATCGCGGCTCGGGACTGACTGGAATCGAACGCAGATCCTCTCTCCGGCGGCAGAACCCGTGGGCGGTGCGCTGCTCGTGCACGGGCTCACCGACAGCCCGTACAGCATGCGGACGATCGGAGAGGATCTGCGTGCGCGCGGCTACTACGTCGTGGCGTTGCGCGTGCCAGGGCACGGCACAGTGCCGGCGGGCCTGACCGACGTGACGTGGGAAGACTGGCTCGCAGCGGTCAGACTCGGCGTGCGGCATGTTCGGACAACGATCGGCGACAACAAACCGCTGGTGCTCGTCGGTTATTCGAACGGCGGGGCGCTCGTTCTCAAGTACACCTTCGACACCCTCGACGGCTCCGGCGATCCTGCCGTTTCTCGGATTGTCCTGCTCTCTCCGATGCTCGGCGTCCAACCGTTCGCATGGCTGACGCGCGTGATCAGCATGCTTGGACCAATTCCAGCGTTCGAGAAGGCACGCTGGCTCGATATCTACCCTGAGTACAACCCGTTCAAATACACCTCATTTCCCGCCAACGCCGGCCTGCAGACCTGGCGTCTCACGACAACGCTGCAGCGACAGATCGCGCGCGCGGCTGGCGCAGGGCTGGCGTCTCGCTTGCCGCCGGTGCTGACATTCCACTCACTTGTGGATGCGACGGTGAGCACGCCGGCCGTCGTCCACGCGCTGTACGACGTCATCGCGGATCAGCGTTCGGAACTCGTGCTCTTCGACATCAACCGCGCATCAGGACTGGTGCCGTTCATTCAGCAGGCTGACGCGACGCTGCTGTCCCGTCTGACCGATGCTTCTCCACGAAAGTACAGGCGCACATTGATCACCAACCGGGATCCGCAGTCGCTCGATGTGGCGGAACGGTCAATCGCGCCAGGCGCGACGACGATCGAGACGCGCCCACTGAATGCGGCGTGGCCGCGCGACGTGTTCTCACTGTCCCACGTCGCCATTCCCTTTCCTGTGTCCGATCTGATCTACGGACGCGATGAAACGGCAAACCCGACCGGGATCATTCGGATCGGAATCCTGAGCCCGCGTGGCGAACGATCAGTTTTCTCGATACCGTCCGATACACTGATGCGCTTGACGTGTAATCCGTTCTTCTCTTACCTGGATGAACGGCTGGTGGCGTGGCTGCCATCCGATCGAAGCGCGCATTAGGCGGGAACGTGACGACGACAAACGCGACAACAGCAAAATCATCACGGCAGCTCACGGTGCCACGTTCGGCGCGTTACTGCGGTTGCTGTATTTCCTTGTGGCAGTACTCGCAATCGCCGTTGATCGCAGATCCGTCCTTGGCCTTGTGTTCGTCGTCATGGCAGCGTGCGCAGCCAGGAGAGGCAATGTGGACCCTGTTCTCGGGATAGGAGCCCCACGTCACCTTCATCGCGGGAAACACATTGCGGCGATAGACCTCCTGGAGTGCCGCCGAGGCTCGGCTGACTGCCTCGCCGTCAGCACCGCTCTGCTTTGCATAGAAGTCCCGGAGACCACGATCGATGGCTGTCGCCGCGTCCTCATGACTGGGATAAGAGGCGCTGACGAGCCGAACGCCTTCGCGCCGGGCAAAGGGAAGCTTTTGACTCACTTCGCCGGCCGCGATGGCACGATCGACCATCCGTTCGGCGGTCGGCGAGATTGGATGTCCGGACGTGTTGTGACAGTCGACGCAGTCCATCGTCCGTCGGACGCCGCTGTTGATCGCCTGATCGGTGACGTCCGCCGCGCGGAATTCTTTGACCTGGCCTTTCGCATCCGTGGACTTGACGTAGATGATCGTCTGGCGATCGGCGCCCGTCGCGACGTACTCAATCTTGTTTGCCGGATCGGCGTGCCAGTGAATCGAGTGGCCGCCTGACGTCGGACCACCCATGAACATCTGGAGGACCGTCACCGTCTCGGTATTGGTTTCATCGTCTGCATATTCCCGAATCACTCGAACGCGGTCGGCGCCGGTGCGGGAGGGTCGATGGCAGCTCTGGCAGGTCTGAGCCTGGGCTCCAGGAGGCATGTGCGCTCCCGGCGGGATTGGCTTCGGCACATTACCCGTTATGACGTGCACGAGCTGCCGGGTGCCGGCGAGCTTCGCGTTGACGAATCCCTCTGCCCCCTCGGCGATGTGGCACTTCGCACAGGCGATGCGACTGTGTGGACCGTCACGCCACGCCGTAAACTGCGGATGCATGGGCTCGTGACACACCTGTCCGCAAAACTGCGGCGAGTCCATCCAGTGAAGGCTGCCATAGCCGGCCAGGAGCAGGATGATTATGTTGACAGCGGTCAGCCCGACGAAAAGGAGCGTGCGCCGACGGACCACCGGTTGGCCAAAATCGACGACCGGCCAGCCGGCCGGCGCTTCGGGATGGCGCTGCAGCTTTCGCTGCTGCAGCCACATCCCGAGAGGGATCAGTAGCAGACCAAGAACAAAGAGGGCGGGGATGGCGATGAAAACGACGAGGCCGGCGTAGGGATTCTCGAGGAGACCCGTCAACTCAGCGATGACCAGCGCAATGAACACGGCTGCTGCAGCAGTCGTGATCACCGCGCCGGCAATCGCTACGGGGTGGCGGGCAAGTGCTTCGAACCGTTTCACCGGGACCCGCTATTTGAGGCTTTGCATGTAGGCGACGAGAGCATCAACGTCCGCGGGCGGCAAACCACCGTATTTGGCCGCCATCGGCGGTTTCTTGGTTGATTTGGCCTTCGCAGCCATTCCCTTGGGATCGAGAATCCACTGTTTGAGCTCGTCGGCACTCAACTTGGTGCCGACGCCGTCGAGCGCTCCGCCCGTCTTCTTGCCCTTGCCAGCGATGGAATGACAAGTCGCACATTTCTGAGCGGCGTAGACTTGTTCACCTTTCTTCACGACCGCCGCGTCCTGCGCTGAGGCAGAAACGGCTCCTGCCAGCATTACTCCGGTGCTGAATACGGCCAACTGCAGGATCCTCAGTGTCTTAAACGATATCGCCATGAAACCTCCAGGAAACTACCAGCCGTACTCTTTACCACAAATATCGGATCCCGAAGTTGAAGGAATTCGCCGTATACGGACGATAGATGTAGCCCATGACCAGCGAACTGGGCTGGACGATGCTGTTGACGACGGTTTGATCGAAGGCAAAGTCGTAGACCCGGAAAGGTTCGTAGAGGTACGAGAACGTCGCCGCCACTCGGTTCGAGATCCGATGCCTGACGTCAATATGCAGCTGCTGGAGTTTGTTGGAGACGTCGGGGAGCTGGTTGGGGGCCACCAGGCCAACCGAGGTCCAGCCGGGATCGGTGGTGTACAGGTAGCTACCGATCGCGTCACTGATGTCGTACGAGAACCGCGCTTCAGTGTTGGGACCAATCTTGGGCGGCGCCGCGTAAATCGAGAAGTAGTTGACGCGTTCCTTCGAGTTCACCATCCAGTCCCGTCTTGGATCGGTTTCCTGCGGCGGCGTCTGCCCGGGGCTTGCCGTCCTCGATCGCTGATCGCCGGAGTAGTGCTCGTAGTTGTAGCTGGCCCCGACGCCCCAGCCGTCCGGCTGCTTGTAGTCGGCCCCGACCGAGAAGGTCTGAAATGACGTCTGCTCGAGGCCGAAATAGCTATCGGGAAAGTCGTCCTTGCCGAAACCCGCCGAGGCACTGAGCGTCAAGAACTCATTCGGGCTGACATCCATCTGTCCGGTGAATTTGTTGCGGTCCCGGTCAGCGATGTCGTAATGACGCATGGCCGGCTGTTCGCCAATCTGAACCAGCAGCTCTTCATCCAGGTCCGCACCGGTGCGCGATGAGTGCTCGTACTGCGCGCGGAAGGTCACAAACTGCGAACCGATCGCATCGGCTGTCAGACGAAACACGTCTTCGCCGGTGTTTTCGAAGATTCGGAAATCATGTCCGGTGTTGTTACGGCTGTATCCGGCGGTCAAGGCAACCGGTTGTAGCCCGGTCCATGTCGCGTCGGCATCGAAGTTGGTGCGGCTGTGCGCGTAGAGCTCGGGTCCGCCGGTCGGAGAGGTTGTGACCGAGGTGTCGTAATTAATGAACTGAGTGATCGAAAAGTGCGGTGTGTTGTTCGAGTAATCGTAATTGCGGAACCGCGCGCTGAAACGCCAATCCATCTGCGGGCGGGAGACAAGATTCAGATTGGTCGACACCACGCCGGCTTCTGCATCAGCAGTGGTTCTCGGCAACGGCAGTTGCGTCAGCGTCGGATTGATGGTGAAAGGCTGAAGCGTCTCGTTGTTCTTCCACGTTCCAAACGAGATGAAACCGGTCAGCTGCGTCCGATGTGCGAACTTGGTGAAGCCGCCGACGCTCACCGTCTGGGCAGAGTTGGAGGGCCAGAGCGACATGCGGCCGCGTCCAGGGGCGCTGGTCGTATCGGTCAGCCGCAGCGGGCTGTCCCAAATCAGCGGCGTGTCGAGATTGTCGAACCACGATCCGTTGTAGGCGACGCTCAACATGTTGCGCGTGTTATTCCACTGGGCTCCAATCGTGAAGTCGTTGGTGCGTGAGTCGTACGGCAGCGGCACTTCGACGTCATTGCCAAATCCGAAACTGGCGCCCCATGGCAGTTCGCCGACGTGGCGATTCATCGTATAGCTGGCGGTCACGTCGAGTTGCGGCGTCGGCGTGGCGACGAACTTCACACTGCCAATGTCACGGCGTTCGCGCAAATCAAACTGCGGCGATTTCGAGAGCCAGACGTTCAGGCCGCCACCGTTCTGCGCCGCCTGCTGCGTCGCATCATCGAGCACCAGGTTGTCGCCAGTGTGCGTGTATGGTGTCGCGGTGTCGACGCTATAGAACTGCGGGATCTCGTCCCAAAGGCCTGAAACCTTGAATCGGCCTGTGCGTTCGTAGTCGGCGAAATATCGCTGATCGCGGTAGCCGACGTTGTCGGCCGCGGCACGGAATTGATAATCGCCTTCGGGACTCTCGTTCGCGTATCGCGCATCAGTGAAGAGCACGCCATCGCGAACGTCCTGGTAGCGTTGGAATCGGGCCGGATCTCCGTCGATGCTGGTCACCCGGCCGCCAAACTGAAATTGACGCCAGGTTTGATCGAAGAGGCTGTGTGGAGCTTCAACCGCTGGAGCGGCGGCAGCCGGCGCTGCAGGAGGCGTCTGCGGCGTTGGCTTGGCCTGGCCGGCGGGCGGCTTGGCCTGTTCGGACGGTGCTTGCGCCCGCGCGACCATCGGAATCGCGAGTCCGAGTGAAAGCGTCAACGAGACGAGTACGAAGCGTCGCATGTATGACTCCAACTGCTACCGCATGTAGAACTGCCCGGACGGATGGTTCGAGCCGTGAATGTTGGAATGACAGTTCACGCACGAGCGTCCGAACATACGGTTGCTCTTGTTGGTGGTGATTTCATCCTTGTCGTAGAGCGTTGCCGGATGCCGTGTGGCGACGTGGCATCGCTGACAGAGCATCGGCATTCTGACGACCAGCATGCGATCGTTTGATGAGCCGTGCGGGTCGTGACAGGTGGCGCAGTTCTCCCGCACCGGCGCGTGCTCCCACAGGACTGGTCCCCGCATCTCGGTGTGGCAGCTAATGCAGAGCTCAGATACCGAACTTCCAGTCTTCAGATTCTTGACATTACTGATCGATCCATGCGGGTTGTGGCACGACGAGCACGACAGCTTGCCTTCGCGCACCGGCATGTGGGCGACGGCGCGTTCCGTCTTGGCCACCTGCAGGCGATGGCACCTGGCGCAGACTTCAGTTTGGGTCGTCTTCACGAGCTGGTGCTCGACCGACTTGAAACTGTGAACGCTATGGCAGGTCGCGCAGGACAGATTTCGCCGCTCGTGCGCGCCACCCTCCCACCCGACGTGGTCGGACCGGTTGTGACACGTCAGACATATCTGGTTCACTTCGCCCGGCTTCATTTCCTGGATCTTGGCGATGTGACCGCTCGCGTCGTCCTCAACGTGCGCCTGACCCGGACCGTGGCAGCTCTCGCATCCCTGATTGGCCGCGGGGGATCGTGGGTTCTTTGCCTGCGCGTGGGGCGTCCCCTTTAACTTCTCACCCTGTTCCTCATGACATTCCAGGCACTTGGCGGTGCCGACGTAACCCCCTGCAGCGGCTGGAGCAGGAGCCGGTTTCTGACCCTGGGCCTGCGCCGGCGCCGGCGCCGGTTTGGAACCGGATGTCTGAGGGGTGGATTGAGGCGGCGTTCCGAAGGAAATCGCTCCGGCCGCACGAACCGTGATGGCCGTAGCGAGAACGCACGCGGCTACCAGACAGAGACGATGATGCACGGTAACTCTCCACACACGAACGCGTGTCGTGCGCATTCGCATACTGGGTCGCCGTCGTCGTTTATTGACTTGCTCGATGACTCGGGCGGAGCTCCTTCAGCACGCGCCATGCCAGAGGGTTAGGATGATACCGCCGGTCCTAAGTCCTTCCAAACGGAAGAACTTGATACATCGGCTATTCGCGGGTCGATCGCGCACCTTCTTTACCGGCTCCATGTGACCGGAGAAGCTCCAGAATATCGGAGCCAAATCGGGGGCAGTCACAGCGCAGTTGCGAAAAGTCATTGGGTCGGATGGAACAACTACTGCTGCAACCACTCGTTTGCCATGGTGAGGGATCGCATGGGACAAGGAACATTGAGCGACGCCGCACCGACGCGGCTTTCAGCAGACACTCGGACGGGCCAAAGTAAAGAGGCCATCGCCCGGGGCTTGATTGATAACTTGCGATGCCTTCAGGGCAAGCTGCCGCAGCATGCGACCCGGAACGACTGGTATATGGCGCTTGCCTACACCGTCCGCGATCGCATGATCGATCGCTACATCAACACCCTCGAGACGATGACCGACGCCGGCGGCGGTAGCAAGGTTGTCGCCTATCTGTCGGCCGAATTCCTGGTGGGTCCCCATCTCGGCAATGGGCTCATCAGTCTGGGTATCTGGGACACGGCCGAACAGGCGCTCGCCGATTTCGATCAGGACCTGCCGGTTCTCCTCGAACAGGAGGAAGAGCCCGGCCTGGGCAACGGCGGACTTGGCCGCCTGGCCGCCTGTTACATGGATTCGCTCGCCACGCTCAACGTGCCGGCGATTGGCTACGGCCTGCGCTACGAGTTCGGCATCTTCGATCAGGTGATTCGCGACGGCTGGCAGGTGGAGATCACCGACAAGTGGCTCCGGTTCGGGAATCCGTGGGAGATCGTCCGATCGGAAATCACTTTTGATGTGAAGCTCGGTGGGCGCACTGAGTCCTACCAGGACGAGCAGGGTCGTTACCGGGTCCGTTGGGTGCCGGACAGAGTCGTGAGGGGTATGGCCTACGACACACCGGTGCCCGGTTACCGCGGGACGTGCACGAACCTGCTGCGCCTCTGGAAAGCAGAGGCCGCCGAATCCTTCGACTTCGATGCGTTCAATGTCGGCGATTACTACCGGGCAGTCGATCAAAAAGTGGAATCGGAAACGATCTCCAAAGTGCTCTACCCCAATGATGAACCGGTAGCGGGGAAAAAACTGCGCCTGGCGCAGCAGCACTTCTTTGTCTCGTGCTCGTTGCAGGACATGATTCGCATCCACTTGATGCGGCAGAAATCGCTGGCCGACTTCGGCTCGCACTGGTCCATCCAGTTGAACGACACGCATCCGTCCATCGCCATCGCCGAATTGATGCGGCTTCTCGTCGACGAGCACCAGATGGACTGGGATCAGGCATGGACGATTACGCAGCAGGCCTGCGGCTACACGAACCACACGCTCCTTGCCGAAGCGCTGGAGAAATGGCCCGTGCCGCTCTTCGCCAAGTCGCTACCCCGGCATCTCGAGATCATTTACGAAATCAACCGCCGCTTCCTGGACGATGTTCGACGGCAGCACCCCGGGGACGATCAATTGCTTCGTCGCCTGTCATTGATCGACGAGACAGGGGATAAGTACGTCCGCATGGCACATCTGGCGAGCGTCGGCAGTCATGCCATCAACGGTGTCGCCGCGCTCCATAGCGACCTCCTCAAGCAGACCGTCCTGCGCGATTTCTATCAGGTGATGCCCGACAAGTTCTTCAACGTCACCAACGGTGTCACCCCTCGTCGCTGGATCGTTCTGAGCAATCCGCAATTGTGCAGGCTCATCACCGGTCGAATCGGAGATCGATGGATATCGCATCTCGAAGACGATCTCGCGCGACTCGAACCGTTAGCCGGCGATGGCGATTTCCAGAACGAGTGGCGGACGGTGAAAGCTGACAACAAGGTCGCGCTCGCTGGCTTCATCAAGGACCGGACCGACATCAGCGTCGACCCGGATTCGCTGTTCGACATTCAGGTCAAGCGCTTCCACGAGTACAAGCGACAGCACCTGAATGCGCTCTACCTCGTGACGATGTACAACCGGCTGAAGCGTAATGGCACGGCGGGCGTTACGCCGCGCACGGTGATTTTTGGCGGCAAGGCTGCCCCCGGCTACCGGATGGCCAAACTGATCATCAAGCTGATTAACTCGGTGGCCGCCGTCATCAATCGGGACCCGGAGATTTCACAGGTCCTCAAAGTCGTGTTCATCCCCGACTTCAACGTCAAGGCAAGCCATCGGGTCTACCCGGCCGCCGATCTCTCCGAACAGATCTCGACCGCAGGCAAGGAGGCGTCTGGCACCGGCAACATGAAGTTCGCGCTCAACGGCGCATTGACGATTGGCACGCTCGACGGGGCCAACGTCGAGATCCGCGAAGCCGTCGGTCCTGAGAATTTCTTCCTTTTTGGTTTGACGGCGGGAGACGTCAACCGCGTCAAAGCCGACGGCTACCGGCCCAGCAGCCATTACGAAACAAACGCGGAGCTTCGCCAGGTGTTCGATCTTCTGGATAACGGATTCTTCACTAACGGTGACCGCGAGGTATTCCGGCCGCTCATCGAGTCGCTGCTCACGCGAGATGATTACATGCTCCTGGCGGACTATCAGAGTTACGTCGACTGTCAGGAGCGCGTCAGTGCGGCGTACCGCGATCAAAACAGCTGGACGCGGATGTCGATTCTCAATTCGGCCAGGAGCGGACGCTTCTCCTCGGACCGTTCAATTCGCGACTATTGCCGTGACATCTGGAAGATCAACCCGATCGCGCACGAGTCACGCCCGTGATCGGAGAGGTCGCGCCGCGAGCGATGGCGATCCCTGTCGAGCCTGGTACGCCGGCGCCGCTGGGCGCGTCAGTGTGTCCCCGCGGCGTCAACTTCAGCGTCTTTTCCAAGCACGCATCCCTCGTCGAGCTGCTGCTGTTCGACGACGTCAATTCCACCGAGCCCTCGCACATCGTCCCACTGGATCCCCAGGACAACCGCACGTATCACTACTGGCACACCTTCGTCCACGGCCTCCGACCGGGGCAGGTTTATGCGTACCGTGTACGAGGGGCATTCGAACCCGATCGCGGGCTTCGATTCGACGGCGAAAAGCTGCTGCTCGATCCCTACGGTCTTGCCGTGGCCGTTCCCTACAGCTACGACCGATATGCGGCGGGGCGCCCCGGATCGAACATCGCGTCGGCAATGAAAAGCGTCGTTGCCGATCCCCTGCGCTACGACTGGGAAGGGGACACGCCTCTCTGCCGGCCGTTTGCTGAAACCGTGATCTACGAGCTCCATGTCGGCGGATTTACCAAGCACCCGAGCTCCGGCCTGTCTTCAACCCGGCGAGGGACCTACGCCGGACTGATTGAGAAGATTCCGTACCTCAAGGATCTCGGCGTCACAGCCGTGGAGCTCTTGCCGGTTTTTCAATTCGATCCACAGGCTGTACCGCCAGGACTGGTGAACTACTGGGGTTATCAGCCGATCTCGTTCTTCGCGCCGCATCACGGCTACAGCTCGCATCCCGACCCGCTGCGTGTCCTCGATGAATTCAGAGACATGGTGAAGGCGCTTCATCGCGCCGGCCTCGAAGTCATCCTCGACGTCGTCTTCAATCACACCGCAGAGGGTGGACACGACGGCCCGACGCTCTGCCAGCGCGGACTCGCCAACGACATCTATTACATCCTCGCTGACGACAAGTCGCGCTATGCCGACTACACCGGCTGCGGCAACACCCTGAACGCCAACCAGCCGATCGTGCGCCGATTGATCCAGGACAGCTTGCGCTACTGGGTCACTCAGATGCACGTCGACGGATTCCGTTTCGACCTGGCATCGGTCCTCTCGCGCGACGAACGCGGTCAGCCGTTGCCCAGTCCGCCAGTGCTGTGGGATATCGAATCAGATCCTCAATTGGCCGGAACGAAACTGATTGCGGAAGCGTGGGACGCAGCAGGCCTCTATCAAGTCGGGCGGTTCGTTGGCGACAGCTGGCAGGAATGGAATGGCCGCTTTCGCGACGACGTGCGTCGGTTTCTCAGAGGCGACAATGCATCGGTCAGTGGTATGGCGACGCGGTTTCTCGGCAGTCCGGACCTGTACGATCACGAGGAACGTGAGGCGGAGCAGAGCATCCACTTCGTCACCTGCCACGACGGGTTTACGCTGAACGACCTCGTGTCGTACAACCACAAGCACAACGAAGCGAACGGCGAGAACAATCGCGACGGATCGGACGACAACCTGAGCTGGAACTGCGGCGTCGAAGGACCGTCGGATGATCCGGCGATCGAGGCGTTGCGGAATCGTCAGGTCAAGAATTTTCTCGCGTTGACGATGCTTGCGGTCGGGACACCGATGCTGCTGATGGGCGACGAGGTTCGCCGGACGCAGCATGGCAACAACAATGCGTACTGCCACGATAGCGAGATCAGCTGGTTCGACTGGACGCTCCTGGAACGGCACGCCGACGTTCACCGCTTTGCCAAGGAACTCATCGCCTTTCGCCAGCGTCGTGACGTCGTCATCGAAGAGGAAACGCTGTCGCTGAACGAGCTGCTGCGACGCGCCGACCTCGACTGGCATGGCACCACGCTCAACGCACCGGATTGGGGCGACCACTCGCACAGCCTCGCATTCACGATGAAGAGCCTGCGGTCGAGGTTTCTGCTACACGGAATGTTCAATGCGTATTGGGAGCCGCTGACATTTGAGTTGCCGCCGACGCCCGCGAGCGGTGGGTGGCAACGGTGTATCGACACGGCGCTGCCGTCACCAGACGATGTGCGGCGATGGGAAATGGCGCCGATCGTGGACGCGGCGGTTTACGTCGTGCAGTCCCGATCGATCGTGCTGCTTGCGCGCGCCGTCTAAAGTGCTAATCAAGATTGCGAGGAACTATGGACACTCAACTCGCGCATGAGACCGTCGCGCAAGGTCCGTTGTCAGATACAGAGCTGTCGCTGATGGACGGCTATTGGCGGGCGTGCAACTACCTGTCGGTCGGGATGATTTATCTGAAAGACAACCCGCTGTTGAGAGAGCCGCTGAAGACCGATCACGTGAAACACCGGCTGCTCGGACACTGGGGCGCCAGTCCGGCGCTGTCGTTCGTGTGGGTTCATCTGAACCGGCTGATTGTTCGCGACGGCCTCGACATGATCTTTGTCGCCGGACCAGGCCATGGCGCGCCCGGCGTACTCGGACCGGCCTATCTCGAGGGGACCTACTCCGAGATCTATCCCGACAAGAGCCAGGATCTCGAGGGCCTGCAGAAGTTCTTCAAACAGTTTTCATTTCCGGGCCACATCGGCAGTCATGTGACGCCTGAAACGCCAGGCTCGATTCACGAAGGCGGCGAACTCGGCTACAGCCTCTCGCACGCCTACGGCATGGCGCTCGACAGTCCCGACGTCATTGTCGCCTGCGTCATCGGTGACGGCGAAGCCGAGACCGGGCCGCTTGCCACGTCCTGGCACTCGAACAAGTTCATCAATCCGATTCGCGACGGTGCGGTGCTGCCAATTCTGAATCTCAACGGATACAAAATCGCGAACCCGACGATCCTCGCGCGCATCAGCCACGAAGAACTCGAGGCATTGTTTCACGGCTACGGTTACACGCCGTACTTCGTCGAGGGCAGCGACCCGGCGGAAATGCATCAGAAGATGGCCTCGACGCTCGACCGGGCCATCGGCGAGATTCGCGCGCTTCAGAAAGCCGCGCGCGCGTCCAACAATCCAGTCCGTCCGCGATGGCCGATGATCGTGCTTCGCTCGCCGAAAGGATGGACCGGTCCAAGAGAGATCAAAGGCCACAAGGTCGAGGGGTCGTGGCGCTCGCATCAGGTCCCGTTCGCCGATGTTCGCGACAATCCGGCAAATCTGAAGCTGCTCGAAGACTGGATGCGCAGCTACAAGCCTGAAGAACTGTTCACTGCCGACGGCTCTCTAGTCGCGCAACTGAAAGCACTGGCACCCATCGGCCCTCGCCGGATGAGCGCGAACCCGCGTGCCAATGGTGGCCTGCTTCGCAAGGATCTCAAGCTGCCGGATTTTCGCAAGTACGCGGTGGACATTTCGTCGCGCGGCACGGCGGAGTACGAAAACACCAAGCCCTTAGGGGAGTTCTTGCGTGACGTGCTGGCAAACAATCCCACGTCCTTCCGTCTTTTCGGACCGGATGAAACGGCCTCGAATCGACTGCAGGCCGTCTATGGCGCGACCAAGAAAGCGTGGATGGCCGACCTGCTGCCGGAAGACGCCGACGGTGGAGAGCTGTCGCGCGATGGCCGGGTCATGGAAATGCTGTCCGAGCACACGCTGCTCGGCTGGCTCGAAGGCTACCTGCTGACCGGCCGTCACGGACTGTTTCACACCTATGAAGCGTTCGCGCACGTGATTGATTCAATGTTCAACCAGCACGCGAAGTGGCTCGACATCTCGCGAAATCATGTTCGCTGGCGCGCACCGGTTGCGTCGGAGAACATCCTGCTGTCTTCGACCGTGTGGCGTCAGGATCACAACGGGTTCTCACATCAGGACCCCGGCTTCATCGATGTCGTCGCCAACAAGGGGCCGTCGGTCGTCCGCATCTATCTGCCGCCGGACGCGAACACACTGCTGGTCGTCGCCGACCATTGCCTGCGCACGACCAACACCGTCAACGTGATCGTCGCCGACAAGCAGAAGCACCTTCAGTTCATGAATATTGACGACGCCATCACCCACTGCGCGAAAGGCGTGGGCATCTGGGGACGAGCAAGTACTGATGCCGGCGAAGAGCCCGATGTGGTTCTGGCCTGCTGTGGCGACGTCGCTACGATGGAAGCCCTGGCGGCGGCAGCGATTCTCCGCGACCGCGTGCCCGATCTGAAGCTGCGGTTCGTGAACGTGGTCGATCTCTTCAAGCTGCAGCCCGATACCGAGCATCCGCACGGGCTGAGCTCGCGTGAGTTCGACAGCCTGTTCACGCCGGATAAGCCGATCATCTTCAACTTCCACGGCTATCCGTGGCTGATTCATCGGCTCGCCTACCGATTCAAGGGTCACGAGCACCTGCACGTGCGCGGCTACAAAGAGAAGGGCAACATCAATACGCCGCTCGAGTTGGCGATGCTCAACGAAACGTCTCGCTTCCATCTCGTGATCGACGTCATCGATCGAGTGCCGAAGCTTCGGACAAAGGCGGCACACCTGAAGGAGGACATGAAAAACGAAATCATCGAGAATCTCGAATACGCGCACCAGAACGGCACCGATCGCCCCGAGATCGTGCACTGGACGTGGCCTTATTGACCATCAGTCGACTTCCTGAACAGCGGCGTCACGTCCCGTTTCCCTTTCTCGAGGTACGGCACGCCGTGTTCCATCCAGTCAGGCTTTGCTGCGTCCTTCAGAAAGTAGTCAAAGTACTCGGCGAGGTGGACGGTCCAGTGTTTCTGGTTTTCCCGCTGTCGCAGGCCGTGCTTTTCGCCGTTGTAGCTAAACATGTACGCCTCTTTCCCGAGGCGGCGCATCGCGGTGAAAAACTGGATCCCCTGCTGCCACGGAACGGCGTCGTCTTCATCATTCGCCATCGTCAAATACGGCGTCCTGACCTTGTCGATCCAGTAGATTGGTGAGTTCTCGAGATAGAGTTTCGGGTTTTCCCAGGGCGGAACGCCGATGCGGCTCTGCGTTTTCTCGTACTGAAATGCGCGCGACATTCCCGTACCCCAGCGAATGCCTCCGTATCCGCCCGCCATGTCGACGACCGATGCGCCCGCTTCCACCGCGCGGAAAATGTTGGTTCGGGTAATCATGTAAGTGATCTGATATCCGCCCCAGCTGTGTCCCTGAATACCGACGCGCTTCGGATCGACGAAGCCCATCGCGATCACTTTCTGCGTCGCCGGCAACACGCACTTCAGTGCGCTCTCGCCGGGGTATCCGATGTCGTAAACGATGTCCGGCTGCAGGACGATGTAGCCGTTGCTCGCGTAACGAGTGACGTTGATGCTCGAGCCGCCGGGAGCAGGGGCGACGTAGCGATGGAGGTTGTTCGAGAGTTGTTCGTAGATGTAGACGAGCAGCGGATACTTCTTCGACGGATCGAAATCCTCCGGCTTGGTCAGAATCGCCTTCAGTGTCTTGCCGTCGGCATTCACGTACTCGATCAGTTCCGACGTGCCCCAGTTGTACTCGGCCTGCTGCGGGTTCGCGTCGCTGATCTTCTTCATATCGCTGAACGCGCCGCTCGACACCCACAGGTTCGGAAACTCCTCGAAGCGCGACAGGGTAAAGACAAAGACGTCGGCATCTCGCGCCTTGATCGGGACGCCAAAGCTCTTGTCGAGCATCACGAGTTTCGCCGGCGCCGCGGCCGCATTCAGCGTGACGCGATAGAGGCCACTGGCCCGGGTGTTCTCGTTCACGGCGGAAAGGATGAGCGGCTTCACCGGTGAGATCGCACCGTCGTCGGCATCGCGCCGGCCCGGTCCCCCTTCTTCCTCGGACGTTGACACCGGCTCCGTGCGCGGATACCGGAAGACGATCTGCTCGCGCCGACCGTCCGTGATTTTCCGTCCGCCGGTGCCATCCGGTCTCACTTCCCAGATGTCGTAGCGATCGTAGAGGAGGACGCTCTTGTCCCCTTCCGTCCAGCCGCCGCTGCCGTAAGGCGACGGATGCGCCGGGTGATCGTCGGTCTCGCTCTGAAACTTGACGCCGAGTTTCGCGGTGAGGTTGACGTTCTGGCCATCACTCGTCCGGATCACGTGCCAGTTGTCGTCGCGCTCGCTGAAAAACAGCACGTAATTCGCGCTCGGAGACATCGAGCCGGAGAAGTTGGCTTTCTCCAGGATCCGCTTCCGCGATCCATCTGTCAGCGACACGAGATACTCGTCGTCGTAGCTGCCGTCCCACGAAACGAGTTGCTTGTACGGCACGTTCGAAACGCCGAGCGCGAGACAACAGGTGCCGTTGGTCAGCACCTCCGGCATGTCGGCAGACGCCAGCTGTGTGAATTTTCGATCGGCAAGCGTGATCATGGCGCGGAAGTTCCGCTTGCGTTCGTCGTCGGCACGGACCTTCTGCATCGGCTGGATTTCGGGATCCTTGTAGTGCCAGACGTCCACCTTGACCGGCTCTGGCGCGTCATCGGGGTCGGCGTGGGGCGGTCGCGCCGTCCCAAAAAAGAGGCGAGTGGCGTCCTTCGAGAATTCGAGACGGCCGTTCTCGCTCACCGCGATTGGACCGGCGCGGGTCTCGGCTGGCACGTTCAACTCGATCGCTGAGTTCGCCGACATCGACGCGTGATAGAGCTTGAAGCGCGAGGCTTTCGCCGCGTAGTCGTCGCGATCGCTGATGAACGCAAGTTGTGTGGCCTTGGCGTCGAATGCGAACCCTTTGTAGCTGCCCTGTCCGGTCATCAGCGTCTTGGTCGAACCGTCCGCGGTCTTTCGAAGAAACGCGCCGTCGCTTGTCGGCGTCCTGGACGATACCGAGTAGGCAACGGCGCTGCCGTCTTTCGCGACGGCGTACTCCATGACTTCGGCGATGGTTGACTGCGTCGCCGCGGCAAGATCGCGAATGATGAGATCCGTTCCCGGATCGTGTTTTTTGACCGGAGGCCGGGTTTCCTGTCCTTCGTCGCCTTCCGTGCGTTCCTGTCCACGAGCGCGCGGCGCAGGTTCCGGCGCTGCGAGGTAGACGACGATTCGTATCGGATCTTCAGGGAGACGATAGCTCTTGACGTGCTCGGCGAGCGTGGTCACCTGGCCGTTGGACAGATCGACGACGCCGACACCAGCTTTTGGCATTTCCTCAGGGCGGCGTTTCGCCTTCCGTGCCTTGTCCACGTCTGCCTTGAGCGGTGTCTTCTCGAACACGACGAATCGGCTGTCGGAAGTGATGACCGGGTTTCGGCCGCGCGGAGCGCGATACTCCGCGCTCGTCTTCAGATTGCGAACGACGAGTTCTCCGTCGCCATCCTGTGGCGTCAACGCGTAAGCGACCCAGACCCCGTCGTGCGACAGCTTGGTACCCTGGATGGATTTCCACCCGTCGTAGACATCGTGGCTGATACGTTTCTTGGCGGTTGACTGTTGAGCGCCAACGGGCGCCACGAATAGAGCGATGACACAGGCAACAAATAGCTTTTTCATACACCAGCCCCCGGCAGCGTTGAGTGGTCGTTTATCACTATCCATCGCTTCAGGCAACAGATCACGGATCCAGTAGTCCCCGTCTCGTCGCTGCTCGAATTGCAGCGGACATCGAGCGACGAGGCGCGGCTGCCCCGGGTCGCATAAAGCGCCGGGGGCCCGAGCGAGGTTGGACCCCGCGAGCCGTAAGTAAAGCAGACGAGCTTTTCTGCTTAACGTCTCTCCTCGGTCGTTATTCTTGGCTCCGCGTGCTTGACGTACTTGTCGAACCAGGCAATCTTCTCTGCGATCAGATGAAGATGCGTCTCGCGCGCGGCGTAGCCATGCGCTTCGTACGGGAGCGTCACGTAGCGCACCGTGGCGCCGTGACCTTTGAGGGCCATGTAGAAACGTTCGGATTGAATCGGAAACGTGCCGGAGTTGTCGTCCATTTCTCCGTGCGTCAGGTAGATCGGATCTTTGACCTGGTGAGCGTAAAAGAACGGCGACATCTTGCCGTAAAGATCGGGTGCCTCCCAGAACGTCCGCCGTTCGCTTTGAAAACCAAACGGCGTCAACGTCCGGTTGTAGGCACCGCTCTCGGCGAACCCGGCGCGAAAGAGGCGCGAGTGAGCCAGTAGATTCGCCGTCATGAACGCCCCATAACTGTGACCGCCGACGCCAATGCGATTGCGATCGGCAACACCCATCTCGGCAACCTTGTCGATAGCCGCTTCGGCACTCGAGACGAGCTGTTCGACGTAGCGATCGTTGGCCGTTTCCCCGGGCCCGACGATCGGCATGGTTGGCCCATCGAGGATCGCGTACCCGGCAAAAAGGAGATACATGTGCGAATTGCCGGGCGTCACGAGCGTGAATCGATTTGGTGATCCGACCACCTGGCTCGCCGTGTCGGTGTCGGAGAATTCTCTTGGATAGGCCCACATGACGACAGGAAGACGCTCGCCTTTGCTGTAACCCGGCGGCAGGTACAGAGTCGCCGAGAGCTTGATCCCATCTTTGCGTTCGTAGGTGATGAATTGCCTTTGCACGCCGCGGAAGAATTCCTGCGGATCGCTGAAGGTGGTCACGGCTTTCCGTGAAGCACTGTCTCTGAGCGCACGCGTGTAGTAATTCGGCGGATCGGTATTGGATTCCGCCCGAGTAAGAATCGAGCTCGCGTCGTCGGTCAACGGGACAATCGGCGTCTCGTATGATTTCGAACCGCTTCTGAACAGTCGCTCGATCATGAGTGTTTTCAGGTTCAGCCGGTCGAGAAATGGCCGATCGCCTTCCGACGATGCCCCGTCGCCGGCGAGATAGATGTCGTCGCCGCTCTGCAGGATCGCGCCGGGCTGGCCGCCGCCCCGGCCCCCGCCGAGTGTAGTCCGTTGATCTCGGCGAAGCAGCGGTGTGCCCGGATTCGCGTAGCGGTCCTCGCTGCGGCGCTCCCACAGTTTCCTGGGCGATGAACCCGGCTCCAGAATCCAGGTGCGGACGCGGCGCGTCGCCCGATCGGACTCTCCGATCAGGGCGATGCCCTTCTCGGTGAACGAGACATTCTGAAAGCGATACTCCGTCTTTGCGAACTCGGTTGGTGAACCGGTGAATGGCGCGTCCAGCGAGAGGATCTTGTCGCGGAACGGCACCTTGTTCTTCAGGTCGCCTTCGTCCAGCGCCTCCACCCAGATCAGGGTCGCGGGCTGATCCGGCCGCCACCGGTACTCACGCGGTCCAGTGCGCACGCCCGTCAACGTCACCCCCTCGCGCGAGGGGATGTCCGCCACTGCTCGTACTTTTTCACCGCGTCGATTCCAGATCTCAACCTGTTGCGGAAAGCCGTCCATTGGAATCAGGTGCGAATACGGACGCTTCACCCGCGAGATCAGAATGAAACGATCGTCGGGGGCCGGGGTCACGGTCGCAAAAATGGCAGGATTGCCGATGACCGTGCGCCGACCAGTTGTCGTGTCGATGGTCGCGAGCTGGCTGTTGAAGTAGTAGTCGAACAGCGCCTCGTCGTGCGACGTTCGGATCATGTCTTCATACGTCGGTGCGGGAGCAGCTTTGTCGTAATTCTCGAGCACGTTCGGCCCCGCGGGAATTGTCGGCTCAAGCGGCACCGGCCCTCGGTCCGGCGGTACGAGCTGGCAGAGCAGCGTCGCGCTGTCGTGCAGCCAGTCGCACGGATCGCCGTTGGCCGCGTTCAAGCGATCGGTTCCGCTTACTTTCCTCGCCTGGCCGGTCGCCACGTCCGCAATCCAGAGCTCGATGGCACTGTCGCGGGTATTGGTGAACGACAACCGCGATCCGTCTGGAGAAAAGTGCACGTTCGATACGCTCGCCTGCAGCGGCACGGCCACCGCCAACTCACGTCCGTCGGCGATGCGCTTCAGCGTGATCGCATAACCGCCGCCATTGGTCGCGGTTCGACGCGGACCATTGTTCTTCGGGTCGACGCGCGCGCCCGCGAGCCGCAGCGTCGGCCGCGCGAGCTCCGCCAGCAGCGGACTCCCTTTGCGCATGGTCAACGCCAGAACTTGCCGCGTCGGACTGACGATCGCCTGCGGCGGCGGCGGCGAATCAAAGGTCGCGACGATCGGCGCCGAGGGCGTCAGGTATCTGGCGACGTTCGGACCCGGCGCGACCGACTGCGCTTTCGTCTGATTGTGCAGGGTGGTGATCGAGAAGATGACAAGGGAGGCACCACAGGCGGCTCGTCGTAGGGATGGTGCTGACATTGGAGCTCCTCGTGAACGTCCCAGCGCGGGCTAACGATAGAGCGAATTGGACCCCGGTTGTCAATCGAGGTGCGCCGGCTAGCGTTGTGTGAGTTGGCCCCACCCCAGCATCATCTCCTCGACGAGCGTCTCTACTTCCTTGCGCAGGCGTGGCTGGAGGGCAGCAACGGCAGTAACTGATTGAGACCGCAGGCTCGCATCGTCAGCTCCATGAACGCTGCCCGACCCAAGCTGGGCGCCTGAATCGTAAACAAGATCCGACAAATCCTCGACCGATCGCAGATCGTCGAGTGTGATCTCGCGGTACGACGGTTCCCAGCTGCGGACCCACCAGTTGCGGAGGTGCTCGCCCTGAATGGTCATTTCAGGAATATCTTCTTCAGGACCTGCGACCAGAATGTTGTGCCGCAGACGGCCGACCTGCTGGCTGCCGATGATGACTCTGAACGCAGGTCGAGACTTCGGGATCTCGAGGCATCCGAGTCCTTTCAGCGCTCTCAGCGCTTTCGCCTCGAGCAGTTCGTCGTCTCCGGGAGCGTCGGAAGGCCCTCGCACACGCATCAGGATCTTGCGGACGGCGGCGCTGCCAATACCCATCTGCAACCAGCCGGCGCGAATAATCTGAAAGTAGCCCTCGGGCAGCTCCGACCGTTCGCGTCGCACGAGGCGGGAGAACACGGCCATCGACGCGAGCAATCCGTTCATCGACACCTCGGGCATGGGCGCCATCTTCGTCTCCGCCCACGCGAAGAAGGCTTCGCGCGACGGCACGGGGTTGTTGTCCCTGACCCATCGCACGATGTCTGGCTTGGCCGGCTGGTATGTGGGTTCCGAGAGGCCGCGGCGGTAGCCTTCAAAGAATCGCTCGAACAGCCGATCGCGGTCCCGTGCCCAGCCGCGACGCCGCGTCGCCAGATCGATCGATCCGAGAAATCTCGAGATATCGACCAGCGCCGGGCCGCGCGTCGAGTCATCGAAGTCGTCGAGGCCCCATGCGTCGTTGGTCAACGCATACTGTTCGACGTGCGCGTCACCGTGCAGCTGCACGATCGGTTGCTTGGCCAGATCAGCGGCAAACACTTCGCAGACGCGCGACGTCCACTCGTGATTGATGAAACGGAAGTAGTTGTAGGGATCGGCGCGGAGGCGATCGATGAGGTCCGGTGAAGCCGCCGCGAGTGCGGCAGGGTCAGCGACGAGCGAACGGTGATCGAGCGCGGGGTCTAAAGACCCCGCGCGACATGCGACGGCCGCCGCGAGTGCAATCGCGACGGGCAGTAATCGGGCGAGGGCGTCAATACGTCACCAGACCTTCGGACTTGTAGATGTCGATCGTCTGTCGGATAACCTCATTGGTCGGTGGCTTCTTATCGTTCAGCGTGTACGGAATCCCGAGTTTCTCCCATTTGTACTGGCCCATTTGATGGAACGGCAGGACGTCGACACGTTCGACGTTGCCGAGACCAGCGACGAATGCAGCCGTTTGCTTGATGTCCGCCGGGTCGTCGGTCAACTCCGGTACGAGCACGTAACGAAGCCAGATTTTTCGCTTGCGCGCCGCCAGGCGACGGGCGAATTCGAGTGTCGGGGCATTATCCATTCCGGTCAGGCGACGATGCCGCTCTGAATCCCATGTTTTGATGTCGAGCAGCACGAGATCGATCGCGTCCAGGTCGTCGTCGGTCAGCCTCTCGCCGTAGTAGCCATTGGTGTCGAGCGCCGTATGGATCCCCATTTTCTTCGCGGCTTTGAAGAGCTTGACCACGAAGCGGTGCTGCATCAACGGTTCGCCGCCGCTGACCGTGAGGCCGCCCGACATCACTTTCAACCCCTGGCGATACTTGCGAAGCTCCTCGGTCGCTCTGGCAACGGTCACGGGTATTCCATTACTCATCGTCCAGGTGTCCGGGTTGTGGCAGTAGAGACAGCGCCACATACAACCGGCTGTCCAGGCGACGACTCGCACACCGGGGCCGTCGACGGTCGCGCCCGTGGTGAACGAGTGCAGGAAGCCCATATCGCCGGTGGCAAGAGCCGATCGGACATCTGATTCCGGAACGCCCTTGCCGAGGTTGACTCGAAGTTCAAAGGGGCTCTTCGCTTCGAGCGGCTGTTCTTGAATTGGTGTCGTCATACTTTCCTTGCGTGCGCACTGCCGAACTAGGTCGTCATCGTCGCGCCGTGGAACGTTCGGTTGATGACATCCATCTGCTGTTCACGTGTGAGGCGGACGAAGTGGACCGCATAGCCGGATACGCGAATCGTGAGACTTGGATACTTCTCCGGGTGTTCCATCGCCTCGATCAGCATGTCGCGGTTGAGCACGTTCACGTTCATGTGGTACCCCGTGCTGCTGAAGAACGCATCGAGCATTGCGGTCAGATTCGTCGTGCGATCCTCGGCCACACGGCCGAGACCGGATGGCACGAGCGACGAGGTAAGAGAAATCCCGTCAGCCGCGTCTCGATACGGAATCTTCGCCACCGACGCCGCTGACGCGTGAATGCCGTGGCTGTCCCGTCCGTGCATCGGATTGGCCCCGGGCGCGAAGGGTTCCCCGTGCCGCCGCCCGTCGGGCGTATTGCCGGTAGCTTTGCCGTAGACGACGTTCGATGTGATCGTCAACACCGACTGCGTGTGAACGGCCTTGCGATAGGTCGGATACTTTCTCAGCTTGTTCATGAACGTCGTCACCAACCACACGGCGAGCTGATCGACACGGTTGTCGTTGTTGCCAAAGAACGGAAACGTTCCTTCGGTCTGATAGTCGGTGATCAGCCCTTTGTCGTCACGAACGACGCGAACCTTCGCGTACTTCATCGCCGACAGGCTGTCGGCAACAACCGATAACCCGGCAATGCCAAACGCCATGGTTCGAAGCGGCGCGTAGTCGTGCAGCGCCATTTCGATGCGCTCGTAGGCATACTTGTCGTGCATGTAGTGGATCACGTTCATGGCGTTGACGTAGACGCCCGCCAGCCAGTCCATCATCTTGTCGTACTTACCGAGCACGTCATCGAAATCGAGATACTCACCTTTCACCGGCTCGCAGGCCGGCGCGATCTGCTCGCCGTTGATTTCGTCTTTTCCACCATTGATGGCGTAGAGCAGACACTTCGCCAGGTTCGCCCGGGCGCCGAAGAACTGCATCTGTTTGCCGAGGAGCATCGGCGAAACGCAACAGGCGATGGCTCCGTCGTCGCCCCAGGCCTGACGCATGATCTCGTCGCTTTCGAATTGCAACGAGCTCGTGTCGATCGCGACCTTCGCCGCAAAGCGACGGAAGCCGTCAGGCTCGCGCGCCGAGTACCAGATGGTCAGGTTTGGCTCTGGAGCCGGACCAAGGTTGTACAGCGTCTGAAGAATCCGGAAGCTGGTCTTGGTCACGAGCGATCGGCCATCGTCGCCCATTCCGCCGATCGACTCGGTGACCCAGGTCGGATCGCCGGCAAAGAGATTGTCGTACTCAGGAGTACGCAGGAAGCGAACGATTCGCAGCTTGATCACGAAGTCGTCGATGATTTCCTGTGCCTGCTCCTCCGTCAGGAGTCCTGCCGCAAGATCACGCTCGAAGTAGATGTCCAGGAATGTCGTCGTACGACCGAGAGACATCGCCGCGCCGTTCTGCTCCTTCACCCCGGCGAGATAGCCAAAGTAGAGCCACTGCACCGCTTCCTTCGCGGTGCGCGCCGGGCCGGAGATGTCGAAGCCGTAACTCGCCGCCATTTTCTGCAGTTCTTTGAGCGCGCGGATCTGCTCGGACAACTCTTCGCGATCGCGAATGATTTCGTCGCTCGACTGGAACGCGTCGAGCGCGTTCTTTTCCTCCTGCTTGCGCTCGATGAGCCGCGCCACGCCGTACAAAGCGACGCGCCGGTAGTCGCCAATGATTCGGCCTCGGCCGTACGCATCTGGCAGTCCGGTCAGAATGTGCGAGCTCCGGCACCGCCGGACATCGGCGGTGTAGGCGTCGAAGACCGCGTCGTTATGCGTCTTTCGATATTTCGTGAACGCCTCGACGATGTGCGGGTCCGGCTCGTAGCCATACGTCTTCAGAGCGGTGGCGACCATGCGCCAGCCGCCGTTGGGCATGATCGCGCGCTTCAGTGGGGCATCGGTCTGCAAGCCGACGATGACTTCGTTGTCCTTGTCGATATAGCCCGGTGCGTGGGCGGTGATCGAGCTGGGAATCTGTGAAACGTCGAGAACGCCCTTCTTCCGTTCTTCGATGAATAGCGCCTGAAGCTGATCCCAGATCTTCAGCGTTCGTTTCGTCGCCGGCGACAGGAACGATTCGTCGCCATCGTACGGCGTGTAATTCTGCTGGATGAAGTCGCGAACGTTGATCTCCTTTTGCCAGAGACCGGTTCGAAAGTCCTGCCACGGCGACGTTTTCGTTGCAGCCGCCTTATCGGTGGATGTGACGACGTCCATGTGCCACTCCTCTATGTCTGTTCGTGCTAACGCGTTCGGGTTTCCATAAGACCAAGCACCATTCCGGTGTGGCGAGCAATCACGAGTTCCTCATTTGTCGGAACGACCCACACCGACACCGCACTCCCCTTGCGCGAGATCCGCGTTTGCTTCGTGCTGTTTGCGTCGGTATCGAGATCGATACCGAGCCATGCCGAGGCGTCGCAGATGCGACTGCGAATCTCCGGAGAGTTCTCGCCAATGCCAGCGGTGAAGACGAGCGCGTCGATCCCGCCGAGCACGGCCGCAAGAGCGCCAATTTCCTTCGCCGCCCGGTAGACAAAGTACTCAACCGCCAGCCGGTCCGATGACTCTCTGCTGCCGAGCAGATCGCGCATGTCATTGCTCGTGCCGGAAATGCCGAGCAGTCCCGATCGTTTGTAGAGAATCGTCTCGACTTCCTTCGCTGACAGGCCAAGGCCCTGAAACAAATAGAGGACGACGCCGGGATCGAGCGCGCCGGGGCGCGTTCCCATGCAAAGACCGTCGAGCGCGGTAAAGCCAAGCGAGCTGTCGATGCTCTTGAGATTTCTCATCGCGCAGAGACTCGCACCGCTTCCCAGGTGAGCCACGATCACACGGCCGTGGGCGATCTCCGGCGCGACGTCCGGCAACACCGACGCGATGTATTCGTAAGAGAGACCATGAAACCCATACCGCTGCACGCCGGCATTTCGGATCTCGCGCGGGAGGGGCACGAGCTCGGCAACCTCCGGTTGCCCACGGTGAAAGCTGGTGTCGAAGCAGGCGACTTGCGGCACGTCGGGGAGTTGCGCCGAGACAGCGTCGATGGCGGCAAGATTGTGCGGTTGATGTAACGGCGCAAGCGGTATCAGCTTGCGCAATTCCGCAAGGACCTCGGGCGAGATGATGGTTGGTCCTGGGAACCGCGCGCCGCCGTGAACGACGCGATGCCCGACACCGAGCACCCGCGAGCCGCCATAGCTTGAACGAAGCCAGCCGGCCAGCGAGTCGAGCGCACCGCGCGCGTCGCGAACCTTTTCCCGGTCGAGTTCGTTGTCGACCAGCCGCGTACCCGATCCGTCCTTGGCGGAGAAGCGCGGTGAAGTTCCAATCCCTTCGATCTGACCGCGTGACTCCAGCCGCCACTCTTCCGATTCCGGTCGGCGATAGATCGAAAACTTGAGGCTCGATGAGCCGGCGTTCAAAACAATGACAAAATCATCCATATTTACTCCGAGGGCCCCTCGGACTCCCCCACACGCTCGCTCGCGGGGACCCCACAAGCCCCAGTCCGCTCGCGTGGGCTCACTCGCGCACTCGTTCGCCTAGTACCGCCAGCAGCCAGCAGCCCAGAGCCGGCCATTAGGTCGCGACCTGAAGAGTCTTGCGACGCGCGTGTGCGGCCAGCATCGCCACTGCGCAACTGGCAATCCGCGATCGCACGCTGTCGGCGCGGCTTGTCAGGATGATCGGCACCCGCGCGCCGAGGACAAGCCCGGCGCTGTCGGCGTTAGCAAGGAAACTGAGCTGCTTCGCAAGCATGTTGCCCGCCTCGAGATCCGGGGCGAGCAGAATGTCGGGATCGCCCGCGACGTCGGATTTGATCCCTTTGATCTTCGCGGCGTCCTTGCTGATGGCGTTGTCGAAGGCCAGAGGACCGTCGAGCAGGCCGCCCTTGATCTGACCCCGATCCGCCATCTTGCAAAGAGCGGCCGCATCGATGGTGGCCGGCATCTTCGAGGTGACGGTTTCCACGGCGGCCAGGATCGCGACCTTTGGCGTTGACACGCCGAGCGAGACAGCAAGATCTATGGCGTTCTGAATGATATCGACCTTGTCGTCGAGCGTCGGCGCAATGTTGATCGCTGCGTCGGTCACGATCAGGACCTTGTGATAGGTCGGCACGTCCATGATGAAGACGTGGCTGATCCGGCGGCCCGTGCGCAGGCCAGTTTCTTTGGCCACGACGGCGCTCAACAGTTCGTCGGTGTGAAGGCTGCCCTTCATCAGCAGCTCCGCCGTACCCTGACGTACGAGTTCGACCGCCTTGAATGCAGCCGCATGACTGTGCGCCACGTCGATGATTTTCACGCCGCCGAGGTCGACGCCTCCTTTCATCGCGATCTCGCGGATTTTCGTCTCCGGCCCGACAAGGATCGGAGCGATCAATCCTTTCTGACCTGCCTCGACCGCGCCTGCGAGTGCCGATGCTTCGCACGGATGTGCGACGGCCGTCGGTACGGGCTCGAGACTCCGGCACCGCTCGAGCAGCAATTCATACTTTCCAGTTCCAGTTGTGCGATTCATAGTTCCTCGTTATGCGGCGACGGGCGTCGTGCGACGGGCCGCCGGTCCGGTTTCTCGCAGGAAGAGCGTGAGCGCAATTGCCAGACCGACGCCGTAGAGCAACGGTTGAAACGCCGTCTGGTAGTGCTCGATGTTCATCGTCGACGACCCGCCGCTGACGTTCATGAGGATCCTGGCAAAGACAGGGCCCAGGAGTGCGCTGAACGTAAAATTCAGAAAATTGACGACACCGGTCGCGGTGCCGCTCATCTTCGGCGGGTTTGCTTCTTTAATCACGGTGTAGGGGAGCATCGCCGCCCCGGAGGCAATGCCGGCGACGATCGCCAGCACGTACGGCGGAAACACGTCGACCGGTCCGTAAAGAATCCAAGCGAGGCAGGCGAGCAGGACGGCGGCGCTCGCAATGATCACCGGCTTACGGCGCCCGATACGATCGGAAATGAAGCCAAGCAACGGGCAGCCGATGATCCATCCGAGTGGAACAGCCGCCGATCGAAGCACCGCGTTTGCATAGTCGAATCCACGGCCTTCCTGCAGATAGCGGACGCCCCAGGTCATATCGAAGATCGTGGTGGGAATGAAGAGCAGGCCGGCGATGATCCCGCACAGGATCGATTGCGGATTGCGAAACACGACACCGAACGCACTTCCAGCGTCCTTGAGCCAACCTTCGCGGTTTTGGGTCGGCTTCGGTTCAGGAAGAAGAAGGTACAGCAGCACGCTTATCGCGAGGCCGCCAATACCCATCCCGACCCAGAACCTGCTCCAGTTGACACCCGCGCCAATCATTGGACCGACCAGGAACTGGCCGGCTGAGCCGCCGGCCATGCCGAACATCTGCGTCGCGCCGATCAACGTTGCGGCACGTGAAGCGGGAAAATTCGTCGTCGCAATGTAGGCGGCGCCGACCAGCGCGAATACGCCACCGGCGCCTTGCAGGAAGCGGCCGATACTCGCCAGTTGACCGTTGCCGGTGGCAAACATCAGCGCACCGATCCCGACGGTCGCAGCGCCGAGCGGGACGACCTTGCGAGGGCCGAGCCCGTCCATCGCGGCTCCGGCCACGAGACTGAATGGCGAATACCCGTAGTAGAACAGACCGACCATCGAGGCGACGGCGGTCGCCGTCATCCCGAATGCATCCGAAAGCTGCGGCATCATGACGGCCGGAGCCGATCGCAACGTGTACTGATAGAAGTAGTACATCGCCGTGATCAGCCACGCCACCGCCGCCGTTCTCAGCTGCTGATTCACGGATGTCGCCTCCGACCGGCTGCCGACCGCGATCCTGCTTCAGCACAGAACGATCGAAACCGCCTGGGAGTACGCAGATCCGCCGCCAGCGATTGGGCGGCAATTGATGTGCCGGACGGATTCCCAGATCATGCCTGGTTCAACCGCGGAAATACGAAGCGTTTGACAGAGAATCCGGCGGGACCGACGGTTATTCGGCGGAATTGACCTCCGCCGGGCCGGAGATCCTCCCGAATATCGGAGGCGACGACAGCCTGGTCACGACGACGGCTTCGGGGCACGAGAAACGCGGATCAGTGGGTCTTGGATGCCGATGCTGGCAGGTAGAAATCATCCTGCATCCAGGTGTGGTCCTTCATGTAGCCCTTGCCCTTGAGGAACTCCTCAATCTGCGTTCGCTTCGGTTCTTCGTTGTTGTGTTCGATCGCCATCGATCCGACCCTGTATTGATCGAAAGGGAACCCGCGAAGTGCCTCGAGTTCCGCCCCCTCGATGTCGAGACTCATGAAATGAATGAATGAAGGGGCATTGGCTCGCTGCAGGATGCTGCCGAGCGTCACCGTCGTCAGCTCGACCGTCTTTGCGTCCTTCACAACATCTTTATAGCGATCGAGGTGATCCGAAATTCCGCCCAGCTCGCCGGCGACGGCAAACTGCACCTTGTGTCCGCCTTCAGCGTCGACGGCTTCTTTAAACATCTGGCAGGTGCGTCCCTGCATGTTTGATGGAAACGGATCGATGCAGATGCCTTTCCACCCTCGCTGCTCGAGCGCCCAGCTATTCGAGTTGAGGAAGCCGTCGGCCGAGCCGACATCGAGGAAGTACCCGTTGGTGACGCCGGGAAACACTTTCTCCGCTACCCAGCGATCCTGACCGATCTGCGAAGGAAACTTCAGGAGGCCGAGTCTTTCCTTGACGCTGATCTCGAAGTTGTGCCGCTGCAGGATCTGGCAGCACATCTGGTTCAGTTGAAACGAGCGGCCGACACGCATCCCGAAATACCCGGCGGCCGTCGAGACGCACAGGATCACGAGCGCGGCTACGGCCAACTGAACCAGTCGCTTACGCATCCGATCATTTTACGCGGAGTGAACTGGCGAACTGCGCGCGAAGACTATTTTCGTTCCGCGATCCAGATGTCAGCTTCTTCGTGTACGGCGCCGTAGTAGATCGTCCGGCCGTCACGGCTGATGGAAAACACATCGTTGGTCGGAGGGCCGGGCAACTGCACCGGAACCACTGATCGCTGACGCGTGACGGAATCGACGATGACGAGATCGGGATGCTGTCCGGCCGTGAAATAGACAACGCGACGGCCGTCCGGAAGCCAGCGCACGCCAAACGCTTCTTCGGTCGCAATCGTGGTTGTCACCTGCGACTGAAGATCGTACACACCGATCGCGTACGAGCGACCGCTTGCGGAAACGAGAGGACCGCAGAGACGGGCGCCGTCCTTCGACCACGATGTCGCGAAGAAATATCCTGTGCCCGATTTCGTGCCGGGAAGAAGTGCCGGTTCAGCGCCACCGGAGAGCGGCACCGAAAACACTCCGCCTGCCGAGAACGTGCCCGAGAAGACGACCCTGTCGTCGATGGGTGAAGCAACGGGATAGGCACCGCCGCCAGGGATCGATCCGAGCTTGCGAAGGTTGCTGCCGTCAGCACGAACGGCCCAGACGCCCCACGCGCCATCACGATTCGAATAGAAGACGATCGTCTGACCGTCATGCGCGAAGACCGGAGCGCGATCGCGCGGCGTGTCATCGGTCACGTGACGTATTCCCTTGCCGTCCGCGCTCCCGACGAAGATATCCTCCTGCAACTCGCCAATGCTGAAGTACGCGATCTGGGCACCGTCCGGGGATGAGTCGCTTGGAATTCGGACGTTGTTCGATCGATCGAGCACCACCGGGACACCGGCACGGTCGGTTCGCGGATCGAACGGAATCGCCACGGGATTTACTGATGCGATACGTGAACGGAACGCGAGGCGCTTTCCGTCCCTGGAGAATCGCGGCTCGGTGGCGCGTGCCTGGACACCGGTCGTGACCGCCAGGGGCGCACCGGCAACACGACCACTCGCCTGATCAACCGCGATTCGCCACAGGTTCATGGCACCACCGCGGTCGCTCGAGAAATAGACGAACCTGCCGTCTGTCGACCACACCGGAGACCAGTCGAGCGCCGCATCCTGCGTCACCGGCACACGTGCACCACCGGATGCGGAAACCGTAAAGATGTCGCGCTGTCCGCCGTTGTTGCTCCAGTAGGCGACGCGATCGCCGGATGGCGACCACGACGGTTGAATCGCATCACCGTCCACAATCTGCTTTGGCGCGCCGCCACGCAGCTCGACGATAAACAGCGCGCTCGTCGTCTGTCTCGATGAAGGATCCCGTACTTCTTCCGTCGAAAACGCGATCTTCGTTCCATCAGGCGACCACGCCGGGTCGAAACCGGTGTCGGTCAGGCGTCGAACGGATTCTCCGGTAGCACCGGCAATGAAAATTCCTCCATCGTCGTCGGACTCGTGAAATGCGATGAGTGACCCGTCGGGTGAGTATGCGGGACTGCCTTCGTTGCGCTTGGGATCGTTGACGATCGGTGTCGCATTCCTGCCGCCGACCCGCTGCGCATAGATGTCCCAACTCTCGTTGACATAGATCGCGTACGCCACCGTGGCGCCGTCAGGGGAGAGCGTCGGGGACGCCTCGACGCCCGCTGCCTCCGTGAGCCGCGTGAAGTGCTGCCAGGGGAGTTCCGGCTCATGTGCTACTGGCCGGTAAAACCAGACTGCCACGGCGGCGGCGAGTGACGCGAGCGCGATCGCCCATGGCAGCCACGCAAGTCGTCTCGGAACAGCTGACGCGCGCTCGGCGCCCTCGACCCGCATCGCTGCACCGGTCGACATCGTCGCCAACGTCTCGAGCGCGAATGCCAGATCGTTTGCTGATTGAAAACGCAGCTCCGGCGTTTTCTCGAGGCAGCGGCGAACGATCCGATCCACGCCTGGAGAAATCGCGAGACGTGCGGCGTCCAGCTCGGGAGGTTCTTTGGTCAGAATCGCCGTCATCGTATCGGCGGCGGTCTCCGCCTTGAACGCGCGCTCGCCGCTGAGCATCTCGTACAAGAGAGCGCCAAACGCGAAAATGTCGGCCCGATGATCGACGGCCAGTCCTCGCACTTGCTCGGGCGCCATGTAAGCGAAGGTCCCGAGCACCATCCCGGCGTTGGTCAGCCTTCCGCCGGCACGCGTCTCGTCGGTCGGCGTCGGCTCCATCGGCTTCGCCAGCCCGAAATCCAGAATCTTGACGTGGTCGTCCCGCGTGATCATCACGTTCTCGGGCTTGAGATCGCGATGAACGATTCCACGCGCGTGTGCGGCAGCGATGCCTCGTGCGATTTGCAGTGCATACGCGATCGCGCGGCGCTGCGGGAGCGGCCCCTGCTCGAGCCGCGCCCGTAGAGTCTCTCCGTCAATCAGCTCGCTGACGACGTAGGCGAGACCATCATGTTCCCCGAACTCATAGATGGAGACGATGTTGGGGTGCGAGAGCCTTGCGACACTCAGCGCCTCACGCTCGAATCGCGCGCGAGCTTCGGCGGTGGAGGCGAGTTTGGGCGAAAGGACCTTGAGGGCGACGTCCCGTTGCAGCTTGGCGTCGTGTGCCCGGTACACTTCGCCCATGCCGCCTGCCCCGAGCGAGCCGACGATCTCATACGCCCACACGCGTGAACCGACGGCGAGTGACATCGCCCCGGGAGCATAACACCTCCGGCGGAATGGAGGATTCGACTGCCGCGGGCGGCTCCCGAATCAAGAGTCAAGCCTTTCTACAACAAGCACTTGATTCGCTTCCACACGCGATTGAGCGGTCGGGTACGGGCTCTGCTTTGCCACCTGAGGCGCGTTTGCTCCGAATGGATCGCCGATGATTACGAAACTATTCCTCGCAGGATGTCTGATGGGCTTTTGCGTGACTATCCACGCGAGTGGCGTGACCTGGGCCCTCGGTCGAATCAAGCGACATCCGGAATATCCAAGGTTCTGGGCGGGCACCTGGCTGTTTATTCTCGTGGCAGCCTGGATTGTGATGATGCATCTCGTCGAGATCGTCGTCTGGGCCGTGTTCTATTTCGCGGACGGCGCAATGCCTGCACTCCAGACCGCCGTTTATTTCAGCGCTGTGACTTACACGACCACGGGATACGGCGATCTCGTGCTGCCACCGGAATGGCGCCTGGTTGGCGCGATTGAAGCGCTCACCGGAATTCTGATGTGTGGATGGTCAACTGCCTTCTTCCTCACAGTCGGCAGCCGGCTTTATGAGCCTCGGCAGGGAACGGCGGCGCAACGATGAGCACATCTTTCTCGCTCAGGCCGTCGATCAACTGGCTTCTGGCATTCATTCCAATTTCTCTCGCGCTCGAATACGCGCATGCGCCCGATCCCGTGCTCTTTTTCTCGGCGGCCATCGCGATCGTTCCAATCGCACGGCTCATCGTCCTTTCGACCGAACAGATCGCGACGCGCACGGGAGACGCGATCGGCGGTCTGCTGAACGCGACCTTTGGCAACGCGCCGGAGCTGATCATCGCGATGGTCGCACTGAAGGCGGGGTTTTTCGACATGGTGCGCGCTTCGATCATCGGATCGATCCTCGCCAACCTGATGCTCGCAACCGGCGTCGCGTTTTTTCTCGGCGGCCTGCGCCAGCACACCCAGGAATACAACTCCGGAGCTGCGCGGCTTTACAGCTCGATGATGTTGATCTCGGCGGTCAGTCTTGGTGTGCCCAGCGCGTTCAACCGGTTCTTCTCACCGGAAGGCACCATTCACGAAGAAAAGCTCGTCAATCTCGGCACGGCATTCGTACTGCTCGCGGCATATGTGCTTTACCTCGTGTTCCTCTTGAAGACGCATCCCGACTACTTCAAGAGCGTGACGGTCAGTGAAGTGGAACACGGGCACGAAGGACCGCAGTGGAGCGTCGGACGCGCCGTCGGCAGTCTGGTCGGCGCGTCGGTTCTCGCCGCCTGGATGAGCGAGATCCTCGTGGGAGCAGCCGAAGGGACAGGCAAGGCGCTCGGCATGTCGGAGGTGTTCATCGGGATCGTGTTTCTTGCGGTTATCGGGGGGGCCGCAGAAAGCGGCTCCGCCATCGCGATGGCACGCAAGAACAAGCTGGATTTAACCATCGGCATTGCCATGGGCAGCAGTATCCAGATCGCGCTCTTCGTCGCGCCAGTTCTCGTGCTCTTGAGCGGATGGGTGGCCCCTCAGCCGTTGGAGCTGTCGTTCAGCCGCGCGGAAATTGGGACGTTATTCCTGGGTGTCCTGATTGCGGCGATCGTGGCGGGAGATGGGCGATCGAACTGGTACAAGGGCGTGCAATTGATGCTCGTTTACGCGATGATCGCCATCCTCTTCTATTTCCTTCCGGCAGCCGCTCACTAATCGTTCGACGACGCTACTGACCGGCCCGAAACGGCGCGAAGTCACTCCAGATCTGCTGAATCAACTTGGGATCGACGACGCGGGTGTCTGCTTTGTCGGGTTCCTTCTGGGAATAGAGCATGAGTTTGACGCTTGCGCACTCGGGACCAAGTGCGGCGGGATCGAATATGTATAAGCCTTCGACGACGGTGTTGGTGTCCGAGACGTTCTGTTCCAACTTGAACGGATGGATCGGCGTGACCTCCGAATCGCCGCAGAACGCCTTGAGGCGCGAGAATCCTGATTTGAATCGCTTGATCGCGGGAATCGCCATACCCTGCGTCTGTGCCGCTCCTCTCGCGACTTTCGTCCAGAACCCTTCTTCGAACTTCGGCGTCACCCGAATCATGAGTACGGGTGGAACGTCGGCCACGTATTCCGACCAGTTGGCGAAATCCATTTGCGGCCGCAGGAGCGCCGGTCCGGTGTCCTCTGCCCGTCTGCCTCGGTCGTTGCGATCCCGTTTGCTGGCCTGTTCGGCCTGATACTGTGCCCCATATACCAATACCGGCGTGATGAAGCCGATGTCGAAGTCGGTTGAGGCCATCTGATACGGGTTCAGGCTGCCTGCGCGGCGCTGCACGATCTCCTTCAGGGCATCGGGCGGGAATGACCCGGCAGGTTCGACTGGCAAATGGCCGGCATCTGGCGCCGTCACATCCTTGACCTTCTGTGCAGCCGCGACAACCTCGCACGCGTCCTCGGCACGAATGACCTTCAAGTCGCCGCGGGCTGTCGCATCTCTCTCGTCAACCACCGAGGTGATACCGAGCAGGGCACCATCAGCGGTGAATACCGGACCACCGGCGCCGCCAATCGCGAGCCTGAAGTCGGATTCGATCGCGTGAGGCCCGACATGCAACACGACCCCCGGTGTCATGCCTTTGTGCTGACGGAGCGGCGCCGCGATCGCGTAGATCTCCTGCCGTTCAATCACCGGCCGGGAGGCGGGTTGTCCGCATTTCATGTCGACGGGACGCAGCGACTCAACGGTCTTCGGATCCACTCTCACCAGAGCCACGTCACGTTCAGCGTTCGTTGCCAGAACACGTCCCGCAACTTTGACAGCTGGCGTGAGCTGCACTTCCACGGCCGTCGCGGTTCCGACAGCACGCTGACTTGTGACGATGAGGCCGTTGGCGTCGATGAGGAACCCGGACGCATGCGTCGTCGGCGTCCAGATCCCAAACACGCTGTCGTGCCACGGCATCAGCAGCAATGCGGGGGCTGATTCGATGGCAGACGACACGGTTGCCGTTGACGAGGTGGCAGCGCCGATCTCGGCGTTCGTTGTCGTCAACTCCAGGTCCAGAGTACGGCCGGCGGCGACGTCGATGATCTGCATCCATTCGTACGACTTGCCCTGAAAGGCAACCGGTTTGTCCGATTCCACCGTGTAGTTGCCCGGACGCAGGGTCACTTCCGCCGTGCCATCAAGAGCGGTGATGACGCGACGCGGGGGCGCACTGGCCGGGTTGTCGCTGATGAGCAGCACGTGACGCGGGATGGGTATCGCCTTCTGGTCCGCGTCGACGATCGCCACTTTGATATGGAGTGAGCCGGTCGCCTGCGGTGCCGGCGACTGCGGGATCGTCATGACGAGGATCGTGAGCAAAGAAGCGATGAGGTTCATTGGAATTTGGCCGATCCCGGCCCGCAGAGTTCATTGTACCCGCGCGAGACGGGGCGACAACTCACCCTGTTGAGCCACTTCCGGCGACAGAGTTGCAGGCAATCCTGGAGGAGGCACATCCATGGCAAAAAAGACCACCAGCGCAAGGAAGTCGACCTCTAGAAAACGCGCCGCGAAACGTGAGCTGATCTCGCCGCGTAGCGACAAGAGATATGTGAGACGAGGGGCACGCGGACAGTTTACGGAATCAGACGACGTTGGCCGATCGCTGGCGAGCGATCGACGGCGAGCAAGCAAGGCGAAGGCAAAGAAGGGTCAAGGAGACCGCGGCGATCGCTGAGGCTATTCCGTTCGTAGCGCCGTCATCGGATCGATCGTGGCGGCGCGCCGGGCGGGCAGGTACCCCGCAACAAGCGAAGCGGCGATCAAGATCGCGGCAAAGCCGATCGAGATACGTGGATCGCCGGATGCGATGCCGAGAAGCCCCGCTTGCATCAAACGGCTGAGCGCCATCGCGAGAACTAAGCCGATCGCCGCTCCGGTCAGCGTCATGCGGAGCGCCTGCCCGACCGCTAATCCCACAACGTCGCGCGCCGATGCGCCAAGCGCGATGCGGATGCCGATCTCGTGGCGCCGCTGCGCAACGAAATACGTGAGCAGCGCGTAGAGGCCTACCGTGGCGAGCAAGAGCGCGATGGCCGCAAACGTGGCCATGATCGCCGCCAGGTACTGCAGCCCAATCGTCCGCTCGTGAAGTGCACGACGCATCGTCATCACATCGAACACGGGTTGGTCCGGATCGATATTCAGCAAGGCGCGTCGCGCCGTTGGCGCGATTGCTGTCGGCTCACCATCAGTGCGGACGACAAGGCATAGGTAATCACTCGGCGATTGTCCGAACGGCCGATACAGTGCGGGTGTATTTCGACGGTTGAACCAGTCATGAATCACATCGCCCGAAACACCAACGACCGTCAACCACGGACCACTTCGGAGCTTCATCCGCCGGCCTATCGGATCCTCGTTGGGCCAGAATTTCCTCGCCATTGATTCGGAGACAATAACCACCGGTTGCGTATCCTCGCGATCGGCAGTGCTGAAGTGGCGGCCGCGCACAATCGGAATGCGCAGCGCGGAAAAGTACTCGCTTGTGATCGTGCGGTAATCGACAGACGGCAAATTGTTGGGATCGGCAGGAGGGTGGCCGTCGATTTCAATGGCGCGCGACGAGCTCGATCCGCTCGTCGGCATGTTGTTGATCGCCGCAACCTGCTCAACCCCGGCAACCTGTCGAAACGCCTCGATCGTCCTGGTGACGAACTGGCGCCGTGCGCTGTCGTCGGGATACCCGCGATCGGGGAGTATGAGCTTCATCGTGAGAAGACCATCGGGGTCGTATCCCTGTGGTCCGTTGAGGAATTTATACGTGCCGGCGACACCCAGTCCCGCTGCGACGAGCAGTGGCAGGGCGATGGCGATCTCGACAACCACGATCGCGCGACGAACCATGTGACGCCCGGTCGATGTGCGGCCACCTTCTTTCAGCGTTTCGATCACCGACGATCGGGCTGACTGCAGCGCTGGCAGCAGCCCGAAGATGCAGGCAGTGGCAAACGCGATCCCGATGGTAAAGATGACCAGTCGAAGGTCCGGACCGAGCGACTCGAATCCGGGCACGAACCGCAGAATGTTCGCGGGCATGCTGATGCGCAGGGCGTAAAGACTGAGCCAGGCAAATCCCAACGCGGGTGGAACCGCGATCAGCGCAAGGAGCGCGCTTTCAATCAACGACTCGCGCGCGATGCGGCCGCGCGTCGCGCCAAGCGCGATTCGCACGCCCGTTTCATGCCGACGCTCCGACGCACGGGCGAGCAAGAGGTTGGCAATGTTCGCGCACGCGATAAGGAGCACGATGAAGGCCGACGCCTGCCATAACGACAGCAGCGGGCCGGTGCCTTCGTCGAGCATGCCGCGGGTCAACGTGTAGACACGCACGCCATGATCACGGTTCGCTTGCGGATATTCGCGCGCGAGCCGCGCGGCGATGAGCGACAGCTCCGACTGCACGCCTTCGAGCGTGCCTCCGCCGCGGATGCGTCCGATGGGAGTGACGTAACGTGCCGTGCGGCTTGGAGGTGTTTTGGGATCGAATGCAACCGGCGCCCAGATTTGAGAGCCGTCAGGAAAGGCAAATCGCGGCGGCATGATCCCGACGATCTGGTGCGGCTCGCCGTCGAGAATAATCGCCCGTCCAATCACCGACCGATCAGCATCAAAGCGCCGCTTCCACAATGCATCACTGATGATCACGACGTGATGACGACCAAACGTCTCGTCGTCGCGGACGAACGTTCGGCCGAGCGCCGGTCGCGCGCTCAATGCTTCGAAGAAGCCGCTGGTCACCCGAAATCCCGGAAGCCGTTCGGGATTGCCTCGATCGACCAGGTTCGCGTCCCACCACACGTAGCCCGACAGAAAATCGAGCGTGTGCGCCTCCGCCCGCCAATCGAAAAAATTCGCCGGCGCGACAGCCTCTTTCTTGAATTCCTGATGCGGGCCCGTCTCCGACAGGAGCACAACTGAGTCGGGATCGTCGAGCGGATAGGGACGGAGGACCAGGCGATCGATCAGGTTGAAGATGGCAGCGTTTGCGCCGAGGCCCAGCGCCAGCGTTGACGCGACGGTGAATGTGAGAAGGGGACGCTTCAGAAGTGCGCGGAAACTGTGCCGAATCTCTTTGAGCAGGTCGGACATGAGCGCGTCTCCGCAGGCGGTCGCCGGGTAACCGCCTATATTACGGAGGCGCGAAGACTATCGTTCAGAAGAATTTACCGATTGCGACCGTCGTAGCCGTCGTGCCTTCACCGAAATATCACGGTTGGACCGGATTCCTTCATTACAAACGCGTGCTTTCCGGCGATATTCGTTTCTACACATTGCCGGAGTATGAACATGACAAGCACACAAAACCTTCTGTTGTGGGTACCCAGGATTGCCGGATTACTGGTGGCGACGTTCCTCGCACTCTTTGCCCTTGATGCGTTCAACGAGACCAGCTCGTTTGTGGGCGCGCTGCCAACATTTGCGATCCATCTCATTCCTTCGCTACTCGTCTTGATGGTCGTCGCCATCGCATGGAGGTTCGAGTGGATCGGCGCGATCGCATTCATCGCACTCGCGGTGCTGTATGCCGTGATGGCACGCGGCCGTCTCGATTGGATTGCCGTCATTTCCGGCCCGTTGGTCTTAGTCGGCGTGTTGTTTCTCGTGAGTTGGCGCCAACACGCGAATCTCCATGCCTGGAGTGGAGGGAGCGGTCGCGGACCGTCGTAGCATTCGCGGTGCGGCGCTGAGGGCAATTCCGTAGAGCGCCAGCGCCGCAAACAGCGTCTGCGGATGACCCTGCGGAAAATCAATCGACACGAGCTTCGCGCCGGTAATGAACAAGAGTGGGTACACAAGCCAGCCGGCCTCGCGACCTGAGTGACATCGCGCAGCTAACGCAAGTACAAGCGTAGCGATCACGAGCGCACCGGTCCGTATCGTCGCCAATAGAGGGCCGCCAATGTGCCAGCCTTCTGGTAGCGCGAGCATCACCAGCGCAATAGACGTGCCGGTGGCGGTGTATGCGGCCAGGGTGATTAAGAGGCAACGCAGAACGCTCGCAGAATTGCGCCACGATTCAATCGGTTTCGTTAGGGAAAGAAACGTCACCAATGCGACGGCCACGACCGGCAGAATCGACCTGAGAGGAATAGCGGGGCGCTCGATCGAGGTGGACCACAATCCGAGCGTGGCATACAGGATCAGGCCTGAAGCGACCGCCGCGGCAATCACATAAACGGATGACTGCAGCCACAGCGCCAGGCGCCGGGTGCGGTGTGCAAGGACGGCGGCGACGATGGCGGCGACCGCATACACGACCGACCCACGCGAGTACCCGAGACAGAGGGCGACTCCAACAAGGGCAAACAGCTGCGCCAGCTGCGCGTAAAAGAAGAAGTTCCTGACGTAGCGATGTCGATCGACGAAGAAGAACGCGACTATGTAGCCGGCCGCCGCCAGAACAACGCTCGCCACGCCAATAACCAGTACGTTCGAAGTGCTGTCGCGAATGAGCGCAATCGCGCCGCCAAACGCGACGACCAGCACGGCGATTGACTGCGCCACCTCAAACGGAATGACCGGTCGGCCGATCACGAGCGTCCGGATTGCGAAGCTGCCCAGATAACTCACCAGCATCAACATCTGCACTATTAGCGCGGTGCCGACCTCGCCCTGCACCGCGGCGCGAGCGGATGCGATGAGCAGCATCGCGTCGGCGATCACCGCACTCGGCCATCGAAGCAACGTCCAATCGCGCGTATAGCCAAGCCACAACGTCGCAACTCCAACGGCGATTGCGAGGACGGTATAGGAGAGCCAGTCACCAGTTCCAATCGCCAGGCCGACGGCGGAGACCATCGCGCCGATCGTCGCGACCCACGCCAACCCCTGGAGCTTGCGTAACGATGAAAGTACATACGCACCTGCCGCTAACGCGCCGAGGAGGGCGGCGCTTTGCGCCGGCGGGACAACCTCGAATCGAAGAGTCGCTTCCCACACCAGCGGATAACCGATGAGCGCGGCCGTCAGCGCGTGCGCGAAGGCATCGAGTTGTGCGCCACGGCCCGCGGCCCGCGACGCGAGGAGCAGCCAGGGCGCGCCGTAGAGGATTCCGAGTCCGACGCCGGCCGAGGCGGTCAGCACACGCGATTCGGTAAGGGCGCGCAACAGATAGGCGCCACCGAGCACGACCAGGGTGCGCCCGGCAAGGGCAAGCCAGTGTTGAACGCGTATCGGCTGAACGTCGCCAATGGGGGCGACGTCGGAGTCATCGGGCGGCGGCCTCCCCGGCGACGCCCGCCGCTCGGCAAGACTGAGGCATTGCTCGAGAATGGCAACGCGGTCGGTAAGATATTCGACTCGCGACTCTAGCCGGGCGAGGCGATCCTTCATGAATCCCTCCCAAGCCGCCTGCCGGAAACCCGAAAGCGAGTGTCGAGACCTCGGCCGGAAACCCGTCAATCGCCGTAGAACTTGCCGTGGATCGGCGGGCGTCGCGACGCCTCATGCAAACTGCTGCCCGTATCGGTCGAGCTGGATTGGAAATCCGTCGGCGTCGGACTATCCTGCTCCGTCAGTGAGGTGCCGATGCTGAATCAGAGGCGAGGACTGGCTCTCGTAATGGCTTTGACGTTTGTGGCCGCTGGTTGTGGTGCCAAGAGCATCAACCAGGTTTTGGCCGACCCGGCAAAGTACCGCAATCAAACGGTAACGGTGCACGGAACCGTGGACGAGAGCGCATCGGTCCTCGGGCGCGGCGCCTATCGCATTACCGACGACGGTCAGAATCTGTGGGTGGTGACGAGCGGTGGTGCACCGCGCAAAGGCGCGCGCGTCAACGTGACGGGCCGCCTGCAGGAAGGGTACGACTTGAGCGGCCTCGGCAA
>DATJKH010000021.1:0-17423 GCA_035491715.1 Vicinamibacterales bacterium | reverse complement strand
GTGAATCGTGAACGAATCGAAGCGCCCCGTTCACGATTCACTGCCTGACACCCAGCCCGCCCGGCCCGCCCGCCCCGCGCTCGCGTCGCGCGCCTACTTCGCACTGTGCCTCGCATCGGGGCGGCTGCTTCGCTCCGTGCGGTACTCGACAGTGCGCATCGTCCACCAGGACGGCCAGCCTCTGGTGCGAAAGCACCGCCGCTTCTACGCGCCCCTCCTGATCTGGATGAGCGATCTGCTGGTCAGGATCCTCGATGGCGGCGTGCGGGTGCTCACGCAGCGGGACTGGGAGCAACGGGAACGCCTGCTCTATCAGCGCCTCTACGGTGCTTCGATTCGAGTGGATGCCGATGGGACGCTGGTCCTGCCACTGCTCGCTGCACACACGCTGGCAACGGTGCTGGAGGATCCGGAGCTGGAGGAGTCGATCCGGAAGAGGGCCATGGAACACGCGGCCATCGCTCTCGCTGACTTCCATCGCCTGGGATTCACCCACGGCGACGCAATGGCGGAGAACGTCGTGGTCGATCTGGAGCGCGGCGTCGCCCAGTGGTTCGACTTCGAAACGATTCACGAGGCGAGCCGCCCGCACGCGTGGCGACGTGCAGACGACCTGCGAGCACTCCTCGTCACCTGCCTGGTCAGAACCGCGCCCGAGAAGCGCGTCGAGACGCTCGAGTTGATACTGGATAGTTACGCAGACGAAGACGTCACCCGCGTCCTGGCCACGAGCTTCACGTCGGTGTGGCGGCGCTCGCTCACGCTCCACCTGCTGCAGGCGCCATTGTCATTTCAGTGTTTCGGTGAGCTCGGCCAGTCGCTGCGCGAACGCTCACGGCAGTCGGGACGCCGAGACGCTCGCAACGTCAAGTAAACAAGCGTATGGCCACCACCTCGGGATCGGGCGGCACGACCCCGGCGCGGCATTTGCCTGTACGACCTTGAAAGAACTCAATGTAGTGATCGACCACCGCTTCCAGCGTGGCTGCGCTGTTGTTCGGGATGGATCGCCTATGTCACCGACCAATCCGGGAGGGACGAGGTCTGGGTCGCGAGCAGTCGGCACGGTGGCAAACAAACAGGCGCGAATCCCGGTAGAGCTCGCACGGTGTGATACCGCAGCGCTATCCTGCGCGTGCAATGACCCGACCCACGGCTACGCTCGCGCTCGCGCTGCTTCTTCCCGCTTCGGCTTTCGCTCAAGTAAACGTGACCACGCATCACAACGATTCCGCGCGGACGGGAGCCAACCTCGCCGAGACGTTCCTGACAACAACCAACGTCAACCTCAGTGAGTTCGGAAAGCTTTTCGAACGCGCCGTCGACGACGAGATTTACGTGCAGCCGTTGTACGTCGAAGGCGTGAACATCTCCGGCGTCATCCGTAACGTCGTGTACGTCGCGACGAACAACGACAGCGTCTATGCCTTCGATGCCGACGATCCGACAGCATCCGCTCCCTTGTGGCGCGTCAACTACACGAATCCGGCCGCAGGCGTGGTTCCCGTGTCGCGGACCGACGTCGGTCAGGCGTGCGGCACCTACGTCGATTTCGCGGCCAACATAGGCATCGCCGCGACGCCGGTGATCGATCCGGTGGCGCAGACAATGTATTTCGTGACGCGGACGAAGGAGAACGGCGTCTTCATGCAGCGCCTGCATGCGATCGACATTCGAAACGGCCGCGAGAGGACCGGCAGCCCGCGCGTGGTCCAGCCGTCTGTCAGCGGGACCGGCGACGGACGCGATGCGCAGAACAACATCGCGTTCAACGCGCGAACACAGAATCAGCGGGCGGCACTTCTCCTCGATCGCGGCGTGGTGTATGTCGCCTGGGCGTCATATTGCGATCAGGGCCCGTACCACGGTTGGATCCTTGGCTACGACAGTGCAACGCTGGAGCAGAGGCTGGTGTACAACACCACGCCGGACGGTGGCCTCGGCGGGATCTGGCAATCCGGCGGAGGGCTCGCGGCGGATTCGACCGGTAACCTGTATGTCATGACCGGCAATGGATCGTTCAATGGCGACGTCGGCGGAAGGAATTTCGGTAACAGCTTCCTCAAGCTCAGTCCGACGGGCACCCTGCTCGACTGGTTCACACCGTATAACTGGTCGTTCCTCAACGCCACCGACGAGGACCTCGGCGTCCAGAATCCGGTACTCATTCCAAACACGAACCTCATCGTTGGCGGCGGCAAGGACGGCGTGATGTACGTTGTCAACCGCACGAACATGGGGCACTTCCGCTCGGGCAACAACGGGCAGATCGTGCAGAGTTTTCAGGGATCGACCGCCACGCGGATGAACGGCGCGCCCGTGTACTGGAACAGTCCGACGTACGGTCCGGCAATTTACGTCTGGCCCGCGGGCGATCCCCTCAAAGTCTTTCGCCTCGTCAACGGGCTCTTCGTCACGCCGGCGAGCGCCCAGGGCACACTGCTTGCGCCCTCGGGCATGCCCGGAGGAATGCTGTCGCTGTCGGCGAACGGGAAACTGGGCGGCACCGGAATTCTCTGGGCGACGCTCTCGCTCTCCGGCGACCCGAACCACAGCTCGCGCCCAGGCATTCTCCGCGCGTACGATGCGGGAAACGTGACCCGCGAACTCTGGAACAGTCAGCAGAACGCCACGCGGGACGCGCTCGGGAATTTTTCGAAATTCAGCCCTCCAACGGTGGCGAACGGCAAGGTCTACGTCGCGACGCTCTCGAAAAAGCTCGTCGTCTACGGGCTCCTTGGTCCATCCAGTGGAAACACGGCGCCGACGGTGAACGCCGGCCCGGACAAGACTCTCGCATCGCCGTCGACGACAACCCTGACAGGTACGGCGACCGACGACGGCAATCCAGTGCCGCCCGGCCAGCTGACGATGACGTGGAGTCTCGTCAGCGGGCCGGCAGCCGTCATCTTCAGTGCCCCGCATGCGCTCACCACGAACGCGACCTTTTCGGCCGCCGGTACGTACACGATTCGCCTCAGCGCGTCCGATGGTGAGGCAACGTCGAGCGATGACGTCATCGTGATCGTCAACGCGTCATCAGGATCGGGGACGGGTCTGCTCGCGCAGTACTTCAACGATGCGGGCAACGGGACGTACTTCACGGCGCTCGTGCTGACCCGCACCGATCGCACGGTCGATTTCAACTGGGCCAGCGCCGCGCCGGATCCGGCGGTGCAGGCCGACAACTTCTCGGTTCGCTGGAGCGGACAGGTTCTTGCCCCCGCGGCAGGCACTTACACGTTCACGACGCTTTCCGACGATGGCGTTCGCCTGTACGTGAACGGTCAGTTGCTGGTCGACAACTGGACGAATCACGCGGCAGTGCAGAACAGCGGCACGATCGCGCTTGCCGCGAATCAGAAGTACGACATCCGCCTGGACTATTACGAGCGTGGCGGGGGCGCGACCATGCGGCTGTCGTGGGCGTATCCGGGGCAGACGACCCAGGTCGTGCCTCAGTCGAAGCTGTTTCCGGCGGCCGCAGTCAACCAACCGCCTGCGGTCAATGCCGGCCCCAACCAGACCATTACACTGCCGTCGGCGGTCGCGCTCACCGGGGTTGCGCGCGACGATGGACTGCCCAATCAGAAGCTGACGATCAAGTGGAGCAAGATCAGCGGCCGCGAGGACTCCTCGGGCGGGACCGTTACGTTCAGCAATGCGAACGCGCTGGTCACGACGGCGACATTCGGCGTTGACGGCATCTACGTTCTGCGCCTCACTGTGAGTGACGGTGCAGTGACCGTCAGCGACGACGTCACGGTCACGGTCAACCCGGCAGCCGGACCAGGACTGATCGGCCGTTACTACAACGATCCAGGCAGCGGCGCACATTTCGCCGCGCTCGTTCTGACGCGCGTGGATCCGACCGTGTACTTTTCGTGGGGAACAACGGCTCCCGCGGCCGGGGTGAGCGCCGACAACTTCTCCGTGCGCTGGACCGGCAGCGTCCAGGCGCCGGTGACCGGCACGTTTCAGTTCACGACCCTCTCGGACGACGGCGTACGACTCTGGGTCAATGGACAGCTGCTGATCGACAACTGGACCAACCATCCGGCTACAACGAACACCAGCGCCGGAATCTCGCTGACCGCAGGCGTCAAGTACCCGATCACCCTGGAGTACTACGAGAAGGCCGGAGGAGCGACCATCAGGCTGCAGTGGTCGTACCCGGGACAGGCACGGCAGGCGATCCCGCAGTCGCGGTTGTTTCATTGATCGTCAGGAGAATCAACCCATGAAGATCTGCAGCCTGTGGATTCTGACTGCTCTGATCGCGATGTCCGGGGGCACGCGTCACCTTCGAGCGCAGGAGCACGAGGACGAGCCGGCTATCACCGCGCGCGTGCACGGCACGTTTCTCGACCGGGCCGCTGGGCTGGGCGTCCTGAGCGGAGACATGACGATCGTCCGATTCGAGGTTCGCAACCGAACCGTCACCGCGGTCGGGCGGATTGTCGGCGCGCTCGCCGACAGTGGGGGCGATGTACTCGGACCCGTTGACCAGGAACTGGCGGTGGCCGTTGGCAACATCGAGTCGACGTGCAATCAACTTCGCATCAATCTTGCTGCGATGGACGCAGAAGTCCTCGAAGTGCCCGTCCACTTCGACGGTGAAGTCGCGGGCTTCGATTCGCGCGATGGCGGAGCGCCAAAAGCACTCGGCGCGCTCTGTGCGGCCGGAAAACTACTCGAGGGCAAACCTGCGCCAGACGCGGTCGCGCGGGCACTGAACGATGTCGTTGATACTCTGAAGACGCGGCGTCAGTGAGAAGACCGACGGCGACGGGATCACGTCACCAGATCCCAGGGACGAGCAGCTTTGTCCTTGCCATGTACTCCGCGTATTCGTCGCCGAATGTCTCGAGCATCATCCTTTCCTCTGCACCGATCCGAAAGGCGAAGAGAATCCCAAACGCCACCAAGTACGATGGCCCTACCACCCAGTTCGGAAGAACAAGCGCCTGGCCGATCGAGTAAAGGAAGAGCGCGGCGTACATCGGATGACGGACATGGCGGTAGACACCTTGCGTTATCAGTCGATGGTTCTCGCGGAGTTCAAGGGTGACCGACCAGTACGTGCCCAGGTCCGAGTGTGACCGGTAGAACAACCAAAGGCCCGCTGCGAGGCACAAGACTCCGGCGCCGAACGCCCAAGCACGAAGTGGGTACTCGGCGAACGAGAAGACAGGGGACACGAGCCAGATCAATGGAGCGAGGAAGCCCATCCACGCGAGAGTCAGCAGCGCGACTTCGCGCGGACCTTTGCAACTTCGCGCGACCTTGATTCCCCGACTCCGGCGCCCGTGAGGCGCTCGGATCGCGATCATCACCAGACTCGCGCCGAGAATCACCGCCTTCGCGATCCCAGGATTCATGATCGATCGATCACCGGCGGCTGCGCGATGACCGGGCCGTGCCTCGGCGACGGCCGGCGTCCGACGTGCTCCGCATCTGGGCGTTGACGAAGCGGTGTGCGCCGGCCACAAGGTCGCGAAGAGCGTCGAGACGAACGCGGGTCAGTCTGACCACCACGCACGGGTAGTTCAGATAATGTTCTTTCAGATAGTAGGTGGCAGGGTCGTCTTCGACGAGTGCGTCACGGTCAGCGAAGGCCATCATTACCACCAGTGAGTTCGGTTCGGCGGACTTGTGGGACGCCATGCACACGAACATCTTCCCGCGCACCTTCAGAGCGGGCTTGCCCCATGCGGTTGTCACCTCCACGTTCGGAAGGGCGCGGCCGATAGCCTCGACTGCTGCGAACGTGTGCCCCCTTTCTTGCTTCCGCCGGGTCCCTGTCATCGCCCGTTCTGACCTCCAGTTCAGCACCTCGGCGTCGGCGGATCACCGGATGGGGAGACACACACCATACGAAACCCGAGGCCGAAGTTGCGAAAGTCGGGAGGGAAGCGGCGGTGCGACGCGTTGTGGGCGTCACGCCCAGCGCCCAACCAGCACCCGCCGCGAAACACCCGCCACACTGTGGATGGGTCATATCCAGGCCCCGGGCTCGACGTCCAGTCCGCGCTATTGCCCGCGAGGTCGCTGATGCCGTCAGGTGTGTCACCCTCCGGGAAGACGCCGATGGGCGTCGTTCGCTTGAGCCGCGTCTCGGCCGTATTGCCCTTCGCAGCATCGAACTGGCCGTCGTACGCATAAGAGCGGCTAGCCTGACCACGCGCCGCCGCCTCCCACTCGTGCTCGGTGGGCAGCCGGTAGGTCCGGTCCGTCTGCGCCGAGAGCCACGCGCAGTAGGCGCACGCCTCGTGCCAGCAGAGGCCCACGACCGGCTGCAGGGGTGCGTTGAATGCGCTGTTGTCAAAAAAAAGCGGGCCCGTGTAGCGCTCGACGTCCGGGAACCGCGACAAGAGCCAGGATTCAAACGCGGCGTCGTCCATGGTGAGGAGGACCGTCTCATCGTCAGTGAATTCGCCAGCCACGCGATCCTTGTGCGAGAGTCGAGCCGCCTCGAGATGTTCTTTGATCTTCGCTTCCGGCCACGACAGGACGAGTCGCCGACTCTCGCGAAATGGCCATCGCATGGCTTCTGCGACGCCCTCACCATTGCGCCAAGCCCGCGCCGCGTCCTCCTCCCACCAGCGTTCGTCTTCATAGCCGCCGGCGTCCATGAAACACTGATACTCGGCGTTGGTCACCGCGAACTGCCCGATCGCGAAGGGCGGCAGTTGCACCTCGATCTCCTCGTGGCACTCCTGTGATGTGGCGGCGCCGAGTCGATACGTCCCGCCCGCGACCGTGACCAACGGCGGCAGCAAGTAGGTTCCGAATGGCCCCGTGCGTCGCGCGAACCGCGGGTCGCCCAGCGGCCCGAGCGCCAGCGCCGCGTCGATGCGCGCACGCAAGTCCGCCGCAGGATCCCGCGACCGCGCCGCCAGCGCCGCGCGCAGCTCGGCACTGAGCGGATCCCCAACCGTGACCCCCGCCGCCATCGCGCAGCGGCCCGCGAGCGGCAGGTTCGGCGCCATCAGATCGCGCACGAAGCGGTCCGCGTCCGGCGCCATCGCCGCCGCCACCTCCGTCGTCTCCTCCCAGCCCGTCGACGGCAGTTCCGGCAGGCGCTCACCCCGACCCAGCGTCTCGAGTAGCTCGTGCACTCCAGGCGCGATCGACGCTGCACGCCACTCCACCTGGACCAGCTCCGGCTCCGGACGTTCCGCCAGCACGCGGGCCGCGAAGAACTCCTGAAACAGCTGGTGAGAGAACTGCACGTCGGTGTCTCTGGCCCCCTCGATTACCTCGAGCAGGTTGAGCTGCTGCGCGGCCCGGACGATGTCGGAGGCGCGCGTGTGATCCAACCGAGCCAGGACCTCTGCCTCGGGCGCCCGGACTTGCCGCGCGCTCTCCCGCGACCCGTCGTGCGGCCGGGCAGTGCTGCGCTGCATCGCGAAGGCCAACGCGCTCAGCCGGCCGATGAGCGGACCGCGAGCGGGCAGTTCGTGAGGCGCCGTACCGCGTGGCGGACGGTGCAGCCACGCCCGGTCCCGCTCTTGGAGCAGCGCGTCCCGCCCCTCCTCGACGAACAGGAACGATCGCGCCGTGATCTCGCGCTGGAGCGCAGCGCGGATGAACCCCGCAAAGAGCGCGGCCCGACTCGCGGGGAGCGTCCCGTCCGGTCGAATCTGGCGCACCAGCAGGTCGAGGAAGAACGGCGTGTTGTACAGCGTGAGCTGACGCTGATCGGTGTTGATGCTCGCAAACGTGGCCTCCGCGTGCTCGGGCGCGTAGTGCCTGAGGAACTCTCGGATCTGATCGGCGGACAGCGGCTGCACCTCGGCCTGCGGCACCAGCACTTCGGGGCTGCTCAGACCGGCGCCGATATCCAGCGTCCGGCAGGTGAACACCGTCCGGTTCCCGTCCCTGACGAAGGCGGGCAGCATGTCGCGCCACCGATCGAGACGGACGCCGAGGTCCCCATGGTGGCCCATCTCGTTCAGCGCGTCGGCCATCAGCAGGAGCCGACCCTCACGCCGCAGCGAGTCAAACGGCTCCAGCCCGTGCCCGTCCTCGGCCCAGCGCCCGCGCAACCACGTCAGCGGGTCGGGATCGTCGGCCGCGTACGTATTCAGCGCGACGAAGAACGGGATGGGCGCCGAGGGATCGGCCAGGCAGGCCCGAGCGGTCTCGGTCTGCAGTTGGCGCAGCAACATACTCTTGCCGGCGCCCGGCGCCCCCAACACCACCACCGCGTTCGCCGGCGCCCGGCGCGCCAACTGGGCCAGCAGATCCGGCAGGTCGCGCGCCTCGATGCCTGCATCGGCCCAGCGGCCCTCGTCCGCGTCACGACCCTGGTCGAGCAACACGCGCATCCGCACGAACCGCTCGTCGATGTGATACCGCTCGAGGCGCGGGTCGTCCAGCACGCGTTGGCAATAGGCCCGCAGCCGCTCAGTCGGCGAACTGAGAGGAGGCGGGGTCGGGGGGGCGTGGGGTGGACGATCCTCCGCATGGCTGCTTCTTGCCTCGCCCGCGAGATCCTCGCGCAGCGCCTGCAGGTCGAGCAGCAGGTCCCTCATGCCCTGATAGCGCTCATCCCGATCCTTGCGCAGCGCCTTGCCCACTATGCGCTGAAGCTCCCAGGGAACATCCGGGTCAAATCGCGCCAGCGGCGCGGGCTCTCGGTCGAGGATGGCCGCGATGACGTCGCTGCGGCTCTCGCCCGCGAACGGGCATCGCCCCGCCACCATCTCGTAGAGCATCACCCCCAGCGACCAGATGTCCGTGCGTGGGTCTACCTCACGGCCACGGACCTGCTCGGGCGACATGTAGACCACTGTCCCCAGCACGATACCCGCGTCGGTGTGCACCATCGTGCGGGTCGCGACCGCCACGTCGCTCGGCGAGGAGGCCAGCAGCTTCGCAAGCCCGAAGTCCAACACTTTGATGAAGCCGTCGGGCCGGATCATCGTGTTCTCAGGCTTGATGTCGCGATGAATGACGCCGAGGGCATGCGCGGCGGTGAGTGCTGCGGCAACTTGCACGGCGAACCGGATCGACTCCGGAAGTGGAAGATGGCCGCTGCGGAGCCGCGCACGGAGCGTCTCGCCTTCGACCAGTTCCATCGCGATGTAACGCCGGCCGTCCGCCGTCTGGCCCAAGTCGTAGATGTGAGCGACGTTTGGATGACTGAGGGCCGAGGCCGCCCTGGCCTCTTGCTCAAATCGGCTGATCCGCGACGGGTCGCGCGTGACCTCTTCCGGCAAGAACTTCAGGGCCACGCGTCGGCCGAGTGTCTGCTGGTGCGCCGCCCAAACCTCCCCCATCCCACCCGCACCGAGTAAGGTGAGGAGCTGGTAGTCGCCGAAGGACTCGCCAGGACGCATTCAGTGGCTCCGTTTGGGCGCGCTATTATAACGGTCGAGTGCCCCACGGGCCCGTGCAGCCTTCGCAGGAACAGCGTGCAGGCGACGAGGTACGTTCCTGAACACCGGCTTGACGCCGGCCATTCGTCAGGTCATATTACTTCCATGGCACTCTCGAGGAAGAAAGCCACCACCATTGCGCTGGATCCAGAGGACGATCGGCTGCTCTCCCGAGCCGCTCGCGAGCGCGGGATCTCGCGCTCAGAATTCATCCGCCAGCACCTGGCCCTGGTGCTCGAACAGTACCGTCGGCATCCCAAGCCGCGAAGCGCGGGCATCGTCCGAACCCTGAGCGAGCGCGGCAACGAACGCGAGTTGTTCGGTGCCGGTCGGTAACGCCGATGCGCTCATCTGCGATACCGGTGCGCTCATCGACTACCTGGTCGAGAGCGCGCCAGACCACAAGCGCTTCCGCGACGCCATTGACCAGGCACGCACCCGCTACGTTCCAGGCCTCGTGCTCGCCGAGGTCGACTACTTCCTTCGCGACGACCGCGATGCGATGCAGTTGTTCATGCAGGATGTCGCGCGCGGTGCCTTCACCTACGCGCCACCAACCGTCGGCCAGCTTTCACGCGCGATGGAAGTGGACCGACGCTTCGCGGATCTCAGCCTGGGCCTCGTCGATAGTTCCGTCGTGGCGCTTGCGGAGTCGCTCGGCATCCGTCGCCTGGCGACACGCGACGTGCGTCACTTCGCGGCCGTTCGACTCCGCGACGGCCGCTCTTTCGAGTTAGTGGTTCATCCGACGGATCCCGACAAGGCCTGACTCACAACGAGCGTGACGACCGCTGAACAAATGCCGCCCTAAATGATCGCGGCACATCAGAAGGTGTGACACAATTGGCGATCGTTCCGCTCGAGTCGCGGGTGTCAGTGATGGATTCTAAAGCGGAGAGATGTCCGAGTGCCACAAATGCGCAAAGCCGCCGCCCGCCCAACCGAACGCCGCGGCACGCCGAGCTCGGGCCGCATCGTCACGCTCATGCTCGGACAGGGGCACGGCTTCATCCGGCTGACGAGCACTCGCCAGGTGTTCTTCCATCGAAGCGACCTGTGCGAGGGGACGTCGTTCCACGATCTGGCCGTCGGCAACCGGGTGACGTTCGAACTGCTCGAGGACCCCATCAGCGGTCCGCGGGCGCTGCGGGTCGAACGTGTCCGAGGGGCGAAGCCTCTCGCATAAAACTAGCGACCTCGCTCAAACCGACTCCAATGCTGCCTTCACCGGCGCGCGCCAATGAACGTGGTGGATCCACGCGCGACCGAGTAGCTTGCGCCGGTAAGCGATCGTTAGTGCACGCAGCTATGTATTGCGCAATACGATGATCGGATCGACGCGTGCCGCGCGCCAGGCGGGCACAGCGGCCGCCGCCAGCGCCGTCAGGAACAGCGTGCCGAGTGGTAGTCCAAGACTCGAGATATCGAGCGGCGCGACCTCGAACAGCATCGTCTCGACAAAGCGCGACGCGTGAAGGCCGCCGGCCAGGCCGACGATGGCGCCGAGCAGCGTGGTGCCGGCACTCTCGGTCAGAACCGAGCGCACCGCGCCTAACGCCCGGGCACCGAGCGCGACGCGGATGCCGATCTCGCGCGTACGCTGTACGACCGCATAGCTCAACGTGCCGTACAGCCCAACGGCCGTCAGCACGAGCCCGACCAGCGCAAAGAACCCCGCGAGCAGCGCGAGCAGTCGCTCGCGCACGACCGTACGATTGACCACCGCCGCCTGCGACGTGATCGACGTCACGCGCAAGAGCGGCGTGGCGGCACGCACGGCTTCGCGGAGCCTGGCGGCGATCGGCCGCGCGTCGCCGGCGACTTTGACGTGCAGGGTGCGGAAACTGCTCAACGGAAGCAGAATGTAAATCGTTGGCGCCGGGGGCTTGCGCAGGTCGTGGCGAACATCCGCCACGACACCGACGACCTCGTTCTGCATCCGTGTCTTGCCGAATCGCGCATCGATCAGGCGGCCGATCCCTGACTCGGCACCGAAGTAGCGCTTCGCGAACGATTCGTTGACGATCACGATCGTGGGATTCTCGGTGTCGAGATCGCGGCGGGTGAACGTTCGTCCGGCGACGAGCGGAATCGCCATCGCTCCGAAGTATCCTGGCGTCACCGGTGCCACGGTCGCTTCCATCACCTCGCGTGAGGTACCGGGCACGGCGATCTCTTTCCGCCAACTCCGGCCGAGCACACTGAACTCGGCCGCACCGACGTCGGACACACCGGGCAGATCGCGAACCCGATCGAGGACCTGAAACAGCGCCGCGCGCTGTTGAGTCGGCGGCATGCGCTCGACGGCTTCCAACGACACCAGCCACACGTCCGACATCGCGAATCCAGGATTCACGCTCGACAGTTTGACGAAGGACCGCACCAGCAGACCGCCGACGACGAGGACGATCAGGCTGAACGCGACCTGCATGACGACGAACGGACGCATGGCGCGGGCGCGGCCGGAGGCGCGCCCGGAGCCTGCCTTCAGCGCCGTGATCGGCTCGACCCTCGACGCACGCAACGCGGCAGCGAAGCCAAGGAGCGCGCTGCTCAGCACGGTGATGCCGCTGATGAACGCGACGAGGCGCCAGTCGGCGCGCAAATCGAGCAACACAGGATCGTCCGCCGACCTGAGCATGTTCACCACGGACGGCGCGGCAACGAGCGCGAACACCATGCCGATGAAGCACGCGGCAACAGCGACAACCGTGCTTTCGACCACCATCTGCTGGATCAAGCGGCCGCGTCCCGCTCCCAACGACAGGCGAAGCGAGATTTCGTCTTCACGCGCCGCCGTCCTCGCGAGAAACAGGTTGGCGACATTCGAACCGGCAATCAGCAGCATGAGTACCGAGATCGCAGTGAGAACCCACAGCGGCCGCTGGAACATGGCGCGGAGCGGCGACACACCAGTCGCGGCTGGTCGTACGTAAAGCGGCGTGTTGACGAACTGCGCGACGAGATCGGGCGGAGATGACGCACCGAAGTTGTTCGCTGCATCGTCGCGACGGAAGCTCGTGAACGCGCCCTGCAGGACGCCTTGCGCCTGCTCCACCGCGACTTCGTTCTTCAATCGTCCGATGATGCGCAGCGATCGATATCCGCTGTTGCCGAACACGGCCGGCTCCTGCATCGCGTACGGGAGCCAGACGTCGGTAGAATAGCCCGGCTCCAGGCCGCGAAAACCCGGTTCGGTGACACCGACGATTTGAAACTGACGATCTTCCGTGGCGCCGTGCATCACGATCCAATGCCCGACGATCGCGGGATCGCCGCCGAACCGCTGCATCCAGAACGCATGGCTGAGGACGGCCACGACATGCGTTCCAGGGCGCTCATCATCTTGAACCGTCAGCACCCGGCCAGCGGCCACGCCGATGCCGAGATGTTCGAACGCCTCGCCGGAGATGTACTGCGCTCGCACAGTCTCGCGCTGTCCATTCGCGACGTCGAATGTCACACGCGGCCGGTTGGGGTACACCAGTGCGAACAAATCGACCCGCCCGCGGCCGGCGTCGCGCATCCGCACGAACGCCGGGTCGCTGAACACGTCGTCTTCGGGCCGATCGGGGTTGGTGCTCGGATATGTCAGGTAGACGAGGCGGTCGGGTTCGCGCACCGGGAGCGGCCGCAGAATCAGCGCATCGACCAGCGAGAACGCCGCCACGCACGCGCCGAGCGCCATCGACAACGATAGAATCGCCGCAGCGGTTACCAGCGAGTTCTTACGCAGCATCCGCGCGCCGAGTCGCAGGTCGCGCCCCAGTGAATCGAGCGACGGCAGCAGCTTGACGTCGCGGCTCTTCTCGCGAACCTGGAGGCGGTTCCCGAACTGACGACGCGCCGTGATCTTTGCTGCATCGGGCGCCATCCCGTCGGCGACGAGATCGGCGATCCGGGACTCGATGTGGAAACTGATTTCGTCATCGAGGAGGCGATCGACGTTCGACGAACGGCACACGTTCGCTATCCGGGAGAGCCAGGACATGCGTGCCACCACCCTACGCGTGCTTGAGTACGTGGTTCACCGCGCCGGTGACCGAACGCCACCGCGCTTCTTCTATACCGAGCTGACGCCGCCCTGCGGCGGTTATCTCGTAGGCCCGCGCGCGGCGGTTGTGTTCGGTAGTGATTGTCCGTGCCTTGATCCAACCCGCCTCTTCCATCCGATGAAGGCTGGGGTACAGCGATCCCTCCTCGACTCGCAAGGCGTCAGAGAGATTCTGAATTTGTGACGTGATGGCATAGCCGTGCAACGGACCGCGACGGCTCAGGATGGTGAGGACGAGCAGCGGCAACGACCCTTGAAGTGTGTCCGGACGTGTCGGCATACCTAGCGAGCTCAGTAAGTGCGCTCAGTATGCCTGTCGGAGCATCGCCTGTCAAGGCGTCGCGGCCTCTCGGCTGAAACTAGACCGCCACCCAGTTGGCGACCTTGCTCAAACTGACTCCAATGCTGCATTCACCCGCGCGCGCGCAGATGAACGTGGTGGATCCGCGCGCGACCGAGCCGACGAGCCTCTGGATCTTCGTCTGCGGGTGACCACATACGGGGCAGAGGTGAAGGGCGGGCGCTGTTGTCTTGCGTGGCTGCTGCATGTGCGTCTCAGGACCTCCGTAAAGCTGCAGTCAACGCCGCTGCGGCCAACGACCACACGCGGTCAATCACTCATGCTGCACGTTCGCTCGGCGAAACCGAAACCCGTCATGCGGATGCTCAACGCGTTTTCTTGGGATGTTCCGTATCGTACAGGACGCGCGCAATACTACCGTCCGCTCCCGCTCGCGCCGCGAGCGCAACGACGATGATGGTCCCGGCGAAGAAGCAGATCGTCACCGCGAGAGCAAATGAGGAAAGCATGGAACCTCCCAGTCCTGCGAGGGGACGTGCGCCGTCGACTTTGATGAGCCAGGCTGCCCGCAGGACGGCAGGAGGAATCAGGAAAGCTCGCTCAGCATACCACGTTCGGTTGATCGGCGATACTGGACGACGCGAGAGTCGAGACCCGGACCATCGGCGATCCGGGCTCTTATTCATCTGGCTGACCGAGCGATTACCAGCGCGGGTCGCGCCGCTGGCGACCGCCGCCGAAGCCGCCCCCGGTCGAGCGCGCCGCCGGCGGTTTCGCTTCGTTGACCGTCAGACTGCGGCCGCCCAGCTCGTGCTGGTTGATGTCGGCGATCGCGCGCTGTGCGCCTTCGACATCGCTCATCTCGACGAAGGCAAAGCCGCGCGCCTGGCCAGTGGCTCGGTCGCGGACGATGCTGATGGTGTTGACCTGACCGGCGGCGGCGAAGAGCGCCTGCAAATCAGATTCGGTGGTCTCGAAGGGCAGGTTGCCGACGTACAGTTTGGTGTTCATGAATGACTCCTGCATCCGTTGGATGCACATGCTCTGATGGCGGGCCCGAGCGGAATGCTCGGCGACGGAACGCAGGAGAGGCGAAACGCTCGGATCTGATGCGGAAGGTCGGGAAGCGCTGCTGTCAGAAAAACAGATGCAAGCATATCACAGCGTAGACGTATACTGAAGTCCCTGCTTTTCTGAGCTTTCCGGCCATCCCGGCCAGAGCCCTCACCAAAGCTTTGCTGCGTGTGAGGGCGTGATGTCGCTTCCGCTCTCTCATTCGCGGCTCGCGGGAGAGCGGCTGCCATGATCAGACGTCCCAACGACATCAGTACATTCGAGTTCGCCGTGTTGTCTGGCCTGCGGGCGGCGCAGTTGTCCCGTGGCTGCTCGCCGCGTGTCGAGCCCTCCGCGAAGATTGCCCTCACTGCGCAGCACGAAGTCGCGGAGCGGAAAGTGCAACGCGCAAAAACGGATGACCCGACGTAAGCGAGGCGGGCCGACATGCGAACCACACCATACCCCGTCAGGCCGTGTGACGTCGTGGCGCTGACGGTGCCGGAGTTCACATGTCAGCTGGATTCGAGCGACGCCGTGTCGATCGACATCGCGTGCCAACGCTTTCCGGAGGACATCAACCGGGCCATGGTCTGGTTCATCCGCTTTCGCGCGCTGACGGCCTGGTGCGCACGCACGGAAACGGTATCGTGGCTGCGATCGGAGCCCTCGCGCACCGGCCGCGCCTGTGAACTGGCGGCGAGCTTCGAGTTGAACGAGCGGTGGGAATTCGACGCCGATCGGTTTCGTTCAGCCGTGGATTCCGTCGCAGCTCGACGGGAACGCGCGGCTCACGCGCGATGACTCGGTTGGATCAACACGTGACCCTCGGACATGCGGAGCGGCGCGCCACATCGCGATGTTCGATCGACCGATCACTCAGAGATCGGCAACTGTTCCAGGCAATGCGGGGAGTGGGCGCCCGGCAAATAGCCGGCGGCAGGGGCGGGCAATCAAGCGCGCCCAGCGGTTGGCCCGACTGACTCGCGCGCTGTCGGTGGCAATGCCGGTATTCGCATACATCTGACGATATAACTTCGAGATCAGCACAAAGGCCAGGCGCGCCCGGAGCGTCGGGGTGCACCGCGAGCGGACCCAAATGCGCCGAAGGCTGTAGAACCGATCCCAGACCGCCTGCGTGCGCGCGCGGATCTCGTCGGGCGTCATGACCGGATGCGGCACATAGACCTTCGGTCGCTGTGCTTGCGGGATCAGCCAGTGCCGAGTAATCGGGATGCCGGCCACCTGCGCGCCATCCACGCCGATGCGCTTCTCCCATGCCTCGAAATCGACGGTTCCAGGATACGGCGTCAGCATCACGAACTGCGCAAACGCGACACCGGCGCGCTCGGCGACATCCGCCGTCGCCGCGAAGGTCGCGGGACGATCGCTCGGCAACCCGAAGATAAAGGAACCGAGGACGTGCACCCCGTGGTCGCGGAATTTGCGCAGACGCAGCACCAGCGGCTCCCCCGCGTCATTGAAGTTCTTGTAGACGTCCTTGAGCCCTTCGGGCGTCACGGCTTCGACGCCGACAAGTGCGCCTTTGATCTTGGCGCCGCGCATGGCGTCGAGAAACGCCTCGTCTTCAGCCGCCTCCATCGTGATCTGCGTGAAAAAGACCATATCGGAAGGCAGTTCGGCCAGTCGTGCCATCAGTTCGAATCGTTCGGACCGCAAGGCCCGGAGCTGTTCCAGCCGCGCCTGGTTTCGCTGCCGTTCAGCCATGGCGAGATCCGCCAGTGTCACCGGATAGAAGTTGTCGTCGGCCAGTGCCACGAACCGAAAGCCGCGCCGGCGCAGTTCGATGATCTCGGCCACGACCGTGTCGACGGTCCGCTGCCGCGGCTTCTGTCCGTCCGTCCGCCAGACCGAGCAAAACGAACAATGCTTCGGGCAGCCGCGGACGGTCTGGACGGAGCCCCACATATATCGCCCCTCGGGCAGCAACTCCCACCGCGCCGGCACGAAGCGATCGGCGTCGACGCGTCCCCCTTCGTAGGTAGGTTGCAGGGCGCCGTGAGTCGCGTGTTCGAGCACGAGGGGCCAGATGATATCTCCGTCGCCGCGAACGACGGCGTGCGCCCCCCCGAGCTGATGCGCCTCATCTGGGAATAATGTGGCGTGTATGCCGCCGAACACGACAGTTGCACCACGTGCGTTGGCACGCTTCCCGATTTCGTATCCGCGCAGTGCGTTCCCGGTGTGAATGCCGATACCGACGATCTCGCCGGCCTGCACGGCTTCCACGTCGAACGGCTCCAGCGTCTCGTCGACGATATGTGGCCGACCATACACTGGCGGTGTCGCACCGGCCAACACGAAGAGCCAGCGCGGCGTGATGACGCCAACCCCGAACGACAGGTGGCTTGGATTAACGAGGTGGACCATCATGCCGTTAAGTTGTTTTCATCGCGCCTCATTGCGCCTCCCAGTGCTTTTGCCCGCATCCACATCAGGGGCGATTGAGTTTATACCGCTTGTGCGGTTGCTACAGATTGACTGCGTTCTGAACAGCCGCGAGGACGATGTCCGGCGGCGACGGCTTTGACACGACAGCGACGAACCACCGCTCGAGCGGGGGCGGGATCGAGCTGTGTCCAAGTGTAAGCGATCACTCGCGATTGTC
>DATJKH010000020.1:0-2113 GCA_035491715.1 Vicinamibacterales bacterium | reverse complement strand
GCGGGGAAGTAGCGCGTGACCCTCAGTGTCGCGACCGTAAGAGAACCAGCCGATCTCCTGGGCACTGAGCACGCCGCAAGCGAGCACGACTCCAGCTGCGGTCAGTTTGCCGTGCGGCGCGCGGGATCTGATTTTCATTTGCTAATAATGACGCCAACCGCGGTCTGCGAGCACGTTCTTCAGACATGCGATCGCGTATAATCCGCCCGCGTCCCTCATTCATTTTCAAGCAGGAGACATCGATGTCCACAGTACGAACAACGCTTCTCGTCCTCATTTGCGCGATCTCGATCGCGCCGGCGAGAGTGCACACCCAGGCCGCGAAAAAGGCCGCGCCTGCTGCCAAGCCGGCGATGGCAAAACACGTGGCGATCGCACCGTCCGATATCAAGTGGGGTCCTGCACCGGCGACGCTGCCGTCGGGGGCGCAGATGGCCGTCCTCGACGGCGATCCGTCCAAGGCAGGTGTGCCGTTTGTCATCCGGGCCAAGTTCCCTGACGGCTATCGCGTGTCGCCGCACTGGCATCCGACCGATGAAAACGTGGCTGTGTTGTCGGGGACGTTTTTTGTCGGAGTGGGTGACGCGTTTGACGAGAAGGCGATGACGTCGCTGGCGACTGGTGGCTACGCGCACATGCCGAAGCGAATGCACCACTTTGCGATGTCAAAGGGGGAGACCGTTATCCAAATCCACGGCGTCGGCCCATTTGTCGTCAACTATGTGAACCCGGCGGACGATCCCAGCAAGAAGAAGTAGAAGGGGCGCAACGCACCCACGACCGCTGCATCGCGATTGAACGAATCAACTAGCCGCCGGGCCACTATGATCGCGGAGTGCGACAACGCGACGCGATCGAGATGCTCGCCGATAGTGGTGTTGGCGCGCTGGGGCCGACGACGTGGGCCGACCTGGGTTGTGGAACCGGGACGTTCACACTCGCGCTCGCCGGCCTGCTCGCCCCTGGAAGCACCATCCACCCACGCTACTGCCGCCCTGGTCAGTACGAAATCGACGAACTGACAAACCCGAGGCGACGGGATTTTGCGCTCACAAGGAAACCGAGGAAGATGGGCTCTGCCTTTGAACCGCTCTCGTAATGGAGTGAGGCATGAACCACGCCCGAAGCGACGCTCTCCGTAACGCGGTCGGCCTGGTACTGTTCGTGATCGCGTCTCCCGGACTCGGGCAGCAGAATGCCCACTTCCAGATCACCCCCGACAGCGTCCTCATTGACGATCGTTTCCGCGTGGCTCTCGAGGGTTTGGAACCTCGGAAGGCGGTCACCATTCGCGTCGCTGGCAACCGCGGCGTGTGGCAGTCGAGCGCCACGTTCCGGAGCGACGATCGCGGTCACGTTGAAGTCGCCGATCCGATGCGGCTGATCTGGTCAGCGACGAGTGATCGCCCCGGCGCTGCCGTCGCCGGTCCGTGGACCTTCACTGCCGAGATAGACGGGCGCGCGATCGCGACGCACACGATCGTCCGGCGCGCCGTCGCCGAGAACGTTCGCATGGTACCGGTGCGGGAGCGAGGTCTGGTCGGCACCGCTTACTATCCGCCCGCGGCCGGACGGCTTCCGGCGATGATCGTCTTGCCAGGGTCCCAGGGCGGCATTCCCCTCCCGGGCGGCTACGCCGGTGGTCTCGCATCGCACGGCTACCTCGTCTTCGCACTCGCCTATTTCAATGCAGAGGGATTGCCGCCGTTCCTGCAGAACATCCCGCTCGAATACTTCGCGACCGCGGTCGAGTGGCTGAAATCGCAACCGGCCGTCGACGCCACGCGCATCGGCGTGTTCGGCACTTCACGCGGTGGCGAGCTCGCGCTGCTCCTTGGTGCGACCTACCCGTCAGCGTTTCGCGTCGTCGTGGCCAACGTGCCGAGCAATGTGGTGTGGCCTGGACTGGGTGATCACTCGGAAGCGCCTGCGTGGACGTTGAACGGAAAGCCACTCGCTGCCGTTCGAGGCAGCCGCTTCACGCCGTCCGAGGCCGAGATCCCGGTGGAGCGCATGAACGGACCGTTGCTGATGTTCTCCGGCAAGGACGATAAACTCTGGCCATCGGATGTCTTCGCCGCGCGTGTCATCGAGCGACTGAAGGCACATCACT
>DATJKH010000019.1:0-4421 GCA_035491715.1 Vicinamibacterales bacterium | reverse complement strand
GTTCCGCCGTCGAGCGGAATCTTGAACAGATGCGGCTCGCCGTGCTCGTTGACGCCGATGGCCACGGTTCGACCATCAGGGGACCACGCGGGTGCGCCCCGCACATCGAGCTGTTCCGCCACTCGCCGCGTGCCGGTCCCATCAGCGTTCATGACGTATAACTGCGTGCGGTCAGCCGACTGCACGGTGAAGGCGATGCGCTGACCATCCCGTGCGATCGCAGGGGCGGCGACTGCGCGTCCATTAATGCCGTTCCAGAGCTCGCTGATGGTGCCGTCGGCTGCGATCCTCCACAGACCATCTCGTCCCGCCATTGGTGCGCGGTAGACGACGTAGTCAGGTCCGATTCGCGGCGAGACTGCGCCGCCTGTCGGTAGTGAGATCAATGCACTGTCCGACTCGCCGGCCGTGCCGGTGGTACGCGTGGCCCGCCACAGACGACTCGTCGAACGCGAGGCCGTTGCGACCAGCCGTCTCCCGTCGTCGCTCGCCGACAACGATGTGTACCGCTCGAGGCCGGTGACGATGCGGTGCGAGCTCTTGCGCTTGACGTCGAGCGCGTGAATCCACGGTCCGGATCCATCGTGATCCGTCGCGAGATAGAGGAGCGTTCGGCGGTCCAGGAACGTCGGAAAGGAAACGCGTGCCGCGTGAAACGTCAGCCGCTCAGGTTCGCCTCCGGCTGCCGGAATGCGCCAGAGATCGCTTTCGTCCAGCGGCAGACCCTGAACGAAATAGATGTAGGCGTCATCACGCGACCACACCGGAAAATGGTTGTGAAATCCAGGCCGGGCGACGTAAATCTGCCGCCCGACCTTCTCGTTTGGCCTCGTGACAAAAAGCGGATCGCCTTCCGCCGGCGGGTGATAGACGATGCGTGTGCCATCGGATGACCAATCGAGTTCCGAGACTCCCGTCAGGTACGGCTGCGGCCTACCGCCCATCGTCGGCACGGACCAGCCGGCATCGACGGCGCCAGCGGGGTTCCGAGTCCACAGCGCGACTAACGATCCGTCTGGCGAGAACCCCAATGTTCGCGTCGCCGGGTTTCGCAACTCACGGATGCTGCCCTTGGTCAGGATGCTGCCCTCAGTCAGGTTGTGACTTCTCCCGGTTCCTACCTGGCTCACCCAAACATCCCAGGCGCCTCCGCGGTCTGAAACAAAGGCGACAAACTTACCGTCGCGCGAGATCGCCGCGTGTTGCTCGGCACCGCCAAAGTCGGTCAAATTCACAGGTTTCGCGCCCTCTAGCGGATTCCGCCAGAAATAGCCCGATCGATCGAGTGCCCACAAGGTGGCGGCCGCAACGACGATCACCAGGGCCGCGGCTACCGCGGCCCACCAGCCCGCGTGCCCGCGACGCGTCGCGAACTCCGGGCGATGAGCTTCCGGGTGATTGAGCGCCTCCTCGATCTCCAGCCGCGCGTCGCCGATGTCACGCAGGCGTCGCTTCGCATCTTTTTCCAGACATCGGCGGATCAGTCGGGTGATGTCCGCTGGTGTGTGCGCTGGCAGTAGGGCCCAATCAGGTTCGTGTTGGCGGACGGCGGCCACCGTATCAGGAGACGTTTCGCCTGCGAATGCCGGACGGCCAGTCAACATCTGATACAGCACACAGCCAAAAGCCCAAATGTCGGTCCGCTTGTCGACTGGTCTTCCCCGCGACTGTTCCGGACTCATGTAGGCGGCTGTCCCCGCGATCACGCCATCACGTGAATGCGCCGCCACGATTGGCGATACGCTCGCGACTTCGTCGGGCATGTCTTCCGTTGCAAAGACTTTCGCCAATCCGAAGTCGAGCACTTTGATCGTGCCGTTTGGCGTGATCTTGATATTGGCGGGCTTGAGATCGCGATGAATGATGCCCTTTTCGTGCGCCGACTCGAGGGCATCGGCGATCTGACGCGCGAGTTCGAGGCATTCATCGACCGACAGGGCTCCGGCAGCGATGTGCTCGGCGAGTGTTGGTCCTTCCACCAGTTCGAGCACGAGCCCGCGAACGTCGTCTGCTTCCTCGATGCCGTAGATGGCGGCGATGTGCGGATGATTCAGCGTCGCCAGGACGCGCGCTTCCAACTCGAAGCGGGCCAGTCGTCCGGGCATTGCCACGAAGGGATCCGGTAAGACTTTGATCGCGACGTCGCGCCCTAACCTGGTGTCTTGAGCGCGATACACCTCGCCCATACCGCCGGCGCCGAGAAGAGAAATGATGTTGTACGGACCGACTCGTCGGCCAACGAGCGATGCGCGATCGTCGGCGAACATCTCCGCGGCAATGGTGGTGACCGATGTGGTGAGAAACCGCTCAACCCGCGGTGCGTGCGCGAGCAGACTTTCAATCTCGTGCCGCAGCGAATGATCGTCTTTACACGCATTTGCAATCAACGCGGCGCGCTCTTCCGTGCTGCAATCGAGCGCGGCATCGCAGAGCTCGTCGATTAATCGACGGCGTTCGTCATCGGCCATGGCCTGTGCCTTCAAGCTCGCGAAGGAGCCACAGTTTTGCCAACCGCCAGTCGCGTTTGACGGTGTCGGTCGACACGTTCAGCACCTCAGCGGTTTCCTCGACGCTCAGTCCGCCAAAGAACCGGAGCTCGACGATCCGGCCTTTTCGCGCGTCGCTCTTTTCCAATGCTTCTAATGCGCGATCCAGCGCGACGACGTCGAGCGCCGGGTCTGACGCGGCCACGACCGCTTCGTGCAGCGTCACTCGCTGTGCGTCTCCTCCCCGCTTGTGAAATCCACGCCGGCGTGCATAGTCGACAAGCACTCGACGCATCAATCGCGCAGAGATCCCAAGAAAATGACCGCGGTCCTGCCATCGGACCTGCCGTGCACCGGTCAGACGCAGAAAGGCCTCGTTGACGAGCGCCGTCGTCTGCAGCGTGTGCCCCTGGCGCTCCCGGCCCATGTAGCCACGCGCCAACCGGCGCAACTCCGCTTCCATGAGCGGAATTAGCTGTTCGAGCGCCGCATCATCGCCATCGCTCCACGCCCGCAGGAGCTCGGTAACCGCACCGGGTGAAGGGGTACCCACGATCTTTTCTGCTCGAAGTATCGCTCATTCCCTACCCAGTTCACCCTCCGAACCAGAATTCGCGCATTCCTCGATGCGGACCGATTCAAGGAGCCGCGGAGGAATCAATCGATGAAACCACAATATTGGATTCGGTTACTGGGCGGCATCGCGGTCGCGGCAGCGGTGAGCATGACCTCGGTACCTGTATACGCAGCCAGCGATGGTGCGGAGCAGGTGCTCGAATGGAATAGGATCTTTATCGATACGCTGATCGCCACCAATACCGCGAACTCGTCGAGCCCGCGGCTCGGCGCGATTGTTCACACCGCTATGTTTGATGCTTACAACGGCATCGAGCGGCGATACAAGCCAATCTCCGTTCAAAACAGCGCGCCTCGCGGCGCGTCCCGTCGAGCTGCGGTGATTGCCGCGGCTTACACGACGCTTCGAGCCCTGTTTCCGTTGTCGCAGGCGGCACACCTTGAGGCCAGTTATGCCGCATCATTGGCAGCGCTGACTGACGATGATGGCGAGGATGGCGGCCTGGCGCTGGAACGAGGGATCGCCTGGGGTGTCCAGGTTGCAAATGCAGTTCTCGCGTGGCGTGCGAACGACGGATTCGGTTTGACGTATCCGCCGTTCAGAGGCGGAACCGCGGTCGGTCAGTGGCGACCAACGCCACCGGCGTTCGGAGCAATGTCTGCCCAGTCCTTGGCGTTCACGTTGCCATTTGTTCTGCCGGACCGCTTTGTCTTTTTGCCTCCGACACCTCGGGGTCTTCTCACGCAGACTTATACCGACGACTTCAACGCGGTCAAAGCACTTGGGCGTGCAACCGGTTCGACGCGAACCGATGATCAGACATGGCTCGCGCCGTTCTGGGAAGGCAACGCCAGCGTGCATTGGAACCAGGCGGCGAATCAGATTGCCAGCGCGAACAACCTGTCGATGTCAAAGACCGTTCGCCTGCTCGCCTTGTTGAATCTGGCAATGGCCGACACGATTTTCACCACGTGGAATGCGAAACGACATTTCGGCGCGATCGAGACGGTTGTCACGTGGCGGCCGGTGACCTCGATCCCCTTGGCCGACTCTGACGGAAATCCCGACACGATTGCAGATCCGGACTGGACACCTCTCATGACGACGCCTTCGCATCCCGAGTACCCTTCAGGACACCCATCGCTGAATGGTGCGGCAGCAACCGTTCTCCTCAGCTGCTTTGACGATGCGCAGACATTTACATTGACGACAACGATTGTGATTGCCGGGGTGGTGACTGACGTGCTCAGCCGCGACTACACGAGCATCTCGCAGGCCCGGTCGGACGGGAACAACGCGCGGGTCTGGGGCGGGATGCACTATCCGAGCACTGTCGTGGTCGGCAATCAGTTGGGGGA
>DATJKH010000018.1:0-13289 GCA_035491715.1 Vicinamibacterales bacterium | reverse complement strand
GGCATACGACGCGGCGACGGACGACTACACCACACCTGTGTCCGTGGTCGTTCCGCACATCAATCTGGCCATCGACGGTGAGACGCGCACGCCGATGACCGACGAGTATTCCATCGGTCTCGATCGCCAGATCCAATCGCGACTCGTGGTCGCGGCCGCGTACATCCACAAGCGCGGCACGGACTCGATTGCGTGGATCGACACGGCGGGCCAGTACCAGCAGGTCAACACTACGCTGGCTAACGGTCAGGTACTGCCAATCTACAGGCTCACGAATCTGCCGGGCGAGAGGCGATTCCTGCTGACCAACCCTGACGGCTATTTCATGAACTACCACGGCCTCGTGCTCGCCGCCGACAAGCGGATGGCGAACGGGTGGCAGGCCACGGGGTCGTACACGTTCTCGCGGACGCGCGGGCTGCAGGCCTCGAGCGGCGGCCCGGCTGATGCCGCACAGCTCAACACGGTCGCGCCGTCCAACACGTTCGGCCGCGATCCGAACAACCTCACCAACGCGACCGGACGGCTGCCGAACGACCGGCCGCACGCATTCCGTTTGATGGGCTCGGTGACAGTGCCGCGGACGAGAATCATGCTGGCCGCGAACCTGCAACACTTCAGCGGCAAGCCGTGGGCAGCGACGACCCAGGTGTCGCTGCGGCAGGGCGACCAGCGCATTCTGCTCGAGCCGCGCGGCTCGCGCCGGTTGCCGTCACAGTCGCTCGTCGATCTGCGCGTGTCGCGTCCGTTTCAGGTCGGCAGCGTCGGGACGGTCGATTTGATGCTCGACGTGCTCAACCTCCTGAACGAGACGGCAGAGGAATCCATCGCCTCGGACAACCTCTTCGCGACCAACTTCGGCGTAGGGACGGTCTTCGTCGACCCGAGGCGCGCGATGCTCAGCGTGAGGCTCCGCCTAGGGCGCTGAGGCGCGTCGAGCTGGCTCTATCTTTCGCGCGTCTGGGCTGTTCACACTACTCGCTCCGTTTGCGCTTCGAGAGTCACTCCAGTTGATCGCGGATCTGGTTGCTGGCCTCCCCGTCGCGCGAACGCGCAAGCGCCGCGATTCTCGCGCGCATCGCGGTTACCTCCGTCGAGCTGAACTGCAAGACGCCTCGGACAGCGAGATGCAGATCGAGCATGGCGTTCATGATGCCGCCAGCCGAATGCCCGCCGGGCGGCAGCAGGAGATGGCCGATTTCGTGGGCGATCACATGACCGAGCACCGTCGCCAGATCGGTTGCGTTGGCTTGGGCCAGACGTTCGACGCGGCCGTACATGATGCTGGCCAAACGCGCTCCGGAGACCGCAAATCCCATGACCGTGGCTGGCGCCTTCATGCGGGCCTCCATCGACGCGGACATCAGGTTGATGATGATCATCGACGTCAAGTCGTCATCAACTGTGCCCGTGCCAGCTTGGCGCCAGGTCGTCTCGATCCCGGCGGCCTGGAACACGCGGGCGGCGGCCTTCTCCGCTTCCGAGAGGACTGCGACCGGCGCACCGGCCGTGTTCAGGACCAGCACCCGCATCATGCGGACGGGTGTGGTCTGCGCGAAGGCCTGGTTCGGCAGCCATCCCCAGACACCCAGAACCACTATTCCTGCGACCGTATGGCGGAGTGTGTCGGTCACGTCGCTTCCTCCCGTCGACGAAGGGCGGCTCAGTCGACGGTGGAAGAAGCGGGATCAAACCGAAAAAAGCCGCACGTCAGGACAAGACGCGGGAGTTCGTTCGAAAGCGTTGCGGGTCATGACGACGGAGGATAGAAACGCCGGCAGGGCGATGCCGCTCAAGCCCCCCGCACCCGGATCGCACACTCCGGTGAGCGATTTGCTCGTGGCCTGGCGTCACGGGGATGAGGCAGCGCTCGAGCAGTTGCTTCCGATCGTGCACGCGGAGCTGCGACGTCTGGCGCGTCGGCACATGGCCCGCGAGAACCCCGGACACACCCTTCAGCCGACTGCGCTCGTCAACGAGGTCTATCTACGGCTCGTTGACCTTCGACGCATGCACTGGCAGAACCGCGCCCAGTTCTTTGCCATTGCCGCCAGGTTGATGCGTCGCATCCTCGTGGATTTCGCGCGCGCCCGGCACTACCAGAAGCGAGGCGGCGGTGTCCGGAGGGTGTCATTCGACGGCGCGTTGCTTCCGGCAGCCGACAAAGGCACCGACATCGTGGCACTGGACGATGCCATGCGGGCGTTGAGCGAGAAGGATTCGCGGAAGGGTCAGATCATCGAGCTGCGGTTCTTTGGAGGGCTGACCGTCGAGGAGACGGCGAAAGTCCTACGGGTCTCGACCGACACGGTGACGCGCGACTGGAAGCTTGCGAAGGCATGGCTTCTTCGCGAGCTCAAGGCTTCGAACAAGTCCTCTTGATAGCCTCGAGCGGCGGGAGAACCTCCCTGACCTGGCCACTCCGGCAGCCTCGGCGGGTGGAACGGCGGCGCATCGCCTGCGGGGATTTCCGTGTTCGAATCTGTCTAGCATACTAGACACATAACCGGCCATCGGCTATTCTGATCCTCATGACGGCGAAGGACCTTCGACGGATACTGAGGTCCTTCGGTTGCGTCGAGACGCGACAACGCGGCTCTCATCTGCGCGTCGACTGCGGTCGCTGCGTGACGACCGTGCCGGTCCACGCCGGCGAAGACATCGGACCCGGTCTATTGCGCCAGATCGAGCGCGACCTGGAGCCGTGCCTCGGAAAGGGATGGTTGAAGAAGCCATGAAAACCTATCGCGTCGCTTACGAGCGAGACGAATCCGGTTTTTGGGTAGCCTCGGTTCGTGGTGTGCGCGGATGCCACACGCAGGGTCGCACCGTTGACGAAGCCCGCCGCCGCATCGTCGAAGCGCTGGGCCTGTTCGTCGGCAACGCACACAACGCCACTATCGTCGACGATGTGAAACTGCCGAAGAGCGCGGCCAGGGCGGTGCGCGCCTACGCCACACTCCGCAAGAAGGCCGAAGAGGAAGATCGACGTGCAGCCCTTGCAGCCAGACGGGCCGTTCGAGTGCTGCGGGCCGGGCGACTGAAGATGAGCGCTCGCGATGCTGCACGCCTGCTGGGACTATCGCATCAGCGGATACACCAGCTCACACAGAGCGACGACCGACGATAGTCGGGATCCGACCTCTGGTCCAAACCTGTCCAACATCAACCAAGTCCCGTACGCAGCAACAGGCATTAGAACTGCTTCGTGATGGCCACTATCCGCATCATTTCATTCATGCCGTCGTCACTGTCGAGCCGTTCCGACTCGATGCCGCCGGGCTTGAAATCGATCAGTCTCAAGTCGCCCGTGAGATGCTCGGTGTGACCTCCAATGAATGGGACCCACCCGGGCAACCCGAGGCCCAACGAGGTGTATGCCATGGTGACTCCGCCGCCAAGAGGCAAGAGCGCCTGCCCTGCCGCCGCGAGGAACGCCCATCCCTGCTTCCCTTCACCAACGTTGCAGCCGTCGAAATACACCTTCGTGCGGTTCGGAAAGAGGAGACAGTACTTGACGAAGTTGCTGATCTTGACCGAATCGATCGCCTCATGATTGAAGAAAATCGATCCGGAATTGCCGTGGGTCTGGAACAGCACTCGCTCAAACGTCTGCCCCGTCGCCAGCAGTGCGTCCATCTTGCTTTGCAGATCGGCCACGCTCGACGCGGCGATCGTGTGGATGCCGCTCCCGCCAGAGAAGCGACCGTTCGCCTGCTTCACGTCAATGGAACTGGTCTTGTCGTAGATGTATAGCTTGCTCATGGGACCCTCCGCTCGATTCCCCCTCCATCCAGCAAGGTCGCTCCCGTCAGTACAAGACGACTGGTCGCTTTAAGAGTTCCCGCCGGGGTCAGTAGATACGAAGGTTTCTGCCGAAAGTCCCGCGTCGATACATAACGAGTATATGCCTTGACAAGCATATACGCTGCAGAGTATATCTACAGCGTGGAGTCTGTCTTCGAAATCATCGCGGAACCGAACCGCCGCGCGATCCTGGGCCTCCTGGTCGCGTCGGAACAATCGGTGGGAGAGATCGAGCGTCAGCTCGGGATGCCACAACCGACGGTGTCGAAGCACCTGCGAGTGCTGCGCGAGGCTGGTTTCGTGGAGTCCACCGTGGATGCACAGCGTCGTCTCTATCGCCTGAAGCCGGAGCGGTTTGAAGAGCTCGAGGCCTGGTTGGCTCCGTTCCGCCGCTTCTGGTCTGTCCACCTCGATGCGCTCGAACGCCACCTCGATCGCATCGATCAATCGCCGCGCAAGAAACGCAAAACAAGGAGGAGACGGTGACCACTCGCGAGCAGTACGCACCGGGCCCCGCCACCGGGGCGGAGGTACGGAAGGACGGAGACAAATGGACGCTCATCCTCGTGCGGGAGATGCGCCACTCGCCGCAGAAAGTCTGGCAGGCGCTCACCGACCCAGCGCAGCTGCGGGAGTGGGCGCCCTTCGATGCGGACGGCAACCTGGCTGCGAGTGGAAGCACGGTGAAACTGACCACGGTGGGAGCGCCGACACCACACGTCACGGAAAGCAAAGTCACGCGGGCCGACGCCCCCCATCTGCTCGAGTACAACTGGGGCGACTTCGATATGCGATGGCAGCTCGAAGCGCATGGCACTGGTACGCGCTTGACGCTCTGGACCAACATCGATCGCCGTTATATCTCGATGGGCGCCGCCGGCTGGCATGTGTGCCTCGACGTGCTGGATCACCTGCTGGGTGGCACGCCGATCGGTCGTATTGTGGGTCCAGAGGCGATCAAGTTCGGCGGCTGGCAACGATTGAACGCGGAGTACGCCAGGCAGTTCGCGGTTGACACGCCCGACTGGTCGTCGAAACCGAATCAAGAGTCCTGAATCTTACAAGGAGACTCCCTTTGAACTTGAGCAGCTCGGTCCGGCAGATTCACCGCTGGGTATCCATCGCCTTCACCATTACCGTCATTGCCAACTTCGTCGCGCTGGCGCGGGGAAATGGGACGCCTCCGGCCTGGATCACCTACTCGCCGCTACTCCCGCTCGCCCTGCTTCTCTTCACCGGTCTGTACTTGTTCGTACTGCCGTATGTCGCGCGATGGCGCAGCAGACGACGCATGCCTGAAACTTCGAGGATGGGACGATGAAAGACCAGTCAGCATCGGAATTGATTTCGAACCGGATCGCCGAACTCGGGGATTGGCGAGGGAAGACCCTCAGCAGAATGCGCCGCCTGATCAAGGCTGCTGACCCGGACGTCGTCGAGGAGTGGAAGTGGGTCAAGCCGACCAAGCCGGGCACGCCGGTCTGGTCGCACGACGGCATCATCTGCACCGGCGAATCCTACAAGAGCGTCGTGAAGCTGACGTTTGCCAAGGGGGCTTCGCTGAAGGATCCGGCGCGTCTCTTCAACTCGAGTCTCGACGGCAACGTACGCCGCGCCATCGACATTCACGAAGGAGAAGAAGTTGACGAGTCGGCGTTCAAGGCGCTCGTCCGTCAAGCGGCGGCGCTCAACACGTCCAGCAAGTCGAAAGCCGCGAAATAATCGAGCGAAGAGGAGCACACACAATCGATCCTGCGTTGCTCTCAGATGCGCGGACGCTCGCCGCCTACGCGATCTTCAGCGGAATGGATCGTCGAGCACGTGCATCCACATCACCTGCTACCGACGGTCATCTTCACCAGCGGACTGCTGTCGGCGTTTCTTGTCAACGACATCGTGTGCCTGACGATGACGCCATTCGTCCTGCACATGGCGCGGCTTCTCCAACTGCCACCGGTCCCGTATCTGATCGCCGTCGCCACCGCATCGAACATCGGAAGTGTCGCGACGATCACCGGCAACCCGCAGAACATGCTGATTGGGTCGCTGTCGGTCATCTCGTATGCGGAGTTCCGCCGGCGATGACTGCTGCCATCGGCGCCGCGCTGCTGTTGATCACGCGTACCGTCGACCCGAAACGCGTCTACGCGGAAATCGACTGGGGACTGCTGGTCTTCTTCGTAGGACTATTCGTGATCGTCGCGGGTGCTGATCGCGCCGGGTTGACGGCACGGCTGCTCGAACCGGTCAACCACTGGGACCTTCATCGATTCCGCGTATTCGTGCCTGTCACCGCCATTCTCTCCAACATCGTGAGCAATGTTCCGGCGGTCATGCTGCTTCGCACCGTCGTCGGAAGCTTTCCCGATCCTCACGCAGGATGGCTGGCGCTCGCGATGGCGTCGACCCTCGCCGGCAATCTGACGATCACCGGGTCGGTCGCCAACATCATCGTCGTCGAACGCGCTGCGGCCGAAGGGGTCGACATCGGCTTTCGCGACTACTTCCGAATCGGGCTGCCGGTCACCGTTGCGACACTCGCGCTCGGTTCCGCGTGGTTGTGGATCCTCTTCTAGCGACTCGTTTGTGCCCGCCGTCAAAGAAGTTTCAGGAACGCAATGATGTCCTCGATGTCTTGCGGCGTCAGGATGATGTTCGAGTCTGTGATCGGGAAACCGAGATTCGATGTGAAGAAGAATGCGTACTGCTGCAGCACATCCTCGAGAGTCTTCGCTGAGTTGTCATGAAAGTATGGCGCCGTCTGCCTGATGCCGAAGAGCTGTGGCGTCTTGAACATGTTGGCGAAGAATGCGGGATGCAGAATGCACGTCTCTTCGGGAGGAAGAAACTGCGCCAGCATCGGGATGTTGTACACGCCCGTGATCATGATTCCCGGATCCGGCGAGGTGACGGTAAGTGTGGCGTTGCACCGATCGGTGACCGCGAAGGTGTGAACCGGATTGTTCAAAACATTTCGCGAACTCACGAGGATGTCGAACGCTCGCCATCCCGGCGGCGCGCCGGTTGCGTCGGTTGTGAACTCGTTGGCCGTGTTCAGCATCGGCCCGCCGTGACAGAGCGCACAGACCCCCTTTTTGCTCGGCGGGTTCCACGGTGCATCGACGAAGAACTCTCGACCGCGCTTCTCTGACGGCGTGCGTCCTTCCGGCAGGCCCGGCGGCGGCCCCCCTCGAGCGAACAACCGCATCGCCTTGCTCGAGAAGAATCGGTTATTCGTCTGCTGAAATTCGGCAATCGCGTCGAGTTGTGCTGCCGTCGGCGGAATGGTCGCCAGCGCGTGTCGCTCGATCGCCCCGGACGCTTGATCCTGCAGGTCAGGGTTTCTCATTTCGTACATCAGCGCCGGATCGAGCGCTGGCGTGTTCACCGTACTCGGCACGCCGCGGGCGAGAACCACTGAAGTCGCGGATGGATCATCAAGAAGGATCACGCCCTGCGGCAGCGGGCGTTCGATCAAGATCGTGGCGTGCTCGGAAATCCTGGTCGTGCCGCTGACAAAATTGTCGAGGCCGTCGTGAAGAAACAACGGATCTAAGGGATCCGCTGCCAGACGCTTCGCGACTTCTTCAGGGTTAATCGTGCCGTTATCACTTGAATGACAGGTGCGGCACGTGCGGCCATTGCCGCCAAGGGTCTCGTGATCGAACAGGCGTTGCGTCGGCTCGGTCCAGCTCACCTTCAGCGCGGTGCGCAGTCGAGGCTCGACCGAAACGGAACACGGCATCGACGAATAAATGACATCGCTCGAAGCTGATGCAGGAGGTCGGCAGGTTACACGAGCCGTTGTCGCAGAGCGCGGCTGACGGCCTCGGCAACGTTGTGCACCTGTAGCTTTCGATAGATCGCCGTAATATGGCTGCGAACGGTGCCGAGACTGATTCCGAGTTGATCGGCGACCTGCTTGTATGAGAGCCCGTTGACGAGTTCGCGAAGCACGTCCTGCTCGCGGGTCGTGAGATCGAGTCTCCCCACGGCCTGTCCGCCGGCGATCGGCGGACCCAACGCACGCAGCAACTCGAGCACCTTTCGCGCGACGTTTGAGGTGAGCGGAGATCCCCCGTCAGCGACCGCCTGAATCCCATCGAGCAGCTCGCGCGCGCGCGCCTTCTTCACCAGGTAGCCGTCGGCGCCCGCGCACACCGCTTCGAGGATCGCCGCAGGTTCCTCGAAAACGGTCAACACCACCACTTTCAACCCTGGTGCGAGTGCTTTGAGTCGACGTGTCGCCTCAATTCCAGTCATCGTCGGCATCTCGAGATCCATGACCACGACATCCCACGGCAATTCACCAAGGTCATGCAGCGATTGCTCCACTCGCGCGAGCGCTGCCGGAGGTGAAGGGTAACTGGCGACGAGTCGAAAAGCGACAGAGTACGAAAACAGCTGCTCGAGGCTGGTTCGATATCTGTTGTCGTCTTCAACAATCGCAATACGAAGCGGACCCGGCATGGCTGACGTCAAGACCTACCCCCAGGCGCCTGACCGGGGCAATCGGATACTTGTTCGATTCCGCCACCTGCGGGAGTCAGCCCGCGGATCGAACGTCAGAGTGACGGTTGTTCCCTGATCAGGAGTCGAAACAATATCCAGCGTCGCCCCGAGATCGAGGGCGCGGTGTTGCATGGTTTCGAGACCAAAGCCGTGATGCCCAGGATGTGTCGGTGGAAGTCCTCGGCCATCATCAGCGACAAGCAGCTGCCAACGCCGGCCTCGCGATTGCAACTCTAAGTGAACGTGCTCGGCGGCGGCATGCCGGGCCACGTTGTGCAACGCTTCGAGGGCAATGAGAAGAACGCCCCGACCTGCTGCCGGCGTCAAGACAATGCGGGGCCAGTCGGGAGGATATGAGATGTCGAGTTGCGGCGGCCGTGACGGAAAAAGGCGACGAGCGTGTTCCCGGAGATGGACGCCGAGGTCTTCGATCGTCATGTTGCGATGCCGCATCGACCAGACGATGTCTGACAAGGCGGAACCCATTTGTGTCGCTGTCTGCGCAATCTGATCGAACAGCTCTCTGCGTTTCGGCGGCGCGATGGAATCATCGGTTCCGAGATCGGCGAGCAACCCGATGCTCGCGAGCTGCGACCCCATTTGGTCGTGGAGATCCATGGCAATCTCGGTGCGCTGCCGTTCGAGGGCGGTCACATGAGCGACGCGCGCCTGATACGCGAGAATCGCGATCAGCAACACTGAGAGACCCGCGACCAGCAAAAACCAGGGACGCCAGTAGAACGGCGGACGCACGTCGATGTCGACGATGGCGGTATGTGGCGACGCGCGACCGCTGACATCGACCGCTCGGATTTCCAGCCGATGAAGACCGCTCGAAAGGCCCGCGAGCACGAGCGATCGGGTCGGGGACGGCGGTGACCACGGTTCGAGCTGTGACAGGCGGTACTGGAACCTGAGGCTGGCGGCCGCCCGACGCGGAAGACCGATGAATTCGATTTCGATGTTACGTTGATCGGGCTGCAGGACCAGGCCACTCCGCCGTTCCTCTCCTACGGCCGAAACGGGTGCGGTCACACCCGACACACGAATGGCATCGACGAGCACGCGCCCGGATTCCGCGGCGACGAGATCGTGCGGTTTGAATCTCGCCACGCCATTCGTCGTCCCGAACCAGAGATCACCATTCGAATCGGCATATGCCACCGAAACTACCGGGCTCGGAAGGCCGTCCTCGGTTCCGAAATGCAGCATGACGCGGCCGCCTCCGTCAAGCACGTCGACACCGCGTTCGGTGCCGACAAAAAGCCGGCCGAATCGATCTTCGACAACTGCATACGTCTGTTCGGAAGACAGACCATCGGTCATCGTCAAGCGCACCGCTTCCGGTCGGCGGGCTGCCGGATTGTCCACGCGCATCAGCCCACTGCGATGCGTCGGGATCCAGAGGCGCCCCCGGCTATCCAGCACGAGCGCATTGACGACGCCTTCGTGCGCGTCGCCGCAGTTGAAGACACATTCAAATCGACTCTCGCGGTAGCGCGCGATTTGGCCGTCACCAAACCCGATCCACATCGTCCCGTGTCCGACGTCCAGAAAGGCCGTGGGGGCGACGTGACTGCCAACAATCTCCTCCGAGCTGTAGCAGTCGAAGCGTCCGGACGATCGGTCCCAGCGATACAAAGTAGATCCCGACCGCTCGGTGGTGCCGATCCACATGTTCTCGCTCGAGTCTTCATAGACGCGGAACACGTTGGTGCCGCTGAAGCAGCCTCCGCGGAGCACGGTCGCGGATCCACGTGGCAGATCTTCGACCCGATCAGGACGCGAGAAATGAACAAGCCCGTCGTCTGTCGGAATCCACCACTGGCCGCGGCGGTCCTGCATATCGAACTGATACCAACCCCAACCGGGACGCCGAACGCCTGGCGGAAGCTTGGGGCGAGCAGCGATGAACCTCCCATTCTGGAACCGTTGCAGAACGTGTTGCGATCCGGCAACAACCAGCTCGCCGGCCCGGGTTTTCATGATCGACGCGACATTCGACGCAATCAGTCCCTCTGATGCGCCGTAGGATGTGAACCCCTCGGATGCCAGGCGCTGCAGCCCGTTGCCATCGGCGACAAGCCAGAGATTGCCGCCACGGTCGAGAAGCGCAGGCGAGATGGTCGATGCGGCGAGACCGTCGTCACGTGTGAGACGTCGTACCATTCGACCGGATGAATCGAGCTCAACCAGACCTGTCGTGCTCGCAACCCAGAGTCCGCCGGACTCGTTTGCCACCGCTTTTCCGGGTTGAAGGTCGAACGCCGTCGCCGCTCGAATCGTGCACGATTCATGGCAGGCGTCACCAGGCGTCGGATCGATCCGCCAGACCCCGCGCACTGTCGTAAGCAAGATCCGCCCGTTGTGATCCTCAACCAGGGAAATGGTCTCGAGATCTGGTCTGGCAGAGGGCGGCGCCTCGACGCGAGTCCATCGGCCATCGGGACCGCGGCGGTAGAGATCCGTCGACGCAACCCACAAATTGCCCGCTCGATCGATCAGCAATGCGGATACTGCCGGCAGCTCGACGTGCGGCGGCAGCGGAACTCGCCGGACTATCATCCGGCCGCGTGCTGTGGTGTCCGTGCGATACAAACCATCGGCAGCACCGCACCACACGATCCCATCACGATCAACTTTGACCTGCACGCGCTCCCATGTTTTCTGTCGCCCTTCCACCATCACTTCGGTGAAGGTCCCGGTCACTAAATCAAATCGATAAAGGCCTCCCCAGACGCCGACCCAGATTGAATCATCCGGCGCGGCTGCCAGACTGGTGACGTTCGTGCTCTTGTCGAGCCCGTGGTCCCTTCCGAAGTTCCTGAATCCTCGCCCGTCGAAGCGCGAGAGTCCTCTGTAACTTCCAATCCAGAGAAATCCACGCGCATCCTCGACGACGACACTGAGGTCGTTCGAGGGCAAACCATGGGCCGTCGTGTAGTGCGCGAGCGGCAGACGCTCTGCACGCGCAGGGCAGGGAGCCAGAAGAATGGCCGCGGCAGTGAGTACCGAGTAACTTCGCCGCACAGGCGGATGATAGGCGATTCTTGCCCATCATGCGGTCACTGTGAGATTTTGATGGAGTCGCACCCGAAGAATTTGAACGCTTGATTGCCTGCTCCGACAAACGTGCCTTTCACACACGCCTGTGTCGACGCCGGCGTCAGTCCGCTGGGCGCGACGCGAAATTGCAGGACCATGTCGAGATCCCCATCTCGGCTCTGATCGTTGAGCTCGTAGGTATCTTCCACGTGCGCGCCGGTCGGCGCTACCCCGCCCGTTTCCGGGAGCACCAGCGAGGCCGGCCCGAATCGGACCGTCGCGGACACGATTCGCGTTGCATCGAATGACAGGGGCAGACCGTATTCGCCCGCTTTCGTTGTGAGCACCCCGACGGGAACGGCACCATTAAGATTCATCGCATTCGGGAAACTGTGCGGCTTGATGTTGACTGCAACCGGCACGATGCACTCGATTGTTACCGCCGCAGACGCGACGTTATTGGACAAGTTGGGATCGACGTCTGCCGACTGAGCCAGCTTCAGCGTGTTCGAGAAGGAGAACGTCTGAGCGCCAGGTGCGCCGCACGTGATCGTAAATACTTCGTCAAGCGTACGGATCTCTTCCTTCAGCACAGCGATTGCCGCCGCCGACGACGATGTGGGTGTGACGCTCGAACCAGCCGGCGCAGTGGCCGTTCGCAACAAGGAGATGTCAACCGGTGACGATGGTCCGTGCTGCGTGATGGCCTTGCGCAGCGTGAGCTGAAGAGGCTGACCGACAATTACTTCCTTCGGCGCGTTCACAGCGGCGAAGCTCACGATCGCTGCATCGGCTTTGGCCTTGACCAGCGTGCTCGTTGTTGCCGTGTCGTTCGCTGTGTTCAGATCGATCGCACCCGACACGGCGACACCGTTCGTTATCGTCTTGGGTCCGCCGTTCTGATAGACGAGGTCCGCGGGAACATCGACGATGATCGAGAACGTAGTCTGCGAGTTCGGTGCGACAGTACCACCTGCACACGTCAGCGTACCTGTAGGCGATTCGCTGCAGGAGTCTGTGTCGTGGTTGAACGCGACGTCCGGAGGCAGCGAATCACGGACCGTGACCGCCGCAACAGTGGACGGACCGAGATTTTCGACGCCGACGGTGTAAGTGATCGTCTCTCCTGCGAATGCTGGATCGGGCGAGTCGGATTTCGTGATCTTCAGATCGGCAATCGGGACCTCCACGCGCCATATGCCTCGGCCGGTTCCAAGATAGATGCGAACCACGCCAGGCTTGTCGTGATCGAAGTGCGCTGCCGTCGGCCGCGGCAGATGCGGTACCCCTGACGTGCCGGGCGTCGTGGGATCAGTCAGCAGCGCCCACTCGGCGCCGCCGCTCCAGGAGAGGAACACGCCTGACGCGGTGCCTCCCGCGACGAGGATGCTCGGGTTCAGTGGATCGAACGCCACCATGAGCGGCTGGAGGTAGGGAAAAATCCCGTCCTCGGTTTTCACTGGATACGGCAGGAATCGACCGCCGCCGCTCATCAACTCCGTGAGACGTTGATCGAAGGTCCACGTCCCGCCGCCATCGGTCGACCGCATCATGCGTGGATCGCCGTCAAGTACAACGGACGCGTAGAGCAGGTTGGCATTACTGGGCGCCACGGCAATGAGACCGAAACCTGCTGCCGCGGCGGCCGTTCCTCCGGAAGTCTTCGGAGGAACGGCGATCTGTTTCCAGTCCGAAACGCCCGGCGAGACTTCCCGGTATGTCCACAGCTGGTCGCCCGCAAACGGGCGGCGCGATCCACTGTCTGGCCAGAAGCATCGGCCGGCGAGCACGTAAGGCTGCGCGCCTCCCGGCCCGCTTCCGACGGCGATGTGGCATGGTGGCGCGGCTTCAGCCGGCCACGTGCCGAGAGCCGAGCCCAACGGATCGTTGATGATGTCGGTCGTCTTTCGGACGCCGATCGGGAT